>CAYYBE010000005.1:3703-115080 GCA_964470345.1 uncultured Candidatus Babeliaceae bacterium | reverse complement strand
GCATCCCATCCCATAGGATGAAGCACTTGATATCCCTGCAACCATTTCATACGAGCATAGACGTCCGAAAGCACATACCCGCGCCAGTGGCCAACATGTAATCCTGCCCCTGAAGGGTAGGGAAACATATCGAGGCAATAAAATTTCTTTGCCATAATCGATGGCGGAACAACCCAGTCTGGTTTCTTTTGCCAACGACTACGCCATTTCTTTTCTATTTCTGGCACGTCATAGTGCATCACAGCCCCCGCTCATCAAAATTGTTTTAATCGCAATCTTAATCTTCATCAAAAGCAACATCTTCTTCAACCGCTTCATCAAGTGCAAGTGGTTGCATTTCATGCTTAATTGCACATTCTTCAGCTGAAGAATCTTTCTTATGCTTCTTACGTTCACGATCTAATTCATAAATATAGACGGGCGAATTTTTTGACCACGTCATTGGTAATGTTAATGTTTGCATCAGATACATGTCATCATGGGGCGGAAGCTGCTTCAATGTTGCAATGCGAAGACCATCTTTCAATTCAGCAAAGCGATTGGTCATCGTCTTCATAAGATCTTCAGGGAAGCAGGTGGCGCACATAAAAATGACCGTTGCATCTTTAATGTCAGTCTTGGTCATATTTTCTTGCTTAAACGTCATCGTCTTTTTTGCTGGCCATGCAACTTTACCAAGTTTCAGCTTGCTGTGCATATCACTTTCAAACTTAAAGCATACTGGTGCCAAGTCTGAAGCAAAATGTTCTGTTGATTTAGCATGTTTATAACGAGTTTCTGAAAGCTCAACGCCAACACATTTTTTAGCAGGTGTGGTTAAATAGGTTTGCCAGACAAGTGCCCCGGTGCCACTACCCAAATCAAAAAAGACCGTATTTTCATCAATAGCCAGGTGTTCAAGTAAAACAGCTGCACCTTCATAGGTAATCTGTCCGTAGGTAGAGTCGCCACCCTCTTTTTTAATCAATTCTGTCTCTTTTTGCGGGATACCATAGCCACTAATATCTTTGTAAATTGTGTCAAGAATTGCCTTATAATCAACAAATAATTGATTTGCTACTACTTGGCTTGCACCGACGAAAATGCTACAAAACGCCGCTACCGCTAACAGTTGTCGTTTCACAAGAAACTCCTTTTCGTTTAAGAAAAATGATACCCTAACACTCATGTCAGTATAAAAGAGACAAGCAAGCTGGTCAAAAAAAGATTATGCTGCACACCGGCTACAAGAAAGGATTACCATGTCGCTTCAAAAACAACAAGCCCCGAATTCCCAACCCACGATGCCCCTTATGCATGATGAAGATATTTTAGTCGTACCAACAACAACCCTCTTCCCTTCAGGAAGCTGGAACGGCCTGCGTCCCATTAATTGGGCAAGCTACCAAGAGCTGATCGACAACAACAAGGAATTCCTCCCGCGATCACGCATGGAACAAGACCCAACCTACAAACAGATCATCCCCTACCTGATCTTTACCTACAAAGACAGTTACTTTATGATGCAGCGCAGGGCTCAGGCAAGCGAACAGCGTTTACAGAGTAAAATGAGCCTCGGTATCGGTGGCCATATCCGGGCTGAAGACCTTACCCACAATGATATGAGCCTCTGGGCACGCCGTGAATTTGAGGAAGAGGTTGCCTATACAGGATCATACACCATTGAACCGATTGGACTCTTAAATGATGACTCTAATGAAGTCGGCAAAGTCCATGCCGGCCTGGTCTTTCTCCTACACGGTGATTCTGCCGATATTACCATCCGCTCAGAGCATAAAAGTGGTGTTTTGGTTGATTTGGCAACATGCTGCGAACAATATCACCTCATGGAAACCTGGTCTCAAATTGTTATAGACTTTCTTAAGACTCGATAAGAGAATCCTACCCGCTTATATCGCATAAGCGGGTATATTTTTGCCTGCATTATTTACCAATTGACAAATTATTTCAAATTTGAGATACTTGATTACAGAAAAGAATTATTATCTTAGATGAGCCCACAAGGAACCGCTTCATGAAAAAGCTCATATTCTCAACATCTTTTCTGTATTTTCTTGTCGCTTTCTGTTCAAATACGAACAGTAACGCAAGTATGTGCAGCAGCTCAAGTATTTCAAGCACCCCAAGCAGCGCTACCGATACGGTAAGCCTCAACCCTACTTGCCCCAATATGTGCAAACTTCGTGCAGCCGCTTACCCTCAATTGGTAAAAGAGGTTACTACGCTCATACAAGAGATCAAAAAAACGATTGGTTTAAAAACAACGGTCTATTTCGAACTTAATAACAGCACCAAAGCTTCCCTAAAAACAAGGCCCTGTTATGCAACAGTAAGCTCTTCAGGTAATTTTATTATCCATATCTATCCCCAACGCTATACGCAATACTCTCTTATGGTCCAAAAATTCCTCTTAGGACGGCTTCTCATACACATCCGCGACTATCCAGAAACGCTCACACAACCACTGATCGATCGCTTAAGAGTTACACAGATTGTGACCACTGGCATCACGCAATCTCTAACAACACTACCAGACAAAGCAAATGATTTAGCCTATCAGCAACTTGATCAACTCAGCCTTATGGAGTGTCCATATGAGAGCGTGATTCGTATTGTGTGTACCGCCATTCTCAAAGGGATAGGCTTGGCAGCTCATTCCTATGCCCAAGAAAAAGTAAATGATCAAAAGAAACTCACGATTACACTTGATCTGCAAAGCGCTCAAATAAGCGATGAATACTATAAGGGCGCACTTGAGTATCTTGAATATCGAAAAAAAGAAGAAACAACTTGGAGTAAAACCTATCTCTGGTTTCAACAGTATCTGTTTGGCTATGCAACGGCAGAAGAACGGCTCCGGGAATTACCCGAACGCAAACGCGCTTAAGCTCCGAGCCGCTGACGTGTTTTTTGCTTGTATAGTTCTACTTGGGGCTGATCAAATACATTAACCTCAAACAATGCCCCTAAATAGACTACGCTCATCATCTGCAGCTGTAAAAAATAGCCCACTTCATGTGCCGTTATTGCATCAAACGTTATTGTCATAAACGCACGCTTTTTCTGCTCATAAGCGGCACAAACGCCGCCAAAGATAGCATCGTGCACTCGAGCAACAGAGATCCCCTTTTCCAACCGGGCAAGTTCAGAAAAGATATTTTGGGGTATGGCAACATCAGCTCCTTGCTGTTCGCAAGAAATAAAAATCGTAAACCGTTCATCAGGTCCTGCAAGATAGAGCTGTGCGACCGAATGTAAATCGTTGGTACCTAAAGAAACCGTTGGCGTTATACCAACTGGCTCACGCCCAACACGCTCTTTCCCCAAGCTCTCACCCACCAACTGTCGCCACCATTGACCACAAGCATACAAAGCTGGCACGAACGTGAACATGTCATGCATATGCAGGCCCCGCTCATACTGCAGATATACATACGCAGCAAGTTCGCCTGCAGTACGTGCATGCACTTCGCCGTGCACAGCAGCACGGGCACCTGCTAACAACTGCTCAACCTCAACACCCAAAACTGCGAGCGGAAACAGCCCTACAGCAGAAAAAACAGAAAAACGGCCACCAACATTTTTAGGTACTTCAAGTAGTTGAAATTTTTCAGCCTGCCCTAACTTCCAAAGTGGCGAGTCCTGATCAGTAATAATCGTTATCCATTGCGCGTAATTTTGAGAATGTTTTTTGGTGATTTCAAAACAACAGGCTGCATTAATGAGCGTTTCCATCGTCGTTCCCGATTTACTCACGACAATACTCAGCACTTTGCCACCACGCTGCCATTCTTCTTCAATTTCAGTAAGTAACGTACTCGTGAGCTGTCCATCAATTGTATCAGCGCAAAGCAAACGCGCAGCGTTACCATCGCAACTGCATGTTTGACGTAAAGCCTCATAGACCGCAAGCGTACCTAAACTTGAACCACCAATACCAATAAGCACAACAAGCGTGGGTTTAAGATCTTTTTTTTCTTGCGCCGCTTGCATAATAGCTTTAAGTCGCTTGGCGTCAAAGGGCAAGCTTATAAACTGTTCGGGAGTTGCGTAGACAAACTCTTGCATTGCAGCAGTCAAACGTTGCTGTATTGGCAAAAGACGAGCATCCAACGCTTGTATTTCTTCGGAAAAACCACGACAGCATGCTGTATGCAATATCTTCACAAAACACCCTGCTCGCGTAACTGTAAAAAGCCGACGGCACCGTACAAGCTTACATTATAGTCAGCAACCACATAGACAGGCACGTCCTGCAACGTTTTGCTCTGTGCTCCACAACGCATAAACTCCTGCAAAAAATGGGGCTGACGAAAGAGATTAAGATTACGAGCAGCAATACCACCAGCAATATAGACACCATTCAGCGCTAACGTATCAAGCACAAAGTTTTTTGCACAGCGAGCATAGAACGTCGTATACAATGCAAATGTATCAGCGCAGCGACTGTCTTGCTCGGCGTAGTATGAAATCAGATCAGGTTTAAAGCCGGTTCTTTCTATCTCTTTGCTAATCTCCGTTTCTGGATAAGAGCGCTCTGTTGCTAAAAACCGATAAATGCGCTTGATTCCACAGCCAGAAAGAATATCTTCCCAAGAGACCGGACAACCATGATTCCGTTCAGTCGTAATAAACTTAAAAAGCTCATACTCTTGTTGCGTTTGCGCAGTACAGTCAGCATGGCCCCCTTCGGACGCAAAGGGGAGATACCGATGAAAGTGGCGATTCCACAAGAGTGCTGCTTTCCCCATCCCCGTCCCTGCGCCAAGACAGGCCTTTTGGCCATGCTTTTTAGGAACTCCGCGATTAATACAAACAACATCTTGTTGATTAATGCTGTCGATTCCCAAGCCTACCGCCTCAAAGTCATTGATTAAAATAAGACTCTCAAGACCACTGGCCTGCTCAATCGCGCGCGCTTCAAGAGCTATCGGGAGATTCGTTGGTTTAATATAATCTCGTTCAGCAGTACTGATACCAGCTGCACCAAAACAGGCTTTACGTATTTCAATGCCATAGTTTTTTTGAGCATACTCAAGCACCTGTTTGGTCAGCGTACCAAAATCGGTTACACGTTGGCTCTGCGCATGCAAAGAGACAAGCAGCGTTGGCGTCGTCCCCCGCATTTCGAAGATACCAAAGTTACTATTGGTTCCTCCAATATCGCCGGCAAGAACACAATACCGTGTTTTTAAAAAATCTTTTTGATAGACCACTTCCCGTAATGTCGCTTCCATACGTCCCCCTCATAGCTCAGCTGGATTAAAGACCTAAATACCACCATGGCCTTACTGCCATCCACCCTAACTGTCTCATGAGGTGGGGTGCCAGATAACAACCTGCTTTTATGGCAACTGCTTTTGCTCCAGCAACACCCAATGCCGCAACTCCAGCGCCTGAACCAATTACCACAGCTGCTCCAACAATTAACGCTGTTTTTCTTTTCCAACCCCACTTACCCTGCTGAGGATTTGCCTGTGGAAGCTGTTGCTGCTGATTAAGTTGTTGTACTTGAGGCGCTTGTTCTAGTCGCGCTTGGTTTTCTTGGCGATTTAGTTCGACCTGCGGCTGCGCAGGTACTGGTGCATTTTGCTCTTCAATCACCACACGTCCTGCTCGAAGAGGGATAGCGCTAATTCGAGGAACATCACTGACCACCCGGGCTTCAACCTCATTTTGTACTCGCTGCACTGCAGCAATTTTTGCAATTTCCTCTACCTGTTGCTGATTGACAGCAATGTGGTTTTGACTTGAAACTGCCGAAGCTGATTGGGACACAGCAGATAAACTTGTCTGTCCAACAGAAGATGAACTCTGACTGAGCACAGATGAACTTGATTGTGAAGAAACAGAAGAAGAGCTCGCAGCGCTCACTATTTGTTGATTCTGTCTTCCTGATAATCGTAAGGATAAAATTAAACGCATTGACTCAGGAAAAGTCTCAAGGGTTTTCTCCTCTTGCGCTGAAAGAACACATTGTTCATTGCTCTGCTCGGCATGATCTTTAATTTTTTTAATTAAATCCGTTTGATCATGAAAACAGTGCCCATTTTTTTTATCATTCTCATCATACGCTTTCACTTCTTTTCCACCAAGAAAGTAGTAAATTCTCACTTCGCCATGACCCACACAACCGACCATGAGCAGATCTCCACTGCCGATTTTAGGAAAAAAAATGAGTGGATCATCAATATTCTGAATTCTCCAGGTATCGGGCTTGAGTTGATTGTCACGCATAACACAACAGCCAACAATAACGTCTTCGCTTTCCTCGGCAACTGCCCTATTTACCGTTGTTTGAATTTCTCTTTCTAGGCGTTCTGCAAGGGCTCGGCCTGTTGTCGACATATCAAAAGAGGCATAGGCCCAAGGTTTAAGTACCCGCCTTGCACCAGCCCCATTGCCAATAGTCGTAAGCCGCGCCTCCAAACCCATTGCTTGCAAGCTTTCGGCAGAATACTCCCTATTGCCCTTAGCCTTACTCAGCGAGCGTGATGCACCATTGAGAGAGACCACTAACCCCAACATTCCTACTGCCAGAAAAATCCTTTTCATATCTTCTCCTTCATAACAAATGTACTGCTTCTGAAGGCAACCATACTACATCAGGTTTTATGAATGCAAGAGAATAAGAAGGGGAAAAGGCAAGATCTTTTAGTGCTGAAAAACTTTTTGTGAAGCAGCCGCCAAGCCCACCATAAAGCGCCATGCATATTGTGCAAGCATCGGCTTTTTTGTTATGAAACGAGATGCAAGAAAATCAAGAGCTAACGCTGACACCGCAGTAACCGCTGTTTTCTTCCACCAAGCCCATGGCTTACGGATGTCATATGATTTTTCGAATTCATTTTGTAAGGCAAAGGGCAACGTCGCAAACTTTTGCGCCCCCGTTTTTGTAAGTTTCACCTTGTGCGGTGGAACGGTGCGGGGCTTTGAAAGCAGAAGATCGACAACCCTTTTCTGCTGCTCAGATAGATCTTCAAGCAGATTAGGCTTACAAGTTTTTTTCAGATTCTCTTGTACACACAGGGGAAGCGTCGCAAAGTAAGAGCGCTCTTGCTTATTAAGAGGTAAAGCGTTTTTCTGAACCATGTTTTGAATAAATTCTGCATCCGCCAATGCAAGTGAATAAAGGTGCTGCGCTATTTCAGCATCAAAGAAATGGCAGGTCACTTGTTTTGTTGCATCATCTACAATAGCAAAGCTATACCCCTGGGGAGAAAAAAAGAGTTTATCAATTTGAACTAATTGATTCCCGGTCAAAGGTACATGATAGAGACGTATCTCATGGGCTAGATCCCATAAATCAAAATAATTTTTTGATATCCCCGCGCAAAAACGGCCATCATCACTTAACATCACATGTGACGGAAAAGAAAATTGTATTTTTTTAACTGGTTGCTTTGAAAGCAATTGTGCATACTCTTGCTTTGTGCAATCAAAATAATAGGTATACAACGCCTGTTCAGTAAGGACAAACAACCTATTTTGATAGGTTTCCGAAATACGTCCTGCCAAGAGATACTCTGGAAGTTCTTGCAGAGAACGATGAGCATTTTGAAATTCCCAATGCTTTCGATCATACACAGAGCAACGATGCTCCGTGACCACAAGAGCCCTCCCAGTACCCAAATCCTGGAATGTGAACGCAACTTCATTACGACGTAAGTCATCAATAGAATACAAGGACGAGTGATCTTCATTTTGAGCGTTTCGAACAAACGCCACCTCCCCAATACGCGGAAGAAGCATGTCGATTCTGTTATCTCCATTATTGTGCGTTATCAGATAAAAAGCATCATTACCTTCGGTTACAAATTCCATGCGAGAAAAAGGTTTAAGACAACTACAATGCGTTGCTCTGCATGCATGAGTGTGCAAGTCCCAGATCTTAAGGTATCTATCGTCTGCGGCGCACAGATATTTTCCATCGGGAGAAATGGCGACACAACATACAGGCGCACGACAGCCACGCAACGTGGCTATGCTCTGTGCCCCACTGGAAGTTATTTTTTGAACTTTAAGCGAATGGTCCGCCATCACAAAGACAGCGTAGAGAGCCTCTTTGGTTCCAACGGTAAAAGCGTTGACCGCTCCCTCTTCAGAAACTACCTGTGATTGCACTGAGGCAACCCAGAAATCCCGGTCATCACGTAAGTAGCCCCTCACAATATCAAGGGTATCATGCGGGAGATTCGTAATATCAAGATAAGAATCAAAACGTCGCTGATTCTCGCCAGGGAAAAACTGTTCGCGGATTTCCTTCTGCCGCTTAGTCTCAACTTGAGCGCAATCAGATAGGGACAAACTCTGAGAAGCCGTCCAGGAATCGGATGAAATGAAAAATACTAATAGAAATGCAATAAAAGGCATTTTTACCCCTTTAATCTTCATATCCTCATCTATTCTTGATCAGGATACTAAGGGGAGGGCCGAAGAGCAAATGGTAGCATCGTTTTACGGATATAATAACGAAAGCACACCAGCCCACATCTCATGTCCAGCGTGAGCAATGAAAGCAGGAACTACAAGAACAGCACAAGCCGCACCACTATAACAAGCAAGATTATATTGATGAAATCGCTCAGGACTACCAGGAGCAGCATACATCCTTACTCCTTGATAACCAGGGAGAGGAATATATTCGGCTAATTCTTCAATACAACCAACAGACATGAAATACACCGACGCTAAAGCAATGCTGTCATACACCTTTTCATTCCAATGCGCATCTCGAGGAAACGGACCACTCAAGTCTAAAAGCGCTTTAAAAAGCATCATGTGCAAAGGATAAACGATCGTCCCCAAAAATCTTTCATGCCACGGAACCTGAATAATCGTGAATCTTTTTAGTCCATAACCAGTTTTGCGTGCTAAAAAATTATTAAGTACCCCATGGCAAAACGCCAACAGCACAGGAGCTCCTAGAGTTAATAGCCATTTTCCAAAATTTTTACGCCGTTCACGTAATTGCGAATGGAGATTATCAGCAGGTACTGGAGCTATCGGCACCACAGGAAGAGGAACTTGTTGAATACGCGGCTGCGCTGGAACGGCTTCCTGAAGTCGCACTACTTGTGGTTGTTGAATCGGCAGGGGAGCTGGATTAGCAACAGGAGCTATCGGCACTACAGGAGGAGGAACTTGTTGAATGCGTGGCTGCGCTGGAAGGGGTTCCTGAAGTCGCATTACTTGTGGTTGTTGAATTGGCAAGGGAGCTGGGTTAACAACAGGATGTAACAAAGGCAAATCTTGCTCGAGCGGCTCAGCAGCCTGGCGCTCTTGCGCCTCTCCCTTGCGCACCACAGCAAGTACTCTATCAAGCTTGCCCATATTATAGCCATTATCACGCAAGACTTTGTACAATCCATCATTTCGCGATGCCGCGGCTTTCAGGTCGAGGAAAGAACCTGCATACGCAAAACGTTTTGCGCCCGGCCTACAGCTGAAATAGCAAATTTTGTCCTGATTTTTACATAACAAGAAATTGTCATCGTGAGGCTCTCGAGCTTCGACATTCTGCATCAATTGGTGAAAGTGATCAATTTCATAGTAATAAGAATGCCTGCCATCACGCCCTTCTTCATTTGCGTTGTTATTCCCAATTACTACGCGAACTAACAAAAGACTATGCCCGCGCGGATGTTTGCCAGGATACACGCTGATTCCTTGTGCGTTTTTCTCATTACTTCCATGCATTAATTCTTTAAATTGATACCCTGTAAACATTTCAGAATCAGACTCTTTAATTATATCCTTAGCACCAAGGTCCAGATGATCAGGCATAACGATAAGATAGGTAATATCCTGCTCTGCTCCTTCTATCTGTTCAAGCCGTTCGCCTCCGTTGGCTGGCGGCAAAGCACCGCGCAAGACGGGTACAACAAGGGCTTGAAAACGAACCCTACGTTCAGCAAGCTGTTTTTTAATCTCATTTTCAGATTTTTGTACTTTTTCAGGCGCAACAAGTCGAGCGTCTCTCAGGGCAGCCTGTTGGTTGCAGCCCCACAAGGGTCCACTTAAAGCCAATAATGTTTGGGAAAAAACAGAAACCTTTAAAAACAAGAAATCGGTATCTCGCATAGAATCTCCGAACAACATATTCATGAAAAGCCCAACCCTAAGATTAAGAATTGCTGCAGCGTTCTCACAATGCCAGGTAACATGCACCTACCGATAAAGACATTTGGAAAACCCGTCTTTTAACAGATTATCCATCAATAACACTTTGTCAATAAAGCTGATTCAGTCTGCAAAACGTAACTATTGCAAGGACAACTATGGGCTTCTTTCCAAGGTTTAAATCAAAAGATCCAAAACCTTGTTTTCCTACCCATTCCACAGAGATTACGTAACCACGCCATAAACGTGTCAGAAGTCTTTCGAATAACCGGCCGTTGAAACAGCGCAAGATAGACAATCGTTATGATAGCTCCGGTTGTCAGCTCAGCATGCCCTTGTGCAAACCGCTGCATCCTGAGCAAATACCGGTTAATCCTACCTCTAACAGACATCAACCGCCCCGAAGCAAAAGCAGGAACTCCCTGCGAAGAATACATGATTGGATACTCTTTTTTTAGCTTGTCCCTAAAAACTTGCGGTATATCCTCCATACGCCCTTGATACTGCGGATACCGCTCTAAAAACGACTCCTCTGAAAATCCATATTTCTGCGCAAAAAACATCAGAGCATGCAGAAGCGTCTTTTCCTCTACGGCAAGGGGAACGAAAGCCTCTCTTAAAGCCGGATCAATCGTCCACGTTCTTAGCTTTCCTGTTTGGGTAACACAAACAATTGCCCCGCTCTCATTTATTGCAACCTGCTTAACTGGCTGTGGTGACAAGAGAATCGAATATCGCGGATGACCATTGAAATCAAAGGCTTTGAGCAACCCACTTCCCTCATGAGCAATCAGGATAACCTCATCATACGTAGCAATACATTTAATAGGTTGGGTTCCCGTACTAAAAGAGCTCCATATCCCTTGCTTACCAAGCTCATTGAGAATAAAAAGCTGCCCCGTTGCCGCTCCTACATACAACCGACCTCGTATATCAAGCGCAAGCGCTTTAGGTAATGCTGGAATCTTTCGAATCTCTGAAGCATTCTGTCTAAAAATAGTTACGGCTTTTCGGTTAGGATTTCCAAAAACAAACGCCTCTTTCCCATCATGAGCAGACAAAGTAATTGGATACTCAAATTGGAGCGTGAAAAGATTATCGGGAAATTGTAACTGTACTGCATTGTCGTTTGAAGTCACAACAATAGCATTGCGAGAAGCCGTTAAGGCAGCAACGCTACTTTTGCCTGTAAAATGTAAGTTTTTACATGTTCCCTGAGCCACGTTCAATACAAAAACACCGTTATCAGCTGTTCCCACAACAAACTGCTGTCCATGGCTTGCAATCGCTGTTATAAAAGAATCAGCTATCTCGCTGAGGTTTATTTTAGTCCCCTGCTCATCCCATACATACAATTTTTTCCCGCTTAAAAGCGCTACAGCATTGCTATCAGCAAGAGAAAGTGCTTCAACACTTGCATGACCCCGAGCCATTTCCTGCTTGCGTAAAAGCATTGGTAATAAATGTTGCATAAATGGGTCTAATCTTACCCCAGATTGTTGTTGATTTGGAACAGCTGCATGCACCACAGGCACTTGTGATTGTGGTATCGGCTGGACTTCAACATGTGCCGGCACATTATGCCTTTGTGTTGCCGCCATTCCCAGACTCATTTCAGATGTACAACAAAAGACTGCCCCCAAGACGAGAGCATATAAACTCTTCACACTTCCCCCTATGTTCCCTAAAAATAGTCTCCTATCCCTTATTTAGCTATAACACATTCGAGCGGTATCTTGGGAGAGTTTGAGTTATTCTCTCTTATACCTGATTGCAGAACTGATTCGATTCGCACGAGACTGAATTTTGCCAGTTGGCGGAAAAGTTGTTAGGCTTTCCTAAAGTAGTTTTCTCCACCAGAAAGGACCTGTATGATTAAGCATTCCCTCTCATTGTTACTCTTCCCCCTCGCTCTCACAACCGTAATTAACAGCAAAGCCCTCCCGCTTGCAAATCAAAGCGAATTTACAGCAAAAGTACTGAACAGCGCCATTCCCGTTATTGTCGACATCTGGTCACCTGAATGTCCAGCCTGCCGTAAATTCAAACCAATTTTTGAACGGGTAGCACAAGGATCTTTGGGAAGCAAAATTTCTTTTTACACTCTTAATTTTCTTGAATCTGATGAGTTGATGGCCATTATTGATGGCTACAAAGTAGATCGCATTCCTGCTCGTCTTTACTTTAAGCAAGGCGTACTGGTCGCCCATGAAACAGGATTCATCAGCGACAAACTCTTTGTCCAAGAGATACAACATAAGCTCGGTTTCTAATCGAACCTTCTCACTGAACACAAAAGATAAGCCTGCGTATGAAACACAAAGTTCACACGCAGGCTTTATTTTTTTAGCTTCTTATCTCTTATTCTGCTTTATCCGTTTCTGGAGTATCAGCAGGAGACGGCTCTTCGGCAGACGGTTTTTCATTCATAATCTTGCCATGGTTCCGAGCCCATTCATCAAGCAAACCATTAATAAACTTATGGGCATCAGCTTCTGCAAAACATTTTGCAAGCTCAACCGCTTCGTTAATAATTACCGAAGGGTCTAAGTCAGAATGGAGAAATTCCCAAATCGCAATACGCAGAATAAGGCGCGTACAAGTTCCAAGACGATCAAAACGCCAGTTATGTAACAGCGGTTTAATCTCTGTATCAAGCTCTTCTCGCTGTTCAATAATTGAGCGAGCTTTTTCAAATAGTGGTCCATCAACAGCAACCACACATTGAAAGCCACGTGACATATTATCAACAATCGCTTCCAGACTTACCTCATAGGCAAGTGAATCTATGGAATACAAGAGGTGAAAAATAGCGGCACGTTGGTCGCGAGGCGAAAGCGCATCGCATTGTACTATACCATCTTCGGGCGCAATAGGCCCTTGCATATCATCTTCTGGGCAACTCATGAAGATACTCCTTACTTTTTGTTTACGCGTTCAATATAACGCAAGTCACGAGTATCAACTTTAACAATATCGCCTTCATTAACAAACAAAGGAACTTGAACAGTCAAACCTGTTTCTGTTTTGGCTGGTTTCATTGGGGTACCTTGAGCTGTATCACCCTTTACTCCTGGAACCGTTTCAAGAACACGCATTTCCATAAAAGTTGGAGGGGTAACCGCTACTGGCTGGCCCTTGAAATACATAACCGTATAAATAATTTGTTCTTGGAGCAAGTTCATCACTTCTCCCAAGTGACCTTCATCAAGAGCAACTTGTTCAAAATTTTCTTGATCCATAAAATTATACAGAGCACCTTCACTGTATAAATACTGCATATCGCGGTATTCAAGGTCAGGAGTTGGGATCTTTTCTTCACTGCGGAAGGTTTCTTCGTGCATCAGACCGGTGATCATATTTTTCATCTTCGTACGCAGAAAGGCGCCACCTTTTCCCGGCTTAACATGCTGATAATCAACAACCATAAATGGCTGATCTTTAATGAGGAGCTTTGTACCTTTTTTAATATCTGAAGCTAAAATCACGATCACACCCTTGAAATAAGCAGTTTTTAGACGTTCTTCTATTGTTTCAGTATAGGAGAGAGACCTGGAAAAAGCAATTGAGGAAAAAACCTTAAATACCGAGGCGTTTGATCTCACTCCCCGTGAGTCTTCGCCAGCCACCACGCGGCAAACCGCGCGTGTTTAAACCCGCGAACGAAGTACGCTCAAGCGATTTGATCCGATATCCCAAATACTCAAACAAGCGTCGCACAATTCGGTTACGACCACTATGGGTTGTTACCTCAACTACTTGTGGGCTATGTTGAAACAGACTATCCACATGAGCAGGTCCATCGTCCAAGCGAATCCCTTTAAGCAGCCGTGGCGAATCCTCTTTATTAAAGGGACGGTCAAGTTTTACGACGTAAATCTTGGCTACTTTCTTGGATGGATGTGCAAGCTTCTGGGCAGCATCACCATCGTTGGTCAAAAGCAATACGCCAGTCGTGGTCAGATCAAGACGACCAACCGGATAGAGACGATAAGCATCAAATGAACGGCCAAGAAGATCAAGGACCGTCGGGCGATTCTTTTCGTCAGAGCGCGTCGTTATATAGCCTGATGGTTTATTAAGCAGGACATAGACTTTCTGCTCGGGACGCAAAATTCTCTTCTTATAGCGAACGACGTCACCTTCTTGGACCCGGTAACCTGGGGTTGTAATGATCTTTCCATTGACAGAGATCTGCTGCTGCGCAATAAGGGCAACAGCACCTCGGCGGGAGGCGATCCCACATAAGGCGACATACCGGTTCAGTTGGCAACTGTCTTCTGAAGAAGTGTCCTCTGGGGAGTTGTCCACCTGAGAACTGGTCAGTTGCCTTGCTTTTTGAGGTTGTTTAGTATTATTCATAGTAGACTCAGTGTATAGCATCCCCGTCAATTCAACAAATTTATCTACAAAGACAGTGTATGACTCCCGAACCTAGCATCAATAATCTTATCCAAGCACAGGCCACCCAGGCCAACGCCACCGTAAACCTGGTTGCTTCAGAAAACTATGCCAACGCAGCGGTTCGAGCGCCACTCAGTTCTCTTTTGTCCTCAAAGTACGCCGAAGGGTACCCGGGCAAACGGTACTACCCTGGTTGCCAGATCGTTGACTCTATTGAAAGCATTGCGATCGAGCGCTGTAAAAAGCTGTTTAATGCAGAGCATGCCAATGTACAGCCCCACTCGGGAACACAGGCCAATATGGCCGCACTATTTGCCCTTCTTAAACCCGGGGACACGATTTTAGGTATGGACTTAAAGGCGGGGGGGCATTTAAGCCATGGGACATCAATAAGTTTTTCGGGCACCTTTTATCAGTCCCATACCTATGGGGTTGACCCTGAAACAGAACTGCTTGATTATGATGCTATTGAGAAATGCGCACACGAGCATCAACCAAAACTGATTATTGCCGGCGCTTCTGCCTATTCCCGCACCATCGACTTTGCCCGCTTTGCCCAGATCGCCAAAAGCGTTAACGCTTTCTTTCTTGCCGATATTGCTCACATTGCCGGGCTTGTCGCAACAGGGCTCCATCCATCCCCAGTACCGTACGCTGATGTCGTCACCTTCTCGACTCATAAAACGCTGCGTGGCCCACGTGGCGGGGGAATCTTGTGCACCGCTGCATTTCAAGAAAAAATTAATCGTGCTGTTATGCCTGGTATTCAGGGAGGCCCCTGTATCAATAGTATTGCGGCAAAAGCAATTGCATTTGGCGAAGCCGCAACACCAGCATTTTGTACCTATCAACGCCACGTTCTTGCTAACGCTCACACCCTTGCATGCGCACTGCAAGCATTAGGCTATAAACTGGTGAGTGGTGGCACCGACAATCACTTACTGAGTATTGATTTGCGTAATAAAAGCATAACGGGACTTGAAGCAGAAAAAGCATTAGAATCTGTTGGTATTTTGGCAAACCGTAACTGCATTCCTGCCGATCCACAAAAGCCATCGGTTACCAGTGGACTAAGACTTGGAACCCCTGCAATGACTACCCGCGGGATGGGAGAGCACGAGATGCTAAAACTCGCCCAACTCATTCATGAAACTCTGCAGAATACAGAAAACCCTGCAAAGCTCGGCATGCTTGCAAGCGAAGTCGAAAAGCTTGCGCGCCAATTTCCTCTTACTCTCGAATAAGGGCAACAATACCGTGGTACGCCGAAAGCGCGTCTTTCGGATGGAGCGACACTGATATATTTTTGCTGATTGCCAGTTCAAGAATATCGTCAATAATATCAATCGACCGCAAAGAACCACACGAGGATTTTACCGTTACTTTTGCATGAGCAAGATCTTCACACGCAGCTTGATGCAACTGCTCTTCAACACACAGCATGCGAACGTTATCTTCGTGTAACGCTTTCCAAATATCAGCAACATTAGTGAGACACATATGCGCTTCACATGCTTCTCGCATAAGATGTAAATGTTGCGTTCTTTGGTGGTCATAATACTTTTTAACAGATGGCCACATCATTTTTGCCATCTGTGCTTGGGACAAAAGTGCTACCATTTCAGAAGAAACAAGCACCTGCTTACCGTACGCAGAGTGCTTCTTAAATTGTTCAATGTCATCATTTGCTGCCAAGAGCACGAGTGGGAGTTTATCAACTTCAAGAAAGTGGCGTAAATACGCATCAAGCTTTGCATAAAATTCTTCTATGCTTTGGTAGCGACATTGCGCACCCCACTGTTGTGTCGGCAAATCACACACAAGCCCGCCTAAATCTTGCGCGTCAAAAGCCTCTTCTCCCTGCCAACTGGTGTGGCGATGAACCACTTCTGTTACAGCAGATTCATACCCTTCAAAAAGATAGGGAACTTGATTACGAATTACCAAAAGCCAATAGCGGGGAATTCTATTGAGAACTTTCTGAACTTCAAAGCAGCCAAACATATTGTTTATAATCGTGGTGTCAGGGAGATCAAAGGGAAGAGCGTAAGCACGCGCAATTGTTTTGTTCGCAAAGATTGCGACGCTTTCGCAGGTTGGATCATCAATTTCGATCTGCGATTCCAGCAGATGCGGCTCTTGCACAAAGCCTGCAAGTTCATGTTCGTTATACTGTTTTTTGATCTGTTCCATCGCTGCGCCGAACATATGGTGTAATTTCTCAACCCGACGCCCTACCTTCGAGCGTTCATGTTCACAAGAAACTAACAGCGTCAGTGACGGTTTACAATGACAGATCGCTAACTCGCGAAGATCTACTCGATTCATACTTCCCCCTGTCTTCGCCAAGGCTACGTAGGGCAGGCCCCTATTCGCCTTTTTTGCGAATAATATTTTTTTTTGCTTTAGGCTGCGTGCCCTGTGCTCTCATATGTTACCGTACTGTAAAACGACCTTAAAGTGCAATGCTTGACGGGAAAAAGAATCAGCGTTGATAATATGAACGTCCCCTGGCAATCTCTTGCCGCATCTCTTTTCTTATCTCAGGGGAATAGACCTTATAGTCGTTGATAGGAGAATCGATATTACGGCATAAGAGTGACTGTTGAATATATGCCACCCGTTCAGCTGCCATTTCAAGCATGGGATAGAACATTGCCGCATCGTGACTGACCGGGAAAAATTGACCTTCAAAACGGGGATGCTTGGTGCACAGATCTTCCCGCTTAATTTGCTTAAATAATTCAGCGCGGTATGTACGAACACCTGAATAGACCCATGGGTACTTTCTAAAAAGGCCACACACTTTGACCCAGAATGGCGTTGCCTGAGAAAAGACCTCGGTATAGTCATCACGTTTGTCTTGCTTATAATTTTCATAGGAACCATACACAACCAAAGCACCGGTCTTCTGATAGACCGTATTAATGGTCCCCAAAACATAGACGTCGCTCAGATAGTCATCACCGTCAACCTCAACAACAATGCATTCACTCGGTTTCCCTTTTACTCCCACAAAATACTCGGAAGTATGTATGGCGTTGTAGATGTTCGCCAATTTCCCTTTACGAACATCGTTTTTAGTAAACCTTACTCGATAAAACTCGGGATGCTTCTTGACCACTTCCTGCGCAACTTCAAAAGAACCGTCAGTTGAACAATCATCAATATAAATAATCATGTACCGTTCGTACGCTTGTCCAAGAACTGATTCGAGCGATCGTTTTACATACTGTTTATTGTTGTACGCAGTCATAATAACAATGAGGGGCAGTTGAGGAAGGTCCCACTGGACGCCAACCCGCTTTGGCCGCATGCCCGGTTGGTCAATGAGACGCATATAGTACCAGGACTTAGCAATTGATGCGTATATGCGGAAAAACCAAGAAACGATCATAGCGATAAACCCCCTGTAACTTACGATGCTAAAGAATAACAATTTCTTCTGGGCTTCGATTGCATGTCTTAGCTTAGGTTACAGAAATCGCTTCAATAGGTGAAGCCGAGTTACCAACCGAGCACCCATCCTGGAAAAAGACGATTTACCGGTTTCTGATGCGCAAAACATCAAAAACCGTCGGAATATGATGCCTTCAGTATCAAATTGCCGAATTTTTATAAAAATATCCGATTTCTGTTGCTCTTACCATCAAATTCCGGCAAAATATGATGGTAGACATATCAAGAACCGATATTAAACGGACTTAAGCCTACGCTTCTCAAATTCTCTCCTGTTTCGAAAGGGTCTACAAGTATGAATCCTAGAGTCATATACACGAGAATGTTAAAGCTACCTCTTGAAGACCAACCAAGTATTTTCCTCTTTGGCCCTCGGGGAACCGGAAAAACCTCTTGGCTTAGAACCAATCTTCCTGAGGCTATTTATATTGATCTCTTAGATGTTAAGGTTTACACAGAATTATTCAGAAATCCAAGTCGCCTCGAGACTAACCTCGTACCAAAAAATTATAAGGGTTGGGTAATCATTGATGAGATCCAAAGGGTTCCAGAGCTCTTGAACCAAGTTCATCGAATGATTGAAAACCAAAAGATACGGTTTATTCTCACTGGTTCAAGCGCAAGAAGTCTTCGCAAAAAAGGCGTCAATCTCCTTGGAGGAAGAGCACGAGTCTACCACATGCACCCGTTAACTATCCAAGAACTTGGCGACGATTTTAATTTAGCTCGCGCCCTTGAGAACGGGCTACTTCCAACAGCAATCACCGATAAAGATCCGCAAAATTACCTCAAAAACTACTTGCAAATCTACATCAACCAAGAAGTACAGCAAGAACGCTTGACCAGAAATCTGTCGGGATTTAATAGATTCTTAGAAGCAGCAAGTTTTTCTCAAGGAAACACACTTAATTATTCCGAGATCGGACGTGAAGTATCTCTTAGTCGCCTGGTAGTGGCTGACTACTTCAATATATTAGAAGATCTTTTGCTTGCAACACGCATCGATGTCTTTTCTAAGCGAGCTAAGCGTAAACTGATCGCTCATCAAAAATTTTATTTTTTTGATGCAGGAGTCTACAGAAGCGCCCGTCCAACAAGTATTATCGATGCACGAGCCGAGATAGAAGGCGCTGGGCTCGAGACACTCTTCCTGCAATCCCTCCAAGCAATTAACGACTATCTCAACCTTGATTACAAAATCCACTTTTGGAGAACTGAGTCAGGGGTAGAGGTCGACTTTATCATTCTCGGTCCCCACGGATTTCATGCCTTTGAGATCAAACACTCAAACCATGTTTCAAGCCAGTCATTGAGAGGTCTTAAAGCATTTGGGCAAGACTATCCAGAAGCAAAGTTGCACTACATATTCTGCGGACACCACAAAGAGTATCATGGCAATATCACGGCCATTCCCTTTGAACAAGCACTGAAAGAACTGCCAAACTTGATCAGTTAAAAGCTAAACGCGACACAAACGATTCCTTCATCGCTTTACAAACGTCGGCACGGCGGCGACATGGGGAGCCTTGTGTGGAAACGCATGCAACGCTGCAACATTCATCTTGTATCCCTTTTCAAACAGTTCCAGCAACTGCTCTGCCGTAAACGTATTAGTGATCGGATTTTTCCAATCAGTTTGTACAAGATTCAAGGGAATATTTATCATTTTTGAAGTTTCAAAACAGAGCCCATATGCACGCATGTTTGCCTGCCCGGACCAAACCCCTTCAAACGTATTAGGCGAATGATAGTTTAGTTGATGACAGACCTGAGCAACCATACCTTTTGGATAGAGGGTCATATCAACCGTATTTGGATAACGCCAATCACCCTGACCAGTGTTAAATTGCCATAAAACACCAACGCCACCTTCTACAGGATACAAGTGCGGTAATCCCGTTTCACGATGCTCTGAGAAACAGCCGGAAATATCTTTACCCAAGCGCAAATAAAAGCCGTACGCTTTTGTTCGTTCCAAAAGTTTGGCACATTCTTGGATATCAAACGAATCGGTCACGATAATATCGTCGACAGCAAAGATAATATACTTTGCATGGGAGTGATCAACTAATGAGCAGAGAAGAGGCTTAAAGTCACGGCGGGGATTTTCGCGGGACTGATGTACAAATTCAAAAACAGGAAACGCTTGTCGTACTTGCTCATATGCACGAGCGATCTGTTCATTTTTAGCATGACAAAGTACGGTAATTTTATGAAACCCCTTGGCATGCTGTGCAAGCGAATCAAAAAATGCATAGAGCTGCAGAGGACGGTCTTTACTAAAAACAATGAGATCAACGTCGTATGCACCATCATGTGCACGCAGACCAATCACTGACAATAAACTGAATACCAATACATATAGCTTCATAGATTACCCTCTCTGTATTGAACGTTGCAAGTACCTGTCATACCAGTAGGTCAACATAAAATAAAACGTCGAAGAAAACAATAATGCCCCCATCAATCCCCACAGGCCACAAGCACGCGCACCAACAATCGAGAGCCCCAGATTAATAAGCGCTGTTGCCACCAGTGAACCACTGATAAAATAGGTTTTCTTGCAAAACTGAATGTAACAAGAATTAAAGGCCACCCCAACATACAAAATCTGACTGTAGGCCATTGCAAGTGTGTAGGGGACCGCGGCCCGATAGGCGATAGGCAAAATGACAAGAGCGTACGAACGAAGCGTAAAAAAACCGACGGTAACAAGTACCGTTAAGCCGCCAAGCACTATCCACAGTAATCGGCGATGCTGCGCATGAATCTGTTGGCTTTGCCCAGCATTGGTGGCACACCGTTCGGTGGAGCACCGTTCGGTGGCACACCGTTCAAAAAAGTCAGGCACGTAGGCTTGGCTAAACGGACGCACGAGCAGTAACTGAAAAACCGTAACCACCATCTCAACGGTCGCATAGATACCCACATCAGTAAGCGTACAAAACGAAGCTAATACCCAGCGGTTACTTGCATTTAAAACCCACACAGAGATCAGCGATGGAATAAATGGGAACCCGTCAAACAGATATTGTTTCCACAATGTTTTTACGCGCTTAAATTCAACATCATGTATCATGCGGCGCTTATGGTAGTACCAAGCGCCGACTACACAAATAAATAGTTGTGACATCAGTTGCCCCACAAGCAACCCGAGCACGCCAGCACCATGCGTCAATAAGATAAGTGATACAATCACTAAAACAACCGAACTCACAACCGTAATCCAAAACATATCGTGCGTTCGCTTTTGCGAGATTAACACTTGGGTAAACAGCTCTGCAAAGAGGACAAAAAAGCAGTGGGCCAACGTTACCCAAAAGATAAGCTCTATGTGCGGGTACGTACCAAACAACCACGGAGTAATCCACGGTGCGCTAACGCCCAATAATCCAAGCACCGGCAATGAAAGCGCAAGATAGAGCACAATGATATCATTGACCATCGCCCGTCGCTCTTGGGACGTTTTGTGATAAAATTCAAGCCATAAAATCTGTCGTAAGCCAAAGGCAACAACAATACCTATGATCATGATAAAACTATTACAGAGGGCAAAGAGACCAAAATCCGCAGGCGTAAGATACCACCAAGAGATGGGCATCAGCGCAAGCGCAACCGCTTTGCCGAGCGACCCACCGAATGCATAGACCAAAAAATTACGCACCACCTGCGGCGATATGTTCATGAGCGTACTTTAAGTTTTCTAAATCCACGCCAACACAATTTGAGCAATACCCAGCCGTACGCAAAGCGCCGCCATGACCACGGCTCACCAATCTGCGTAGTTCCATACTGCCGTGCGTAATAGCAAATAGGCACGTTAACAATTTTATAGTTCGCATGCGCAGCGCCAAAGAGCATATCAAAATCACCAAACGGATCTTTGTCACCAAAGAAGTTACCTGCCTGCACCATACGCTCATAATCACGGCGATAAAAGACTTTTGTACCACAGAGCGTATCGGTCACCCGCTGCCCCAATAACCATGAGACTATCCAGCTAAAAGTATGATTTACTAAAAAGTTCAGCCGCTGCATGGCACCAGCTTCTAACGGGTACACCAGCCGTGAGCCGTTAATACACTCGCCCTTCCCTTCAACAAGCGCTTGGTAAAAAAGTACAAGATCTGCAGGTCGCACGGTCAGGTCAGCATCAAGAATCATCAGAATGTCACCCGTTGCCGCTGCAAATCCAACTTCAACGGCGTTGCGCTTTCCCTTGCCCGTTTGTGCAAGCACTTTAATATTGCGATCAGGATAGGCCTTTTGCACGCGGTAGATCTCTTCCAGTGTTCCATCTGACGAACCACCTTCAACAAAGATTATTTCGAGGCGTGCCTGCATCTGCGGACATTCTTGCACCGCCCGTTCAATATTACCCCGCTCATTACGACAGGGGATTATCACGGACACGCTCGGGCCTGTTACAGAAGCCTTTTCTGTTTCTGCACAGACAAGCGGCCGAGCAACAGCCCAACGCATAAGCCCAAACCAGTGGACTATCGGCAGTGTGCCAATAACAGAATTGTAAAACCAGCTGACCAGTGGGAGCTTCCACGGGAACAATAAGCCCCCATCAACCGTTATTGTTTCAAAGTTCGCGAGGGCTAAAAATTCTTGTACATTGGCCGCTGAAAAACCATTGGGCACTACCATTTCCTGCGGCACTAAACGTAACCAGCGCAAAAGACGTAATGACGGACGCCAGCCCCATGCTTGCCAAAGGACAACTACGCGTGTCTGCACAGTACATACACGCTGAAGAGACGCGAACAATGCCTGTACATTTCTTGAAGTTCCTAGCACCTGCGGCATAAGCACTATGAAATCAAACGTACCCGTTACTGCAGCCAGCTCCTGTTCATCACGTGCAACAATACTATTTTCTTGTTGTTCCAACAACGCACCTGGCACGTTGCCAACATACAAGACACGAGCTTTGGTTGACGTAATGGTTGCAAGAAGCGAAGCAAGATAGGTACAGATCGTTGGGGTTGTTCCACAGAATTTAGATTCAGACATAAAAGACATCCAATAATTAAAAAGAAAAAATTTAGATAATTATAGTAACCCTTGCAAAAAGCAACCCCACGTATTAGAGTAGCATCCGATTACTGATATCTTATCAGGGTAACTAAAAAAAGTTAAAAAAAGGAACGACATGAAAAACAGTTCTCTTGCCTTAGCCGCCTTGCTCAGCACCATTTGCTTCCAAACATTGTCTGCTGCTCCCCTCACATTTACCAGCCATAAAGATCGTGCCGGCTCTCTTGAACCCGTATTTTTACAACAATTGCGTGAGTCTTTAGGTACAACGATTTGTGTTGAAACAGGAACAAGTAATGGGGACACCACCATACAAGCGGCTCGTATATTCAAACAGGTCCATACGGTGAAACGACAACCTGCGATGGCCAAAGGACAAAAGCATCATTTTTCACATCAACCCCACGTCACCGTTTATCAAGGCAGTTCATACGAAGCTCTTGCCAAAATGCTTCCAACTCTTAAAACTCAAGGCAAAATCTTATTCTTCCTCAATGACCACTACAACGACAGAATAACGCCAAAAATTGCTGAAGGACCTGCTTCTATTGAAAATGTAACAGAAATCCGCAGAGAGCTTCAGGCGATTAAAGAAAATGGCGTACGAGATTGCGCTATTTTGGTCGGTGATATTCGTCGATTTGGAACACGAGCAAATAACAAGAACTACAGGGGACACTGGGCCTATCCAGTACTCCAAGAAGTCCGTCAAACTCTTTTAGAGATTAACAGTAACTTTGAATTTGCCCTGGTAGGCGACATGTTGCTTGCCTATGATAAAAGCAGTAAAAACGTCCAGCTGAGCCCGCTCGTCAAAGCCTGTACTATCAGCCGCCTATTTGATGATGCTCAATACAACGAAGACGAACTGTTGCAAGCAGAAAAGAGTATTGCATCTGCGCAAGGCGAAGAACGCGCATTTCTTAAACAACTCTGCCAAAACACCCTTGGATATACCTACGCTGAATTTCACCCCCTGCTGTGGTCAGGCCTATTGTCGTTAGATGAAAAGAAATATACGGATGCATTACAAGCCTTTGATACGGTTGTAGCACGTGCGTATGACCACTGGCGCTTGAAGCATTATAGAATGCTTACCAAGAAGGCGAGCGTACTGCGCCTGGTTACTCGACAAGAATTTCTTAAAATAGTTGAGTAACGTCCACACTTGGTGACGGCTCACTTGCCAAATATAAACCTCTGTACTAAAGTAGCATGCAATTGCTGATGCGTGATCAGCAGATGTTTAACTCTGCACCTACACTATTTGAAAGCAAACTAGCATGCGTATCTTTTTATCGCTCGTTTTATTAACTCTTTCAACCACCGCACTCCCTTTTTCTTATCTCTCCCAGTTTGGGCAAGACAAGTACGTCCATGAGCACTTTTTTCAAAACAAACGTAATGGTGTCTTTGTTGATGTTGGCGCTCATGATGGCATAGCAATCAACAACACCTATTTCTTAGAAAAAGAATTAGGCTGGACCGGTATCTGTATCGAACCAAACCCAACGGTGTTTGAAAATCTCAAGAAAAACAGATCCTGCTTATGCATCCAAGCCTGTGCTGCAGAAAAAGCAGGTACCGTCCAATTTATTCAGGCAAAAGGCTACACAGAAATGCTCAGCGGCATGGTACACACGTTTGACCCACGCCACCTCGTCCGCCTTAAACGAGAAATCACCCAACATGGCGGAAGCTATGCAATCATCGATGTACCTGCCATTAACCTCAACACGATACTCAAAGAGCACGGACTCGCCCATGTCGATTTTCTTTCGATCGACGTCGAAGGCGGTGAATTTGAAATTCTCAAAACAATCGATTTCAGAACCATTCACATCTCAGTAATAACCATAGAAAACAACTATAACGATAACCGCCAACGACAATTTTTGAATTCAAAGGGATTCCAGCTTGTTGCAATCTTAGGCGGAACAGATGAAATCTACGTAAACTCACAATTCCAAGCCGACAAATATATCTAGCTACCACTCCCGAGAGTGGACAATGAAAAACAGGTTATGAAAACGTAATTCCTGAGGGAATATATGCTCCGCAAGAAACTCCTCGCGATTTTTTCTCTCCTATTATTTGCCGGAACCAATCTTTTACACCCAAGCCAACTAAATTTTTCGGCGCATCAACCTGCTTTGGCTGAAGCACCTGCCAACCAACTCTTTTATCACCAGGTAAAGGTGAAGAAATCTAAGAATAGGGCTGCGTGTTCAAACTTTTATGCAAAAGCATACTCATTGTGGAAACATCACCCAATTCTTTGTCTTTGTGGACTTACGAGCTTTTTAGGAGGAGCTCTCAGTTGTTTTTTACTAGATCTACCACCAACAACTACCTTGACACTGGCGCCCCATTCTCTCTCAGAGCGTTTGCAAGAAGAAGCAAAGAACTTGGTTGCTTTAAACGCTGAAATGAAGCTAGAGAAAAATGCTGAACTTGAGCATGCGCTTTCCCTGAAGGAAAAACTCACAACATTAAGACGACGAAATACCCGAGGCGCTACCACTCAACACAACCAACCACAACTTTCAGCAAGAAGAAAAGCGCCCACGGTACAACTTGTAGCTACAGCGGCAATTGTCCAAGAAAACTACGAGAAGAGAAAAAAACAATATACACAAAGTTTAGACCTACTAAATGAGATACGTAAAAAAACTAATAAGAATTTATATATTTTGGAATCCTGTAAAAAAAGCTCAACTTTTCTTGATGAACACTGCCCTACTGATGGATGTGCCGTTTTTTATACGCAAACGAATGATCCCAAACTTTCCAATTATGGCATTAACCTCGCAAAGTCCCTTTTAAGTGGTCTAAAACACCTTGCATTCTCTCCAGATGATACAATCATTATTTTTAATGCGCGCTACACACCCAAAGACAATCAATTTATAGAATTCGTTGATAAGAACCCTACAGCAGATGTTATCGTAAAAATTTGGAATGAGCGCGATGCATATACTGCCTTATTTGCAATAAAATCAAAATACCTCCTTGATTTCCTAGAAAATCATATTGACCCTATTGCTATGGAAAAGGAGAAGATCCCCTTTGAATATTGCTTTGGTGAATTCATTACCAAAATACGGCAAAAAGGTGCAAACGTTATAGATTTAGACATTCCCACGCTCTACGACCTACCCGTCGTAGCCAAGAGAGACTATGTAAACAGATTTTTTCAACCAGATAGATAATATGATCAATAACTCAGTAAAAAAACGCCCTTAATCATGAAATAGATTTTTACTCAAAAAGCCAGGTACCTTCGAGTTCTTTTTTAATCTTCATTTTATTCATTACCATGCTGGCAGCAACCACGATGGCAAGAGTGCAGAATATCATACGCATAAAAGAAGACTTTTTAATGAATTAATTGAATCAGCGTTATTACAGAAAGAAAATTGATCATTTTTAACAAATAACCCAATGTCATGCAGAGTAATAGAATTTTGACACAGCTCTATAAGTCTGTCACACCGTTCTCACCAAAAAGCATAATTTGACTGAACAAAAATGTTGATCTATCTTACATCATGTTTATCGGTCTATTAGGAGGTAATGATGAAGAAATTAATCGTCACGGTCGGTTGTTTGGTGCTTATGCTTTTCGCCCAAAATGTGTTTTCAGAAGAGTTAGAAATAGGGTTAGATAACCAAACTCTCTTTGCTCATAAAAAGATTTTAATTTTAGGGGGAACCGGTTTTCTTGGACGAGCTCTAATTGATGAACTTTTGAAGTATGATCCAAGTGAAATTGTGGTATATAGCCGAGACGAAGTAAAACATTTTAATCTAACAAAGCTTTTTCCACATAATACCAAAATTAGAAGTATTTTTGGGGATATTAGAGATTATGAACACTTGTTACAGGTGACGAAAGATGTTGATTATGTCTTCCATCTTGCTGCATTAAAAAGAATAGATGACTTAGAATTGAATATTCAAGAAGGGGTCAAGACAAATGTCATCGGTTCTTTAAACGTTTTCAACGCATGCGTAGCTAACGGGGTCAAGAAAGTGCTCTTTATATCAACAGATAAAGCATGTTCTCCTGTTAACGCCTATGGTGCCTCTAAGTTTATAAGTGAAAAAATATTTACTAACTATGATAGAAGTAAGATTAAAACAATATTTTTGGCGACAAGATATGGGAATGTTCTCGACAGCACTGGATCTATAATACCTATTTTTTCAGAGAAAATTAAAAAGGGAGAGGAATTAACGCTTACCGATCCTCGAATGACAAGATTTGTCATGGATAAAATTGATGCGATAAATCTCATATTTGATGCGTTTCGGTATGGTGTTGGCGGAGAAGTTTTCGTTCGTAAGCTCCCATCTACAAAAATAAGTGATTTAATTGATGTTTTAAAGAAGCATTTCAATGCCAGCAATCATGTAAGAGTTACTGGATTGAGACCGGGTGAAAAAATTCACGAAATTTTAATAAATCGAGCAGAAGTTCCGCGAGTAATTGTTTTTAAAGATTACTTTATTATTACTCCTTCTATTGAAAATGGAGAAGCTTCAACTACACCCGTATATGCAAAAAAAGGAGTGCGATTGAGCGAAGACGTAATGACAGGTTTTAGCTCGAAAGATGCTCTTGTTACACAGGAAGCGCTTGAAGGCATTTTGAAAAAAGCAAAATTAATGTAATGAGGAGATCCTGTGATCAGATTATTATTGTTTCTGAGCTTTTTGGGTTCTCTGCAAATTCAAGCAAAAACCTTTCTGGTTTTCGGAGGAAAGACGGGGTGGTTTGGTCAAAAAATGGTAAAGCTTTTACGCGAACAGGGGCATATTCCTGTCTGCGCTGAAGCCCGCTTAGAAAATCGGCAGGATTTAACTCGAGAAATAGAGAGTGTTAAACCTGATTTTATTATCAATGCTGCTGGGATTACTGGTAGGCCAAACGTTGATTGGTGTGAATCTCATAAGCAAGAAACTCTCAGAGTGAATGTCCTTGGAACGTTGAATTTGGTCGATGTAGCGTATTTACACAATATTCCTGTAACTAACTTCTCAACTGGCTGTATCTATCATTATGACCAAGAACACCCAATGGGAAGCGGCAAAGGATTCAGTGAAACAGATGAGCCAAATGGCGGTGGATCATTCTATTCAAAGTCCAAGATTTGGCTGGAAAAATTGGTTCTTGAATATCCAAATGTTTTACATTTACGGGTCAAAATGCCTGTTTCAAGTGACATGAATCCACGTAGCTTTATTGGAAAAATTATAACGTATAAGAAAGTTGTAAATCTTCCCAATTCTCTTTCCGTTTTAGAAGATCTTTTTCCGGTAGCCGTAGAAATGACTCTGCGCGGTTTTAGAGGAATCTATAACTTTGCTAATCCTGGGGCAATGTCACATAACGAAGTCTTAGATTTGTACAAGCAGTATATCGACCCGAATTTTACCTATCAGAATTTTAGTGCAGAAGAACAGGAAAGAATGTCGAAAAATCGATCAAATTGTGAGCTTGATGCAAGTAAATTATTGAAAGATTTTCCCCAGATACCTCATATTAAAGAAGCTATACGTACTCTGTTTCAGAAGGTAAAAAAATCTTAGAAGACTAAATAATTAAGGATGAATATGATAAAGAAATTAATCGTGTACTTTTTCATGTTATTGGGTGCGCAAGCAAATGCTAAGGTCCTTATCTTTACGTATGCGTATAACCGGCCTGATTTTGTTGAAATTCAGTACAAAACTTTAAAAAGCTTTTGCACCGATGACTATGAATTTATTGTATTCAGTGATGCGCGTAGTCAAGACATGAAGAATAAAATTAGAGAGATTTGCGCACATTATAAATTAAAATTTATCCAAGTTCCTCAAGCAATTCATGACCGCCCCTACTTACCACGTTTACCCAGAGAGGATTATAATTATCCATCTATTAGAAATGTTAACGTCGTACAATACTCTCTAGACCTTCTTGGATTCAACCATAACGACATTTTAATTCTTCTTGATTCTGATCTTTTTCTTGTTAAAGAATTTAGCTTTAGAGAATTTTTAAAGGGGTACGATCTAGGCGGCTTCCAACTCGACAATGGTTATATCAAGTATTTATGGCACGGCCTTGCTTTTCTTGATATGAGTAGAATGCCCAATAAACGCACATTAAATTTCAATTGTGGAATAATAGAAGGGCGACCTGCAGACGCTGGTGGGTATAGTTATTATTATTTTCAAAATAACCCTCAAGTAAAGTCTCGCTACGTTGATTATCATTATTCCGGTGCATTACATTGCAATCAGTGTAAAAAAATTGAAGCCCCCTACTGCATTCACAATACAAATGATCTTAAAAACGTAGGTTTTAATGGTCCACAAATAGAGTTTTTGCAATCAGCTTACAACGTTGAATTCTTTTGTAATAACTCATTTCTTCACTACCGAGGTGGCACTAATTGGGATCGCAAAAGTCAAGAGTATCACCATAAAAAAACTCTTGCTCTCCAAAGATACTTGCACTCTATTTTATGAAAGAACAACTTTGTGCCATTCAGACAAGAATCTTTAGTAAAAGTTTTTGGCAAGATAAACTTCCTAAAAATGGTACCGCAGATTAAAATATCGCAAGAATAGCATCTCATTACGCATTTAAAAGGTCAAAATATTTTCATCAACACATAACCGAAAGCTAGCAATGTTAAATAAATATATGATAATTACACTGCTCACTTTTACCCTCAACTACAATACTTTCAGTACAAACCCTATTACCTTTACCAGCCATAAAGACCCCTATGGCTCCCTCGAGCAAAGCCTCTTACAACAACTCATCAAGAATTTTGACACCACTATTTTTGTTGAAACAGGTACGTATGACGGAAACACAACGGCAAAAGCTGCACCGTTTTTCACAACAGTCCATACCGTTGAACTCTACCCACCTTTAGCCCACAAAGCGAAACAACGCTTTGCCAACCAACGCAATATTACGGTGCACCAAGGCAGCTCACCTGAAGTGTTTGCCAAGCTCCTCCCAACGCTCAAAGATCAAGGGCGCATTTTATTTTTCCTTGACGCCCATTATAGCGGTCAAGGGACAGCCATGGACAAAGAAGGACCAAATGAAGCTAACGGCATAACAGCCATTCGCAAAGAAATTGCAGGAATCAAACAAAGCGGCATCACAGACTGTGTGATTTTGATCGACGATATCCGCGGATTTGGCACCGTCACAGAAGGCAAAGAATTTGTCGGCTGTTGGGCCTACCCACCACTTAAAGACGTCTGTAACAGGCTCTTAGAAATTAACAGTAATTTTGAATGCATGCTCATCGGCGACATGTTGCTTGCCTTTGATAAATCAAATACAAATGTCCCCTTTACACCTATGGTCAAAGCCTGCACCATCAGCCGGCTTTTTGACGGCTCTAACTACAGCGAAAACGAACTGCTTGAAGCAGAAAAGACTATTGCGTTTTCTCAAGGAGCAGAACGGGCATTTCTCAAGCAACTCTGTCAAAGCATGAACGTCTATAAAGACCCAGAATTTCACCATCAACTCTGGTACGGCTTACTGTCGTTGACTGAGAACAAATTCGGCGAAGCATCGCAAGCTTTTGAGAAAGTGCTTACACGCTCGTATAAACACGCACGCATTCAACGTTATATTGACCAAGCGAAAAGAGCTTAAAACAAAAAGCAGGCACACGCTTACAGAACTTTACATCTCCCAAGGAGTTGGCTTAACACCCGGATTGCCAAAAATAAAACCGGTCGTGCCCATTTTATGCAAATACATCACCTTCATACCAAGCTTTTGCATTTTCTGGACATAAAAGTTAAGTTCAGCTTCAATATTAATCATCTGTCGCTCCATCTTTGCTAAATCAAGGTGTAATAGCATGTCTTTAAAATAGTTGCATCGTAAAGCAAAGCATATCGTTGGTATATTCCCATATTGATCTGAGTAAAGGACAAAAGCATCTACCTCTGGATTATTTTGAATAGTCTTGAAAAAAGCATCCGATGTAAAAGCATGTCTTCCGGTCAATTTGACGATTATGTCATTGTCGTCGAAATTAAACTGTCGGAGAGCCACCATCATTGACCGAGCCTCATTTACCCCTTTATTTCTTAATTTTGCATTGTTAACATTTGAGTAACAAACATGTCGAGAATAATTATCTAAAAATGTTGGTCCCTTGGGACATATTGCTTCAGCAACATACGGCTCATATCCATAGTTTTTTAATACTTGAAGAGACCGTACATACTCTCTTTGCCGTACCTCAAAGCTATTTTTGATTAGGGCTGCCGTACACATAACTTGAATTTTCCCTTCAGTTACATGATTCCCAGCTCCCAACAATATACAAGCAACGAAACTCTTAATATTCATGTTCATATTCTTTCCCATAGTTTTCATGCCTTCAAAGATTTCTTCATTTTTTTAAACACCTCAACAGAAGCTTGTTTAACATTACATACGTTGGGAAACTCTTGTTGTAACTTTGAAGTATCAAGTTCGTTGTTACTTCTTTTGGCCTTTAAAATTTTATCCTGTTCTTCTAACGTAAAATTTTGATAATTAAACGATGGATCTACATATTCTTTATAAAGGTCCAATAATTCATTATGACTAATCACCCCAGGATTTACGAAGTTATAAACACCCGTACGACCTCGCAAGGCCATCTGGGGAACAAGTGGTAAAAGTTCATCTAACACCGTTATTGAATTTGGTATATTCACCACCTTCTGATACATCGTTAATTTTGCAATCAAATTCCTCTTATGAAAATCAAACGCCAGAGGAAGCCTTAACCGCAAGTAAAGTACGTTAGGGTAAAATCGCAACATCTTTTCGAGCATTGCCTTACTCTTGGAGTAAAATGACCCTTCAAAATTCGGTTCATCTTCTTCTGTAAAACCCTTTCCGCTCCCCATAGGGTGCTGCGTATCATAATTATAGATACAGCCAGTACCAATATTGGTCATATGAATCCCGTGTATATATGCTATATCTGCCAAATTCAATGCGCCAATAATGTTTGCTCTGATTGTTTCTTGTTTATGCACCTCGATCCAGTCAATATTGGGAACGCCGGTAATCCCAGCTGCGTTGATGATAAAATCTGGCTTTACTTCGGCAATCTCTTTTTCAATATCAGGACGATTTTCCAACCTCGCTTTTGCTGCAATTGCACAATGTCCCTGTTCTGCAATGATCTTTACCAGTTTCTGACCAATCCACCCCGTCTTACCACCAAAGATCAAAAACGTCTTCTGTGCATAAAGCGACGTACTTACAAGCAATAACAGTATCCCTCTTATTTTTGCGCTCATATTATTTCTTTCATTACACTTCAGTTTTAGTAGAGTTATAGAGTTCCTTAGATTTCTCATCAATTGTTTACATTGGTTTGCCAATCGGTAATGTCGGCCTCACTAATAGCAAATACAGTACGAAAGAAGTTGCATGTCAAGTAAAATAATCAGCTTTATCGCTTTGAATATTTTAATTGCCAACTTTCTTTCCGCAAAAATCACTATTCTCACTCAACCAGTTCAACGAGCAACCTCAGATCATTGGTACCACAAAGCAGTAACCGAAAGCCTTATCAGAGGATTCAAAATGATTGGTGCTGACTTTAATTTTAACCCTCGACACATGGCCGATGTCGGAGAAAATGTTATTATTCTCGCCAACAAAGATGCCCTTAAACAAGCAATTCGTTGGAAACAAGGAAAAATAATAAAAAAATTACTCGTCGGGCCTAATCTATTTGTGCGCCCCCAAGAAATTGAGCCTCTTATAACCTCGCCGGCCATTGATCTCATCATGGAACCATCCCATTGGCCTATTAAAGCAGTTGTCGAGGATTGTCCTCAATTGCGTGAAAAATTAGTCTGCTGGCCTGCGGGAGTGGATTCTGAATATTGGAAACCACAAACACCATTAAAGAATAGGCGATCTACCAACGTCTTAATCTATCAAAAAAATGGTTCTCAAGACTTATTGAATTCTGTAATACAACTTCTCCGCCAGTATCAATGGAACCCTATTGTCATTACCTACGGCAAATACAACCATAGACATTTCAAAGGGCTCCTTTCTATGGTGCGATTTGCCGTCTTTCTAAGCCGTTCAGAATCACAAGGTTTAGCTCTAGCAGAAGCATGGTCTATGGATGTGCCAACCTTAGCCTGGAATCTTGGAGGGCCTCTTACTATCCAAGGTAAAACCTACACAGACATCTCTGCATGCCCCTATCTGAATCCCCTCGTTGGTCAAGAATGGAAAACCCTTGATATGCTTGAAGTTCAATTCGGAGACATTCAAACAATTTTAAATAACTCTTCCCCTCGTAAATGGGTTTTGGAGCATATGACTGATGAAATATCAGCTCGTATCGTTATGCGATATCTAAGCAATAATCATAAATCGCATATACAGATCATCGATAAAAACTAATTTTATACTTTTTGAAGCGCTCGCTCACATTTTATGTGCATATCAGCTTCCTGCTTAAAGGCATAATAGCCTTAGGCTGTTTATGGCTTGATACGGAAAGCAATGAACCCCACGCATTCAAAAGTTCCCCTGCTATATAAGCATAACTTTGGCTACTCTTTTGAATCTATTGCATTTTCTGCTGCAAACGCACTACGATGAAAATATCGAAAGCAGGAGGAGACTATTATGTTTAACAAACATTATGCATTTTTAATCCTATCATTATTTACATTTGAGCGCATAGCATTTTCAGCAACAGGTCCACAAATCAACTCATCCGATTTGCAAACCTTCTTAAAAGATCAGCATCTAAGCGATGAGATGGCAATTTTAAAAACGAAACCATTTATAACTATGAGTTTAGGGGAAAACTGTTTTCCAGCCTTGCACATGGAAGAACACGATTTACGCATTCGTGCTTTTCCTTTTGATTGGAATTATACACCAGCAGATGCTCTATATGCAGTCATTGAAAATAATTTTGAAGGTTTTTTGGATCCAAAAAATTTAGTTATCCACGGAGATACAGTACTGCATAAACGTTACAATTTTCGATTTATGCATGATTTTAATGTATCTGAATTCTATGACGGTCCCAACGGACTAACTCCAAAGGGTACTGCTGGCATGGAAAATTACAAAAAAATTGTAGCTTCCTATCACCGAAGAATAGCCCGTTTTTATTCTGTGTTTCATCTTGGAGTTCCTCTGTATATGTTCCGCAGAGTAATCACTTCAGCTCAGGCTCAAAAGTTATTTTCCTTGCTTAAAACAAAATTTCCACAAAGTAGTTTTAAACTTGTCTGCATAGAAGACGAACAATGGGGACCTGAAAAATCTTGGATTGTTCCAGAAATTATTAACCTAACACTTCAAAAAGCTTCTCATGTTTCTCAACAAATCTATTACCTAAAAATGAGCCGCTGTGAATGTAATGCACGCATGTCTGGGCAACAACAGAACCCCGTATGGACAAATCTTTTCTTCAAAGCCGGCCTCATCAAATCGCTTACTCCTCCTTATGGCCCCTTTAAACATGAAAATCCTACATAATTTTTTCTAAGAAGCGCTAGAATCAAGTGCATCTATGAAAGTTTTAATATAATGCTCGCAAGAGAAGTTTTGTGCTTGTTGTGATGCAAGGAAAGTCCGAATATTGGCTATATATTGCTCATACTGCTCTTCGGTCATATTCTTTAAAAACTGATAGAGCGCTGCATCGTTGGTAAATAAGCGTCTATCGATAAAGCAATTACTTGGGATATAACTGGCAATATTAGGCGCACCGTAGTAAACAGGAACAGAACCAGCTGAGAACGTATCGAAGACCTTTTCGGTAATGTATCCAGGAGCTTTCATATTCTCATACGCAAGCCCAAACCGGTAACGTCCTAACTGACCCAACTTATCTGTTACATAGCCCCGGTACGTTGTAAACCTCTGTGACGGCCACCCCGGCCCATAGAAATCAAAGTCTTGAGGAGCATATGTATCAAAAAACATAAGGCTTTCAAAACGTTTTGAGTAGAGTTCTTGCGGATTTGACGAACTTTTATTGGCGCCAAAAAAAGCACACAATTTTTTGTCAGCAAAATCGAGTAACGTTTCTGGCATACCAAACTGCAACGCGTAGTTAAACTTTCGATACTTCTTCCCATTAACCAACCCATCATGCCACGTCATCACAATGTCGTACTCTTTGTGTACATTGGAATCAAAATTACGCGCCAAGACAGTCGCGGGCTCCCAGGTATAGAGAATCTTTTTATGGGCTGGGTAATTTTTAACTCCCTGAGCAGGAGCATTAAAAGCAATTAACACGTAAGGGTTTTTATACTGATACCGCCGCGTCGTCAAAAGATATCCATGTTCGGCACAGGCTTTTTTGAGCTTGTACCAAAAATTACCTTCATTCGGCGCCAATATATGATCAGAAGTATCTGACTCATCAAAGGCTATCAGAACCACTACTTTGGATGTAGATGGAGAAAGTTTGTCGAAACTGAAAACCGTGAAAACTAAACACAACACTAGAGAGGCAAGCCAATATTTTTTTATCATCTTTCATTGTCCTTCCAATTTTTGAGAACTCGCTCCTCTACGTATAACCCAAGAAAAGTTGTTTGACAAAAGTAGGATGGAAGACTAGTCTACGCAGTAATTGCTGAGGGCATACATAATTTGAAAGGATTTTTGTGTTTTATTTTTTCTTTATCAACTTTATATTTTTCTGCCTATCAACTCAAGAAGTCATCTGCAAGCGCTCAAAAGTCACTGAGACTAAAGTTGTAGCTACCCAACTTATTCGTCATAACAATCATAAACAGCCACAACGAACCTTGTCGCCTCAACCTTTGCCTAACAAAACCATTGGACTCTTTACTGAGCAAAACAAAAAGCTTGATAGACTCACCTGGGGTAACTGGGGAAGCCGACCTTGGGAATATGCCTGGGTCAGTGAAATCGTCTCCGTTGCAGGAAAAAAAGTGATTGATTTAGGATGTGGATTACCTTCCCAATATAACTGGTACCAATACGTTGCCAATAAGTTGAACCCAGCTTTTTATGCTGGAATCGATTTTGACGGAAGAATCAAGAAAGAACTGGTTCGTGGAAAGAATTTTGAAATACGGCATATGAACATGGCAAAACTCGAGTACCCATCAGAAGAATTTGACATCGCTTTCTGTATCAGCACCTTCGAGCATCTTCCCTATGATGTATTTATGGAAGCCATCAAAGAAGCGCATCGAGTACTAAAAAAAGATGGTCTCCTTGTAATCACTTTAGACGAACAATGGGATAAAAACTTGCCAATAACTTCAGGAACATGCTGGAACGATTTGGAACAAAGTTTGCAAAAACAAGGACTTCTTACCCGTGCTTATAGTTCTTTTGGCCTCCCACGTTTTTTAGAACTCATTCAAAATTATTTTACCCCAACCAAGGAAGTAGTTATCGATAGCGAACATGCGACAATCTACGCAAAAGGCAGCGCTACCATTCTCTACAAGAAAATAAATCGGGATCCCCAAATCTTACACAGCCCAGAAATTTATAACAGTTGCGTAAGTTATGCGGTATTAAAAAAATGCTCGAAAAACTAAAGGAAAATAATGCACAAATATTTTCTCAGTTTTCTTTCGCTCGGCTTTTCTACCTGCCTGCCTTTTTCTAAAGTTGTAATTTGGGGACATAAGCTTCATTCCCACACGCATTCTTACATTCACAACGCCTTCTATCGGGCTTTTAAGCACCTTGGATACCAAACCTATTGGTTTGATAATAGCGACAATGTAGCCAATTTTGATTTTAGTAATTCTCTGTTCATAACTGAAAGTCAGGTTGATCAAAAAATACCTGTACGAGATGATTGCAGATATATTTTACACAACTGTAATTCGCAAAAATATAAAAAGCTTTTTGACTCTGGTAAATGCATAAATCTACAAGTATATGTCGATAATGTGGCCAATCATCCTGGGTTAATTAAGGTTGAAGATTGTATATATCAAGACTTACCAAACAAACTTATCTATATGCCATGGGCCACAGATCTCCTACCCGCTGAAATAGACTCATTAAAAAAGAATATCCCCCAAAGAAGCGATACCGTTTATTGGATTGGCACAGTGGGGGGTGGAGAGTTTGGAAATGACACACAAATTAATCCCTTTCAAAAGGCATGTCTGGAAAACAAAATCAACTTCCAACATCCAGCCCATCTTTCTGTTGAAGAAAATATCAGTCTTATTCGTAAATCCTATATGGCTCCCACCATTGTTGGAGATTGGCAAAAAAATTGCGGCTACATTCCCTGTAGAATATTTAAAAACATAAGCTATGGCCAAATGGGCATCACAAATTCGAAAACAGTGTATGAATTATTCCAGAAGAAAATCATTTATAATCCAAACACTTATCAACTTTTTTACGATGCTCAAAAAAGATTAAAAACATTAAAACAAGAAGAGCTTTTTGAACTCATGGATTTTGTAAAGACAAAACATACCTACCTTAATCGAATCCAAATACTGTTAGACTTCTTAAAACTTGTTGAGACAACCTATGGTAAATAGTAATCACATTCAGAGAAAAGCTTGTTTTTATTTAACAATTCTCTTTGCCGCATCAGCTGTCGGCTTTCCGATCTGTTGCTCTTTTAACAAAGTGGTTATTTGGGGGCACAAGCTTCATTCTCATACACATTCTTACATTCACTACGCCTTCTTCAGAGCGTTCAAATCACTCGGGTATCCAACCTATTGGTTTGATAATAATGACAATGTAAGCTCCTTTGATTTTAGAAAAACCCTTTTCATCACAGAAACCCAGGTTGATCAGAAGATTCCATTAAGAGCCGACTGCAGATACATTCTGCATAACTGCAAACACCCCAAATACCATGATCTTATGGCACGAGGTCGCTGTGTTAACCTGCAAATATATTCTGATTACGCCCTCACTATTCCCAATATTAAAAAAATTGACGATTGCATCTACTATGACCTTGCTGACAAATGTATCTATATGCCTTGGGCGACAGATCTTTTACCTCAGGAAATAGAGGTGATAAAACGTTCTATACCAAAAATAAAAAAACAAAAACGTGTTTGGTGGATTGGCTCAGTCGGTGATGGCCGATACGGCAACAATAGTCAACTTAATCCCTTTAGAAAAGCCTGTTCAGAAAACGGCATTTCTTTTCAACAAAAAATCAATGTAAGTCCAGAAGAGAACATCCAGCTTATTCAAGAATCTTATATGGCTCCTACACTTGTTGGAGAATTACAAAAACAAATTGGCTATATCCCCTGTCGTATTTTTAAAAACATTAGCTATGGACAAATAGGTATTACCAACTCGAAACGAGTCTATGAGCTTTTTAAGAGGAAAATTGTTTATAATCCAAATCCCTACAAACTCTTCTATGATGCTCAAAAGAGATTACAAAATCTCAAACAGGAAGAACTTTTTGAATTAATGGATCTTGTTAAAGAAAAACATACCTATCTCAATCGAGTTCAGGTACTTCTAGACTTTTTAAAACTTGTCGAGGAAACATATGGTGAAAAATAAAATCATCTTTAGTATCTCGTTTTTTATACTTGCCTGCTCCGTTCTTACGGCCAAACAACTCAAGGTCCTTCATCTTGGCTTTCATCCAGGGTGTGCACAAGATTTTGAATACGTTGCCCAACAATTGTCACTTGATCTTACAACCATTTTAATCACTCGCCAACCAGCAGGCTGGTTTGACGGAGGACCTACCAATTTTTCCGTCTATAACATTGGACATACACGAGCCAAAAAAGTTTGGGATAAACATAAAGAGCTTTTCGAACAATTTGATGTTATTGTAACCTCTGATACAGCTCCTCTTTCCCGCATTTTTTTACAAAATGGCTGGAAAAAGCCACTTGTCATCTGGATCTGCAATCGATTCGATTATTACGACGCAGCAAGCCTTGACTGTCAATTTCCCGACCAGGAATACTACCAATTGTTTAGAAACGCAATTCACCAACCCAATGTTACCGTTGTCGGCTATACTCCCTACGAACACTTCTATGCACAACAAAAAAACGTGTACACTGGTACCCTTACCATCAAACCCTGCGCTGAACCAAAAAATGATGTAAACCAAGGGGCTATTCCTCAAAACATGCAACAATCGTCCATTCCAAAAACTGTTAAGAAATCAGAAACTTTTTTCATTCCACCCTATCACAATGACACTATCTTCTGCGATCTTGCAGGTATTTGCCGCAATCTTGGTATTTCTGTATATCGAGGACGTTATAATGGACCCGGGGATTTAAAAGATTTCAAGGGTATTATTCACCTTCCCTACGCTTGGTCTAACTTGGCTCTTTTTGAAAATCTAGCTAATGGTCTACCCTACTTTATTCCGTCAGAAAAATTCGTGCTCGAGCTATCACGAATGGGTAACTATTTTTTTAGTAATTTATCTGCCATCACTATTAAATATTCAGAATGGTATCTACCCGAACATAAAGATATCTTTGTCTATTTTGACTCATGGCAAGATCTGGCATACAAAATAAAAACCACTGACTATGGAGCTCTGCGTAAAAGAATGAAAACTTTTTCCGAAAACCATAGGAGTTCAATGCTCAACAAATGGAGCTCTGTTTTTGCAAAATATTCAAAATTAATTGATAAGGATTAACCCATGAAAAGAGAATTGATAACAAAGAGCCTGTTGGTCCTCAGCACTGCTTGCTTTATTTTCATACCGACTAAAAGTCATGTTTCTTCTGAAAAGCTCGAGCGATATAAAACATATTTAGAAAACGGCACCTATATGTGCCAAGATTGGTCGAGCTTTCAACAGATCCCTAAGTCACGCTACGATACCTTTAAGCTTGCATTCGAGCATTTCGAAACCCATGGCGGAAAAGTTGTAGTTGAACTGGGAACATCCCGCAGCTTTACTCATGGCGGCCACATCGGTTGTAATAGAGATGACGTTCGATTCTGGATGCCACAAGCTCCTGAAAACTGGGATTGGGGCGCCGGTTTCTTTACACGTATGGCAGCTACTTGCTTAGAACATCTCCATCCTACTATTCATACAATCGATCTTGCAGCAGCTCATATAGCCCGTTGCAAAGTGATGACCAAAGAATTTAGTCATTTTATTCGTTATTATATCTGTTCTTCCATTGATTTTCTTAAACAATGCCCAGCTCAAAGCATTGATCTCTTATATCTGGACACAGGCGATATGACACCTATTGAGCCGACTGCACTTTTACAGCTTGCTGAGGCAAAAATTATTGTTGAAAGAAACTTACTTACACCCAATGGAATACTCTTAATTGATGATGTAAAAAATCAAACACCGAAAAAATTTGGTGATACGAGCGGGCTCGGCAAATCAAAATATGCAATTCCTTACTTACTCAATCACGGATTTGAAATTGTTGCCAACGAATATCAAGTGATTCTTAGAAAAAAATAGAGAAAATTTGTGTTCAATACAACGTCTTATACCCTCGTTGCAAAATACCTGAATGGGGTCTTTTTATGTTAAGAATTTATATGAAAAAAATCCTGTTTTCTATACTGCTTTCGCTCACTCCCTTCCCTAGCTTGACCATACAGGCAAAAACAGTCTTCATCTACTCCAATTACGATCAATCAAGCTTTGACGAAGAAAAAGAGGCTTTTATACGAACTAAAGAAGAGTTTTTTAAAGCCATATTCGGTGCAAACTGTTCTCTTAACTTTACTCCAACGCTTGAAGCCCTTAGTGATTTCGAATATCTCATTACCCTAGAAGTCCCCCATCAAGACAAAGATCTTTCCTTACTTAGAACATATCCAAAAGAAAAACTGCTTCTATTCTCTTTTGCAAGTTCCATCAATGAACCGTGCAGTCATAATCAGGATTATCATGAATTCTATAGCAAAGTTTTTACCTGCGATGATAAACTCATCGATGATAAGAAATATTTCAGAATTTTTGAGCCCTGGTGCGATCCTATCCTGTCTGTTTATCACAGGCATCCTTCTTTCGAACAAAGAAAGTTATGTGTCTTGATAGGGTCCTACCGAATAAATCACCATCCATTGGACAACTATCGCCTTCGATATGATTCGGTTGATTTCTTCGAAAAACTTCATAGTAAAGAATTTAATTTTTATGGAATTTGGGATATACCACATACCGGTTACCAAACATACGAGGGAGTGATTCCTTTAGAAGGAGAACAAAATTATGTTTATTCAAAACGTCTCAACAAAATTAACACCCTCAGCTACTACAAATTTGACCTATGTTATGAAAAATCAAAAGACACCTGTCTGACTGAAAGAATATTCGACAGTTTTGCAGCTGGTTGCGTTCCCGTTTATTCAGGCTCACCATTCATTACCAAGTATATTCCACAAAGTTGCTTCATTCAACGCGATAATTTCAGAACTGAAGCTGAATTGTACGCATTTTTAAAGAAAATGACAAAAAAAGAGTTTGAGATCTATCGAACCAATATTCAAACATTTTTAACAAATGAAGCAGCATCTCATCTAACGACAAAATACTTAATCGAAAAAATGCGACCGATACTTAATCAAAAGGATTAAATCATGAACAGAAGCTCTCTCTTGCTATCTTCGCTCTGCTTTCTCACAATCAGCTCACTTATAGCAATCTTTTCAGAAGATACTATCTATCTCAGGCAAATAAAGAATCAAAATGGTGCCCTTTCCCAACAAGCACTCCAACAAATAAAAGCTCTTTTTGGAGTTTCTACTTTTATAGAATCGGGAACATACCTTGGAGATACAGCAGAAGTAGCTTCTCGCCTGTTCACTGTACACACAGTTGAACTCAGCAAAATACTATATCTCCAGGCACAAAAACGTTTTAGTCGAAATAAACAAGTGCACCTCTATCTTGGTGACTCTACTGAAGTTCTTCCCCAAATTTTACCTTCTCTCAAAAATGAACGCTTACTGTTCTGGCTTGACGGACACTGGTCTGCTGGAAATACTGCGAAAGGGTCAGAGAATACGCCTATTATAAAAGAGCTCCAATTAATAAAAAAAGCCGGAATAACAAACGCTATTATTTTAATTGATGACATTCGTTTTTTCCAAAAACCTCTTGCCAATCCTCAAGGAACCTCTTTCGACGGATATCCTGACTTACAAGATTTAATACATGAGATACAACAAATAGATAATCGTTATCAATATCTCGTCTTAGGAGATGTCCTTTTAGCGTATCCAAGCGCCTATGAAATAAAGAGTTCACCAGTTATTAAAGCGTGTACCATCAGCAGATTATTTGATGGAAAGAACTTTGATAGCTCTGAAGTTTTGGAGGCAGAAGCTGCTATTGCCAATGCCCAGGGCGAAGAACTACATACGTTGCAATGGCTTTGCTCCGAAAAATTTACTTTTAATTCTGAAGGTGAATTCGGTCAGGGGCGCTATTATTTCCTTTGGAATGGCCTTACCCAATTAAAATCAAACCCAAAGCAAGCATTTCGATTTTTCAATCGAGCTATTGATACAGGCTGCAATCACGAGAGAGCCTACATATATCGAGCATACGCTGCTAAATTAGCAGGATTATCACAAAGTCCCGCAGAAAAACTATCCCCTGAACTCACTCAAAAAATTAGTGCTATTCTTAACCTATTTTTAAATAAAAAATAACTTAATTTATTCTTACCATACAGGAAAACTAACAATGAAAAGAAACATTCTTATTCTTGGTGTATATTCATCTATCTTTTCGATAAATCAACTTTTTTCTTACATTCACTTTGATATCAACCATCCAGTTGAAGCTTTGCATATTGCGAAGAAATATCTCCCTCAAGACCCTATTATCATCGAAGCTGGCGCCAATGAAGGTTTAGAAAGCATTTTTATGGCCAAAATGTGGCCTGCAGGCACAGTGCATTCATTTGAGCCGGTTCCAGAACTTTACAAAACAGTCGTAGCTAATACCAAAGCTCTTACCAATATCAGAACCTATCAACTTGCTTTAAGCAACACCATTGGAACAGCAAAATTTTATGTCTCAGAAACTTCGGGCCAACCAAATATCCCTTCCCAATCCAGTTCTCTCTTGGCTCCCAAGGAGCATCTTATGTATGCTCCACAAGTTCTTTTTAAGAAGGCAATAGAAGTCAAAACAACTACGATCGATGCCTGGGCGGAAGAACATAAGATTGAAAAAGTCGATTGTCTTTGGCTTGACATGCAAGGGTCAGAACTCAGTGCTATGATGGCCGCGCCTAAAGTAATGAAGTCGGTAAAGGTTATTTTAACTGAAGTCGAATTTGTAGAAGCCTATAAAGGTCAACCACTCTATCAAGATGTAAAAACTTGGCTTGAAGCGCAAGGCTTTCAAATGATAGCCCTTGATGTGGACCTTAAGAAACCATATTGGTTCGGCGATATTTTATTCGTAAGAATCTAGAGAAGTTGTCCTCTTTCAAGCTAAGAACTTGAAAGAGGACTCTTTTTTACAACTGTACTGCTGATGCTACATAATTAGCATATTTATAAGTCTCTAAGGCATCTCGCCACTCAGGAATATAAATTAAGTTACGAGAAGATATCCTGTAAATAAAATAAGCCTTTGATGTTAAAAATGCATACACTTGTTTGAGGGTAATTCCGGCGTCAGGATAGGTTCCGCCATATTCAAATTGCAGCAAAGAGATCATTTTATTTTCTAGTAAACGCGTAGCACCTCGTAAAACATCAAATTCGCTACCTTCAGTATCAATTTTTAAGAAATCAATACACTGGATATTGTTACGTTCACAAAAAACATCCAAAGGAAGTGTCTTAACAACAAGTCTCTTTGGTAATTGGTGTAGCGATTGTACCACCTGAGGCCTGTGGTACAGCCCGCTCAATCCCGTCTCATGTTCATAAAAATCAAATTGCTTGGTACCTTCGGCACATGAGATTGCACACTGATTAACAGAGACTCTTTTGGCCCTAAATTTTTTGCAAAGATTTTCTGCTAAAGCAGGGATCGGCTCAAAGGCATAAATCATTGCGTTCGGATGAAAATGCAATACACTCTCACTCCACTCTCCAACATTAGCCCCGACATCAAACACAATCCCGCCATCCTTTACATAATGTTGAAGTACAGCCAATTCTCCGTTTTTCGCCATATGAGTATTGTTATATCCCAAAGCATCCATCGCTAAAGAATCAATAAGACATTGCCGTTTAAAATCGTCGCTAGCTTTAATATCTGTATTCAAAAATGCTACTGAGACTATCAATCCAACTAAAGTTATATTTCGTTTCATCGTAATACCTTCTATTCAATTTTCTACCTTGGTTAACCGTTATGTAACTCAATTAGCTATCAATCACAATGGCTTATATGGCTTAATAGTACGAATATACTCGTCTACCCTCTTCTGCAACTTCGCATCAACCATATGATCACTGATTGGATTATGGTTGTTGTAAGTATACAAAACATGGGGAATAAACTTGAAATGATCACGTGCCATTTCAATCATCGGCATCATGGTCGCCAAATCACACGTCATTGGTAAAAACTTCCCATCTTCCCAAAGAAGATCCTCTTTTTTGATACGCTTAAAGAGCCAAGAGTAATAAGTCCGTAAATGCGAAGGAGCACGATCCCACTTTCTAAAAGCATTGCGTTTCACCAAATCCTGGGGAGCTTCCTGACACCAACCAATATGACCGCCGTATCGATCGGCATACTGTCCATAGGTAAGCCAAATATCGCCCGAACTATAGACGTTGTTCAAATACGAAAGAACTCCTTCATGAGCAAGAGCATCATCTCCGTCAACAATGACGATAATTTCATTGTCACGGCACAAATTATGAACAACCATATATTGGTTATACATTGCTCCTTGGCGTTGTTCATTGCGGATATATGTTATTCTTTTGTCCGGATCTTGTTCCCGCATTATTTTTTGAACTACCTGAGACGTTCGGTCTTTTGAGCAATCGTCCACATAGATAATGCGAAAATTCTTATATTTTTGTGATAAAACTGATTTCAAGTTCCATTCACACCATGGCTCGTTATTATACGAAGCTATGAAAATAACAAACTCTTTATCTGTTGCCCGTAAGCTTGCAGATATGATCAACAAAATTGACAGTACATGCCTAAACATTATCTCTCCTCCCCAGCTTATAATCTTTGGTATGGCGGCTTATTACGAATAAGCTTCTCTAATCTATTCTGTAAATCAGGATCAACTTTATTGTCATTGAGTGGCGTAATCTTATTATAGATATACAGAACCTCATTAATATACGCATGGCGCTCGCCAGCCATTTCCATCATAGGGAACATCATCGCCTGATCCCAGGTCATTGAAAAGAATTTGCCCTTATATTGCAGATCTTCCAGCTTAATTTTCTTAAACAGCCAGGTGTAAAATGTACGTAAATGCGATGGGCAGCGATAAGACCTAAAGGCATTTTTCTTTACAATATCTTGCGGTATGGGAATACACCAGCCATCCCAGCCACTTGGCACCTCTTTCATCTTTCCATGAGTAATCCATACTTCGCGCTCAGAGTATACCTGGTTAAGTCTCTGCAACACCCGGGTGTGGGCAAACCAATCATCCCCATCAAGAGTTACGATAATTTCATTATCATTGCAGGAATAGATTGCATTATAAAGGTTTTCTAAGGCACCATGACGCTCTTTGTTGCGAATCAAGGTAAAGCGGCGTTCCTGTCCCAACTGCTTTACAAGCTCTTGAACATAGTCGGCGGTTTTGTCTGCTGAGCAGTCATCAATGTAAATAACTCGATAATTCTGGTATTGCTGGTTTAAAACAGAAACAATATTTTTCTGGTACCACTGAGCATTATTGTAGGATGGGATAATAACGACCATAGGCTTCTCTGGGTAACCCAACAGAGTTTGTACTCCGATGCCAAAAATACTGGCTAACGATATCATTAATTTTTTCATCTTTAAACTCCCTTACTTACGCATTGCAGCATGATTTTTATTTAACGCTAAAAGCCTTTGGTGGTAGGGTAACTTCCAGTCTTCTGGATAACAATAAGATGGCGTCAACACCAATGTCGGTTTATGGTCGATAAAATAGCGGTTCAAGTGGCTTTCATCATGCCAAACTGCGATAAAGCCTTTTGCCGCATCTTCTTTAATCTTTTCCACCAACGTTTTTAAGAGCGTAAGCACCTCTTGGCTCTTGCCACCGTAAAAGCCGCCGGCAAAATAGATTTGCCCTTCACGATTCTTAACACAGGCATTTGAGATTGGATTTGTTTCATAGGTGCCCCGTTTGCCTACATAGCCTGGATGCTGTGTACCAACAAGGTCAGACAAGATCTCATCGCCTACATCATCAACAAAAAGCATGTCAGCATCGAGCGCATAGAGGTAGTCCATTTGAGAGAGCACATCTTCATGCTGTGCGTAGACAGCAAAACGCATCAGCGTATCATGCGGCCAGCCTAAACGTTTTTGGAAGATTTGCACAACATCAGAACTTGGTTGCACATGTCCATCAGTAAAGACAAAGTAGGTAACATCTTGGTTTTTCAAAAAATATTTACGCGCTGACTCAATCATCCGTTGAGCATAGGCGTCATAGCGGCCAGTTGCCATAATGCATAAGCCCACTTTATAGCGCGCAAGCACCGGTTGTGAGCTCACAAAGAGCGTTAAGAGCAGCGCACAGAGCATATTTTTTTTGTGAAACATACAGTTTTCCCTTTATACGTTAATCAATCTATTATAATGGCATGTACTTTGGTTTATTTCTGATATATCCAGTCAGCCGAGCCTGTTCTGTAGCATGAACTTTAAAATCACAAATCGGGTTACTCGTGTTGTAGATATACATAATCGTCGGAATAAAGCGAACGTGACCACGTGAGGCCATTTCCAGCATTGGGTACATCATGGCAAGGTCCCAAGCAGAATTAAAGAACTTCCCGTTCAACGTCAGATCTTCTTTTGCAATCTTTTTAAAGAGCCCTGCTTTAAAGGTTCTCATATGGGTCGCTACCCAATCATAGGAGCGGAAAAGGCATTCTTTCATAACATTATCAGGAAATGCGCGAGCAAAGCCCATTTGTCGGCCAGGATAATACTGAAATTGGCCATAGGTCATCCAAACAGAATCGTTGGCATATTCTTGCGCAAGTCGCTTAATAACGTGCGGACCAGCCAACCAATCATCACCATCAAGCGTTGCAATCACCATGTCATCAGGGCATGCATGAATCGTTTCATACAAATTTCTCATTGCGCCCTTACGTTCAGCATTATCAATAATCTCAATTTGATTCTCTAAGCGATGTTCTTGAATATATGCATGAATTAATTGACTTGTTCGGTCAACAGAACAGTCGTTGACAATGACCATGCGCCAATGTTCGCGCGGGTAGCTTTGGCAGACAACAGATTCGATATTACGGATACACCATTTCTCGTTATTATATGTTGGAACAACAACAACGATCTTCACAGGATCAACGGTTTTAGCAACAACTGAAGCCGTTACTAACAGAGCACAGAGAGCAACTACTCGCTTCATCATCTTCTACCCTTTCTTTAAAAACTCTTCGTCCTATTCACCAATACAATTCAGTAATCATAACAATCAGATCAATGGCCTACGCCTTAAGAGGCTCCGGCGAACGAGTGGGGGCTGCGCCCCTCAACCCGCTCATGCTTACGCATAGTACTTCAGATCATTTCAATAGAGTTACTTAACAAACGCCTCTTTCTTCATCCAACTTCCTTCCCACTGGTGCACAGCAAATGACTCCGGTTTGAGCCATTGCGCCGTATCTTTCTCCGCTTGCGTATACCCACGTGGGTAAAAATAGGTTGGTGGGAATGCAACCGTTTTATCACCTAGATATGGGGCTACCATCACAAAAACCTGTGTGAAAAAGACTGGTCCTGTTTTTGCAATAATCTGCTCTGTCTGCTGGCTTTGCGCACGAAGACTATCAAGCGCTACTTTGAGCAGCGGATGACCAGGAGCAGCACCAATCAGACCAATACCCAATTGCACAATACTTGTATCAAGCGGCTGGATGCCAATATAGAAATCGTAACAATGATTAAAAAGATCAAAAGGACGAATGCATTGATAGTCAGTATCGACATATAGTCCACCCAATTGATACAAAATTTCGTAACGAGCTATATCTGATTTTTCACCATAGTTTTTTGCATTTTCATACAAATCACGATTTTGCATTGGGAAATCTTTCAGCTCCGCTTCGGTCCACAAGCGATACTCCCAATCAGGGTTATACTTTTTCCATGATGCTTGGTAAGCGCGGTATTTGTCTGGAAATGCGCTACCCAACCAAATTTGGTGAATAATTTTTGGAACAAGGGGCTTTTCACTCCACACTACTTTTGAAAGATTGTTTCTTTCGTATATCGATTTAAATGTTTCGTAGAACTTGCGCTCCATTGGAGAATCTAAACGATGTGGATGTGCTGCAAGATTCATCGATGTATCAAAATCGACGTTCAGACGCTTAAGATCATCTGGACCAAGTTTTTCGAGTTGTGTGTGGGAGAAAAAGAAGAAGAGGAAAGTCGCGAGCACTGCGGTAATCACGATGCTGCCAAGTATGAGATACAGTTTTTTCATGTCAGTAACCTTCAAAGTTCTAGGCCTACGCCAGTATTCATCGCTTCTACGTTACCCCCCGACTACCCCTCTTCGCCCCTTCTACGAAGTTAAACTCTTGATGCTAAAGGCTTCGCCGGGTTGCGCTTTTTACGTCGAAGACTCACTACGGAAGCTTACCATAGTACGATCTAAACCATCTTGCAAGGAAATTTTTGCACGCCAGCCTAAATTGTGTATCTTCGTTACATCAAGCACTTTACGCGGGGTTCCATCAGGCTTTGATGTATCAAAAACAATCTCCCCATCGTAGCCAACTGCTTGCTTAATCGCATACGCAACTTCTTTAATCGTGCAATCCTGCCCCGTACCAACATTGATCCAATCAGATCCATCATACGTTTGCATCAGCATAAGCAGTGCTTGCGCAAGATCGTCAACATAGAGAAATTCACGACGCACGTTGCCAGAACCCCACACCACAACGGTAGGTTCGTTGTTTATTTTTGCTGTATACATACGTGACATCAGCGCGGGGACAACGTGTGAGTTGGTGTTATGAAAGGTGTCGCCAGGGCCGTATAAGTTTGTTGGCATCGCCATAATAAAGCGGGTGCCATATTGCTTGTTATAGGCTTGGCAAAGCTTAAGCCCAGCAATTTTTGCAATTGCATACCATTCGTTTGTTGGTTCAAGCGGACCGGTCAGAAGATATTCTTCTTTGATTGGCTGCGGGCATTCACGCGGGTAGATGCAGGACGAGCCGAGATATAATAATTTTTTGACGTTGAAAGCATGCGCAGCATGAATAACGTTTGTGGCAATCATAAGATTGTCGTACAAAAAATCGACCGGGTACGTCGCATTAGCTACAATGCCGCCAACACGAGCAGCAGCAAGAATAACGTAGTCGGGACGCTGTTCGGCAAAAAAGCTGGTAACGGCTGTTTGATCTCTCAGATCAAGTTCTGCGAACGTACGAGTCAGTATGTTAGTGTAACCTGCAGTCTCCAAAGCACGCATCAGCGCAGAGCCAACAAGCCCCTGATGTCCGGCGACGTATATTGTGGCGTTTTTTTTCATAGGTTTACACTAACTCTCTCAACAAACTTCGACTCTCACAAGTGCTCTTGCAGAGCACCACCGGAAACTGGACTTTTTTTATATGGGGACTGTCCGTCCCCAAACCCCTGCTTTTATAACACGAAAATTACTTTTTTTTCTTTGCTCCAATCAACGACTTTTGTTCCTCAATCTTCCAACGTATCTTAAGCTTCTTTGTGATGTAGGTAAACGAGAGACCAATCAACACAATTTTTTTGCGTTTGATAACAAATCGTTCGTAGTACTTATTGCGCTTAATTTGGGCAAGTGCTGTTTCTGCGGTTGCTTTAAATTTGAGCTCAAAAACGTAGACGTGGGTCTTTGTGGTAATCACAAGATCAATACGACCTTTGTCGGTCACAACTTCCGATTGAACTTCAGCATCTAGCAACATACCCACTGCTTGTAAAAGAGAGTGAAAATATTTTTCTTGCGCTATGTGCAGATTGTAGGGTATGTTTGCAAATAAACTTTGTATTGACTCACAAAACGCTTCTGCGTCGTTGTTGCGAAGTGCCTTACCAAGAGATACAACAACTTGAGGAATCTCTGATGGCTTGGAATGAGAAAGTATGGCTGTCAGCTGCCGAGCAACAGAAAGGCGAACTTCTTCGTTTGGATAATCGAGCGTGAAAAGTGTTGTTTGCTTATCATACGAAGCAATCGTGAGATAACCAGCTTGAAACAGGAGCGGGATAAGAGGAATGTCATTGATCTCAAAAGTCCCGAGTGACTCCCGGTCCATACTCGATGTTTTGAGGTCATTTAACGAATAAAACTGTGTTTTAAGAAGAGCAATGAGAAACGTTGGCGTTCCTGACTCAAACCAATAATTATGAAACTCTTCATCCCTTAAAAAATAAAGCACAGAAAAAGGGTTGTAAACGCGAAAGTCATCAGCTGAAGAAAAGCTGTATCCGTTGTACCACCGCTTCATTGCACTGCGAAGGGATGAAACAGAAATATCCTGTTTCTTTGCAATGTTTTTTATGTAACCAGCAAAGTATTTCCCAATTTCCTGCTCAGTATACCCAAGAAGGACAGAGGCCTCTTTTTTTAAAGAGATATCATTAAGATTATTTAACCCAGAAAAAATCGAGGTCTTTGCAAATTTCGTGACCCCTGTAAGAAAGATGGCTCGCAAATGTTTATCGAGTCCCTTAAGCGTTCCGTAAAAGCTCTTTAAAATCTCTCGGTATGCAGCTGCTTTTTCTGTATGTTCCAAATACTTTAAAATAGGATAGTCATATTCATCGATAAGAATAACTACCGAAGATGGCCCGTAAAGCTCAGACAATTTGTTAACCATATGTACAAGGGTACTTTCAGGGGTATCTTCTTTGGAGATATCCAGCTTGTACGATACAGCAATGCGTCGTAGGGCACGATTTATGTTGTCTCGTAATTCTTGCGGGCTTAAGCAAGGGGTAGTCGCCAAATCAAGATGAATAACCGGATATTGCTTCCACTGCCAATCACTTTTTTCTATCCACAGGCCCTTAAATAACTTTTTGTTCCCTGAAAAAAGCTCATGAAGCGTTGAAACTAAAAGTGTTTTACCAAATCGCCGCGGCCGCGAGAGAAAATGATATCGACCACCTTCGCTATAAAGGTCGTAGATATACTTTGTTTTATCAACATACACATAATTACCTTGAATTATGGTACTAAACGAACTCACATCAACCGGTAACAACTTCATCAAAGACCCTTTTTCAATTCCTGATCATGACAGATATTCTTACTATCCCATAAAAGATCACTCTTGCCCAGAGCAGAGTCAACCATATGCGCGACAAGCGCATCAAAGCTCATGGTAGGCTGCCAGCCAAGCTTTGTACGAGCTTTGGTAGCATCGCCTAACAGAGAATCAACTTCGGTGGGACGGAAATAGTGCGGATCGACCACAACAAGCGTTTTGCCGGTTTCACTATCAACACCCTTTTCTTCAAGCCCAGAGCCGGTCCAAACAAGCGTGATACCAACATGCGCACATGCTTTTTCTACAAACTCACGCACGCTATGCCATTGTCCGGTTGCGATCACAAAGTCATCTGCAACCGAATGCTGCAAGATCCGCCACATCGCATCAACATAATCGCCTGCATAGCCCCAATCACGTCGTGCATCAAGATTGCCTAATGCGAGCGGAATAAATGCACTTCGGGTAGAACGGGCATGCGCGATGTGTGCAATAGCTTTAGCAATTTTTTGCGTAACAAACGTATGACCACGTTGCGCAGATTCATGGTTAAATAAAATCCCATTAGCTGCAAACAGGCCGTACGCTTGGCGATAGTTAACCACCATCCAATAGGCATAGAGCTTAGCAATTGCATATGGTGAACGTGGTGCAAAGGGCGTCGTTTCCCGTTGTGGAACTTCAGAAGCGTTACCAAAAAGCTCACTCGAAGAAGCTTGGTAGAATTTAACACGATCGGTCATTTTAAGTACCCGCAGTGCTTCTAAGAGATGCACAACGCCGAGGGCGTCTGCTTGGGCAGTATACACGGGAATATCAAACGAAACGGCAACATGGCTTTGCGCTGCAAGATTATAGACTTCATCTGGCTCACTGAGTGTGAGCACGCGCGCAAGGCTCAGGGCATCGGTCATGTCGGCGTAGTGAAGATGAATATGTGAAAGTAATGGGGTGAGACGTTCGAGGTTTGGTGTTGAAGCGCGGCGGCAGATCCCGTGCACTTCATACCCTTTGTCTAATAAATAACGGGTTAGATAGTACCCGTCTTGCCCCGTAATTCCTGTAATGAGTGCTCGTTTCATAAGGGACCTCTTTTTGTATTTCTTTACGTTGAGTCCCAAGTTACCATTAAAATTTTTATATGAGAATAGAGCTCAGCAAGCGAAATAATCAATCGGCCTTCGCGACAAAGCTTATTTTTTATTTATTCAAGCACCCATATCGCTCCCGACTTCGCCTATCCACGCCTTCAGGCTTGGCAGGCTACGGCGGGCACGGCCGGCGAATTGGGGGAATATGGGGACAGCCTGTCCTGCGTAGCTCTCTTGTACATCGAAGAGCTTGCCGAGAAGAGCGAAGTAGGATCCCCAAACCCCTTAATAACTTATACGAGAAAGAATATCTTTATTAATACAAAAGCAAAGCTTGCTGAGATGCTCAGAATCTTACGTATATTCAACAAACCCTTTGGCAAGCATCTGCTGCGCTATTTCAGAAGAACGGTCCATCAAGTCACGCCGCGTGACTAAAAGCATATCTCCCGTGTCAACAACACAAATATCATTAACACCTGAAAAAATCACCAGCTTATTTGAATAGGCGCTGTTATGCGAAGCATCAAAAAACGACAAAATCTTCTGGTGGTCCGGCGGGCGACAGGCACCAATAAATGCCTCAAGCGACCCAACATCTGACCAACCAAAATCACCTGCAACAACGGAACGCCTGTCAGTCTTTTCAAGTAAAGCATAGTCAATAGAAACCGATGGGAGCTGTGCATAGCGTTCAGCAAAGGTATCTTGGTCACCACTGTCGGACATAAGCGTGTCGGTGATATACGGCATGTATCGTTCGCTTTCAGCAAGTAATACGCTCAGCGGCGCGCAGATAATGCCACAATTCCACAGCATGTTATCACTGTATGCATAAAAGCAGGCAACATCGAGCGATGGCTTTTCATGAAAGCGTTTTACCGCATAATAGCCGCCAGCATAGTTGTCGATTTTTTCATGCGCTACTTCTATGTACCCATACCCCGTAGCAGGGTATTCTGGCTTAACACCAACTAAGACAATTTTTTGTTCTTTTTGTGCTTGAGCAACTGCTTTTGAAATAACATGGGCAAACTGCACTTCATCAGCAATCATATGATCAGCAGGGACAATCACAACCACAGCGCGGGGATCATGCTTCTTAAGATATGCACAACCAAGCATGACTGCAGCAGCAGTGTTACGTGCCTCCGGTTCTGCAAGTACCGTAACCGTATCAGTAGAGAGCATCTCACGAACTAACGCTTCATACGGAGCGGAAGTAATTACCAGCTGCCGTTCACGAGGAACAATACGTTCCATGCGATCAATTGTTTTTTCGAGTAATGTTTGCGAGCCATCCACAGGAAGTAATTGCTTAGGAAGATCTTGACGGCTTATGGGCCACAATCGCTTGCCTGAACCTCCGGCAAGTATCATTACGTACCTATGATAATCCTGCATCATTGTATCTCGCCTCTCTTCGATCCCTGTTGCCCCCTCATATATTCTTGTACTGTTCTGCAACGATTGAATGTGATACAGGTGCTGGCTTTGCCAAGCGCTTTCTACGGTCAGCCGATGCAGGAACAAACGTCATATCCGTTTCTTGTGCAATTGCACTACGCCCTATAGTATCAACCCGGAAACCACTTGTTTTAAGTCGCTGCAAAGGCACAATATTACGCGCATCTAATACGCAGTGTTCTTTCATAACCGAGTAGAGTTTTACAACATCCATGGTAGCAAACTCAGCCCACTCAGTAAGCACAACCGCAATATGAGCTCCTTGCGCAGCGTCATACGCATTCAAACAATAGGTTATATCAGAAAGCTCTTTTCGCAAATTAAACATTGCTTGTGGATCATAGGCACGGATAATCGCACCCTCCTTGCGCAATAATGCGATGATATCAATTGCAGGAGACTTACGGACGTCATCTGTATTGGCTTTAAAGGCCAAGCCTAAGATCGCAATGACTTTTCCATGGAGATCTTCACCAACCAAGTTTTTGATCTTATAGACCACTTGATGCCGTTGCAATTCATTAATACGAACCGCCTCTTCCATAATCTTTAAAGGAGATCCTGCTTCCTGCGCCATGCTCAATAAAGCTTGTACATCTTTAGGGAAACATGAACCGCCGTAGCCCGGGCCCGGTTTCAAAAATTGGGTACCGATACGCTTATCAAGACCAACGCCATAGGCAACCGCTAAAACATCAACATTGATTCTGTCACAAAAGTTAGCGATTTCATTGATAAATGAGATCTTGAGCGCTAAAAACGAGTTCGCAACATACTTAATAGTCTCTGCCGCTGGATTGTCGGTCCAAATAATTTTCTCAGGACGACAGCCCATACGCAAGTGCAATTGCCGTACCGCCTCATAGGCCCGTTCAGACTTTGTGCCAATAATAGCGCGATCGGGATATAAATAATCATAGACCGCTGTTCCTTCACGCAAAAATTCTGGCGTCGAAACAATATCAATCGTATGGTCACCCTTCTTATAATCCTCGATAATCGACGCAACAACTGAGTGAGTCCCGATTGGTACCGTACTCTTTAAGCAGACGATCTTGTAGTCGGTACTGTTTTTGGCAATAAGCTTCGCTACATCTTTTACCACACTAATATCTGCGTTACCGTCAGCTTGCGCAGGGGTAGGAACCGCAATAAAAATAATGCGCGCTTTTTTGATAGCCGCAACAATATCGGTTGTGAAAGTTATCAAGGGACTCATAATGAGTTCCTCAACCCCCGGTTCATAAATAGGCGATATACCGTTTTTCAAAAACTCAATCTTGCGTTCATCAATGTCCGCACAAATAACCGGCGTTCCAAACTTTGCAATGCACGAACCTACAACAAGGCCGACATAGCCTGTGCCCAAAACAGCGACAACGTTCTCTTCTTGCTCTTGCTCAATAAGCCACGCCGACGTATTGTTATGCGCAATAGTTAGTCCAGCACTTTTGTATTCCATAGCCTTTACAGGACGAGAAATCCAACTGACAATATGCTTTTCACGGAACACAATTCCTGTGTCACAAGCACTTAAATACTTGTACATCTCATCATGGGGAATTGTCATAATCGCATAATATTTTTGATCAAGCTGCTTTTCTTGAATAACTTTTGCAAATGCTGCGGCATCTTGGGTCAACACCAACAAAAAGCTATTATTTCTACGCCGAGCCAATTCGCTCTTAAAATAGTCAACAACAGCACCGGGGCACTGCCATGGCTTTACTGCACCACTGTAGCAGTACACATGCGCTTGGGGCGAAATATGCAGTTGATTACGTATCTCTTCCCGCCATACAAGTCGCTGATACTCAACCACCCGCGGCGGCATATCATCAACAGCCAGAACAACGTGGGAAGGATTAACCCCATACGCCTCTACCAAATACTCTTTTAAAGCATTTGTCACCGCTTCTATGCGGAACTTTGCTAACAAAAGCTCAGGCTTTGGGCTAAAGGCTGCATGTTCCACAATTTCCATCTGTTTCTTGCGGATCCAGCAGAAAAAACCCTTAATATAGTTGTAACCCGTTGGATGAGACATCTCATATTCTTGAGCCAAAAGACCGCGCGCTTGTACCGTGTATGATGCGCAAGAAGCAGGAGAAATAGCCCGCATACCTACCCAGCCAGCCAGCGGACCGCGAGTAATCATCGAATAGCAAGACAATCTACGCAAAAAAGTGCGCAGTTGTAGTATCGAGAGCCGAAGGCTCAACCTGCCCATAAAGGGAAGACGCCAGAACTGTACAAATATGATATTTTCTCGGTGAGGAATCAATCGAGCGATTTTTTGCTCGCTCAAAAGCGTCCGCTCAAAACTTATTAAATAGATCTTTTGATGCTGATTTTTCTTTGCTCGTTTGAGTAAGGGCTGGAGAACTTGGCTTGAAAAAACTGAGTTATTTATTCCATCGTAAATAACAAAAACAAGCGTATTTCCGCCACTTTCACAACATTTATCTCCCGCGACACATGGATGCATAGATCCTCCCATACCTTTCGCGCTCTCTACTCCCTTTATGTTGGTTACACCGTTGACATCTCTCTTAGTATGCCAAAGTTACAAATTCGAGCTACTGAAAATCAGATACTCAACATAAGTATGGTCAAAATAGCACAGTAATAAACTATGGCAAGAACAAGAAAAGAGTTTTACCTACGCGGAAAATAAGCACTTCTTTACTTATCCGCTCTCTTTTTATATAAGTTTCTCATAGTTTACGGCGACCAATAAAAAGCTTGCGCCCTGCAAGCCATAGGAAAAAGCATGAGATATTCAGCCTTTTTTGCACTTTTGCTCACCATACCACTCCAAGCGGGACCCACACACCAGTATTACTGCACCGCCGTAGATGCGGGGTATTTCGATCGGCTTATGAACCTCATAGCAAGTATTCATACGACCAATTATGAACAATTGAACACCATCGCCGTATTTGATCTTGGGCTTACTCAAAAACAGATTCAGCGACTTACGCGCATAAAAAAAGTACAGCTCTTTAAACTCGAGGCCTATAACCCCGCCATCACAACGCCATTTTCTTCAGATAAAAATAACAGCCTTAAACGGGCGCCGGGCTGGTATGCATTTAAAGATGTTGCATTACAACAAGCGCTTGATAGATTCCCCTCTGTTTTATGGATCGACGCAGGTACAACCGTATTAAAACCGTTAGATAATCTCTTTAAACATATTGAGCAACAGGGCTACTTTTTCTGCACGGTCGGCGGATGTCCGGTAAGCTGGGGTTCTACCAAAATACTCCATGACATCTTTAATCTTGACACTCCAGAGAACAAATGGATTCTCGATGCGGAAATGATCATGGGCGGCGTTTTTGGTATTAAGAAAGATTCAGTTGCCCATCAACACGTGCTCACGCCAATGTACCAAGCGGCCCAAGACAAAGAACTCAGTTTATATAGAGATGATGGCACAACGCCCAACGGATTTGGTACCGGTCGCCATGACCAACCACTGCGCAGTATCCATGTCTACTTAGCTGGACTTACCGTTGGCATCCAAGACGCTTCCCAGAAAACACCCATCATGCTCACCGTCGACAACCAACAAATCCCGTTTTACATTACTTGGGAAAAGAACTACGTCTGTGAAAAAACTGATATCTTTAGTTCGAGGGGAAACTTTGAAAAATACCGTTATCTTCTCAAAAATATCCATTATAAAAAGTAAAGAACAGATGTTATGAATATCTCATTTCTTAATCATAAGCCTACCAAATGGCACTATTTTCTACTCTTTGTCCTCGCCTTTGCCGTCCGCGCAGGAGTCTTTTATTTTTACATAGCCCCGACAGAACGGTACTGCCAACCAGATAGCGGCGATTACCATTTTACTGCCATTACGATGAGCAAAGGACTGGGAATGTACCACCTTGATGGGCGCCCTCTTTTCTGGCGAACACCAGGATATCCTTTATATCTCAGCGCTTTTTACGATAACAATCAACCAATAAGCCACAAATTCTCTGACTACCAAGAAAGCCATCATGCAGCTCTTTGGTTTCAGATTTTACTTTGCTCATTACTGCCCCTTTTGCTCTTTGCCCTTGCGTTCACGCTTACCAAATCAACCCTTATTGCTTGGATTATGGCACTTATTGGCATTGTGCATATCGGCTTTGTGCTGGCAAGTACTTTTTTACTTACCGACGCGCTGGCATCGATGCTGTTTATTCTGTTTCTTATCTTTTTCTATCAAAGTTTTACGTGGTCAGGAGAACAACCAATAACTCCAACAAGGGGATATGGGGCTAAGCCCAACTACCGCTCGCTCATACTGGCTGCGCTTGCGTTAGCAGCGTACACCTGGCTGCGACCGATGGGTCAGTTTGTAGCCATTATTGCTGCGCTGCTCCCGCTTTTTTCTGCACTGGGCTGGAAAATAAAGCTCAAACAAGCAACACTCTTTCTTGGAATCTTTTTCTTGGCAATCTTCCCTTGGTTTTTGCGCAACTACCAACTCACCGAGCGTTGGTTTTTCTGCCCGCTTTTTGGCCTCTATCTTAACTCATTTAATGCTCCCAAAATTCTGGCTCGTACGGCCAATATTCCATTAAAAGAAGCCCACAAGCGCCTACGAGAAAACGCCGGCTCCTATATTGCCAAAGAACGCATGCGGGCAGAGCAAGAGGGAACTGGACGCATTGTGGTCGACGAGCTCGTGTGCCTTGACTCGGCACTGCCCGTCATTACAGAACATCCCGGATATTTCTTCTATGATTGGATGACAGAAGTATGCAAAGCAACATTTGATGTATACGCAAGTCAACTCGTTGCATTTGCAACGAATACATTTCGATGGGACCCGCTTGTTGAGTACTTAGATGAAAAGATAAGCAACTGTCTTTGGGGACAATCCCAACAATGGTGGATGTTACTTTTGGCATGGCTTGAGTTACTAAGCGCACTGTTGCTGTGGGCAGGAATCTTTGCAGGGCTGTGGTTTTTTGTCGCACAGCCACTGATCACCGGCAAGCGCGAGCGTTTATACTCCTACGGATATTTGTGGCTTAAAACGGGAATTTTGATCGGTATTGTCGTAATGCAAACAGGCGGATTTGGTTATGCACGCTTGCGTCTACCGGTTGAACCGCTTATGCTGATTCTTGGAATTGCTTTTTGGTTGTGGTGGTTCCAAAGAAATCGTCAACCCCAAAAATCCAATGTGCTATGAAACAATTATATGCCCCGTGGCGAAGTAATTACACTCTTGGTGGCCCAGATAAAAAGAATGGCAAAGGCTGCCCTTTTTGCGTGCAAGCAGCAGATACCAATGATGCAGAACATTTTATTATTAAGCGCTACAAACACTGCTTTGTCATGCTCAATCTTTACCCCTATAATGCAGGGCACCTCATGGTAATCCCCTATCAACATACCGGGCAACTACCTGAACTGCCCACACAAGCGCAACATGAAATTATCGAAGTTGTATCACAAGCAGTTACTATCTTGCAAACAACGCTTAAAGCTGAAGGGTTAAATATTGGCTTTAACTTTGGCGGCAAAGCTGCCGGCGGAAGCATTCCCGAGCATCTTCATTTGCACGTGATTCCACGTTGGCTTGGCGACACCAACTTCTTAGTTACTCTTGCCGACACAAAACCTATTTCAGTTGACTTACAGCAGATGTACCAACGGCTCCAAAAGGCTTTTGCGACTGAACAGTCGTAGCAGGGACAACTGGTTTGGTTACTGCTTTTTGTTGCGCCTGCTTTCCATGCTGACGCAGAAATTGCTCTTTAGGATCAACTACCTGCAGAACAGTCCCATCACCAAGATCAAGCCATACCGTATGCATCAGATCACGCGTTTGCGGATTAAACGTAAGCGTCAGACCTTTATAATTATAATTTTTCATCTTTTCAAAAAACGCCATAACGGTCTGTCGGGTTAAAGGAGCCGGAACCGTTCGTAATGCATGGATCAACAGACTCATGCCAACATAGCCCTCCAATGAAGGATCGGTATACGCCGCACCCTCTCGCTTCATCGCAGTACGATAGTCTTCAACGATCGGTAACTTACTTGTTGCAGCATCGGGAAGAATGCGGCAAAAAATACATGACATTCCAGCTTCTCGTATAAACGTATCAAAGAGTCCATCATATAATGGATCAAGTCCGAAGAGCTTAACAACACCTAAGACCTCTGCTCCCAATTCCCGCACTAAATCTTTTGTTACTAACGATGATGAAAACAACCCTAACGCTTCTGGTTGCGTTTCTTTAATTTTATCTGCAAGTACTTGTGTACCAACCATGTTACGGGCATAGCCAACCTCCGACCATGTATGAATACCAAGTTGCGGTAACAGCGCACGTACGATGGCTAAAGCAGAATTGCCATATTCCCCTAGTTCATAAAAGAAGGTAAAACGTTCAATCTTTTTTTTATCAACTAAATAGGGAATCACTGCATACAGCTGGTCTTCATAGGTTGCCCTGAAATGAATCAATCCGGGCAGTGCAAGTGTACGAAAACGGGATGAGCCCGTTGAAGGAAAGAAGATCGAGGTACTATTATTTTCTATAAGATCAAGGGAGGCCCGTAACGTTGGCGACCCCTGAGAAAGGGTAATAAAATCAGGATGGTTCACGCTTAACAGTGATTCAAGTATCTCACGCGTCTTATTGGGGGTATTCTCATCATCCCGTACAACAAATTCGATTGGCCTTCCTTTTATCCCGCCATGTCGATTTGCCTCGGTAACACTTGCCGTCATTCCTTGCTTAAGAGCCAAGCCACGGATAGAAGCCCCTTTGGAAAGATCAGCGATCGAAGCAATAACAATCGGTTTCTCAACTTCTTCTTGCAGCTTCTGGTTACCAATTTTTTTCGTAAACTCCTCAGAATGTTCTAGTTGCTCTCCTGAAAAAAGATTATAGCGCGCAACCAAAGACCACGTCTCCTCGCGACGGCGACTATCATGATTATATAAACTAATAGTCGACTGTTCGGGCTCCTTTTCCAATGAAATAATAGAAAAAGCATCATAAAAAAAGTTATTAAATTTTTGATGCATCGGCAAGGGAGACGAGAAGGCGGTCCATTCTATAGCTCCCCCCGCATAGCCAAGCAATGCAAGTCCTTTGTTGTCCGGCTGAAATTCATCAATACCATCAAGACTACGAAACAAAACGCGAACATGCACTTCACCTGTGGTTTTAACTTTTTTAGCAAGGTTGTACCATACAACAGATTCAGATGGATCTCGTTGAAAAAAATCTCCCATAAGCTGCTCTTTAATACCCTGGTAGGTACGTGGGTAAGATGAAAAGCGAATAAGCTCTTTCCCTCTGTTATAATTAATGTACAAAGCAGAGGGAAGCGAACTCAAAAAATTCGCCGCAAGACTTTTATATGAAAGGTCAGCTGTACCACAAAGATTCCCCATAAGCCGCCAATATTGGCCCAGCCCATATGAATTAAACAGATCGACTTCTTCATAACTGCCACGAATAACAAAAACATGCTCCGGGTTTTGATGCAATAATGCTGCAACTAACAACAGCGTAGGGAGCGCCTGCGGGCCACGTCCCAAAAAGTTTGCATTCAGTACAATTTTATATTCTTGCTTGATCACGCGTAAGTCATTATCAATAATTCCTAGCCGTTCCAGCTCACTTAATGAGCGGACAAATGAGCCAAAAGCTCCTTGTAAATCTCCAAAAAGAACAATCTTTTCACCGGGTACTGGAAAGATCTGTGCTACACTCCCACGGCTCGTAACAAGCGATTGGCGATCCTGTGTAACTTTTTGCAACAATGCATAACCGCCGCATCCAATAAATGGCTTTTCCCAAGATTTTTCAAACGTAATACCTAACCAACTCAACGTCCATGCAAAATATTGGGGTATCATCGAGCGATACAAGTAGCGATAATCAGGCCTAAAAAAATCTCCATTTTCAGGAAGATAGGTATCGGGATATGCTTGCGAAAATTGATGTGCAGCACTCAGCGTAAGGCCCAGCACATTTTTGCGCTCACCAACAGGTATCACGGTAAAGACCGATAAAAAGCTCAAAAAACCGAGCACCGTACTAACGTTCATAACTCCCCCTTAAAGCCACAACAAAAAGGCTGCAAAAGCTAAAATAACAATATTAAATCCCGCTATAAGTAATTGTCGCACGAAAAGACTTATGTGGACCGTAATAGAATGAATTAATAAAATACAAAACATCAGCGTAAGAAAGAGAAAGAAAAAATAATCAGAATACATGAAGTACCCCACGGTTGGAGACATCGCTTCCATTACAAAGCGATAAGCAACCAGCCCTGCAGTCGTTTGCGCTGGCAGGGAAACAACCGTGGTAAACCACTTGTCTCGATCGAGAATCAACGAAAAGAGCGAGATAAAGAACAGGAGCAACATCGGAAATAAAATAATCATCGAATTACGAACATTTCCCTGGCGCCCGTAGTCAATAGCAAAAAGAACTGACGGATAATCAAGCTTTTGGTCAGGATCCATTTCGCTATACCCTATCGACAAATACCCCGCATCGGCAAAATGCTCATACTCGCCCCATCCAACCGTCTCCATATTCGGCACAACAATAAAATCACCATCTCGAATCACTAACGTTATATCTTTGGGTGAAAGATTTTTATAAGAAAGGACTATCGCCAATCGGTGATCATCTAAGGGAAATTGACGATAACTGAGCGGTGTCGAAAATTTGACACGGATATCATACCGCGCAAAAAGATGTCCATTTTGTAAAAATGTCGTTGGCTTTGATTGGTAAACAATCTCGCCACGGTCAAATGAAAATTGCCCTAGGAGAGAAAGCGAGATATGGCTCGGGTCAAATTTAAACCATAACACCCCATCAAATACAAATTCATTTTGTGACATTTTAAAGACACGAAATTCACTAATCGTTAATCCAACGTGCACAATTGCCGGCGCTCCACCAAAGGCCCGTTTCTGCTCTGGAGTTATATGGGTAATCGTTATTTGGTCATCACTTGAATAAAAAAAGCTCGTATTACGATAAATAAGATAACTTAAACAAACTACGGTGAACGCCATCCAACTAAACATGTAAAATGAGCTCACTAATTTTTTAGGGCTGTCCCCTTGCGTTTGCGCAATATTCGCTTGTGCCATACGTTCCCCTTACTCTTTTTACTTATGACTAAAACTCCCCCCAAAACAAAGCTCGCTTAAAAGGGAGAGCTTAAAATTGCAAAATAATTCGATGCTACCACCAGACTTAAGCGCCGCACACTTTCCCTGAAAACAGATCGTAACATGCTTGTTCCTTAAACGGTTGCTCTTTACGTACATCGCGCGCCATACAACGAAGCGTACTTTGCTCAAATTTTGATGTTACATCAATTACTGCATAAGCGTCATAGAAAAAGCGATACAGCTGGCGGTAGGCTCTTGTTTGTGCAGACGTTAATAACCACGTCAGCGGTTTAGTATTGGGGAGTAATTCACAGGGCATAGTTGGTTTCACCGTAGGCCACGTTGTACGACTTTGCACCAATGCTTTAACCGTAACCGGCTGCGAGGTCTTGAGACGCTCAAAAAATGAGTAGGTCGTAATACTATTCGGTTGCAGATTAGTAAAAAATGAACCAAGTTCTGCATCTCGCTGTCGATGTAAGAAATCAAAAGAGTCAAACACAAACGCATTTTTTCGTTCACCATCAACGATGTACCATGCTTGTGGTAATGCTTGGAAATAGAGCGCCAATAAAGCTTCTATTCTTTGGTAACATTGCGCGCCGCAGCGTGCAACCAATTGTCGCCCTAATTCACGGCCACGCCATGTTTGGTCAAGTTCATCTTTCCCTTGGAGATACCAGACTTTCCCCGGATTTCGTTCTATCAAGAGTAAAATAACGGTTAATGTCTCAAGAACATAGGGAGATCCTGCAATAACATCACCATTACATACAAGCGTCGTAGTTTTGTCGGTAAGCTTCAGTTGATCATCAAGCGTTCCCTTAGATTGCAGGTCAGCCAAGATACGTACTAACGAATGAAATGCTCCATGCAATCCACTCAATACAACAAAGTGCATCGGCTCGGTTACCAAAGTTCCCAGAATTGCTTCATACTGTTTCTCTTTATCCGGTGTACGTACGGCGCGTTCAAGCATTTTTTCAAGCTCTGCAGTACTCCATAACGGTTGTGGCGAAAGATTGAGCCAGCGGCCTATACGGGTAAACAAGCCCGGCTCCATTGACTGATAGAATGTCGTATAGGTTTGGTCAAGCCATTGATCGGAATCACCGTCGGGATACTCGGGATGCTGTGCGCTATATGTCTGCAAATCCTGCAGGTTGGTAAACGCATGCACTGAACCTAAAAGCCCGATGCTGAGTACACTCAAGATACATATTTTTTTCATGAAAGTTTCTCCTCTTTCTTCTTCCCAAATTTTTTCCAAAAATCAGCCTCAGCGTGAGGGACGGAGATAATCTTACCGTTCCCCTCATCAAGCCATACCGTATGCTGCAATTGACGACTTTGCGGAGTAAAGGTTAATACAAGCCCCTTAAAGTGGTAATCGCGCATCTGCTCAAAATAGGTTCGTACCGAGTTCATAGTAAGCGGACCTTTTATCTCCCGTAACGCGTGGATTAAGAGGCTCGCCCCCATATATCCCTCAAGGGAGAAATCATTATATGGAAGTTCTACTTCATCCATCGCCCTACGGTACTCTTGCACAATAGGTAGGTCACTTGTTGCAGGATCAGGTACGACACGACAAAGCGTGCAGGGGATTCCCAGCTTACGTACATATTGATCAAATATCCCATCAACCAGCGAATCGCCTCCAAAAATCTTCATCGACAATAGGACGGTTGCACCTAAGGCATGGAATAATTCTCGCGTAACTGATGAGGTAGAAAAAAGTCCTAACGCTTCCGGTTGAGCCTCTTTAATTTTCCGAGCAAGAAAATCAACATCGGTCATATTGCGTATATAGGGTATTTCGGTCCACTGGGTGATTCCATAATAAGGCAGAATCTTACGAGCAACCTCAAGACTTGCCAAGCCAAATTCATCATTTTGATAAAAGAACGCAAATCGTTTAACAAATTTTTTCTCAATGATATATGGCAATAATGCATACACTTCCTCAGCAAGTGAGGCGCGCAAGTGTAGTAACCCTGGATACCGTTCACTTCTAAATTGCGGTGCACCGGTCAAAGGAAACAGAACCAAAACCTTACCACGTTCAACCAAATCAAGAGATGCGCGTAACGTAGAAGTTCCACTCGAGATCAGAACAAAATCAGCTTTGTCCGTCGTCATAAACGCATCCATATTTGCACGAGCACGTGTTGGGTCGTACCCATCATCACGCTTTATATACTTAATCTGCCGTCCATGAACACCACCCTGGCTATTGTATTGCTTCACCGCAATATTCACTCCAGCTGTTAATCCACGACCAACTGCTGCAGTGCTCTTAGAAAGATCGTTTGTAGAGGCCAAGATAATTTGATCACGTGATTCAGCTTCTAGCTTTTCGTTAGCATCCAAAGCTCGGCCACTAGACAAGGCATAACGCGCTACCATGTGAAAAGGTTCAGAATAACGGCTATCTCGATTATAGAGCGTAATGGTCGTTTTATGGATCGTTTCCCCCAACAAGATGACCACGTAGGCATCATGATAAAAACGGTTCACAAGCTGATGAACACGCGTAGGGGAAGAGAACGAGGTCCATGAAATAGCACCCCCCGTATACTCATCAAGATATAAACCGCTTGTTACTTTAAAGGCTTCAATGTTTTTAAGGCCGTGCAATAAAACACGTACATGAACAGGCACTTTGGCTGGAACACGGTTATTCAGATAATACATTACCGGCGATTCCTGGGGAACCTCAGCAAAGAAATCGTCAAACATACGCTCATTAATCGGAAGGTAATCACGCCCGTAGCCGGAAATTCTCAGGAGCGAACCCCCCTGATTATAATTGATATAGAGCGCAAGCGGCAGCGTGGAAAAAAATCGCTGAATAAGATTTACGAGCGAATATCGATCCGCCACATCATCTTCACCAAGGGCAAACAACTGTTGTCGCAGTTGATATTTAACCCAAAAGTCAGCCTCTTCATACGGCCCGCGAATATACCATACTTTTCCTGGGTTTTGGAGTTGTAGTGAAACAATCGTTTCCAAGAGCTCAAGATTGTAAGGGGTTCGACCAATAGCATTGGCGTTAAAGATCAACGTTGTATGGGGATCTTGTAATCGGAGCTGTTCGTCAATTATTCCCTCTTGCTTAAAATAGCGTAATGAACGCACCAGTGAAGAAAAGCCACCTTGCATATCTCCAAAGACAATAAGGCGATCACCCGGTTGCCAGGGCAGTTGCACAACAAAATCACCGTTATAGCCATTCAATTCTTTTTGTGTAGTTATTTCCTGCAATAACGAACGAACTCGGTTGGCATCATGCGAAAAAGGTGTTGGGACACAACAGCTTTGCAAAAGTTGCCTGAAGAGCGAAGGCTGTTGAGATTTGTAAAATTGATCAAAAAGAGGGCGTATTTCATCACTCGTGCCAGGTGCAACAAGCTCATCGATGCGTGCAGCCTGCTCGGTAAGTTCTGCCAGCGTAACAGGTTGAGGTACCGCCCACAGGGTACTGAATGATACTACTACTAATATACTTACTACTCTCATATTTTACCTCGCTTCTGACTGCTTCGGCTCTGTTATTGGTTTGGGTAATTTTTCAGTCGGGAACTTTTCAGTCGGGGATTGTAGTTGCGGATGCTTCTCGCGGAAAAGCCGTTCAGGCCAAGAAATTTTTTCTATGGTACCGTTCCCTACATCAAGCCACACGTTACGCGCAAGAGAACGTGATTGCTTATCAAATGAAAATTCAAGACCCTTAAACGGATAGTCCTTCATCGATTCAAAAGCAGAACGCACCGTTTGCATCGTAAGGGGTCCTTTAATAGAACGCATAACCTCAACAAGTAAACTTGTTCCTATGAATGCCTCGAATGAAAAATCTCCGAACATGAACTCTCGCTCATTAAATGAATTGCGATACTCTTTGGCAATCAATAGATCACTGAGCCTTGGATCAGGAACAACCCGACTAAAAATACAACGTAACCCAAGATTTTGAACTAACTTATCGAAGGTACCATCAACGAGTGACGACAGCCCAAACAAACGCATAGACGTTAAGACATTTGCTCCTACTTGGCGTAATAATTCTGCCGTTGCAGAGGGCGTCGAGAAAAAGCCCAATGCTTCTGGTTGAGATTCTTTTAAGAGGGCAACCGTTGTTTTGAAATCAGTCACGTTTCGTATGTAGGGCAATTCGGTCCACTGGGTAATTCCATAGCTTTTCAAGATTTCACGAGCAATGCCCAATGACTCCTGTCCATAGCTATCATTTTGATAGAAGAACGCAAAACGCTTAACAAAGAGTTTTTCAATCATATAGGGAATCAAGGCATATACCTCATCACGGTATGAAGCCCGCAAATTAATAACGCCCGGCAGCTCAGCAGATCGTAAGAAAGAAGCCCCCGTTAAAGGAAATAAAAATAACGCAGAGCCCTTTTTTAAAAGATCTAATGAAGCCATCGATGTAGCGCTACCAAGCGTAAGGGGAAAGATGTCAATATTTTCTTTTTTCATGAGCGAATCAATATTTTCACGAGCCAATTGTGGGCTATAGCCATCATCACGAATAATACATTGCACTCGCTTGTTTTGTATGCCCCCTTGTTGATTTGCCTGGTCAAGAACAAGCATAATGGCCACTTTTACCTGCTCTCCTAAAAAGGCAATACCACGAGACAAATCAAGTGTTGTCCCGAGGAGAATTTGTTGCTTTTGCATCTTTTCAGCAGTTTGTTGAGAATTAAGCGTTTCTCCTGACGCTAACAAATATCTTTTATATATCTGAAACGGTTCGCTTGAGCGAGCATCGTGGGTATACAGAGTTGCCGAAGTCGCTTGCAGGCTACTGCCCAATTCGATAATCGAAAAGGCATCATTAAAAAAGTTATTAATCTTTTGATGCAACAAAAGCGGGGAAGAAAAAGGAGTCCAGACAATAGCGCCACCACTATAGTCCACAACAGACAGTCCCTCATTTCCTTTTTTAAAATCATCGATACCATCAATGCTTTGCAATAAAATACGTATATGAACCGGACCAGATGATGGAATGGCATGTGCAATGGTGTACAGAGCGACAGGTTCACGTAGGGGCTCCTGAAAGAAATCCCCCATCTTACGTTCATTGATCGGCTCATAGCCACGACCATAACCAGAAAAACGAATCAACTCTTTCCCCTGCCCATAGTTACAATAGACGGCCAAGGGCAATGTCGAGATCAGGCGAATAATGCGTGATAAGCATACTTCGGCATCATCACAAAGTTCTGCTTGAGAAGAAAGATACTGGCCAACCCCATATTTATATAATAAATCCTCTTCTTCATATTTCCCGCGAATCCAAAATACTTTATCGGGATTATTGCGTAATAATGTCGCAACCAAAAGCAGCGTTTGAAAACTATTAACACCACGCCCAATAACATTTGCATTAAAAATGATAAAATATCCAGGCTTTTTTATCACTAAATTATTATCGATTATCCCCTGCCGCTCAAGTTCATCTAAAGAGCGAACTAACGAACCAAACGCACCTTGGAGATCTCCAAAAACAATAATGCGGTCCCCTGGCTTTGTTGCTACTTGCAGAACATGTTTATGCACGTACCCCGACAACTCTCGCTGCTGAATCAGATTATTAATATCAACGCACCCAGCACACGGACCAAATTGCTTTTCGCATAAACGTTCAAACGAGAGGCCAACAGAGGCCAATACGCGCTGTATCCCTACGGGAATCACCTGTTTGTATGCTATCTGGTAATCGGGGTTAAAGAGCCCTTCGAGTGATCCGCCGACCTCTTGCCCATCCTGCGCCTCAGGATGTTTTTGCGAAAAATCACGCGCACAGGAAAGTGTGATTCCCTCATACGCTGAACACGTGGAGAAACATGCACCTAAAAGTACCGCCCAAAGTTTCATAAAACTCGCTCCCTTTTTAGATCCAAAACAGATAGGCAAAAAAGAAAATAATAATCAAATTAAGTGATGCAATAATAAGCTTACGAAGCCAATAGCTGAGATGGATTCCAACCGTATGGATCAATAAGATAAGAAACATCAGCAATAAAAAGATGAAAAAGAAATAATCGGAATAAATAAAATAGCCAACGGTCGGAGACATGCTTTCTACAACAAACCGGTAGGCGACCAACCCTGCAATCGTTTGTACGGGAATCGAAATAACAGTCGTAAAAAATTTATCGCGATCAATAATCAACGAGAACAATGCGATAAAAAACAAGAGAAGCATCGGCAATACAATAATAATCGTGTTACGAATATTCTGTTTGCGCCCATAATCTATTTCAAACAGTGCTGTTGGATAATGCAAGACTTTTGACGGATCAATTTGACTATAAGATGCAGATAAATATCCTGTCTCAACTGAGTGCTTAAACTCACCCCAACCTACTGAACGCATGTCAGGAACTACTACAAAATCAGCATCCCGTGAAACAAGCACCATCTCACTTGGAGAAACAGTCCTAAAAGAGAGCGCTATGACTAGTCTATGGTCATCAAGAGGAAAGTTTTTGAAACTCATCGGCGTTGAAAATTTTACACGAACATCATACCGAACAAAAAGCTTACCCTCACGCATATATGACGTAGGGGCTGATCGATAAAGAACTTCTCCGCGATCAAAAGAAAACTGCTCAACGGTAGTTAACGAGATATGACTTGGATCAAACTCAAACCACAGAATTCCATCAATGACAAAATCATTGGTTTTCATATTAAAGGTACGAAACTCATTAATACTCAAACCAACACGCACCTGCGTCGGCATGCCACCAAATTCACGGATTTTCTGAGGAGTCAGGTAATTAAGCTTGATCACATCATCAGTGGGGGTAAAAAATGAAGTATTTCTCCAAACAAGATAACTAGTCATTATGAGGGTGATGATCATCCAAATAAAAACATACAAAGGACTTACCAGTTTTTTGGGCGCTTCTGGCTGCCCTGCTTGCGTCATACCGTTCATAAACTCTCCTGTGATAGAACTCCTCTAGAACTCTAATGTCAGTTTCGTGAACTATCACAGGAAAAGTCAATAATCTCGGTCTAAGCTACTCTTTCTAAAAATAATACATAAGCGAGACAAGTAAGCGAATATTATTCACGGGAACACTGTTAATAATTTTTGCTTTGCGAGAAAGATCACCAAAGGCAGCGCGCGTAAACTCAGCTTCACATGCAACAGTAAACTGATTAATCTTCCAAACTAACCGAGGGGAGACGCGGACCACATAATCAACATTTGGATAAGGATCACGCCCATAAAACGTAGTCAGTCCAGCAGGGTCTCTTGGTAACCCCTTACTGTTTAAATAAATGTTCTTACGCGTTCCTATATTTTTCACACCACCAACAAAGAGCCCTGGCGCTAAACACTTATCAGTTGATCCAATATCAAAAAATGCATGAACCGTTTGCAACGGAGCATAACAGCGATTTCCACTTATCGGATCTAGTGACGTTACTGCATAACCACCAATCGAATTTTGGTCTTCCATATTTTGTGCATAGAAACATTTCATAATAAGCGTAAATGAGGGTTCCATAAACTTGGCGTATGAGAGAAAGCTTACCCCATCAACCCATTCACTCACCGACTGCTTCACGGTACCGTCTATGTTAACAATGCGAGGCACCAAGCGCTTGTAATCAACACCTACAGCAAAAATATGTGATTCGGTTACATGACGCACTTGAAAATGAAGATTAGGAATAAGCGCCCGTCGCAAGTATTCACCACTTCTTCCTTCAGGACCGTTACTGCGCGAATTTTGTCCAGGCATGATCACACAGGGAACCAGTTCGAAATTACCAATCTTATGGGTCCAGCGAATTTGCGGGCTACGTACTGCAAATTCAATCGGGGAGCCACCGTTAAATGAAACGACACCGGGCATACAATCATCAGCACCAACGGGTGACCAATATTGTCCCAAAAGGAGTCTATCTTTTTTGCCGGTAAACGTAACAATCGCATGACGTAACCGAAAACCTCCCACACCAGGGTTGTCCGTACCGTTAAAATCACCTTCAATTAACATTTTAGGAGAAAGACATTTGAAATCTGGCCCTTCTGCTTCCCAGCGAAGTCTTGTCTTAACTGCAGTTAACGTATACTTCCAATAATCATAGATATCGGTACCACAGCTATCAAATTCTTTGGGACGCGGATACATAAGAAACAAGTGGTCACGATCAGCAAAAACTTCATGACTATCGCTAAAAGAATCAAGTGAGACAAAGCCTGACCAATGAGATTTGATCGGTAAATCGTAGGCAGCAATGGCGCCTGAGAATAGTAACCCTAAAGAAAGAATGCAACTTTTTTTAAAAGCGTTCACGACAACTCCCCAGTTTCTTATGTGTGGTAACGGCACACAATATAAAACGAGAAGAGGAAAAAGAAAAGCGCGCTTAGACCTCTATTGAGGCATACCGGGTACAAAACAGGAAGCGTTCCAGAAAGGGTATACTGCCATAAGTCCTGGCAAAAGCCACGTTGGAGAAAGAGGATTAGTAACAGGACCAATTCTTTTGGCAACAAGCCATTGACCCGCTAATTGCATAAGTGCATGAAGTGCAAGATAGGTACGTGGACGCTGTTTGTAAACACCATTACTATGTCTTTGCAAACACCCATTGGCCATCCCATTGAAAGGAAGCGTTACTAAAGAACTCAGCACTGAATATGCAAGATTCCATTTACTGTTTATTTCAAACAATCGCTGACTTACCATGCCATTTAACAAACCAAAGGTAAGAGCGGCAGTGCACCATGCCATTGGGATTTCTTTCCTTGTTCCAAAAAGACCTAGTTCCCAATAGTGCTTCATCTTAAAGCTACGAGTTCTTGCAATACCTGCTTGCACATCGGTTGTTTTTACTTCAGCTATTGGCCGAGAATCAGCATGATTGCCCAACTGATAGACTCCACCAACTTCGCCAAGGCAGTACAATGAAAACGGCATTGCAAGCAAAAATCCAAATAGAATAGACGGCGTGCTTGGTCTGTGAATTTGAGCCATTTTACTTCTCCAAGTTGTAACCGAGGGGTAACACATACCTCTTAACATTAACAAATCTGGCCCCTTTGTAAAAAGCTCTACGTATTGTTATCTCTTACGCTCTACAATCTCTCGCGCTCTAAAAATTAAAAGCGATATCGCGGCAGGCGTCATGCCTTGAATCAATGCTGCTTGGGCAATGGTTGCCGGGCGATATTTTTGTAATTTTTGACGGAGCTCTATCGAAAGGCCAGAAAGATTTTGTACATCCAACTCTGCAGGAATCATAAGATTTTTATATTCTTGCGCTTTTTCAACTTCCCGCACTTCCCGCTGCATATACGGACCATAGAGCAGTTCTGCGTGAACCGTTGCAATAACACGGTCAGCAAATGGCTGTCCGGCTGCAATTTCTCCAGCTGCTGCAAGTACCGCTGGGCGAAGAGCATCAAAGCCCTTTTCTGAAAGGGTACGGATGAGCTCATCATAGGCGCTTTTAGGGGAAGATAGTTTGGCAACAATAGCCTGCCCCAACTCTTTTTCCCGCTGAATATCATCATATAATTTTTGGTCGATAAGCCCTAAGCGCAATGCATCGTCAGCAAAACGACTAAACGTATTGTCTTGACGCAACAGCAAGCGTCGCTCGGCACGGGAGGTAAACATGCGATAGGGTTCATCAACTCCCAATGTTACTAAGTCATCGATCATGATACCCAAATACCCTTGGGTGCGATCAACAACAAATGGTTCTTTGCCTACAACTTTTAGATGTGCATTAATTCCCGCAATTGCCCCTTGCCCTGCAGCCTCTTCATACCCGGTTGTCCCATTAATCTGGCCGGCCAAAAAGAGTCCGGGAACTTGCTTAAGTTCAAGCGAGTGGTGCAGCTGGTTAGGAAATACATAATCATATTCAACTGCATACCCTGGTCGGGAAATAACAGCCCGCTCAAAGCCAGCAATAGTTTGAATAAACGCTCGTTGCGCTTCTAAGGGCAGTGATGTAGAAATCCCATTAGGATAGACCTCTTCACTTGAAGCACTTTCTGGCTCAACAAAGACATGGTGGGACGTTTTATCGGCAAAGCGAGAAATCTTGTCTTCAATTGACGGACAATAGCGGGGCGGAGTTCCCGTAATATGACCTGTAAAAAGAGGAGACAGATGAAAATTTTTACGAATAATGTCGTGTGTTTTTTCATTAGTTGCGGTGATATAACAGTCAATCTTATGCTGGACCGTATGGGGATAAAACTCAAAAAGCGATGTGAGCGGATCTGACTCTTGACGCTCCATCTTTGAAAAATCGATCGACGAACGCAATAACCGCGCTGGCGTTCCCGTCTTTAAACGCCCCATTTGTAAGCCAAGCTTATGGAGCGATGCGGCAAGTGAAACAACTGCTTCTTCTGCCTGACGACCGCCAGGATAGCTTTTGGGCCCCGTATGTAGCAGTCCGTTCAAGAACGTTCCGGTTGTCAGGATAACTGCTTGGCTATAAAACGTTGCCCCTTCGCGGGTCGTCACACCAATAATGGTACCCTCTTGTACTAACAGCTCTTCAGCCATACCTGAAATAATCGTAAGATTAGGGGTCTTTTCTAAGGTTTGTTTACACAGTTGCTGATAGGCAAGTTTGTCGATCTGTAGCCGCAGCCCCTGTACTGCTGGACCTTTGCGGGTATTAAGCATGCGGGCCTGGAGATAGGTTTGCGTACAAAGTTTGGGCATTAACCCGCCCAAAGCACTCAACTCATAAACAATATGCCCCTTGCCAATACCGCCAATAGCCGGATTGCAGGGCATCCAACCAATGCGGTCAAGGTTAAGCGTAATCATCAAGGTTCGTGAGCCCATGCGAGCAGCGGCATATGCTGCCTCTACCCCTGCATGGCCACCGCCTACGACAATGACGTCATACTTTTGATTCCAGTCAGATATGTTCATGCTATTCATCAGAATGCTACCCTAGTTGTCCCAAAATTTGTGAATCGAGCCCCTAACGCTCTTATTCCAGTATACCAAGAAAAAAGCTGCACGAGAGCTCATCTTTTGCGTCTCGTGCAGCATAACTTTATAAATTCCAAAAGCTGTTACTTCGGCGCCTGCGCTTCTTGATGCTTAACTTCAGGCTCTTGTGCCTTGTCTTTTTTTGCCCAGAGATTGGCAAGAAAGGGCTTTGATAGTTGTAACATTCGTTTCCAGCCAAGCTCCTTAAAGGTCTTTTGCAAACGTTCCTGCATATGAGTTGGTATCATTTTAAGGATTCCGTCTAATTTTTTTGCAAGTCCAAATGAAGGTTTTAAATCAGAAACAGCCTGGGCTGCAACGCAAGCATTTTTATAGGCAGGTTCATCTTGCAGGATCATAAGTACCTTATCGCGAAACTCGGTAAGATTTTGTTCACTTACTGTTTTTACTTCAGCAAGAAAGGTACGTGCTTCTTTTAAAAATGCTTCCTCGGCCGGGGTACATTCTTTAACCCCACCGCGATTTTGAAGCGCTTGCTCGGTAGCAGCAGCTACAACAACCGCCTTATTTTCAGAAATTTTGTCATTTTTTTGAGAATTTTCAGTGCAATGGGTGGCACTGACCACTAGAGACGAGAGCAACATCCCCCACAAGATATTGGTCTTTACGGATAACATCGAAGGCCTTTCAAGGGTAAACAAAACTATACGAATACACGCGTATCTTAACCTAGTATTATCCCTTTTATCCTGAAAGTAAAACAAAATTTGACAACATGATTATTGCAAACAGAATAGCCCTCTACAGGAGAGGGCTACGTAAAATCTGAACAAAACTTACAAGCTTACTTTAGCGGGGAATAGCGCTTTTAATAGCCATACCAACAGCAAACTTATCTGAATTTCCTAAGTTTCCGACTGCACTTCGCAAACGATTTGTACCACGATTTTGCGGCAACACTGTTAATGCTTGTGCAATTAATTTTCCGGACGTAAGCGGGTTACGAGCAGCTGCTGCTTCACGAAGAAGGCGAGTTGCTTCTTTATACTCAGGATGGCATCCCCAGCAGGTGATAATTTGGGACATAATCGTGCGAGGATCGCCAGATCTATGTTCAATATAACCAGCCAGCTGTTCACACGCTTGTTCAGGATTACCCCAAACTGGTGCAAATAGAATTGATAAAAATCCCATTCCGAGGATTGCTCTCAAATTGAAACATTTCATATAAGTATCTCCATATGCTTATTGCAATTTTTAGACAAATCAACAGTCAGACACCAGTTTACCCTATCAATTTCTAGCGTCAAAAGGGGGGCCTATTTGACGACTGGCACGAGCCTAATCCACAATTTGGCACAAAAAGCAACTCTTGGATTTTTATATGAACCTCGTGATATCCTGATACTAACAACCAAAAACTCAAGAGGATCTAAAAATGCTCTATCATCTTTCTCTTATACTCAGAGATTATATTTCGTGGTTCAACGTCATGCACTACGTAAGCTTCCGTGTTGCAGCAGCGCTCTTAACATCGCTGTTACTTTCACTGGCGCTGGGCGGGAAGTTTATCGTAACCGCGCAAAAACTATTTCGCTCAAAGTCCCGGCAGTACGCCCCGGAAAGTCACCATGCTAAAGATAATATGCCAACAATGGGTGGTCTTTTTATTATCTTTATTATCACCGTCACAACGCTCTTATGGTGCAACCTCACGAACCCCGATGTTTGGGTGTTTCTTTTTTGTCTTATCAGCTTTGGAGCCATTGGTTGGTGGGACGACTGGAGCAAAATACAAACCGGAAAAGGTATTAAAGAAGCCTACAAATTCCGAGCACAGTTACTCTGTTCATTCATAACAGCCATAGCGTGGTTTTGGTTGAGCCATCCATCGACAGAGCTTTCTGTTCCCTTTTTTAAATCACTGCACCCCGACTTGGGATATTTTATTATCCCTTGGGCTATGTTCATTATTATTGGCAGTAGCAATGCGGTTAATCTTACCGATGGACTTGATGGGCTTGCAATCGGATCATTAATACCGACCTTTGCAACCTTTTCGCTGATCAGCTACCTAGCAGGTCACATGAAATTTGCTCAGTATCTGCATATCCCGTTTGCTGGAACCGCAGAAATTTCTATTATTGGCGTGATTCTTGTTGGCGCTTCACTCGGCTTTTTATGGTTTAACGCCTACCCAGCACTTATCTTTATGGGGGACGTGGGTTCACTTGCCCTCGGTGCTGGACTCGGCCTTATGGCACTTATGTGTAAACAAGAACTGTTACTAGCAATTGCGGGCGGACTTTTTGTAATCGAGACACTCTCGGTTATTATCCAAGTATTTTCGTTTCGCTACTTTAAACGACGCATCTTTAAAATGGCACCGATTCATCATCACTTTGAACTTCTGGGTTGGCCCGAAGCGCGTATTACCGTACGCTTTGCAATCGTATCATTTATTCTGTGCCTACTCGCACTCATAACACTCAAGATGCGTTAAGAAACAATCTCGTCGCTCTGCCCGTTATTCGTTCGTCGCAAAACTAACGTTGTTCCAAGTAACACCATTGTAAAAATAATGGGCGGCAGAAAACCGTAAAGATAGAAATTTCTCATCATAAATCCAATAAGCAAACAACAGCTCCCAACTCCCAATAACGGCCAGAAAGCTATACGTTTTTCAACCCGATAGATAACGGCAACCAATCCTAGAGCACTTAACGAATAGGCTATCGTACTGCCGTATGCCGCAACCTGTTGTAATGGCACTTGGTAGCCGCCCGTTATAATAAGATAGAGCGCTGCAACAAGCGCTTCAACAAAAACGCAAACTAAGGGAATATGATGCACATTGAGACGTGCAAAAAATGCTGGCTTAAAGATCTGCTTACGTGCTGCCAATTCAAATAAGTTCCACGCGTTACTGTACATAATTCCATAGGCTGCACCTAATGCTGACGAAGCAATTCCAATATGTAAAATCCCTTTTAGCAACTGGGCCGTTTGCAAACTGATTGCAGGCAAGCGAGAAATAAGCGCTGGAAATGCATCCAGATAACTTCCCAAGCCCTCAAACATCGTTCCCAACGCTCCATAAAACAAGAATTGGAAAAGACAGACAAGCGCAACACCAAGCCCATACGCATACAACACCGCCCGTGGTCCATTCTTTTCTGGGTTTTCCAATGAACGGGACAAAGAACAGCTAATTTCAAAGCCCATAAATGCGTGCAAGATAAAGGGCACACTGGTCATAATCCCTTGCGGATAGAGATTGGCAACAGCAAAGTTTCCCGGGTTAAACAGATAAAGGCCCGTTAACACGACAAATGAAATTGGCACAAATTTACAGATCACAAACAAAAGCTGTATCTGCTTGCCCACCCGCAAATTTCGGGTATTCAAAAACATAAAGAAAAGAATGACGAGTAAATCAATCCACAACGTTGGAATACGCGCAAGCGGCTCAAAAAGTGTCTGGAGCAACGAAATACTCACGTGGATCCCCAGAGCGCAGGAAGCGAGTTTAGCAAAGAAATAACTAGCAGACGTTAAAAACCCTGCGTACGCACCTAAATTTGACCCGTAATCGAAGAAAGACCCACCTCCATGCAACTGCGATAAGCGAGAAATGCTTAAGATTAAGGGCAAAATTAAGACCCCTACCGTAAGATAGGCAAGCGCACCCAGCCCCCCTGCATTTTTGGACAGAAGAACGGTGTTGATGAAGATGCCAGAACCGATCATGACATTTAAATTGATCAGTACAGCAGATGAAAGGGAAATTTTATGGGTACCGGACATAGGAATCCTTGAGGTTATACTTTTTGGTAAAGAGATGAGATCTGGTGGTAGAGGGGAATATATGACCGAACCGGCCACATAAGGGCGTGATAGAGTTTTCCCGCTCGAGAGCTCACATCGTAGACATTAATAAAATCAATTTTTTTCAAACCGTTTTCACGCAAAATGCGATCAAGATCCTTGGGCGCAAAATGGTTGACGTGGGTTTTCGTATCAATCGACCAATGGAAAGGATAATGAAAGCGATTGGGAACGCGAATATAGAGATATTTTCCTGGTTTTACACAAGTAAGCACTTCTTGCAAAAGAGGCAGCGGTTTAGGAATATGCTCCAAAACATCTTTGAGAAGAACAAGATCAAACCCCTCTCGCGCTTGTGAAATCTGTCGAACTGACTCAGCGGTTACAAGACCAAGTTCCCGATGCTTTTGTAAATAGACTTGCGACACTTCAACTCCACGAACCGCAAAGCCCCGTTCTTGCATGCAGAGTGCGCTCAGTCCAATGCCGCAGCCAAAATCTAAAACAGTATCGCCCGTACAAAGTTTTGTTTTTTGAATAAGCTCATCGCAAAGCGCAGGTATACGTTGCTGCTGCAGAGCACGCCGAATAGCAGCTTCCTGTAGAGCAGAACATTCTTGACCGATCTCTTCATAGGTATAATCTGCTTCAGCGCTTAAGACAAATGAGCATGACAAGCAGCGGCGCAGTTCAACGCCATGCCGATTATTCCAAGCGGTTGGGCTCATAAAAGGGCTCGATTTCTCCGAAGAACAAAGCGGACATACTCTCATGCGATAACGTCTCCTTTATCAGTTTCGTTTGCTTGCGACCAAGCGCAATAGAGGGCAATGGCCCCAGCAACTGCCGCATTCAAGCTCTCAGCACCGCCGGGCATCGGCAAGGTCAACAAGGTATCACATTTCTGCTGTAAGGCTTGTGGCAAGCCATGGGCTTCATTTCCAACAACCAATAAGCTTTTACCTAAAGCAAGTTCGGTAGGCGCTTTGCCTCCAGTAACCACCAATGCGCAAAGCGATACATCCCCTTTATGGGTGAGCAACTCCTGCCAGCTCCAAATAAAGATCTTTGCCAGAGCGACGGTTCCGGCAGAGGCCTGAATCACTTTAGGGCTCCATGGGTCGACCCCCTCAACAATAACGATCGATTTCCTATCAAGCGCTACGGCGGTACGGATTAACGTCCCCATGTTGCCGGGATCCTGAATTTGAACCAAAACCAAGCCGGCAGAAAGCTCTTGTGCTGTTGGGGTATCAGGAATATAAAAGACACCAACAATGCCGCTGGGCGTTGTGCTCAAAGAGATTTTTTTCATGACTGCTTCAGAAACAAGAATAAGCTTGTCTTGTGGGCAAAGCGAAGAAACGTGCGCTAAAGTCTCTTTAGTAACAAACAAGTGAGAAAGGCTCATGCCTGCCTGTACAAAGGTAGTATTGGCGCGAAGCCCTTCTACAAAGCATTGGCGATTAATCGATCTACCCTTTTTATCATGGAGATCAACCACCCGCTTAATCAGGGGGTTATCAAGAGACATAATCTGTTTGATGCTCATCATCTATTCTTTCAGTAAAAACTGTACGATTCTTCTAGTTTACTTGTTTGTGAAGAAACCCGCCAACAACCTGCGGGCGTCGGCAAGCAAATCGTCCTACCCCTATACACCCAGAAGGACGGTTATTGACAAGCTGAATTTTTATAGTAAAATAGGTAGTAGAAACACTTAGAAACCGCTACCATACAATAAGACACCCCAAAATCACCTCGACCCTTAACCCAGGTCGTACCACATAAAGGAACCGTATGAAAACTCTGTACTGCAATACATTGATTACGTTACTTTTCTTATGCGTCGGATCTTCTGTGCTTACTGCAGCCCAAATGACCCCGAGACAATCGCAAGAAGGTTCACGTTCAAATACGGCGAGCCCCTGCCCCGAGCTGCAATTTGATGAATTTCCAGAAAGCTTTAATATTTTTTTTGACACCAAAGCATTTAATGGACAGCAATCACGTGAAGCGATTACATTCCGGAAATCCGATAAGAAAAACGGCGTACTCTATATCCCGCAATCAGTAATGTCGGCATTGCAGGGAACTACTGCGCACAACAGCCAAAGCTCAAGCTCGGCGATCTCCACACCAGCAGATACAAGACCTCTTCCAAGTAGCACACCTGATGCAAACGCAATCGCGCACATAAAAGAGCTCAGCTCAAAATTAGCCGCTCTCGCTCTGAGCGAGGCAGCACAACATACACTCAGCACTCCCGTAATACAAACAGGCTCTCAAAACAACCCTCAAAGCACCAGCTCAGCATCAGCTGCTGCAGCGCCAGAAGTCGCCAGTACTCCGACAGCCGTCACCACTGAACCGATCAAAAGCGCTCCAACGTTTTCGTCTAAGCAAGAAGAGTATTTAGGCATTTGGACCAATAGAATAAAACGATCTTTCGTCATCAAAAAAACATTGAACACAACTGTTCCAGAAGACGAGAGTCTTGCCACACGATTTGAGGCAATTTGCTATGAACATGGATTAGAAGGTAAAGAAAAAAACAGTAACGAATCAATAGATCTTTACGAAAAAGCCGCTGAACAAGGCGATGCTCTTTCCCAAACCTATCTCAGCATCAATTATCTCTTATTAAAGCGACACAAAGAAGCGCTCCGTTTGCTCATCGCAGCCTCAGCAAAGCTTGATGACGCAAAAATCTTACGGGCCTATTGTTACCAGTATGGGATTGGCGCAGAGAAAAATGCTGAACTTGCTCAAAGCTTGCTTGCTACAAGTGCTAGTTACCAGGAAGAGCCAGAAGCTGTTGAGCTCAATCTTGAATATTTACATGACACCATTAAATTAGGTCTTTAAGCCCAGCAGGAAACCGCATGAACATAGTACAAAAAACACTCGTCGTTACATTAGCATTTCTAGGCGCTACTTCACAAGAACTACTTGGAACTCAAGCAAGAAGCACCAATATTCCTGCAACACTTATATTCATACCGTTTCTGCAGTTTAACAATTTGGTTATAACAAACAACATGCAACAAAATGGCGCTCAAAGCTCAAGCAGCACGACAGATTCATGGGCTTCAAGTTCACAGGCATCTCAATCAGCAACTTTTTCCACAAGTCGAACCGCAGCGAAAAGAGATGCTCGGATCTATGTTCAACTTAATCAAATCGAAGAACGGATCAAACGGCTCGAATCTCACGTACAAACAGAGGGGGAAAAGTCCTTTGACCGTGCCTTAGACTCTATTAAGGCAAAACAGTACGACAAAGCGCACGAACAGCTCCTACTCTCCGTACAACAAAAACATGCTCCAGCTCAGTTGTACCTCGCAATATGCTATCTCACAGGAGATTCGACAATCCCGTATGCACGCCAAAAAGGATTTAAGCTGTGCGAAGCTTCCGCAAAACAGGGTAATCCTTGGGCCAAAATACGGCTTGCCTATCTCTATGGACACGGCTACGGCGTCAATCATGATCAGAGAAGAGAAATTCTAGAAAACGAAGAGACCTCTCAAGCCTTACTAGAAGAAGCACGCGCCATTCAGCATAATCCCGATGAAATTGAAACCTATTGGGAAAAAGAGTTAGTCCAGAAACACTTCGGCCTCCAAACCGAACCAATTCGCGTTACCTGTACCAATAAAACATGTCTTTTTTGCCAGAATGCTTTCAGTGATGGGGAACCAATTCATATGTGCGACACCTGTGATAGAGTATTTCACTCGGGATGTTTAAGAAAACATGTTAATCAACAGGGATTTGAAGCCAATGAAACGGTCAGTTGCCCTGCCGCCCGGTGCCACAATTATACCTGGCCGCTACTTTTTGGTACCGTATACACGCCGGCAACAACAAAGAAAAGTTAAAACTTACACACCAAAGGGTTCCCATGAAATCAGTACAAAAAACAGTTGCGCTCACCACGCTCTCTCTGCTTTTAGGAGGAGCGTCACCACTCTGCCCATCGCAAGCTGCAACAGAAAGATCACCGCAGTCAACACCGCACCCTACCGTAATTCAAGTGCGCGCAAAAAGCACTGATGCTCCAAACAGCTCACCGTATCGAGCAAGTATATCTTCGACCGTTTTCCCCGCAGACCTGGAAACAGCCAGAAAGATCTCTGCCCTTAAAAGCGATTCAGATCATGGAGATTACGCAGCTTCATTCGCACTATGTGAGCACTATGGAGCAATCGATAACGGAGAAGCTGACAGAGCTCATTATTACAAACTCGCGTGCCAACAGTACGTAGATAGCGCTCCCGAGTCAGAGCTCAAAAAGCAGGAACAATTAGCCAAAAATGATGGTGATACCGCCTTTGCCCTGGCGGAAGGTTACACGCACGCAGTAAAGAGAAAAGACACTGACAAGGCTGCTTATTTCTATCCTCTCGCCGCAAAATTAGGTAATGCTGATGCACAGTGGCACGTTGCCAATGAATATCTGTCTGCCGAACAACCCTCACAACCCCGCATCTTCACGGCACTTAACTATTTAAAAGAATGCGCAAACGAATATCCAGAAGCGAACGTCAAGATCGCCTATATGTATAAAAAAGGAATCGGCGTTACCAGCAGCAAGGAGAGCGCTAAAAAATATATGGCCGATGCTGAACAACAGATTGGCCTAGAAGCGACTGTAAAAGAATTTGAACAATTAGAAGAAGCGGAAGCTGCAAAACAACTTAAAAAAGAACAAGCAGCGGCTCCTCAAGAACTGAAACAATTAGAACAGGAAAAACTCAAATGCAGAGAAAACTCCATCAAATGCCCCAACAAGCAATGCCTGTTTCAAGGTCACGAATGGTTTTTCCGATATCGTCCTTTTTATTCCTGCCCAAAACAGATTACCTCAGGGCAACCTGTCTATTGGTGCAAAAACTGTCATCAAGCATTCCATATGGACTGCATTGCTCACTGGCGTAAACGATGGAATATAAAAAGAAAGAATGAGTGCCCTAACCCGAAATGCTGCAAGCCTGAGCTTGAAACGCTGAGCCAAGAAGAGCAAAAGAAACAAAAAGAAAGCCTCCTAGCCGGCATTGCAAGCTAAAAGCTAGATCCTGTCTTCCAAGATCTGCTGACGATACCAGCGCATGCGTTCCATCATATAGTGAATGTTGTGCACCGAGGCGAGCATAAGACCGGTAATTTCATGCGCTTTAAATAGGTGGTGTATATAGGCAAGCGTGTAATTTTGACAGGTTGGACAAGTGCACGTTTCGTCAATCGGACGGAAAAGATCTTTATAGCACGACTGCATGATCTTGATATCCCCTTTCCAACTCAAAATCAACCCATGGCGCGCGCAGCGCGTTGGGTGAGAACTGTCGAAGGTATCTAAGCCAAGCGGCACACAGGCATCAAGTGACGGAATATCGCCAATGCCTAGCAAATGGCGTGGTGCATCGGTCGGAACTTCTGGCATTAACTGCGTCAACATCGCCACCATCTCTTCCCGATTTTTCCCTAAACTTCCCCCGATAGCAAAGCCATCAAATCCAGCACTGGCCAAAAAACGAACACTTTGCAAACGAAATGCAGGGTCAACCCCGCCATGCACCACCGCAAACATTACTTGGTGCTTTCGGTCTTTGGTATGCTCTGCCAATGAACGGGCTTCCCAGCGGTGGGTACGCTCAAGTGAACGTTTAAGATCATGCGCGTTAATATGATAGGGAGGCAATTCATCAAGCGGAATAATAATATCCGCACCCAACATCTTTTGCGCCTGCACAGAACTTTCTGGCGTTAACAGCAAAGATTGCCCATCGCGATAGGAGCGGAACAGGACCCCTTCTTCTGAAATTTTTATGACCGAGCCCGCATTTTTCTTCTGCCCACGACTTTTGAGCTCATCATGCACGCCACCGTAGGCCAAGCTAAAGACCTGAAATCCACCTGAATCGGTAATAATCGGCATCGTGCGGTGCATAAACGAATGAAGCCCCCCTGCTTGTGCAACGATTTCTGGTCCGGGATGCAAGAGCAAATGGTACGTATTACAAAAGATAAGCTGGGCACCAAGCGATTCAAGCATTGTCGGCTCAACTGCTTTGATTGTTGCATTGGTTGCAACAGGAACAAAATTAGGCGTCTCTATAACACCGTGGGCAGTATGAATACGGCCAACACGAGCTAATGATTTTTTTGATTGATGCACGAGCTCAAACAGGGGCTTATTCACGAGTTATAACTTTCTTCATTAAAGATAATGCAGGAACAATTAAGAGCAACGAACAAAGCTTGATCACATAACTAACAAACAGCACACTCGCAAGATTGTCGACCATGCCATACAGCCCTAAAACACCAAACAGTACTGTATCTAAGAGCTGGGTACTGGCAGTAATTCCAATATTACGCAGCAAAAAATAACGCTTGTGGGTAAGCACCATAAGCTTTGCATACAAATATCGGTCACACAGTTGGGTAATCAGATAGGCAATAAGCGATGCAATACCGATACGTGGCAATGGGCAAAAGAGCGCCAAACAATGGCCTTGCATTGTATCAACGCCACTAGGAATATAGGCACAGTGAATCATAAAAATCACCGTTGCTCCTATAAATCCAGCAAAGCTCAACCATACCGCACGCTTGGCTCTTTCTGTTCCAAAAAATTCTTGAATCATATTGGTACAGAGCACTGCCCCGATACTCAATGCATCGGCCGCTGTTGCCTGCCAGCCAAAAAACAGAATTTGCTTGGTGACCAGTAAATTCATGCAAACAGCCAACAGGGTCATAAGCGCGACAAGCGCCTCATACCCAAGCAACGTTGCTCCACCTACCAACAGCGCAACGGTCAAACTATAGAATAAAAAAATAAGTTCGTTGATCATGCCTATCCCAAAATACTACGCCTTCGATGTTTCTTTCTCGCTGTTTTCCATAGTTGCGCCATCATCGAAGGTCACAACATTTGCAAGAAACGATACCCCTTCAGAGCGAGGGCTCGAATGGTGTGAATCATCTGAAAAGCGTTCTTCATCTTGCTGTTCGTTTTTCTGTTCTTCTGCTTCACTGTTTCTTCTTTTTCTTGCAATGACCGCCATAGTTGTTAATACCCCATTTCCAATTAAGGGGAGTTTAACAACACGCTGCTGTGGAGATGTAGTCACTTTTTGTGGCTTACTTATTCTGATTGCAGGAAGCGAAAACGTATCTTTTGGCTTTGCGCTTGTAAGTTGCTCTTTGTGAACCGCCACCTGTTGGGGCGTAACAAGCTCTATGCGAACCTGTGACCCGTAAAGTGCATTTGCCGCAAACATGATCGTTGCCATAGCATATATTTTTTTAATCATCGACATTCTCTTTCTTTACACGATTTATACAGAATTAATTTTTAGTTGTTGTAACAGCTACTTCTTGTTTTTGGGGTTGAGTTTCGTTCTCTTTTTTCTCAGTTGGTTGCGTAGCCGTAGCAGTAGAACCTGTATTGAAGACAAATGCCTTCTTTCTTGTATGCTTGGCCAACCACACCGTTGGCTGAACACTTTTATTCACGTCACTTTTTTGCGCATTAACCGTAAGATCGCGATTTCTCGCAAACACTGCCTCAGCAATTTCGGCAACCGGCACCGTCAAAGGAGTAACCTTACGTGCAACTTGCGAGCAATGCATTACACTGACCACCAACACACAACTTCCCAAAATACAGATTTTTTTTAACATCAGGGCTCCTTTATAGGCATCAATAGGCTTCTCGTCTCTCAACTTAACAGGCTAGCCATCTGAGGCAATAAAATACAACAATAACCGCCAAAAGCGAATCAAAACGATCGAGCAATCCCCCATGTCCCGGCAACAAGTTCCCTGAATCTTTAAGCCCAACCCGACGCTTAAGGTATGACTCAAACAGATCACCGCCAAGGGCTGCAAAATTATAAACAAGAACTAGAAGAGGAATTACTGGAAAAATGTGCACATGAGTATAATAACAGATAAAAACCGCTACCACCAATGAAAAACAGTACCCACCGACAAAGCCCTCCCAGCTCTTTTTGGGGCTTATCGGGGAAATTTTATGTTTGCCCACCCATGTTCCCACCAGATAGGCTCCCGTGTCATGGGCAAAGGTAATAACACTTAAGAAGAGCAACACGTCACGATACCAGCTTTGATTAAGCGCAATCAGCAAAAGAAAGGGAGCTACGGGGTAGATTGGTGTTAACCACCACAAGTGAAAAGTAGGCCATTCAAGAACCAAAATAGAACCAAGAACGGCTCCAATCACCAAAGAAATTACCAACGGTGGCGCAAAAAACCACAAAGCCCACCCAGCACATAACAAAAACAACCCCGTTAACAGCCGTTTAAGATGCGCATTCATACAATACCTTCAGGCGCCGTAAAGGCATTAGGAATATAGTTGAGTTTCCACGTACGGGCATCACCGGTCAAGATCGCTACATCAAAACGGATAACTACATCACTCATGCGATACCGAAAAAGATAAGCTCGCGCGGCCCGAATAATTTTGCGTTGCTTAGAAATGGTCACTACTTCAGAAAGCGCGAAGGACTCAACGCGGCGTGTCTTTACTTCAACAAACGCTAGAACTTCACCTTTGCGTGCAACAATATCAACTTCACCACCACGAGTCTGGAAATTGCGGGCGTAAATGTCGTACCCCTCGTTTTGTAGGTACTCGACAATGGCAGCTTCGCCTGTATCACCAAAAAAGCGTTGTTCTGTTTTCATGGCTCAAAAAGAATCCCGCGGGTGAGTGTGCCGACCTTCTTCCAGCTCAACAGCGCTGTCTAATTTCTGTAATGCAACGTCAAAAGCAGCAAGCATTGTTTCAAGAAATTTATGCTGCTGTTCTTTCTGAGCTTTCTCATCAACAGCAGATTGCCAATCATCTTTCTTCTCGAAAAGCTCTTTGGAAATATCTTTAAACTCACCACCAGAAGCTGCCAGAATAGGCAAAAGCTCTTTTTCTATAAAACCAAGGCGGGTCCATGCAGCATCAAATGATGTCTGTTGCCCTGAGAGTGCAAAACGTTGTAAGTAAAAACGTATTGTTGCAATTTCATGTTCTAATAACGACGCGTACGCCGCAACAAGCACCTTTTGAACCTCTTTGTTTAGTTCATCTTCATCAGGGAAATCAACAAGATAGGACTTGGCAAGTGAAATGGTTGTTTGGGTAATGGTCTGGTCAAGGTACGAAGGCAACATACGCCAATAGGAGGTCATAACTTGATGATGACGGGCAAATTTATTATGTTTGCTGCCAGGGTAAATTGAAACAAATGAAGAATACAGCTTAAACGCTGACTCAATATTACCCAAATCTACTTCAATATCAGCAAGCTCAAAGGTAAGATCAGCGATCTGCTCCGCGTCCTTTGATAATGAAATAATATGAGGAATCAGTTTAGCAACTCTGTCTAATCGTCCTAAGCTCTCATAATAGCGCTTAGCATTCAACGCCTCGACAATCGTCATCTCTTTGACGTTTTTCGTCAGATGCTTATTCTTAAGCGTCGTGACAATAACTTCTTTTTCACGCTCTGTTTTGACAACTGAAAATGTTCTAAATTGGCGATGGCTGGACCCACATCCGGCTAAAAGCACCAGTAAACTTATACCCATACTACGTTTCATGACTCACCACCCCTGTAATCGAGTTAACCACAAATCACTCTTAGCGTAGCAGTAACCCTGGTTACGAGCAAGGCAAAACCCTACGAGAAAAACCATTTCCCGAAGAAACATCCAGCCGCAAAAAGACACAGTTGCACAAGCATAAGCGCCAGCGTTGGCGCGGTAAACAGCCCTTCCCCTCTATTGCGTATGAGTATTTCATGTTCTGAGCGGGTATAAAAATACCTTTTCAGGAACAACTCCCATGTTACTAAGAAAAGGGCATATGCAATAATACAGTGTATGATTTCTCTGTTAGTCGTCATATTTATACCCAAGCACATAAAACTTAATAAAACAAATAATGGCTATATTGAGTATAAGTGCTAGATAAACTTCATACCAATACCACACGGATGCACCTTCCTGACTTAATAATCCTTAGGTTTAGGCCGTCTATTTGCAGCTCGAGCCATTAAAGCAACTGCTATAAGACAATAGATGTAAGAAAAAGCATAATAAACGTTAGACATGCCATAGAGATTATTGTACCAGACCAAAAATATTCCAAGATGAAAAACTGTTGCGAATGATATTCTTATAATATTTTTAAACGTTGCGCGGGTTGAATTCCCCGAGGCTTGCCTCGCAAGGCATTCTCTTTCGCAACCTCGAAGATGCCCCGCAGCAAGCTGCGCGGGTTCTTCACAAATGTGCCTATGTGATGGTGGTACTTCATCTAAATATTCTAAATTAGAATATGGAGCATAGTTATCTGCCGATGAAAATATAAAAAAATAAAGAAAAACAGATAAGATACTTGAAATCAGACTTACAATAGTATTTAAAGGACTTCCCAGCCTAATAAAAGCTGGGAAGTTGAAACACCACCATACTTGAACAGTAGATAAAAGTACCATTGGAATGAGTTCTTGTCTGAATTTAGCCCATCGTTCTTGTGATATTTTTATCTTCTTCATTTGATTTCTCTGGTTTTGCTTCCATCAAACAGGCCCAGTTGCCACACCACCCGCCAAATATTTAACCGCTCTACCCTGGTTACGAGCAAGGTGCCTCACAAGCTATAACCGGCACTCTTGTTCGAGGGCGACCAGGTTTACGTTTAACACCAGGTGCATACGTACCAATTTGATATTTGCGACAGGTTCGACGTACCGTAGAATAATTAACATCTAATATCTCGGCAATTTCCGTATAACTTGGAATCAGGGCAAAAAGCGCACAGAAAAGTTGCTTGTTTTTAAGCGTTGCAGACCCCAGCCGACGTGCTTCCACTACTACCGGGTGAAAACGAGTAGAACCAACATCACAAGATGCCGCAGTAAACCCTTGCGTACCGGATTTCTGCTCAATGAATTTCCGTACACTCTGACGCAGCTCACACAAGCTCTTTGGTGCCCCCTTGAGGATATGTTCCACTTCTTCCGACGAGAGCATGCCCTGTTTTTCTAAAGCATACTCGTCCATCATCTGTTTACCAATGTTACTCACAAGATCAGTAAGCTGGTCGCTCGGCAAGGTTGCCAGAAGCGGAACTTCAAGCTGATTCGGCAAAAGTTGATCGTAAAGCTCTTTGGAAAAAGCATGATTTGCCACAAGCTCTTTAAGATCTGCGTAACTACTACAAATAACAATCGCTTCACTCGATTCAGGCTCCTTACTAAAACGACACGAATACAGACCGGTGGCAAAAAACTTTGCCAAACGCGTCTGGGTTTCAAGCGAAAGCCGTTCAACATGGCGTATCAAAAGCACCCCTGACGAACTTAAATCGGCAAGAGCACCCTTATAAGCATCTCCTCCTGTAATAGCCGGCGAAAGGCCAAAAATCCGATTCGCTACCTCATATTTACCCTCTGGTTGTTCAGGGCAAATTTCTCTATGTCCAGCGTCTTTATAGATACGGTGAACCAAGAGCGCCAACCGCTGAACATCCTCTTCATCCCCCCGGATAAACATCGGGCGATGGCTGAGCGTAGTACGTAAAAATTTAATTTTAAAATCAAACCAAGCTCCCCGTGTTGCAGGAATAAACTTCTCGACCACTTTTCCTGAAGCGGTAGTTTGCATGAGAAGAGCGTATCCCCAGTCATCACCATCACGAACTTCTGCAAGGGTAGGAATCCTTAATGCTTCAAAAATGGGCGGACGGGATACCACAACAACGGCATTACTTGGTCTTGGATCTTTCATAACAGAAAAACGGAGCTGTTGTCCTTGTGGATCTTTTAGAGCAATAGAAGTTGCCTGCTTATATTTTTTAAATTCACCCATCAGTTGCTTAACAGGTTGTTCATAGGTATTAGTAAGATTTTTTGTCCCTTCTGGCAAACCAAGAAGTTTTGCCCCCTCAGCGCTGGCAAGCTGCAAGTTACGATTTTTTAAAAACACCATACTTACTGCTTCACTTGCCTGCAATTTTGCCATTGCGCGCATCCCTTCATAGTAATGCTCGTTTTCTTGCAGCAATTGTATGCTGTGGTGTTTATACGTTAAGCATTCTTTTTCTATAACTTCTGGGTCAAACTGCTGCATCTGGTCAATAACGTGGGAAATATAGTTAACGTAGGCCAGCATGGCACCAACCTCTGCGTCACTGACTAATTTTCCGGCACGAGCATTGCGTTCAATGAGAATATAGCCTGTCAAAGCCTTTTTTCCAAAGACTGGCAGAAAGACTTCAGCTTTACTGATTTCAAGAAACGTACGAAGCTCTTTCGCCTCGGCATTAAAGTTATGAAGCTCTTCATACTGCAGCTCGGCATGCAACAGAATCCGTTTGTTCTTAATTGGCTCCAAAGATGTGCCATGAGTCGCCAGCCACTCTTCTACAATCCGCAACGTATTTACCGCCTGCGCAGCCCTAGTGTTACGCTCGTGGTGGGTCGAGCGAAAGTAGAGCTTGACCTCAGAATCGGCAAAACCAAAAGCCTTTTTAAAATAGCCCGTGGTTAAAATAGCCACCTCTTGTAACACAGTTGCCTGATGGATCTGACCTATCACTTCGGCAAACGGCACCATTAAATCCCGCTCACTTGCCCTGTGCACCGCCGGGAAGACATTAAAAAGCCGCAGCCGCAGCAGCTTCCAAAAGCCGTAGGAAGCAGAGGCGAGATACATTTCAACGACCACAAATGCAAATAGCTCGGGCATAAAGCCATCAACCGGAAGAATCCCGGTATTTCGCAACATCCAAATCGATTGCATCAACATTACCGGTACAGTCATGAGAGCTAACATGGTTTTTGTTTGCTGTTTGAAAATGCCTTCAACCTGCCCCATGACCAGCTTTTTCAGTCCATAGATAAGCGTGCTACCCCTACTAACAAAAATAAAAAGATTCCCTAAAATAAGGCCATAAGAATCGAGCGTGAGCCAAGGATTAGCGGGATCAGCTTCTTGTACACAGAAAAAGTAGAGATAATAGGCTGTCAGGCTTATTGCTACAGCTCCAAAAACATAATGACGCTTTTGCAACTTCTCTTCAACCCCAATAATCCAATCATAAACAAGTGTTGCCAAAAAAATCCCTAATGGCCAGAGTATATAGTTGAAACGAGCTAAAAAAAGGTACGTGGGTTGGGGGATCTCAGAAATCCAGAAACGGTAGTTCACTTTATAGACGATGAGCCCTATCCCCAGAAGTTCTAGCGGCATACATGCCAGCCACACTTTTTTCAATAATTTGTTCTGCGCAGACCAGTACACTAAAAGTACATTACGCCATATGAACCCATCATAAGCAAGCAACGAGGCTTGCTTTGCCATCGCCAGAAGAAAAATGCCAACTTCCATAATCAAAACTCTTTGCTGAGGTTACAAAATAAACTAAACTAATGAGGGGACTTTGGGTAATTTTAGTTTAACCGAATCCTAAGTTTTGACCAGAATTAAATTGATCTTTTTCAGGAGGAACTACTATGAAACTCAACATCTTTGCCGCAATCATTTTCGTCCTGGGATTCAATACTGATATGATTATGGGCGGGAGCATTGATGGCTCGAACAACACCGGCGGCAACAACTGCCACGGCGACTTTGTATCATCAGAGTTCAACCAAAAGTAACACGCTTCGGCTGCCTCCACTTTCCTGACCATTTTCACACCCAGAAGGTACTACTGCCCCCAAGTCGTTCCCATTTTTCTTCGCCGGTAAGAATAAAGCCACGATGAACATAACCACAGCGAATAAGCACAAAAACAGTGGCAACCGCCAGAGCCAGAATAACGGCTCCCCATATAGCTAACCTTTTCATCAAGTTATCTCCTTGTCATATAATAGTGGTACTGACTAGACCTCAAAGATCCCATACTCCCGCACAAATTGCCTTTAATTTAAAAGGTTTTTAAGAGGGGGGCCTTAAGGAGATGTAAAGTGCACAAAAAAACCTCTTGCTACAAAAGAGGTTTTACAAAACTGGGTATGACAAAATGTGACACTTGAAAAAAATGCTCTATTTTGAGTTTTAGAATCATAGCCCTTCTTCTCGGGCAAGTATTGGCATCAAAATTCACGGACGGAGGCGGAGTGGGTTACCACTTCGATTATGAGGCAAACAGCAAAGCTGTCCCATTTTGCGATGTCAAAAAGAAGAAAAACTCACGATACTCGGTCTTTTTAATTGTGCAAAAAATTATCTGCCCACAAAACCGCTTTGCGATATCGTAATCCATCGGCAAAACTAATAACGCTTCATGGTCTATTCCGTTACCGTATGACATCAAAAAAGCGGAATTTGGAGAGAAGCACTGCTTTTTATAAACGAGCCGCATTTCCATACCTTGCGGCTCGTTTCTTTGTCTCCCGCCCCAGATTACTCGCTTCAGAGAAAACCCTCGCTAAATTATCGCAACCTCGAGATGAGTGTGGTACGATGATGCATGAAGCTTTTTTTGTAACGGGATTGTCCCGGAGGGGAAGATATATGCTGAATAAAAGTATCGGTGAAATTTTAGTAGAACAAAAGGTAATAACCCAAGAGCAATTGGCCAAACTACAGCTTGAGGCAAGAGAGCAAAATATACCTCTTGATGACTACCTTCAACAGCAAAAAACTATTTCTCAACAAGATCTTGCCAAAGCATCTGCTCTCAAATTTGATCTCCCGTTACTTTCAAATATTACCGAAAAAATGGCAAATCCCGATATTCTTGCGAAAGTTCCTTTGCGATTTCTTCGGGAACGCAACATTATTCCTATCGTTGTCGACCCCACAACGCATCAAGTTACCCTGGTAACGAGTAACCCACTCGATTTCCAACCGATTGATGAATTAAAACTTATTTTCGGCACACAGGTCTCGCTTGCCGTTGCAACAAAAGCTGCCATCATCGAAACAATTAATAGATATTACCCGCTTGAGGGTACCAAAGAGATGATCGCCGAGCTTGCGCAAGAAGAAGCTCTTTCCCCTGACATGGACTTTGAAACAATCGGGACTGAAGACATTTTGGGTATGGCAAGCGATGCTCCGATTATAAAACTCGTTAACCATATTCTCTATCAAGCAGTTAAACGCGGAGCATCTGATATCCATATCGAACCATTTGAAAAAGAGCTCCAAGTTCGTTATCGTCTTGACGGTATTTTATACCTTGAACTTACTCCGCCTAAACGGGCGCAGGCTGCCATCACCTCTCGTATCAAAATTATGGCAAATCTTAACATCGCTGAAAAACGACAACCACAAGACGGACGTATTGCACTCAAAATCGCAGACAAAGCAATCGACGTTCGTGTTTCTGTTTTACCGGTCGTATTCGGCGAATGTATCGTAATGCGTCTGTTAGATAAGACTAAGACGTTCGGCAAAATTTCAGATCTTGGATTAAGCGAGCGGGACCTTGAGATTGTATCCCGAACCATCGAACGACCCAACGGAATTTTTCTGATTACCGGTCCTACCGGATCTGGTAAAACGAGTACCCTCTATTCGATTTTGCATAAGCTCAATTCTCCTGAAGTGAATATTGTTACTGTAGAAGACCCTGTTGAATATCAGATGGCGGGAATCGGACAAGTCCAAGTACGAGAAAAAATTGGTCTTACCTTTGCTGCAGCACTTCGCTCTATTTTGCGTCAAGACCCTGACATCATCATGATCGGGGAAACGCGTGACCAAGAGACAGCGCAAATTGCTATTCAATCAGCCCTGACTGGCCACTTAGTACTCAGTACGTTGCACACCAATAGCGCCGCGGCAACCATTACACGTCTTTTAGATATGGGCATTGAGCCCTATTTAATTGCATCAACACTCGTTGCTGTTGCTGCGCAACGGCTGGTACGTCGCTTATGCCCACTTTGCAAACAAGTATATACCCCAGAAGAAGAGATCTTAAAACGCTTCGGTCTCACCCAAAGTTCAATTCAAAAAGCAACATTCTACCGAGCACAAGGGTGCGAAGAATGTAACCAAACAGGGTATAAAGGCCGGCTCGCCCTCTTTGAAGTGATGGAAGTATCTAATACCATCGCTCGTCTTGCTATGGAACGAGCTGATACAAATGTCATAGAAAAACAGGCACGTGCAGAGGGCATGACGCTCTTGTTTGAAGATGGACTCAGAAAAGTCATGCTTGGCCTTACGACCCTTGAAGAAGTACTTGCAGAAACAGCCGTTGGAGAAAGAGCACCATGAAACGAGCAGGGTTTTCTTTGCTTGAACTTTGTATTGTTATCGCACTTGTTGCACTTTTGGCAACAATTGGCCTGATAACATTCCCGAGCTATGATCGTCTTTTTGTTCATACAGAACTCGATCGCCTTTACACGGTATTTCTTGCCTGCGCCCACAAAGCAATCGCCACTAATGCGGTACAAACAATTTTGTTTGATAGTAAAAACAATAGCTACATACTCAACAACGTTTCACACCCACTCACACAACACGTGTGCTTTGGCTTTATTCCCAAAAGCGCTGGACCTCCGGCGCATCCCGTACAACCTATAGAAGAAGCGGTTACCTTTGTGCATCAGCAGGCACTCTTTTATCCTGATGGCAAAATCCAGGCAGGAACGATCTACCTCACCGATACTGACAAACAGCATATGTTTGCACTCACCAGTGCGGTTGGACAAGTTTCCTACGTCCGTCGCTACCGTTATACTGCTAACAGCTGGGAGTTAATTGTATGATCAGATTGGCATATTACGCAGGACTTGTACGCACATTTATACGGAGCATTATACTGACCAGCTTGATTATTTTTACAGCACTTTTTGTCGCTGCACTTTTTATTGAAGAAGATCCTTGGTTACAGCAAAAGATTGAAACGATCATTACCGAATCATTTCAGTCAACGTTCCATTGCGGCTTTACCACCAAAGTTGAACGGATACGTCTGTTTGCAGGAACGGTAGAATTACAAGATACCCGCGCCTATGATCCGGAAAAAGGACTATGGCAATGGGAAGCTCAAAAGACTTCAGTTTCTCTCGCGTTGTGGCCACTCATATTCCATAAAAAATATATTGTTGACCTTACGCTCAATAACCCAAAAATCAGTTCAGAATTTGCTGACGGCAAGCTGGCTATTATGTCGCACATACGAGCACTTGCTGCTCCCTCAGCAAATGGCAACCCGCTTGAGGTACGCCAGGTCACCATTAACCAAGCCGCAACAACACTTCGTTACACGCCAGACACCTTGTTTCAAGCAAGCATTACGAGCGACCTGCATCTGCCAACATCGCTGACAAGAAAACCGATTACGATAATCAACTCGCTGGTGCATAACGGCTCTCTGACAATCAAAGGTGTTCCCGTACTTACCCAACTTGAAGAAACGATATCGAGTGAAATGACCTCTGCGTCACCATCGCTCAACCTTTCTGTTCGCGGATCTTGTAATCTCCCGCAACAACCGCTGCATAAGCAGCACTGCCTCCTGTTTGGAGCATGGTCTAATAACAAAGGGCAAGTAACCTGGACCACGGATGACCATGCAATCCAGGGAAGAATCGACCTTTCAGGAAGTACTGATCAAGCAACCGGCACAGCTCAGTTTCCGCTTTCTTATGTATGCCAATTTATTAATCAAGATCAGGCGCACTATTTTCAAGGGCCGTGTGAGCTGGCGTTGTCCGCACAACTTTCAAATATGCTCTCAACGCTCTCAATAACAGGCTCTGTCTCACATAGTTTCTACAAAAATTTTATCATCCCTCCGGTTAGTGCAACGCTTGCGCTCAAAGACACGCAACTGATGGGAACTCTTGAGGCTCATCTGCCACGCAACGTCATCGCAGCGGGCTCATATCAATTTGATCTTACAACAAAAACAGGTTCAGCTGATCTGGTTAATTCAACATCGATTACGCTTGATGAATGGCACGTCCCTGCACGTGGACTCTCCAATACCTTAACACTCTTTGCTGATGGAGAAATACTGAGTAAGTACCATGCTCACTATCAACACGTACCGACAAAAACTAATAAAACACTTGATGGGATTGCACATTGGAATAAAGAGCACCTTGTCTTGCAAGGCAAAAGCGGATCATTTACCTATGATTTCCTAGCAGCTGCTCAGCCCTATTGGCATCTTGAGTATTGTGACTGCTCCTTAAATGGAGAGTCGGTCATTTCGCTCAAAGCTCAGTCAAATGATATCTTTGCTGGAACGATTGGCTACCATCTTTTACAAAGAATCGGCACCTCACTCGGTTGGCATATACCGGGGGAGGGCATACTCCATCTCACCGGTTCATTTGAATCTGATCGAGCAGTCTTTGAGCTCTCTATGAAAAAGGGAAATATTCGCATTCCTCATACGTATAATCTTATTCAAGATATTCAAAGCACCTGCTTCTATTATTACAAAACAAGATCCCTTGCTTTAAAGAACACTAAAATTACGATGCACAAAGGAACCATGAGCGCGAGTACTATTCGCATCAATCTTGATAAAAACTTTACCGTCGCTTCACTCCATGTTCCGCTCGTATTCAACCATTGTTTTGTCAGTCATAACAAAGAGCTGTTTGCGCTATTCTCTGGTGCATTAACCCTTTCGTACCAATCACCAAGCAAAACTATGATTACCGGTTTTCTTGTTCTTGAGCGCTCACACATGCAAAGTAACCTCTTCTCAGAAGAGTTCCAACGGCAAATGTTTGGCCTTTCTTCCGTGCCCTTTTCATCACAAAATACGGAAGTCGCCTTTGATGTTACCGTGTTGAGCCGTACCCCGTTACATGTTAAAACCTCATTTTTGGATGTCTCAGCCCGTATCAATTTAGGCTTACAAGGCACAGTGAACAACCCATCGGTCAGCGGTGGGCTAGAAATTGTACACGGAACGTTAGCCTTCCCGTATAAGCCATTGCTCATTAAACATGGCAAGCTCTATTTCTTACCACAGCAGATCTTTGATCCAACGATCGACATTCTGGCCGAGAACTATATTCGCAAGTATACCGTGCGCATGCATATCACTGGGTCAGTAAAGAATCCAAAGATTTGGTTTGAGTCAACACCGACGTTACAACAAGAACAGATCATTGGGCTCTTATTAGGCGGCTCTGAAGATGGCTCACTCTTTGTAGCGATGCCAACTTCTGTTATGGATTCGATTGAAAATATGGTCTTTGGCCCGGCAGAGACAACGTCACAATTCCAACGTACGTTACAAAACCTCTTTAAGCCGCTCAAAAACGTCCGTTTTGTACCAAGCTTTAGTGATCAAACGGGACGTGGTGGTTTACGCGGCTCGCTGGCAATTGAAGTCAACGACCGCTTACGTGCTATAATCGAAAGAAACTTTAATTTAACAGAAGATACAAAAGTCGAAGTTGAATACGCGCTTTCTGATGACTCCAGCATTCGTGGTATTAAAGACGAACGGGGTGATCTTGGGGGCGAGTTTGAAACTCGATGGAAGTTCTAACCGCATTAGTTCTAACAGGCTCACAATCATGAACAAAAAAGCTCACACAAACAATAAACTCAGTTCACTCATGAACGTTGGCCCAGCAACACTCAAAGATCTTACTTTGTTGGGAATTACTACTCTAGCCCAGCTAGCGCAAGCGGACCCTGATGAACTGTACGAACGCCTCCGGCTCATAACAGGCTGTAAGCATGACCCCTGCGTTTGGGATGTCTTTGCTGCGATTATCCATGAGGCGCAGACGGGAGAAAAAAGGCCCTGGTGGCACTGGACGCCAATACGCAAAGCACGCAGCGGCAAATCGCGTTAGCTCGCAATTAAGTTTAACACAGAGAGAACTTGACCAAATATAATAAATACGTTATATTATAATCAATTAGTTATATACTAAGGGTGGTTATAGAGATGAATTGGATCGTAAAATTTTATGACGAAAAGGTCAAGTTAACTTTGCACGAATGGCCACGAGGAATTCAAGCAAAGTTTATCTGGATTGTAGAACTCATCCAAGAGTTTGGTCCATATGAAATTGGAATGCCTCATATTAAAACGCTTGGACAAGGATTATTTGAGATACGAGCAAAAGGCAATGAAGGAATCGGACGCGCCTTTTTCTGCATTAAAAATGGAAAAGTACTTGTTATTGTAAGTGGTTTTATAAAAAAATCACAACAGACACCCCCCAAAGAATTAGCTTTAGCAAGAAAACGAGTAACTGAGGTAAAAAAACATGGATAAAAATTTACTTTTCAAATCATTCAAAGAAGAAGCTTTGAAAGATGCAGCATTCAGAGCTGAATACGAAAAGTTGCGACCTGAATTTGAGCTTATAAGAAAACTTATTATTGCACGAAAAAAGGCGCATCTTTCACAAAGCGCTCTTGCAAAAAAGCTCAAGCTTCAACAACCTGCTGTTGCTCGGCTAGAGAGCGGCGGCTACGCCTCTACTTCTTTCTCGAAGCTATCCCAGGTTGCCAATGCGTTAGGCTATTCTCTTAAAGTTTCGCTTCAGGCAAAGAAGAGTAAAAAACCAGGACTAAAAGTATAAACCTTCCTTTGCAGGTCTCGCTCAACTCTCTTGGCACCATGCAAGATAATCATCGATAGAATCTTTAAAAGCTTTTTCGAGCTCATTTACTGTTCTCCCTTGAAAGGTAATGACATCCTTGAGCCCAAGAACTTCTCCATGAAAAATCTTTGTTTCTGAATCATAGACAGCGTGTCCTCGATATCCTTTATAACGCATCACGTTTATACCTCAACCTGAAAAAGTCCAAAAAACTCTGGAATCTGCCTCTTTTCTTCGCTATTCATTTCCTCAAGACACAAAGCCACTACTTCTTTAAGATTTTTTTGCAATTCATCAAGTGATCGTGCTTGCGTATGTGCACCAGGAATTGACGGAACTGTCCCTATATACATCCCAGATTCATGGTCTTTCTCGATGTAACTTATTACTTTCATACTCTTTTTCTCCTGTACTATCGATACCACCACTGCAGCAATTTTAGGAGTCGCTTTTTATACGGCGGCTGGGCAAAGCGCCCGAACCAGCGGCTGCTCTTGAAGATAGCTTTTTGATGCGAGAACGTATCAAACCCATACTTACCATGATACGCACCAATACCACTTGCGCCAACGCCGCCAAAGGGGAGTTGCGTTGAGTTGTGATGCATAAGCACATCGTTAATACAACCACCACCCGCGGGAATTGCTTGTATGATTTTCTCTTGAACATCAGAGCGAGAAGAAAAAAGATAGAGCGCAAGCGGCTGAGGCCTTTGCATTACGAACGCTATTGCTTCATCAAGCGTTTTGTAGGGAATGATGGGAAGAAGTGGGCCGAAAATTTCCTCATGCATACAAGAACTGTCCAAACGTACATCGGTCAAAATTGTCGGTGCAATAAAGCGTGTCGCCAGGTCAACCTGTCCCCCAATAACAGGAGTGCCGTCAGCCAATAAGTTTTGTAAACGACCAACATGCGCCTCGTTGACAATACGGGCATAATCAGGACTCGTGCGAGGGTCTTGCCCATACATTGCAATAATCTGCTTTTTCAGAGCACTGACGAACTGGTCATGTCGCGTTACATCAACTAAAACATAATCTGGTGCAAGACAGCATTGCCCCGCATTAAAAAATTTTCCCCAAACTATTTTTTGTGCAGCATACTCAATATCAGCATCACTCGCAACAATGGTAGGATTCTTACCTCCCAACTCCAACGTTACGGGAATAAGCCGTTTGGCAGCCTCTTGACAGACAAGCGTGCCAACTCTGCTACTTCCCGTGAAGAAAATATAATCCCAGGCAAACGTCAGTAACTCTTGCGCAATGTGTGCATCTCCCTGCATAACAGTAACGTGTCCAGGATCAAAGCTCTTGTGGACAATAGTGTCAATCACAGCTGCCTGCGCAGGAGCAAGTTCAGACGGTTTAACAAGTGCACAATTGCCAGCAGCAACTGCATGAACAAGGGGTAAGAGCGTAAGTAAGAATGGGAAGTTCCACGGAGCAAGAATCAGAACAACGCCGTACGGCTCTTGATATATATAACTTTTTCCCATGAGTCCACAAAATTCTGAGGAAACTTTGCGTGGCTTTGTCCATTCGGCAAGATGCGCACAGGCATAATCAATTTCTTTATAGAGCGTTGCAAGCTCCGCACCAAAGACTTCTATTGCAGGACGACCAAAGTCTTTTCGTGCCGCATCAAAAATAGCCGCTTCGTGTTCTTTCACTACTTGTTTAAGTTTCTTAAGCGCCATAAGACGCCCGGGTATGTCTTTAGTTTTTCTACTAAGAAAATAGTTTTGTAGCTGGTTAAATTTCTGTGCAGCCATGCTCTAGCCCTTTATTTAGTTTTCTTTTTGCGAGTTTTTGCAGCAGCTTTCTTCTTAACTGGCTTTACAACAGTAGTCTTTTTGCCCTCTATCGTTGTCACTAAATTACCCGCGCTTTTCCAGGAAACAACAGAATCGAGCTCCCCAGGCAAATCTTCGTCCCCTGCATAAACTACATAACCCCTAACCGGTTGCTCAATCTTTTTGCGCCAAAAATGTAATGGCTTAAAATAAGCACCTGATGGAGTTTTTCCCGCCTTAATCTCAAGAGGAATAGCTTGCAAAGCACGTTCAATAATACAGTCAATCTCATTAACTCCTTGGTCATGCCAAAAATAGAGTGATGGGCGAAGATCAAGATTGTAATATTGCTTAAAAAGATCGGTAATCACAAGATTCTCAAAAAGAGGGCCGCGAGCGGAGTGCTCTAATAATTCTTCAGTTGAACGTAAGCGAAGCAATGAACAAGCAAGACCCGTATCAACAAAATACAGCTTTGGTGACGGAATAACCCGTCTGGTTATATTTTTATGGTAGGGGTAGAGTAAAAAAATCGTGTAGGTAGCTTCAAGAACAGATATCCATGCTTGTGCCGTCTTAAAATCAATGTCGGCATCGGATGCGAGTTGCGTCGTGCTGAGAACCTGTCCAACGCGCGAAGCGCAGAGTGTCAAAAAACGCTGAAAGACGGTGAAGTTGGTAATTTGCTTAATCTGCCGAACATCTTTTTCGACGTACGTTGAGATAAGATTCTTATAAAACTTTTCAGGATCAATAGAATCAACCGCAACTCCAGGATATGAACCAGAGAAGATAAGCTCTTCTACTCGCTTGGGAAGCAAATCTGCTTGCGCAAGTTCATGGATCGAGAGGGGAAAGAGAGTAATATAAGCAACGCGGCCAGCAAGAGACTGGGTAATTGCTTGGTTTACCAAGATATTTTGCGATCCAGTAATCACAAAAAATCCCTTTTTCTTTTCTTCATCAACAATTCCCTGCATATAGGAGAGCAACTCAGGGACATTTTGAATCTCATCAATAATAATTCCCGACTTTGATGGAAAATCTTTAAGAAAACCCTTGGGGTCTTGGCGAGCTCGTTCGGCAACATAAAAATCTTCAAGCGTTACATAGCGATGATCAGGGAAAACCTCCCTAACCAAGGTCGTTTTTCCCGACTGCCGTGGGCCAACAACTGCAATTACCGGAAACGACCGGGCACTTACCAGCAATTCGGCTTCCAGATCTCTTTTTATCATGGCCCACCCCCTCTAATTATAGTTAAATGTAGTTTATTGGAATCGATTCCAAAATTGAACCTATATTCTCATTTTAAGCGTTCAGATAAGTATTTACAATAGTTTTGCCAGTTTATTGGAATTGATTCCAATGACATCTTCTGCTAATAAAACTTGTTTTTCTAGTATCTGCCAATAAAAAAATGGTATAAACAGAGTGGCGTAACCTATTACTCTGAGGCATTGCTATGAAAACATGGATCAAGAAAGTATTTGGCTTTGGGCTTGCAAGTTTTTTCAGTGATTTTAGTCATGAGATGACCGTCTCACTGATTCCTCTGCTGGTTGCTCAATTTGTTGGACAAGCACAAGCACCATTCTTTTTAGGGATTATTTCAAGTATCAGCGATGCATTTGCCAGTTTTTTACGGCTGGTTGCCGGTTTTTTAAGCGATCGATTATCACGCAAAAAACCCTTAATCATGCTCGGCTATGGCATGTCCGCACTCTTTTCGACATTAGTAGGTTTTACTTCTTCAATCTGGGGAGTCTTAACCTATCGGATGCTTTCGTTTACTGGCAGCGGTCTGCGTGAACCACCTCGCGATGCGCTCATTGCAACCGCTATTGAACCTGCCAATTATGGGCGGGCATTTGGTCTTAAAAGCGCCATGGACACACTCGGGTCACTCGTTGGGCCGCTGGTGGCATTTGCACTGGTTGGCGTCGTTTCAATGCGCGCCGTATTTGTGCTGTCATTTATACCAGGGATTTTAGCCGTTGGCGCGATTCTCTTTTTCACCAAAGATATTCTGATACCTCAAAAGAGTAGCCGCTCTGCCCGGAGCCTCTTGAACGATCTCTCGCTCATGCCCCGGTCGTTTCTTCTCTTTTTGATTATTCTTTTTATTTTCGATCTTGGCTGTTTTAACAAACTGCTCTTACTCTCTCGCGCGCAAGAAATACTGACCATCGACGCAAGCAGTGTTGCACAATGGCTTGTGCTGCTTTATGCATTTTTTAATAGTACCCGTGCATTCAGTGAATTTGCGATTGGTTTGCTGAGCGATTATGTTAACAGAATCATACTTTTGGCCCTGTTTGGCTGCGGCGTTTTTGCGGGAGTAGGATTTTTGCTCATTACCCCTCACGCTTCATTTGCCTACTGCACACTCATTTTTGTTTTTGCTGGTATCAGTACCGCCGCGATGACAACGCTTAAAAAAGCCTGCGCTGCCGATATGTTACCGGCAGATATTCGTGGATTAGGGTATGGTATTTTACAAGCAAGCGAAGGCTTTGCCGCTCTTATTTCAAGCGCGCTTATCGGCTTCTTATGGACCCACTACTCGCCACTACTCGGCTTTTCATACGTTATCGTATTGAGCGTGAGCGCGATGGTATTGTTGCTCAGCTTTAGAATAATCCAGAGATATGTATAACTCAGTTGCCAGAGCTATTGCTGTAATCGCTCTTCAAGCATTGCAAGAGCTTTATCGATAAATGCATCAACTTCAGTGTTTGGCTGTGAAAAGTTCGAAAGCACATAGGTCGGCACCTGCTCTTTGTCAGCAGGACGGTCGACGCCAAAGCGTAACCGTTCAAACTGGTCACCAAGAGCAGCAATAATCGACTTTAAGCCATTATGCCCTTTAGCGCTCCCGCCTTTTTTAAGGGCAAGCTTTCCAAAGGGAAGCTCTATCTCATCATGAACCACTAACACATCGTCAACACCGATCCCCTGCTTTTTAATCCAGGGAATAACGGCACCTGAGTTGTTCATATATGTTTGCGGTTTAATTAAGAGAATTTTATGGTCGTTGACGAGAATTTCAGCTACTTCTGCGTTATCACGCATACGCCACATAGCACCATAGCGCTCTGCAAGCGTATCAAGTACACGAAAACCAATCGAATGACGGTGGTGATAATAAGATTGGCCTGGATTACCCAGGCCAATTATTGCTTTAATAGTGTTCATACTTTAAGCAGTTACTTTTTAGTGTCAGCTTTTTTTGATTCAGCTTTAAACTTTTCTGCACGTTGTTCAGCACGGTAATCATTGTTCAATTTCTTAACAACGTCAGCAGTGATATCACATTCTGGAGCTGAATATAAAACTGGTCCTGGAACAACAACCGTCCAGCCTTGCTCTTTTGCAATCTTTTCAACGGCAACTGTCATCTTTTCGCCAAATTCTGCTTGGAATTTGCCTAAGGTACTTTGTTGCCATTTTTGGAAAGCTTCTCCATCAATCTTCAGTTCACTTTGCAACTTCATCAATTCAGCAGTGGTATCATCATCTGTTTTGTTGAGACGCTTTGCTTCTTCCAATTTCTTTTGGAATGTTGTTTGCAACTTTTGAACTTTTTCAGCACGCTTGGTGAGTTCTGCAGAAAGGGTTGCCATCTTGTCACGGAATTCAAAAGATTCTGATTTTTCTGGGTTGGCAAAATCGGCGATTCCCTCAAATTTTACTACAGCAACTTTTGCTGGAATTCCCATCTTTTTGGTCACTTTTGTTTCTTCAGATTTGTTTTCTTTGGCTTCTTCTGCGCATACTGCATAAGAACTTACTGCCAAAAGACTTACCAACAACATATGCTTATTCATAATTTTTCTCCTTAAAATGAAAACTCTCTTTACTGGCTACAGAGTAAACCGTAACGTGGGGCTTAAAAAATGTCAACTCACACACGCCGGCGCGCGAGAATGCGAGCTACGTACTTACGCGTTTCTTCAAGAACAATAATTGAAAACGCAATACCGCTTGCCAATAACCATTCAGAAAGCGTGAGCGGTACTGTCTTAAAAATGCGTTGAAGCACCGGAAGATAGACAACAGCGATTTGCAAGAGTAAGACAAAGATTGTTGCTACGATAAGCCACCGATTTGAGAATAAACCACTCGAGAGAATCGACTTTTTCTCCGAACGACAATTCCAGGCATTAAACCATTGGAACATCGCCATGCAGACCAAGAGCAGCGTACGTGCATGGGCAGCACTATTTGAGCATGCGGTCGAACTAATTGCCTGGCACGTCGTCGCAAAAACAATCAACGATCCTATTGCCATCGGGAGCGCCATCCATAGAACTTTCCATAATAACGAGCTATCAATAAGACCATGTTGAGCGCGAAGTAATTGCGTTTGCAAGACATCTTTTTCTCGCGGTTCTGCTGCAAGTGCACTATCAAGAAAACCATCAGTAATCAGATTAAGCCATAAGATTTGCGCTGCTTCCAGCGGGAAGGGCAAGCGGAGCAAGAGCGCACCAACCACAACGAGTACTTCGCCAAAGTTTGTTGCAAAAAAGTATAAAATCACCCGGCGCAATGTTGCAAAAATATGGCGCCCTTCCTCTATTCCTTCAACAATCGTGCTGAACGAATCGTCTAAGAGCACAACATCAGCTGCTTCTTTGGCAATATCAGTCCCACTACCCATGGCGATACTTACATCAGCCACAACAAGACACGCAACATCATTAATACCGTCACCGGTCATCGCAACCCGCTGTCCCGCTTTGTGCATCACCTGCACAAGTGCCGCTTTGTCATGGGGCGTCACGCGAGCAAAAACAGAAGTGGCAAGAATCTGGTCTTGTGACAAATTTGGTAACTCTTTTCCTTCAACGCACATATGCCCATCTATTCCGGTCTTTTGCGCAACATAGAGTGCCGTTGAGCAGTGGTCACCTGTTGCCATGACAACACGCAATCCCGCCTTCTGCACGCGCTCAACCATCGGCGCGACTTCGCTACGAATCGAGTCCTGAATTCCACACAAACCTAAAAAATTAAACTTTCCAAAGCCAACCGTATGCACATAGCTTTCCCAATCAACAACCTCAACACTGTCAGGGACACGATACAGGGTAAACGCTACGACGCGCAACCCTTCGGCAAGCATCTCTTGCAAAACATGCCGGGCTTGTTCAGGTACATCATGAGAGATCCGCATAACTACCTCAGGAATACCCGATACAAAAATAAACCGTTCATTGTCAGTTTGCATGCCGGCAACATGCATATGCCACTGCGTAGAAAAAGGCACTTCAAAAAAACGGGTACTTGTTTTACGCAATTGATGTCGATGCACTCCCACCTTATGGGCAAAGAGACCCATGGCAGTTTCCGTCGGTTCACCCTTGACGACAAATCGCCCCTCTTCTTCTTTCCACTCCACTTGGCTCCCATCTAAAAACGCTGCTGCTGTCGCCAATTCAAGAAGCTGTTTTTTACTGGTATCAGTTACTGCTCCCAGCGGAATAGCTTCTCCCTTGGTATCATAGCCACTGCCAGAAACGGTATACGGCATCGCTGGTGTATACACACGCTCGACCATCATTTGATTACGGGTAAGCGTGCCCGTTTTATCAACAATAATCGTCGAAATTCGTCCGAGCCCTTCAACCGCCTGCAGCCGTTTAATCAGCACGTTTTTCTTTGCCATCCGATAGACGCCGGTCACCAAAACTAACGTCAGAACAACCGGCAAACCCTCGGGAACAACGCAAATAAACAGAGCCGTCAACATTGCCAACAGCTCGCGCACCGTTTGTCCAAAGGCAAATCCTATAGCAAACAACACCACACAGAGTGCGAGAATTCCTATAACAATTTTTTGCGCAAGCGCATCTAATTCTTTGCGAAGAGGAAAATGGGTTTCGCTCCCAGAAACTACTTTATGAACAGAACCGACATAGGTCATGCTCCCCGTAGCCACGACGATCGCCCGCGCCGAACCATTCATGACATACGTGCCTTTAAAGAGCATGTTTTTCTGCTCAAAGATCGGCACACTCTTTTCAATAACATCTAAGCTCTTTACTACCCCTGCCGACTCCCCCGTGATGAGTGACTCATTCACATAGATATTGGTACTCTCACACAGGCGTGCATCAGCCGGCACTTGTTCCCCTGCCAATAATACAATAATATCTCCTGGAACCAACTCTCTTTCGGGAATAAGCATGCGCATATCGCCACGTACTACAACGCACGAAGCGGTCGTCATTTTCTTGAGCTCCTGCAAAATGCGCTTTGCCCGCCCCTCTTGATAGGTCCCAATAACAGCATTAAAGAGCAAAATGCCACTTATCAAAAAGGCATCGCCATGATGACCTAAAAAAAAGATGATTGCCGCCGCGCACAATAAAATGTAAATAAGCGGGTTTTTAAACTGCTCAAGAAAAATAAAAAAGAGTGATTTTTCTGGAACTTCGGGCAAAACATTATACCCTGTCACGCGCTGTCTACGTTCCGCCTCTGCTACCGACAACCCTGCCTCAAGATCTGTTTTAAATATTTTAGCTACTTCTTCTATAGACTGTTGATAATAGTTCACGGCAGACCCCTATGCGTATCTTTTCAGCTCCCCGTCTCCGCCAAGGCTTCGTCGGGCTTCGCCAATCTTTTATCCATATCGTTTAATTTCCCAGTCAGTAACAGTAGTCTCATACTCTGCAACTTCTTTACGTTTTTCAGTAAGATACAGATCAAGCGCTTCACCCAACCAATCACGCAGAAAATCACTGGTTTCAGCAATCTGTATCGCTTGCGCAAGTGATGTTGGCAACTGATGAATCTTACCCGATGATGTCATGTCACTGCGATTCTCTTGTGCAGCATCAGCCCACGCCTGTGGCATCTCCGTTGAATACTGAATACCTTCAAGCGCAGCCCGACTTATTGCAGCATATGCTAGATAGGGATCAACGCCCATATCAGCAGTCGTAAGTACTAAAGCAGCTTGCCCACAACCGGCCCAATTCGTAACAATATTAAGTGCAACAGGGGACTCTCCGCGTGACCACGCAATCGCCATGCTACCCGTACACATGCTACACTTTAGCCGTTTGTATGAATTAATCGTCGGATTCAATAAAATACTCATGTCACGCAGGACCGACAAAATACCTGCAATTGACTGCTGTGCACGGAGCGAAAGTTCTTCTTGCGCAGCACTGTGTACTTCGCAAACATTTTTCTGTTCTAAAATATCAAACAAGTACCAGGCCATGTGAAGTTTATTACCCGCACTCCCATGGTGAACAAAGGGCATGAGGGTTACGGTATACCCATCTGACGAACATGATCGTACCAGCGCTTTGAGTTCGAACAGTTTATCTGCTACATCACAGACACGTCCAAAGGGAACAACAATTGCATACTGCCCGGAAACTTCAGTCTTGGTCATTCGTACACCGACAGCTGTCAAATCCACACGCATCTTGTCATAGGTATCATGGGGGAGATCACAAAGATCTCCACTCTTTTTTTCAAGTACAGAAAAGCTAAACTCCGCACCCGCATACAGGTCATACCCTAGTTTCCAAGCCTGTTCGACAACAGAGTTTAAAACGTTACGTGTGGGAATTTCTTTTGATTGCAGAGCAGATGCCTGTTGCATGATGCTTATGCCTAAAAGAACCATGGTCCTGATTATTTGACTTTTCATACCGGTTACCTTGGAGTTGTTAAAACATAATGATGCATCCAATAATCAACATTCGTAGTGCGTGCTGTTGCCCCTGCAGATTTACCCATTTGCATAATCGGCCCACATACCCGCGTGCTTGCAGTTACCGGAATATTAGTCGTAATCGTAGCTACAAGAGCTCCATTTACATAAAACTTCGCCTCAGTTCCAGCTGCATTTACCTCAATACGTAATCGGTAGTACGTTGCACCCGCAATAGCAGATGTCGTAACTACCGTCGTTGAGGCTGTATTATTCACCGTTCGACAACGCCAGAAATTACCGCTGATTCCATTGGCATATTCGAAATATACCCCATCAGTAAAATCTGCTGTTGTCGTTGTGGTATCACCAAAGCCTATACGGAAAGTATATTGCTGAGTCCCTACGCCAAGCGTTGCAAATGAAACGCGAGTTTCAGCAACACACGTTCCTCGACCAAAAACAGTACAGGTATTTTGCTTGTATACAATCGAACCATCACCATTATTACTTGTCTGAAGTTGTAGTACCCCAAAATCATTGGCAGTCGTTACCGCTGGAGGAGTATTTATTGTACCACCACCCACCGTAGAAGCACCCCAGATGGTATCAGCATACCTAACAACCCCGGTAACGGCCTGCCCTGTGGTACCCAAGAAATCATCATAAAAGAAAATCTCACGTGACGGATCAATTGGCTGATACCAGTTTGGTTGACTAAAAAATGTTCTCATTGAATCACCATTATTACCAACTGACTGCATGACGTTCCCCGCAACATCAGTCGTTAATGCATACCCCGTCCCATTAAATGTTAAAGTTGGTGACGGTAAACTTGGAATACCTGCCATGCGCAGCGCTGGGGCTTGGGTGGTGCCGTTACCCGTTAATAAAGCCGCTGGGTTGTTTGTGTTACCCGTTACCATCAACCCCTCTCCCGATGCACTTGCTTGTGATTTATCAATCACCAAGCCATCGCCCGTGGCACTCGCCGTACCAGAAATCGTCATGATATTTGCTGCATTAGCGGCTCCTACAATTGCCACCGCGGGATTTGTTGCTGCATTCACTGCAGCATTAACCATTAAGGCATTTCCAGAGGCTGCATTATTGCCCTGGTTAATAACAACAGCGTCGTTGGAACCTACCGTATTGCCAGTAACAGTTAAACCGGTAGAGTTTGCCGTTGGCGCATTAATCGTCACCGCACCATCCGTTGCCACAAGTAAGCGTTGCGTACCGTCGGTAGTGACCGCAACTTGGTTTGTTCCAGGAGAGTAAAGACCCGTGTTAGTGTTGCCGCTAAACGTCATCGATGGTAACGCTGCTGAGCCTGCACCAAAAGTTACTGCACCTGCAGCGTTAGCTGTTACGATACTTGATTTCGTAACGTTGCCACCAGCATCTACTGCCAACACATTATCCGTTGTACCAGTCGTTGGGATGTTAACTAAGCGTAAGGCACCTGCTGTTGTCGTGCTCTGTCCCGTCAACAATGCAGCAGGACTGAGTGCGTTACTATTCACTTGCAAACCAACACCTGAGGAACTTGCTTGAGATTTGTCGATAAAAAGCCCCCGTCCTGTTGCTCCAGCACCCGCTGCACCTATAATCGTCATGATATCTGCAGCATTGGCCGCACCACTCACCGTAACTGCAGGATTACTTGCTGCGTTAACTGCAGCGATCACTGCAAGAGCATTACCCGATGCAGCGTTATTACCCTGCGTAATAGAAACCGCGCTGCTTGAACCAATAGTATTACCTGTTACCGTTACTCCAACAACGTTAGCCGTTGGTGCACTTACCGTCACGGCCCCTGTTGCTCCAACAGAAACTCTATTTGTTGCAGCTGTGCTTAAGACTAATGTATCTGCCGTTTGCGCGGAAAGACCAGACGTTGGTGAACCGCTGAAGGTCACCGAGGGCTGCGCTGCAGTACCTGCACCGTGTGTTACAGCACCAGCTGAATTTACCGTGACAATACTTGATTTCGTAACATTACCACCAGCGTCTACTGCTAATGCATTGTCGGTTGTTCCAATCGTTGGCATATTCACCAACCGCAATACGCCAGCCGTTGTCGTGCTTTGTCCCGTTATCAGCGCTGCCGGCGTCGTTGCATTACCCGTTACTACCAATGGCGACAGCGTCGCATCACTAATACGTAACTCGCCCGTCATTGTATCACCGATTTTGAGTACGTTAGCCGATGCTGCTCCAGAGACATTACCAACTACATTACCTGTTACATTGCCGAGTACGTTACCTACAACGTTACCCGTAACATTACCAAGCAAACTACCTGTCACTTGACCACTTACATTACCTGTGTGATACCCAATAAGACCTGCCGTTATTGTTCCTGCTGCAAAGTTACCTTGTGCATCTCGTAATACTAACGTATTGGCTACATTACCACTTGTTGCGCTCGTCAACGACCCAATTTGTGCTGTCGACTGCATCACATCGCCAGAATCATCTATGGTCAGGAAGTAACTACCTGTCGTTGCTGTTGGATTTCCGAACAATTGCAGAGCCGGCGCGAGCGTTGTACTATTACCCGTTATCACTTCTGTTGGTGCTGTTGTATTCTTGCTCAAAACCAGAGCTGACAATATTGCATCGTTCAGCCTCAACTGGCCCGTCATCGTATCACCTATTTTGAGTACATTGGCAGATGCTGCTCCAGAGAGGTTACCAACTACATCACCCGTTACGTTGCCAGTGACGTTGCCCAGCAAGCTTCCCGTCACTTGACCACTGACATTGCCAGTCACGTTGCCTATTAATCCAGCTGTTACTGTGCCTGCGGCAAAGTTACCTTGTGCATCTCGTAGCACCAACGTATTCGGCACATTACTACTTGTTCCTGAATTACCAAGACCGCTAATCGCTACGGTCGACTTTGTTACATTACCTAATGCGTCGATCGTAAGTACGACATCACTTCCAACTGACGCAGGGTTACCTACCAAGCGTAACGCTGGAGCTACTGTCAAGCTTTGTCCTGTTACCAGCACCGCTGGCGTCGTTGCATTACCTGTTACTACCAACGGTGACAACGTCGCATCACTGATACGCAATTCACCGGTCATTGTATCTCCAGTCTTCAGCACGTTTGCTGATGCTGCACCAGAAACATTACCTACTACGTTACCCGTTACATTACCAAGTACATTACCTTGTACATTACCGTATACATTGCCAGTGACATTGCCCAGCAAGCTTCCTGTTACTTGACCACTGACGTTACCAGTCA
>CAYYBE010000005.1:0-3603 GCA_964470345.1 uncultured Candidatus Babeliaceae bacterium | reverse complement strand
ATGCGTCGATCGTAAGTACGACATCACTTCCAACTGACGCAGGGTTACCTACCAAGCGTAACGCTGGAGCTACTGTCAAGCTTTGTCCTGTTACCAGCACCGCTGGCGTCGTTGCATTACCTGTTACTACCAACGGTGACAATGTCGCATCACTGATACGCAATTCACCGGTCATTGTATCACCGCTCTTCAATACGTTTGCTGATGCTGCACCAGAAACATTACCTACTACGTTACCCGTTACATTGCCAAGTACATCGCCTTGTACGTTACCGTATACATTCCCAGTGACGTCGCCCAGCAAGCTTCCCGTCACTTGACCACTTACATTGCCCGTAACATTACCTATTAATCCAGCTGTTACTGTGCCTGCGGCAAAATCACCATTACCGTTACGCTTAACAAACGTACTTGGCGTATTGGCAGCGGTTGCATCGACCAACGTTTGTTTATCAGCAGCCGACATAAATCCCGACGTTGAAATATCGGCAACAGCATGCAATCCATCGCCAGGCAGATTTCCATGAGCATGAACGTGATCAGCACGAGCGAATGCATTATTTGCTCCTGCAGCACCGGTAATACCAACCGACTGTATATCTGCTAAAACTCCCGTAGGAATTGGATCAAGATTATTGGCACCATGACGAGCACCATGCAATTCAACAGTTACCCCATTGACCGTTCCCGCGTTCGTAATACTATTCGTCCCCATCTGTAAATTACCGGTCATCGTACGGCCACCATTGGTCAATAGATATTGTGGGTGATCATCAGCAAGCAACCCAAGCAAGTTACCGTGAACATTAACACCTGCAACGGAGCTTGCTACAAACCCAGGACGAGGTCGTTCATCAAGAATTTCTGCTATTTTTGTCGCACTATTATTTTTAACAATCACCAGTGAGATTGGCACAATATTCCCATTCCAACTAACGGGCGCCGTAGGAAGGTCACCAACTTCAGCTGCCGTTAGGGTTGAGTAAACCGTTTGTGAATAGACTAATGCGTAGGTTTGTGCAGCACGCTCACTCTCAGGGTTATAACCACCAATAACATAGAGCGTATGCGTTGCATAATAGTTAGCAGGAATGGGAGAAAGCACACCACCGTTATCCCATCGTTGATAATCAATAGCGGTCTGCGTTGTAACGAACTCGTTTGTACCAGCTCCAAGGTATGCCTGCCACGAAATCGGCGTTGCCCCTATAGGATAAAAAATATGTTCTCCAAAAGTATATTGCCCCGAGGTCACATTCAGCAGATCTGATGGCGTTGCCCCATTTTGACTCGTAATTGAGCCCGACACATAGACAGGTCCTAACGCTAATTCAAGAATATTAGATAACTTTGTTGCCGTATGACTAGCATCCTGTGCTATATCCTGTAAATAGAGAACGCCATTTGCGGGAATGCCCGAAGCACGAGCTTTACCCAATGGTATTGTGTACGTTGACGATGAAGCTGCCAGGGAAACATTTGGCGACCCATTATTATCTATAAAGACATAATTATCTTTGTCAGGAATCAGAATAGTTTGTGTCGTCGCCCATGAAACTAACTTAAGATCATCAATACCTGACGTTGATTGCATCAAATATCCTTGCCCAGCTGAAACTGTTAATACCAATGATGTCGGGGATGTATACATCTCACCGCCCGTAATTAACCCAAGGTTAGTTCCATAGTTAGTTGCTGGGCTGATATTGGTTATCGTACCAATCGACCTGCCTGAATAGAATGAACCAACTGAAGTTATACCACCATCAGTTATAAATAACGCCAAGCCTGTAGCTGCTGGATCTATGTTTATCTTCGTACGATTAAATTCACCAGAAATCGATCCTGAAACATCAATATCCTGAATAGAAATATCGGTATTATTATTAGTCGCAGCAATCGCTAGAAGAATAAGTGTTGATCCTACCGCTCCCGATGGAACAGAAAATGCCGTATCAAAACCACTCACACTTGCCGTAGCAATTTCTACAAAACCACCATTAAACAGTTCTAAAAATTTCGTACCGATAGTAGGAGGAAAACTGAATGAGCCTGCGCTCAAACTCGAGCCAACCAAGTATGAGCCAGGTCCTTGCACTTTAGCAAATGTCATTGTTGATACCAGAGGAACAGTCGGTGCCCAGGTAAGATTGCTAAATATCAAGCCACATGGAAATCCTGCAGTGCTGTTGACATCAAATGCAGTGGTAAAAACACCATCTCCCAGTACATTGGTCAACGTAATCGTTGATCCGCTAGGAGCTGCTGAGGCTCGTATCTTCATCAGAATATCACTCGAACCAAAGTTTACACTATCAGCACTCATCATACCGCCATCAAGCGAGATCGCTGCCATTCCAGGATCAGTTGCACCCTGAAGCGTTAACCCCCTTAAGAAGCTACTATCAACACCATGAATAATATCTTTATTCGGAGCATCTACTTGAATGACCACTGAGCTTTCATTGATACCAATAATGCCAACGTACGGCTTAAGCGTGATCGTATCCTCAACGTAGACACCTGGAGCTACGGTAACAGCAAATCGATTAGAAGTACTACTTCCTGAGATGCTATCGACGGCAGCCTTGATAGAATTAAATTCATTCGGTGCTGCTATTGGGCCTTTGTGGACATATAAAACATTATTTGGCGAAACAGTTGCAAAGAAATTATAGACTTGACTGTTAAACGTTGACGTCCCAATCACATCCAATCCCTGGGCCATCATTTTATTTACGGCAACACTTCCTACGCTATCACGTAACACCAGCGTACTTGGAACATTACCACTTGTTGCGCCAACTAATAGTCCCACTGGAACAGTGCTTTGCGAAACATTACCTGAAGCATCAATCGCAAGAAAATTGTCGGTATTGGTTGCTGAAAGATTATCAAACAACTGCAATGCTGGTGCCGTCGTTGAACCCTGTCCACGCAATATTGCTGCCGCCGCGACAAGACTGCTGACACGCAGCGTTCCGGTCATCGTATCACCAGTCTTCAAAACGTTTGCTGTTGATGCACCTGAAACATTTCCTACTACATTCCCTGTTACATCGCCAAGTACGTTTCCGTACACGTTACCCGTTACATTCCCCAGCAAGCTTCCTGTTACTTGGCCACTGACATTACCAGTTACATTGCCAATAAGAGCTGCTGTTACCGTACCTGCTGCAAAGTTGCCTTGTGCATCTCGCAGTACTAATGTATTCGGTACATCTGAACTTGTTCCACCAGTTAATGATCCGATCTGAGCTGCCGAACGCGTTACATTACCTGAACTGTCTATCGTCAAGATAACATCACTTACTGATGAAGTTGCATTCGTAAGCAGCTGCAATGCTGGCGCTGTCGTATTTTCTATACGCAACGTCCCTGTCATCGTATCGCCACTCTTCAACACGTTTGCTGATGCTGCGCCGCTGACATTGCCAACTATATTACCCGTTACATTACCAACCAAGTCTGCTGTAATCGTCCCCGCCGCAAAGTTACCCGAGCTGTCACGCAAAGCCAACGTCAAGGGAACATTGGAACTTGTCCCCGTTGTTACTGAATCTATGACGGCATTTGAACGACTTACGTTGCCATAACTGTCAA
>CAYYBE010000004.1:0-119642 GCA_964470345.1 uncultured Candidatus Babeliaceae bacterium | reverse complement strand
GTACGATTATACACAAGTTTCGGATAGACAGCTGCGCTGGCAGCACGGCGTGCAGCCATGTCATAGATAGCTGCACCAGATTTTTGACACACATTGACAGCTGTCGCCACGCCTGAACTTGAAATCGTTACTTTAACTTCACAACTATACCCCACTGCAAATCCTGCCGGTGGTTGCCATACTTCTTGCAATGCTTGTTGTAACTCTTTAACAAGCTCGGTCATTTGAAAGGTAGCAGAGTCAACGTAAATCACCGTTTCGTCGCTGCCGTCACCCTCACCAACTTCACCCTCTGTCTTTTGGGCAGAACTGGGTTCGACCACCTCAAGAGCATGCTCTTGCGATCGCTTTGCTTCTTGTTTCTCTTGTTCAAGCACCTGTTTTTGCTCATCGGCAACTCGTTGCGCTGCAAGTTTTGCCTTACGTTGCTGTGCAGTAAGTTTCGCTGCAAGCTGAGCTTCTCGAACTTCTTGCTGCTTTTTTTCTCGTTCTTGCTTACGAGCAAGCGCACGTTCACGCCTCAATTCCCGCTTTGAAAGATGCTTGTGTACCGACTGAACTGATGTTACTTTTTCTTGCTGTTTTGTTGCGGCAGTTGGCAATGGTTCTGCTCGGACAGCATGATGCGATGCAGACGTTGTTGTGCTTCCCTTGCGTCCAGCGTACCGATTTTTACATGAGGGCAACATGAACGACGGCACACACACAATACGTGCTTGCGCAGGAAAAACCCGCATAGAAACATGGAGCGCCGATTCACGGCCACCAACTAAAAAAAGCAGCAGAACGCCCAGATGTCCTATAACAGAAATCTGAAAAACTCTCCACAGGAGCTTATGGTTATACTTATCGGATTTTTTCCGTTGCCAGGGCCACACAACTTATTCCCCCTATGGTCTTAATGTGATCCACAAGACGTATGACTTTACCATAAAAAACGCCCTCGTCTGCATTAACAACAACCGTTTTATTGGTTGCTTTTTTTGCCAACTCTTGCAACGCAGTCAGCAACGCTGCTTCTTGCATGGGGCGATCATTTAAGTAAAGTTGTCCCTTTTTATCAAGATAAATAACAAGCTCTTTGTCAGCCCGCGTGCCACCCATTTCATCCACTTTTGTTTGCGGTAATTGTACCTTAATGGCGTTACGCATCATCGGCGCTGCAACAATAAAAATCACCAATAATGTCAGAGCGACGTCGATTAATGGCGTTAAGGTAATGGTGAGGCCACCAACGTTAGAACGTTCTTTGAAACGTTTCATAATAACTCCCGTTGTACTAATGCTGCTTGTACGACCCGTTCACTCTTATCGGCAAACAGAATAAGATTTTGTTCAAGGCGATGGATTCGTCGCTGGAGAATATTAAAAAAGACAAGCGCTGGAATAGCAACAACCAATCCAACTAATGTCGTAATTAATGCTTCTGCAATCCCAGGAGCAACGGTAATAATATCAGCACTCTGTTCTTGGCTGATACGCATAAAAGCATGAATCAATCCCCACACTGTACCAAACAGACCAAGCAAGGGACCTACTTCAGCGGTTGTTTTTAATACCGCCATATAACTTTCTTCATGACCCATAACCTCATACACGGCACTTTCAACTTCTTGGTGCACCACCTCAAGATCGGCACGCGTCAACTCTTTTTTAGTTTCTGTTTTTGCAACCAACATCTGCTTTGTTGCACCTAATAAGCGTGTAATAACAATGCCAGGCATTGTTCCTGCTAAGTTTTGTCCCATCGCCAAAATAGCATCCATCGTTGTAGCGCCACCCAAAAGTTTCAACCCCATGGCAACATCTGCTTCACGACGGCGTAGTATCAAAAACTTATACAGAGCAACTGTCCATGAAAAAATCGATGTCCCAAACAGCGTCAACAATACCGTTGTACTGATTGCATCTGATTGGCTAATTAACGCCCAAACTCCATTTCCTGCTAACAAACTCATTACAAATCCTCCTGTTTCTTACATTTATCTTCCGAACTAAATCCATCAAGAACTCGTCGCTTGAGTTCATTTTTATCGACAATTCCCTTATTAATCTGTATCTGATAGGCACGTTTTATCGCCTCGCCAAGGGCAGGGCCGGGAGTAATAACATCAAGCAGATCAGCCCCCGTAAGTACGGCAGCTTCAGGCCCATCAAAAACACCGTATTTTTGTGCATATACACAAAACTCTTCAATATCTTCTAAGCGGCTGCATAATGGTTCATGTCCTACTCCATTACGTCCCCGTTTATCAGCAAAACCAAGCTGAGCCAATAGGCGAATGGTTGCAACCGGAGCAAGATTAAAGGCAAGCCGTTTAAATGAGGCGGGTGATCCACCATCGCGCACCAAAACGCCGGGGGCCATATGATAGCGGACCAACCGACACACAGTATCGATAGAACGCTTGCAAAGGCAGATCCGTTGCATAAGCTTTTGTGCAAGATCAATACCTTCAATCTCATGACCAAAGCTGCGCCAACGGCCATCAAGATATTTGGTCGTGATTGCTTTACCACAATCATGAACGAGCGCTGCATAGATTGTTACTAATTTTTGTTCTTCAGATTGATAGGTCAAAGCGGCCGCGGCATCAACCGCCTGCATCGTATGCTCAAATACGTCGCCTTCAGGATGCCACTGCGGCTGTTGTTGAACGCCATGCAATATATTAATTTCAGGCAAAATCTCGGCAAGTCGTTGTACCGTATCGAGCCAACGTAATCCAAGGGATGGTCGGCGCGATTTTAAAAACAGTTTTACAAATTCCATCTCAATACGTTCACGCGACACATCAGCAAGTGACATCGTTTTACAAAGAGCGTTAAGCTCAGCATCAGGCTCCATCTCAAAACGGCCCACAAATTGCATGACTCGATAAAAGCGCAAAGGATCTTCAACAAAAAAAGCTGGATCGGGCGTTCGTAAGCGTTTATGACGAAAATCTTCGCATCCGCCAAACGGATCGTGGAGTTCAAAGGTTATAAGATCAAGTGCCATTGCATTCATCGTCAAATCACGCCGCTGCAACGCTTGAGTAATGGGAAGATCTTTTTGTAGACAGACTTGGGGCTTGCGCCCTTTGGTATCGATGCGAGGAAGCGACCAGTCTACTTCAAGTCCCACCACCCGTAAAACACCAAATGCTTTTCCAACAGCTATAACAGTACCAAACTGCGTAAGCTGTAATTCAAGTTGTTCAAGAGACAGACCATGCACTTCAATATCAAGATCGGGTATCGTTGCATGCTCGCACAAAACGAGATCACGAACAGCACCACCAACAAGAAATACGTGTGCGCCAGCCTTGACCAAAGCTTGAACAATGGCCTGAGCAGGAGCTGTCGTCTGTAAACATTGTATAACGCGTTGTTGTTGAATCGGTGATAAAACCGTTTTCATAGCCTTGTCTCACCCGTTATGCTTGAGTGTGGATTACGGCAACCAGTATACGAAAGAAGTACTTTGAAGTACAATCAATCTGCGAACATCTTTTGGCCGTGAACATGAAGCATCGGGATAATTTTTATTATAAAGGGAGTTTTATGATCCGTCGCACACCACATTCTGCTACGCATATCGCTTTGGCAACTATTATCTGCACATGGGCGCCAACAACAAGCTGTTTCTCTTGGAGTAGCCTTGTATCATGGCTACCTTTTTCTTCATACCAAGAAGTTGAGACGCAAGAATTCCCTTGTGACACACAACCAATGATCACTCTCACCAACCAACGTGGCGAAATCAAAATAACAACCTGGAACCAGCCAAAGATTGTTGTGCAATCCACCAAACACGCTTCAAGCGAAACTCTCTTATCAGAAATTAAACAAACGGTTGAATATAAACCAGAAGAAAAAAGTCTATCGCTCGCTTCATCATTTCCATCAGAAGGAACAACCAGCCTTGATTATAACCTCGTTGTCCCCAAAGAAAGTAATCTCACCGTTGTCGCCGGGCAAGGATCAATTAAAATTAAAGAACCAGCAGGAGTTATTCGAGCAACAACCGAACAAGGCGATGTTAAAATTACCGACCCAATTGGCAATACTTCAGTAATTACCGATGAAGGTTCTGTTGTCATCCATCTCAAAGAGTTTCCAGAAACCGCATCACTATTCATCACGATTGGCAGAGGCACGGTCACGCTTAAAACACTCGCCTGCCTGCAAGCAAAACTGGTCGCCAAAACCCCTGAAGGTTCAATCAAGTCAGATCTGCCTATTACGCTCGAACCACGAACTATGGTCTTAAACAAAGAATCATGGAAAGAGGCGATGCGTGATGTACAGGGATCAATTAATGGCGGCACGGCACCTATTACTATTGCAGTGCAAAAAGGAGACATTCACCTTGAAGAAGAATAATCTGCAAAAAAGTACGCGACAAATGTTAGATAAAAATAGACAAGAATGTATTGAAAATAGAAAAAGAAAAGAAACGGGAAATCAAAAAATGACAAAAGTTTTTTTTATTAAGCGATGGCTCGCCAATCGTAGCTTTCTCGGCTTCGAAGAGATGAACCCTCGGAAAGCGAAGATTGGAGCTGACCGGGGTCGAACCGGTGACCTCATGAATGCCATCCATGCGCTCTACCAACTGAGCTACAGCCCCTTTATTTCAATATGTTTTTAGCGTAATAGATCAAAAACAAAATAGCAAGCACTTATACAAACAAACCCTCAAAAACGAAAGGTTCTTATGCGTTATCTCTCCCTCCTGTCCTTACTCCTGGTTCCCCTGTATGCACAAGCAGAACAAGCATCAATCGTTTCCCTTACCCAAACTGCCGATGCAATAACCGTTCTTGTTAAAATGGAACTCGACAAAGAGCAGGCGCTCTTACAACCATCTCTTTCATTTACTACGGACCACCCGGGCTATACGGTGCAACAGTGGCAAGCAGACAAAAAACCTGCTAACGTATTTGATCCTTTATTCAAAGAGCATAAGCCTGCCTATCGTGGCACAACACTCTTTACTGTCACGCTTACCCCCCAAGCTGCAGCTCAAGCCCTGGCTAATCCAGCAATGCTTTACCTGCATTATCTGACGACCGATAAAACCGAGCCGCAAGAACAGCAACTGGAGCTTAGGCTTGCAGAACCTACCCCTGCGACTGAAACCGTACTTCCCAAGGATACGCAAAGCCAAGAGCCGGGACAATCAACCGAGCCAACAACTCCAGCAGCCCATCACTCATTATGGCAGCTTATCTATAATCTGATCCATAAGCTTGTCAGTAGTATCAGCGCCGGACTGATTGCTGCACAAAAAATGATCTCTTCATTATTTACCTCATCTCGCTCACTCGGCATGCAAATGCTTTTGGCCTTTGCCCTCGGCATTTTGATGAGTTTTACTCCCTGTATTTACCCTATGATACCTATTACCGTTGGCCTGCTGGGAACCGACCATAAACACTCCCTGTTACGCAATTTTAGCCTTGCTGCTACCTATACGTCAGGGCTTGCAACTACGTTTGCATTATTAGGACTGTTTACCACATTTTGTGGCGCGCAATGCGGACAGCTGCTCAGTAACCCGTGGTTTGTGATTGCACTGGTCATCATCTTGGCCTATCTTGGCCTTTCGATGTTTGGATGGTATGAACTCACCATCCCTCGTTTTTTACAGCCTAAATCAACAAGCGTAAAACAAGGCTCCTATCTTTCAGCATTCTTATTCGGCTTAGGCAGTGGGACTATCGCTTCACCCTGCATGTCACCGGGACTTGCGCTTGTGCTCACGTTTGTAGCATCACTCGGGAATCTTTTTCTTGGATTTTTACTCTTATTTATTTTTGGCCTCGGCGCAAGCTTACCGTTACTTATTATTGGTACATTCTCAGCATCGCTCCATATTATGCCACGAGCGGGCATGTGGATGGTTGAAATCAAAAAGACCTTTGGGTTCATGCTCTTAGGTATGTGTCTTTACTATCTCAAGCCATTCTTTCCCCTGTTTATCTTTTACGGATTACTCGGGCTTTTCTTGCTGGTAATTAGTGGCTATTATCTGCTCCGCGCCATACGCTGTACGTCAGCAGTAGCACGATTTTTTACCGTTATACTCACCCTTGGGCTCTTAATTGCCGCACTCTTTACCTTCTTTACGAGCTACAAGAGCTGGCATACGGAACATCAGCCAACCGCCTGGCGACAAGATTATGACCAGGCACGTGCACAAGCAGTTGCTGAGCATAAGAAAATCTTGTTGGACTTCGGCGCGTCCTGGTGTACCAGTTGTTCAGCGCTCGAGACAACTATCTTGCATGATCCAGCTATCGAAAGCTTAAGCAATACATTTGTTTTGGTAAAAGTCGACGGCTCCCGTCAAGGTTCAGAACCGTACACATCCCTCACCCAGAAATTTCATATTTTGGGGCTACCAACCGTGATTCTCTATGATCCGACAACTGATCAAGAAATCAAACGCTGGGACAGCGGACTTACTGCCAACGGGGCTCAAGCATTTGCTCAAGAATTAGAACAGATAGCATAAGCACGCTGAGCATAAAAAAGCTCTCCAATAAAAAAGCAGGTCGTTACAAGTTTTCTCTTGTAACGACCTGCTTTTTTACTTAAAAATTTGTACGATTATTCTTCTTCTGTTAACTTGCGCGCGGGAACACCTTGCTGATGGTTGACGGTCATCTTGGCTTTCTGTTTTCGCAAATCGTTGTACACAACATCAAGCGCTTCGTTAGCAACCATAAAAATATCTTGCCCTTCTCGCTTGGTTACAACACTGTATGAAGGAGTTGTAATACGAATATCGATACCATTGTGGGCATGGTCCGGATGGAAATCAAGCACAATATCAATGTTTTTCGGGCTACGTTCAGTCTCTAAAAATTTGATAATACGTTCAAGATGTTTCTCAACATGTTGCTCAATCACAGCTGAATGTGGCGCACCGCGGAAAGTGATTCTCTTATTCATGGTAACTCCTTATCTGTATACTAACCTGCTTTAGCATGGCAAAATTAGTATCCTGAAGCAAGAGTCAATGAGCCTATTTAGCCGTGCGGGCAATAAATCTAACCGAAACGCCCGTTAAATCCCACTTTTTACGCATAATATTCTCAAAGAAACTGAGCTGCGATTCACCAAACCAATCAGCATTATTCACCGTTAAGACAATGGTAATTGGTGCCGTTCCCACCTGTTTAACATGAATAATCTTCAAGAAATTTTGATTACGAACAAGCGGAGTCAACTCAAGGTTTCCCACAAATAACCGCTTTAATTCTGCATCATCAAAGCGTTGACCATAGGCATCCCACACCTGTTTAATAGCAGGAAGCACCTGATCAACATTCTCTCCTGTTTTGCAAGAAATAGAAACTACGGGAATTTTTTCAATAAAATGGCGGTAATAATCAAAAACATCATCAAGTTCCCGCCGTTTTTCATCGGTCACAATATCGCTCTTATTTACCACCAATACCAAAGCTTTATGCTGCTGTTGAAATGCATAAAAGCCCAGTTTCAGTTCTTGGTCAACCAACTTCCCTTCTGAGCCATCGATAACCAAAACCACAATATCTGCTTTACGCAGTGCCTGCAGAGCACTATGGACCATCAGTGATTCAAGTTCTTCGGTAACCGATCTTGAGCGGCGAACACCGGGCGTATCAACGATCTCAAGATGTTCTTGCGCCCATGAAATTTTTTCAGAAATTGCTTCCCGTGTTGTACCAGGAATATCAGAAACAATCGACCGTTCTTGTTGAACTAAAGCATTCATCAATGATGATTTACCAACATTAGGACGCCCTAACAACATAACATGGTAATTGGTTTCAGAATCTTCCGTTGTTTCTCTATACGGCAACGCTGTTACAACAGCGCTTAACAGATCCTCTATTCCCCTACCATGCTGTGCAGAAAGGGAAACGATCTCTGAAAAGCCGAGCGCTAAAAACTCATGCTCATGCTGCAGCGTTTGTTGATCATCACTTTTATTAATCGCTACAATAACTTTTTTCCCAGCTTTATGTAAAAAGCGGGCAATTTCACGATCTTCTGCAACAACGCCAACAACACCATCGGTCACAAAAACAACCACGTCAGCCTCAGTAACCGCTCCGAGTGCTTTTTGATGAACTTTTGCTACCAGCTGATCTTCAGACTTACGAAAGACAAGACCACCTGTGTCGATTAATTCAAATGTTTTCCCTTGCCACGAAATGGGCTCTTTAATAATATCACGCGTCACACCGGCATAATCATAGGCCATACTTTTAGGACGACCGATAAGCCGATTAAATAAGGTTGATTTACCAACGTTCATTCTGCCAACAAAGGCAACCGTTGCAAGTTTCATGCTGATTCTCCTTCAGTAATCGTTCCTGGAAAATGGTGAAGTAATGCCTGAGCCGTTTTCCATTTTTCCGGGTCACTGACATCAATCGATTTTGATGGTGTATTTCTTTCAAAGCGTGGTCGCGCTGCTGGTACATTTGGGCCAGAAGCATTTGTTTCAACTCGTTGCGCACGTGGCTTTTCAATTACGCTCGTATGTGTCGATTCCTGAGTAAAACAAAATTCTACCGTAACCGTCACGCCGCACAGTTGTTGTAATCGTTGTGAACAGAGTTGGCCATGCGCAAGTAAAAGATCATTAAAAAACAAAAATTCTTTTGGCAATGCAATGCGCCATGTTTTTTTATCAAGTTCCGTCTCTAAACAGCTACTCTTTTGCAACACCGAAGCTAGTACCGGGTCAGGCAAGGTTGCAGAGTCACGAACAAAGCGTTGCCACATCGCTTGCGGGCTGTTTTCACCAGCCGTCACCGTTGGCGCAGAAGCCTGTTGTGTAACCTCGCGTGACGCAGTAACAAGCGTCTCAGCTGGTGCTTGTACTTTTGTGCTCACGTCACCCACACGAGCTGCTGGCACAGCCTTGCCTGGCACAGACCTGTCTGGCATAGCCCCGCTTCGTACGTCATTTTTTTTTAACAGCGTTTGTGAAGTCGAAGAATCAGATCGCGCCATCGTAACCAACAATGTTTCTAACAGAGCCTGCTGTTCAGCAGTCTTAAGAAACTGTTGTTCATATTCAAAAAGAAGCTGCAACCATCCAATAACTTGATTACGACCTATCCGTTTACTGATCGCCAAAACTCGTTCTTTATACGGTTCAAATGCAGGATGCTGCACACCCATCTGCGCTAAAAAGACTGCACGAACACCATCAAAAAGTTTTTTCCAAACCAGTTGAGCAGGAATCAACGCAAGATGGCGCTGAAAAAAATCAATACACGTATCCTGACCATCGGCAAGCTGTTCGACAAGGCCAACGATGCTTTCATCAGTTACATGGCCTATCACTGCACGTACTGCTTCGGCTGTAACCTGACCCTCAGCAAGAAAAATACGCTCAACCATATTGAGCGCATCGCGAACTGAACCTTCGGTCGCACGAACCACCAATATAAGCCCTTGGCTATTGCATGCAATAGCCTCTTGTTTGCAAATTGTTTCAAGGTATTCAACAAGCACCGGTTCAGCAACGGGATTAAAAAAGAGCTGAAAACAGCGGGAGCGTACCGTATCAATAATTTTGAATGGGTCAGTTGTGGCCATCATAAACAGAACTGACATCGGCGGTTCTTCTAAAATCTTTAAAAACGCATTAAAAGCAGCTTTACTCAGCATATGCGCTTCATCGATCAAATAAATCTTTTTTCTGCCTAATTGCGGCAAAAACGACGTTGCTTCAATAATCTGACGAACATTATCAACACCGGTGTGGGAAGCTGCGTCAATTTCGATAAAATCAGGATGATTACCATGGGCCATTGCTTGGCAAGAAGCGCATATTCCGCAGGGGACTCGTACCGTCTGTGGCGCTTTCATAAACTCATCCAGCGCTTGGCAGTTCACTGCTGCAGCAAAGACGCGGCCGACCGTCGTTTTACCACAGCCACGTTGACCGGCAAGCAGATAGACCGGGTATAATGACCCTCGAAAGAGGCTGTTTTTCAGTAACCGTACCGTAAGTTCTTGACCAATGACCGCTTCAAACTTGGCTGGCCGCCATTTACGGGAAAGGGGAAGGTGACCTGATGGGTTCATATGCAATGCGCCTACATAAAAAAACTGTTATCGTATATGTTCAGTATAACGCATTTATCCCCCAAGAGCACGTCCAGTTTTCCGGGACCCCCACGTACCCCTAGAGTCCAGAAAACAAAGTACCTGGTGCGGGTGCACCAGGTACTGCAAATCTTTAAAAACAGAGCTCTTTAAACTAAAGTCTTAGCTGCGACGCTCACTGAAAGCGGCTGCGCTAGCGTCAAGAAGTACAACACTGAAGCCAGAGGAAGCACATTGAGGTACTTCTTGCATGTGTTTAAGGTCCCCAATTTCGCCATCTTGCTGTCGTAAAAATCTGAAAATTCTTTATGTCGAGCCTCTTCACTGAGTCCAGGTGTGCCAACAAACCCAATCTTAGAGTTGATTTGCTCGTACATTTTATCGCACATAATACTGACAAGAGGAGCAAGACCGTAACAAGCCACAGGGAAAACCATAGGCTTAGCCGTTAGCATACGAGCCGTCGAACGAATACCAACCTTTTTGATCGTTTCAAAAATCGTGTACCCCGCTATTGCCTCACAAGTATAACGAAGTCTCCAGTAGAACGAAGAGTTAGCGATTGCCTCCGCCTGATCCCCCGTCCAAGTGGCCATACCTTTAGCACCATCCCAGACCCTCTGCGCGACAGAAACAGCCTTTTGGTCTGCACAGCTCACTTGCTGTGCAGCCAACGCCAATAACGTTACAAGCATCAAATTTTGTAGATTTTTCAACATACGAATACCTTTACTTAGTTTGTCATACTACCATTTTGCCCGAGTTTATATGTTACCATAAACCAAACTGAACTCAGAATTATAGCACGTTAACAGGCCGTTAGAGCCTGTATGTCTGACTGTATATTTCTGATTTTGGCCACACTTTATACGTCATCATAAACGCAAGAGATCCTACTCCAAGACTCACCCATTTTGCAATCCACAAATTCCATTCTCTTTGTTTCATTACTGGAAGCATCTCCATCCGTCGATTCAACGTCTTAGATTGGCTCAAACTTAATCTTTTTTTATGAGCAACAGGGCGCGCAAAAGCAGCGTCCATGCCACGTTCAAGAGCCTTTCTTTCCCTTTCAAGCTTCCACAAAGCTAGCTCACAATAGGTCCACACACCATAAGCAACAGCACCTGGCACTGCATAATAGATTACTGGTGGCTTAATAAGAGCATTGCTCACATGCTGAATACCCTGTTTTTTTGTCACAACCGCTAAATCCCATAATGGTTTATAGGGAAAACCCTGAATGAGCTTGATGGCCGCTGCGTGCATACTGGCACTGCTTAACAGACTAAACAGTACCAAGACCGAACTGTTTAAATATTTTTTAACTGAAAATAATTTCATACAACTCCCGATTTATAAGCACGTTTCAAGAGCTTTTTATAACAAAAATCAGTGTAGCAGACATAGATATGCTCCGCAAAAGCCCCCGTCGTCGCCCAAGGCTATGGCGGGCTGGCACCATTCAGAAGCTTTACTCGATAAAAACTTCTAAAGCCCCCTACCTTTTGCGTTTTAGGGGATAGCACGTAAACTAGAGAAGATTCGGGCATTGTACTACAATTAAATTGCCCTAAAGAAGTTTGAATACATAATTTGTACAACAAATAGTGGAGGGATTTCCGTGAACAACAAACACACATACCTAACGCTTGCCTGTCTAGGTAGCATCATTGCTCTGTCACTCAACGCATCAGAAGCTTCATCACGCTCAGCAAGTTCATCTTCATCAGCAAGATCAGAGTCATCATCAAGTGCCACCAGTAGTTCGTCAGCGGGAGAAATGCGCAAAAGACATAAAAATCTCCAAGCAAACCTCAGTTCTCTTGGCACCCTCAATCTCAATTCTGATCAACTACAAAAAGTATTGCTGAGAAGCTGTGACGGCGCGCTTGCTCCCATTTTTCTTGGATCAGCAGGGCTGGTCTGCACCACTGCCGGGGCAATAGTAATGGCAAGTTCTCCTGCCGGTAGCGTTCTATTACTTTCAATGGGAGCTGGTTATTTTGTCATAGCAGGATTCTGCGGGATGGGGAATCGCAACACAAGCAGTACACGCACCTCAAAACACAGCCATAAATCGGAGTAACCTCCATGAAACTAAACAACTTATTAACCAGTTATATTGCAATATTCAGCATCCTGATGCTTATCTGCGCACAGTCACAGGCGGCAAGCACAGCCATTCCTCGCCATCGAGAAAATCAACCACAGAGGGCGCAACAACTTAACCTGGATTCTGGCTCCGATTCTGACTCTGAACAAGATTCGGATTCTGAATCTGCAAATCAACCAGTTGTTTCTTTGAACATTGACCCCCAAATTCTGCAAAGTGTGGTCAGGGGATTAGATAATGTAAACGAAGGACTCAATAAAAACGCGCAGCAAATTAGTAATATAGGGACTCAAGTAAATCAAAATCTTGCAGCTCTTAACCCTGACCGTGTTTTCCAAAACGCAACGAATGTCGCCATTTGCACCATATGTCTTGTCGCCGGGCTCTACTTTTCAGCCCAAGATCGCAAAATACGGGCTCCGCTGATTGCTACGCTACCAAGCATGCGCTTGCCTGAATTGCTCCGATACTACTGGCACTTTGAAATATTCTGTCCTAGGAACTTTCTCTACTTGCTGGCATACGGCGCCTACAGGGACATGCGCAAAATAGCCCCAATTTCACAACCAGCTTCAGCGCAACCCGCCATCGCTCAAGCTGCCGCACCAGCAAGAGCAAGGGCGTAGGCCACATACAAAAAGGGATTTCCATGAACAACAAACACCCATACCTGACGTTTGCCTGCCTATGCAGTACGCTTGCCCTGTCGCTCAACGCATCACAGGCTTCGTCTTCATCGCTCTCGATGAATTCAGCTTCAGCAGCGGGAAGCGCCCTCGCTGAATACGATGCTTTTGGAACCGAAGCAGCAGGAATTCAACTTGATCGAGAAGAAATAAGTAAGGTGACTAAAGAAATAGCCGCTAACTTAAGAACAGAATTAGGAATACTTATCGAAGAAAAATTAAATTCTAAAAAAATTACGACTCTTGGCAATAGCCTCGCAGGCGGCATAAAACCACAAATGATTCAAGCCCTCAACAAGGGGCTGCGAAACGGCACTACCAAAGTAATTCGCGTGATGCACAAAGGTGCATGCTACGTCATAATCGTTGGCTGCATCCTTGGCGTTATCTACATTATGGCAACACAACCTCAATGGAATACTCCCTATGTAATCTTGAGCCTTGGAGCACTTTGTGCCTATCTCGAATCACAAAACGAATTACGTCCATTGCTTAAGCGATTATTTAAAGGGCCTCAAGATCCAGCCCAAGTACAGGCTGCACGCGAAAAGCGAGCAGCTGGCCGTAAAGCACGTAAAATGCAAAACGACCCTCATGCCTAAAAATTTGGAGAAGTTATGAATTATTTCATAAAATATTTCTGCATAATTCAAACATTATGCTGCATTAATACACTCTTTTGCACACAAGCTGTACCACAGGCGCAAGCAGCTCCTCGTCCATTAGTACGCGTTACACCAGGCGACGCACTCTTAAAGCGCGTCGACAACCTCGCCCATACACTAGATTCGGTAAATCAGACGGTCAATAACGGAATACAAGAAACAAATAAACGGCTTGACGCGGTTATAGCAGAGAGCAATGAATGGCGTAATACGGTCAAAACCCTTATTATACAGGGTACCACAGCGGTTCTTGCAGTAATGCTCGTCGCAACGGCACTGTTCTTAATCTATCACGATCACACCATAACAGCGCAAATAACCACACCCCTTCCAGCCGTGCGCTTGATTGATCGCTTCAAAAAACATCTCTTGAGCAAAAGCACCGGATTCTTTTGCCTCGGAGCGCTCGCGTATCGGCAACTGTGCGCGGCAGCATAAATTAACGCTCGCCAAAACTAAAAAGCGCTCTATGCAAATAGGGCGTCTTTTTATTACATAATGTGATTTGGGAATTTAGAAATAAAGAACTGCGTGAGAGACAAAAAAGAAACTGCCCACAGAAACCGCGGTACTCCTGCTGCTTCCTTTCGGACCTGACAGATTAAGCACCCGTTTCTTGGACAGTTTCAATTTATAAAAACTTTTGCCCGCTTAACTTACTTGGGCCTACCATATTGCCCAGTCTACGCTTTCCGAAGCTAATCTCTACGAAGCTAAGAAAGCTTCGACGGGCAGTCTTCGCTTAAGTACTTCCTGCAAAAGATTGGCTCGCCAGGCCTAGCCCTCTTGCTCTTCGTTAGAGCTTGCTGGGAAGGGCGAAGACTGGAGAGAGAGGGATTCGAACCCTCGATACCCTTTTCAGAGTATACACGATTTCCAATCGTGCTCTTTCGACCACTCAGACATCTCTCCTAAAATTTCTTATCGCTTTACGTCAATCTTCTTGCTGAGCTTACGGACAGCAATACGTGGTTTTGCCTTCTCTTCTTTAGCACCCTCTGCGGCTTCAGCATCACCCAAAGCAAGTTCAAGCACTTGTTCAACAGAAGGAGAAATATCGACAGGAGCAACTTCAACTTGAGGAGCTTTTTGTCCTTTTGTTGCTGCAGCTTTTTGTCCGCGTGCAACTGCTTCAGTCAAATATCCCAAAACACACTCGATTGAGCGAGGTGCATCATCATTGGCTGGAATGACATAGGTGATTCCTGATGGATCACAGTTTGTATCAACCAAGGCAATAATAGGTACCCCTGTTTCACGAGCTTCACTTAAAGCAACGTGCTCTTTTTTGACGTCGACAACAACAATAGCGCCGACTGGCCAAATAAGTTTACGTAAGCCACCAATATTCTTTTTCAAACGTTCGATCTGCTTTTGAAAGACCGACAGCTCTTTCTTTGTGTAGTGCATTTTACCTGAACGTGTAACAACGTCTTCTAAATGCAAGAGCTTGGTTACCGATTTTTTAACTTGGAGATAGTTCGTTAACGTACCACCAATCCAACGGTGAGAAACAAGCGGACTGCGGGTCTCTTTTGCAACCCGGGCCATTGCTTGTTGTGCAGCTTTTTTTGTACCACACCACAGAACAGTCTTACCTTCTACAGATAAGGATTCTAAAAACTGGGCTGCTCGTTCAAGTTGATAAGCGGTTTTAGAAACATCAATCAGATGAATCCCATTCTTTTCGCCCCAGATATAAGGATCCATTTTAGGATTCCAACGCCATGTTTGGTGTCCAAATTGAACACCGCTTTTTACGAGCTTATCAAATTCGATCATGTGTCTATATTCCTTTCAGGGTTACCCAATTGCTCCCCGGTTTAAAACTGCAAGATTACTCCTGAAAGTCCCAGTGACCACCCTGTATGGGGAAGCAAGCGATTAAAAAGACAGATTCTTAGTAAGCTTTAGTGTAGCCCAGTGAGCTAAAAATGCAAATCACGCTCCGATAACCTCATTATGCTTGACCGCACGCTCAAAGCGACGTCCAAGTAAGTGGGCAGTCACCAGCCAACAGCCAATAATCAGCAAGAAGAAGCTCATACCCCCAATAAAGGCCAGGGATTCGGAAACACCTACCAGCTGCGCCATCACGGTCGCATAGCCGCCGCCAACTCCTTTTGCCACTTTGACACCAAAGGCATCAATCCAGCTCTTTGTTTTAAATTTAATTTCCTTGGTCGTTGGAATATAGAGACTTTCACGCAACGGTTGAGCAAACGCATAGTTGAGCGAACGGGTTAAGACAAAGACAAAGGTCAATATCGATACTGATTCAACAGAAAGATGGAGAACAATTAATGCACCAACAATAAGCGGTACTAAGATTAAGCTCTTTCGTTCACCCAACAGATTCAATAATGTCCTGGTACCAATCAAGGTGATAGCCAAACCAACAACGTGGGCCCAGAATTCCTGATTCAACATGATGCAACTTTGCATCGACATATTATGAGCTGCCGCTTTTTGAGCAACGCCAATACGCTCATAATTTAAAAAGACGCTCACAATCTCCCAGAAGAAGATCACGCCAAAGATCCCCAGCGTATAGGGATAGCGTATCAGGAGCCATAACCCAGAAAAGGCAGACTTGAGCGAAGCTTTAATTCCCGTTGTTTCATGCTCAGATCGCTGCTTTTCAACCTTGTAGGCAGCTTCATACCCGTGCAAAAACCTGCCGGGAACCGCCTTAATAAACCAATGGAGCAGCAAGGGAATCAGCAAGAGAAAGAACGACGAAATGGTGATAAGAATTTGATGGTTTACTACATCAGAATAAACTAATTTTCCCGCATCGCTTTGCCATGCTAATAACCAACAGGCACCGGCCGTTGCCATAATTCCCCCTACTTTGGAGGCAGCAACCATAAGCGGATAATTGGTACGCGCTTCTTCAGGTCGTGTAATCGAGTGACTGAACGACCACAGAACACTAATCAAGAATGGGTTTAAGCCTTCGAGGAAAAAATAGATAATCCAACCAAACGCACGGTCACCGCTGGCAACCGTATTAGGCAGCCCTATAACCGGATCGGCAATAAAATAGGCGATCGTCAGACCGCCAATGCCATAAATGACCCCGTATACCATGGCAACTTCATAGCGCCGCAGAAGGTCAACAACCTTGGAATAGAGTAAGATTGCAGGAATCAGAATGAGAATCGACCACATCTTGGCCCACCCCCAATACTCACGCCCTACAATACTCACAAACAATGAATCTTTAAGTGCTCGAATAACCGTATATCCGGCAATAGCAACAAAGAAAATTATCGAAAGAAATAATAATTTTAAACGATCATGCTTTTCAGGACTAATTTCAAACGTAAATAACGCCCGCATTGTACTTATCATTCGTACCTTCTCCCCGCTCAACCATGTATCAACCATTACCAGCGCTTCTTACCGTGCATTCTCCCGTTTTTTTCATTCCCTTTTTGATACCCCCGCTTTTCGCATAAAAAACGCTTTTTAAGAAACAGAAAAGAATACTTTTACTATACTGCACTTTTTGGCAGAACGTAACCCCCAAAAACAAACAAATTCTTGCGCTCTGGAAAGGGATTTTCCTGCTACGTTGCGCCTATTTGTCAAAAAAAGAGGCTGCCGGATCCCCAAGAAAGCCTGTTTGCATGCAGTTTTATGAAATCGGCTAGCTAAAGAAGTTGAGTGTGGTACACTAAAGTTCTGTAAGCAAACATGTTTAGGTACCACATAACCGATAGATGTATCTGTATGGCAGAAATAAACCTTGGGGGCCTCCCCCACGAGCAGCTTGGGAACAACGAGCACACAGAACAAAATCTCATGCTCTTACCCCTGCTTCCTCTGAAAAATGTCGTTATTGTCCCTCGAAGCATTATGCCCATCATTGTAGGGCGACCGCTTTCGATAGCCGCTGTGGAAAACGCCCTGCGGGACAATCGCTCTATTTTTATCACTGCCCAAATTCAAACTGAAATTGAAACACCAACGGCACAGGATGTGTATACCTACGGAACGCGATCAAACATTCTGCAGGTTATGCGTATGCCTAAAGGAGCGCTCAAGATCCTGGTTGAGGGCATGAGCCGCTCGCGCGCTGTGAGCATAGAAGAGCAGGGGAGTTTCATGACAGCACACTGCCATGACCTGCCAACAACAAATTTACAACGGGACGTTGACGTAGAAGCCCTCTGGCGCCATTTGCAATCACTCTATCAAACTTATAGTCAATTCAACACCAAAATCCCTGCCGATCTGATGCAGGGGGTTAAAACTGTTGAAGATATGGATTTGGTTGCCGATACACTTCTGACCAATATCAATCTTTCGTTTACTGAACGGCAAGCATTTCTTGAGCTTACCGATTTTAAAGAACGGCTTACCCGTATCTGCGAACTGTTTAAACGAGAAATTTCTATTTTGGAAACCGAAGAACGGATTCGTGGACAAGTACAGTCACAGGTAGAAAAAAATCAGCGGGAATATTACCTTACTGAGCAGATCAAAGCAATTCAAAAAGAGCTCGGTCGGGATGAACGACACCATGATATTGATCAGCTGCTGGCAAAGCTCAAAAGTACTCAATTGCCTCCCGAAGCACATGCACGGGCCGAAAAAGAGATCTATCGCCTCGATCAAATGCAACCGATGTCTGCCGAAGCAGTCGTGAGCCGGCATTATATTGATTGGTTACTTGAATTGCCATGGCATAAGGCAACTAAAGACTCGATTAGCCTAGAAGAAGCAGAAAAGATTTTAGATAAGTATCATGCTGGACTCAAAAAAGCAAAAGAGCGTATTATTGAGTTTTTAGCGGCAAAAAAATTCTCATCAAAGCTTGATCGCTCACCGATTATCTGCCTTGTTGGACCTCCGGGGGTTGGTAAGACTTCTCTGGCACAATCAATTGCAGAAAGCCTTGGTCGCAACTTTGCTCGTATCTCCTTAGGTGGCGTACGGGATGAGGCTGAAATCAGAGGGCACCGCCGTACCTATATCGGCTCTTTGCCCGGAAAAATCTTACAAGCAATGCGCAAGACCCAGACCATCAACCCTGTTGTACTCATAGATGAGATTGATAAAATTTCTTCTGATACGCATGGTGATCCTGCATCGGCGCTGTTAGAAGTTCTCGATCCAGAACAAAACAAAACCTTTGTTGATCACTTTTTGGAAGTCGAATACGATCTTTCGAAAACAATGTTCATCGCCACGGCAAACAACTTGGACAGTATTCCCTATCCACTGTTTGACCGCATGGAAATCATCCAACTCAGTGGTTACACAGAAGAAGAGAAGATCAAAATTAGTAATGATTTTTTAATTCCGAAAAATTTAAAGCTGTATGGGCTCAAAGCACATCAATGCAAGATTCCACCGACAACGTTGCGTTCGATTATTAATGGGTATACCAAAGAAGCCGGCGTTCGCCAGCTTGAGCGTACCTTAAGTAAACTTATGCGCAAAACCATTCAAGTTCTTTTAAAGAATCCTGAGACTAAAAGTGTTACCGTCTCTGCAAAAGTGTTAAAAGAGTGGCTTGGTGCTGTTAAATTTAAATCGAGCGTAAATCTCCAACTTGATGACCGCATCGGTCTAGCTACGGGCCTTGCATGGACTGAGCTTGGAGGAGATATCCTTGAAGTAGAAGCAACCGTTGTTCCTGGAAAAAGCAACGTCACGCTGACCGGTCAACTGGGTGAAGTAATGCAAGAGTCTGCCCAAGCAGCTCTTACCTATGCAAAATCACGAGCGGCCAAGCTCGCCTTGCCGGCAAACTTCAATGCTTCAAAAGACATTCACATTCACGTACCAGAAGGCGCAACACCAAAAGATGGCCCTTCTGCTGGTATAACAATTTGTACCGCCTTAATCTCATCGCTTACTAAAAATCCAACCGATCCAACGGTGGCAATGACAGGGGAAATAACATTGCGCGGACGCGTTTTACCTATTGGCGGCCTGAAAGAAAAGATTCTTGCTGCACGCCAACATGGGATTATTAAAACATTAATTGTTCCTCATGAAAACAAAGATGAGCTTGAAGAGATTAAAGCAGAGGTTAACACAGATGACTTAACTTTCATCTGCGTTAAAACAATGGATGAGGTGCTTAAGATAGCGCTGAAAAACGATCCTTTCCAAAAGGGCATCGCCAAAAGTCAGGCTCTTGGACACGCACATTCCCATGGAACCCAGCTTGCACAAAGTTCTAAAAAGCATGGCGCTAAGCGTAACCATAAAGCATTCTATACAAAAAAATAACAATAAAGCAGTGTTTCAAGCACCAAGATGAGATTGCACACCGGCAGTTCCAGTGATACACTCAATAAGAACAAGTACTTGTTATAACACACAGAAAGGGTCTTCAAAATGAAAACATTGCTTGCATCTTGCCTCGTTGTTGCGTTGCTCGCGCTTCCAGCATGTGGCAGAAAACAAGAAAAGGCAGAAACTACCTCCACAAAAGTGACGGTGGTCAAAGCTGAACATAAGCAAACACGCACCTCTGGCGCAGTCCAAAAAGGTGATGTTGCTTGGGATGACGAAGATCTTAAATAGCCCTCTTTCGTAGCCCTCTTCTGCTCAGGTTGAGCGAGGGGACTAGAACAGATAGTTTCGAAAGAGGTCCAATAAGTCTTCAGTTATCTATAAATAAAAAAACTAACGGATGCATAAGGCAACTTGTGTTTTCCGTTAGTTTTTTTTATAGAAAGCCCAAGACAAACATCATTTTTAGGTATAGACTACAAACTACATCTGATGACACATAAAGAAACTTTGCCGCTTTTCTTTACTTGTTCCCCCTTCACTTTGTACGTTATAAAAAGAGTATCTAGCGACAGAAAGAGGTAGCCATGTTGGCTCTTGTTGTTATTTTAAATGCATTATGGGGATTTAGCTTCACCCTGGGGAAGATGCTTCTTTCCTACGCTTCACCATTTTTTATTGTTGCGGCTCGTATGATGGTGGGTGGGTTAGCATTGCTTGCCTATATGTTTTTCAGGCATCGTATCCACTGTAAGCCGCGGCCGTCAGATTTATGGCTCTATTTCCAACAGATGGTTTTCGGCATTCTTATTTTTTATTGCGTTCGCCAGTGGGGGCTTCAGTATGTTGAAGCTAATAAAGCCGCCCTTCTCTGTAATCTTTTACCATTTTTTACGGCAACGTTTGCCTATTTTCATTTTCGCGAACGGCTCAACTGGATGCAAGTTTCAGGGCTTATCATTGGATTCATTGGCACCATTCCTCTCTTGCTGACAAGCTCAGCCTATGAACAATCGGTTGGCGGTATTGGATTTATTTCTTGGCCAGAGCTGGCCATCATCATCTCCGTTGCTTCCTTGGGTTACAGTATCATTGTCATGCAAATGCTGGTAAAGCATCGCAGCTGCCCAGCTCCATTAGTTAACGGATGCTGTATGCTTGTCGGAGGCAGCCTGGCATTCTGCTGGTCTTCTCTTGCTGAGCCGGTATGGATCCGCGGTGACATCACAACACTCTTATTGTTAATGGGTGGACAGGTTATTATCAGTAGCCTTATCTGCTCAAATCTGCAGGCAACACTGTTACGCCATTACAGCGCAACGTTCCTCTCGTTTGCAAGTTTTCTTTCTCCGCTCTTCACCATTATTTATGGTTATTTTTTGCTCGGAGAACAGGTCACTTGGAATTTCTTCGTTTCATTTATCATCGTAGTTTCAGGACTCTCGTTGTATCACTACAAAGAGTTTAAACAGTGGCTCCATACTCGCCACAGTCATTCATAAAAGCTGTACGTCTTGTTGTTGAGAAGTTAAAGCTTCAGAGACACAGTACTGTCGAAAAAGCTTAACCGTTTCTTCCATGGTCAAGCCAGAATTGTCTACGACATGCGCCCCTTGGGGTACCACCAACGGACAGAGAGCACGTTTTGTATCTCGCTCATCCCGCTCAACCACAGCAGCAAGTGCCTCATCGAACGTAAGCATCTTGCCAAGTCTTTGCTGGTCACGATGCCAACGCTGTGCCCGTATTTGGGGACTGGCTGTCAAAAAAAACTTATGTTGTGCTTTGGGGAAAACCACGGTCCCGCAATCACGACCATCGGCAATAAGATCGTAATCACGTGCAAGATCACGCTGCAATTGTAACACTGCTTCACGCACCACGACAGCGGTACTACTAATCGAAGCAACATCATCAATTTCATGGGTCTTAAGTAATGGTGTACAATCAGCACCATCAAACAATATCTGCGCCCCCTTTTCTGGAGTATACCTATAACAAAGACGTCCCGATGCAAGTATCTCATGAATATGGGCTTCAACAGGCGCTGCCAACTGTACACGCGTATAGCCATAATGCTTCACAAGCAGATAGGCCATCGCCCGGTAGAGTAGGCCACTATACAAATAATAACAAGACAGTTCGCAGGCCAATCGGCGTGCAACCGTTGATTTGCCACTGGCCGCCGGACCATCGATCGTAATAATCATAGCCAACCCTCACAAAGATTATGTTACCCATTTGAGTTACTGTTTTAGACCGTACCAAGATCTTGGAACAAACTCAAGCCTCTCTCTCAAGGCACTCCCCCAGCTTGACCAAGTGCAAAAACTTGTTACTATCAGGATTAGACCCTAAGATTAAACCGATAAAACACCTGGAACTGCTCCAAAGGAATTTGCCATGTCTACAAAAAAACATATACTCTTTCTCCTCATACTCTCTTCTGGGATTTCCTTGGGAATCGCTGCATCCCAGATTTCTCTCAATAGTTCCTATTCTGCCACGTCCAGTTCATCATCAGGCTCTACTTCTGCAACAGCGCAGAATACCAACGAAAAGCGCATTGCCCTCTACGAGGCGGCTCTCAAGGCAGATCAAAAATCAACACAAACACTCTGCATGCTTGGTTACTGTCATCTCACGGGAACCGGAGTATCTCGAGATCTCAATCAAGCTCTGAGCTTCTATAACAAAGCCCTAGAAACTGATGTTCACTGCGCCGCTGCGCGGTGCGGGCTCGGCTGCTGTTATGCAAAAATCGGCTCCGAGGAAAGCCTGGCCCAAGCGGTTACCTTCTGGAAACTTGCCTCGTCGCAAGGATCCGCTCACGCCTGCTTCGAACTGTTCATTTATTTTCTACACAGATCTAGAACACAAAACAATAACACAAGCAAAAATCAGGATCTGTGGCAAGCGCTCTTAGCTCTGGAAAAAGCTCAAAAAATAGGTGATCACCAAGCACAAAAAATCTACGCTGAGCTCACAAAACGAAGTAACTGCTACCCTTCGGCAACAATATCTCTTTCAGAAGCAATACTCCTGCTCGACCTCTCTCAAGAAATTCGTAGCCACGCATAAAGAGCTTTCATAAAACGCAGACTCTTCATGTATTTCATATGCATACTAAAAGGGCCCCCATCATATTGTGGTGAAGGCTCGTCTTTTGGTAAGGTAAAAGAGAAAGAAGACTTATCTCATAACCTTACCGAAAGGGTTACTATGTTCTGTTTTTCTCCCTTTGTGCTCAGCCTGTTACTGCTCATTATCGCAGGCTTTGTTATCTATATCGTTTCTTGTCCATCATGCAACAAAAAAGAGTAGGAGTTCATATGAAAAAAATGATTCTTAAATTCGCTCTGCTCGGCTTTGGCGTTGGAGTTCTGAGCACCTACCTCATCATGACCTTCTTCTTCCCTGCAATTCCAGAAAAATCAGAGTGCTCTGTGCAAACTGAAGTGCGCATGCTCTTAGCAGACCAAGCCTATTGGACACGCTCCTATCTTATTTCAATACTGTCCAAACTTGATGATACGAAAGAAACATTCGAACGACTCGTACAAAATGAAGAAAAGATTGGTGCAATGCTCGCCAGTTGGTACGGCAAAGAAGCGGGCGATCAATTTACGACATTCCTCAAAGAACAGATGGATATTGCTGCGCTGTTGGTAACAAAAGTGCAATCGAACAAATACAGCATTATGGAACTGAAAAAGATGTCTTCACAACTCCATAAAAATACTGAAGCAACTGCCTGCTTTTTAGCAAATCTCAATCCACACTGGTCAAAAGCACAGATACTGACATTTCTTAACAAACAATTAGATCTCATCACCGATGAAGCGCGCGCACGCATGGGCAAGAAATGGAACAACGAGATCCTCGTCTTTGATAAAATTCTTGATCACGTTGCCGCATTTGCCGATTATCTTGCTGCAGGAATTACGAAACAGTTAGGATCAAAGCGAATGGCAAGCTGCCCTGCAACCTGACGTTGACCGAGTAGAGCTTCTGCGACCGCTTTTTGCGCATCAGGATCATCTTCATAGGCGACAATTATGGGAACCGTTTTGGGAAACAACATAACGCTATAGGGCGAACCAAACAACACAAGCATAACATGCTTACCCTGTGCACAAAGATCGGTCACCAGTTTTTGTATCCCAGAGGAAACCCCAAAATTCTGGTGCGCCCATTTGTTCATGCCAAAGATCGCAATAATAACATGCGATGAACTCGGCGCGCGCAACTCACCGCTTCTTGCAACGGTCACTGAGGATAATAATGCGCGTTCTAACTCCGTTTCTTGCACAGATCCCCTGCACATGAGTGTCGTTTCTTGTGATGCGCCAACAAAGAGCATACACTTTTCGGCACCGTTAACTGCCGTTAACGCTTGCGCATAGAGCCGCTGCTTAAGAGTACTCACTTGGGGAGTAGTGCATACACGTATAAGTTCGTCATACGATGCTGGCATATAGTGATCTAAGCCAACCCAAGCTTTCGCTTTCAAAATTTTGAGCACACGGCGATCAAGTTCAGCTTCAGAGATACGACCCTCTTGTACAGCATCTTCAATACGCGTAACTGCTGCCGGCACATCGGTCGGACATAAGATCACGTCGTTACCCGCTAACACCGCCTGCAACTCAGCCGCACCAGGCTGGTAGTGGTCCATAATAGCACTCATGCCCAGTGCATCGGTTATAACTAGTCCATGAAATTGTAATTGCTTTTGCAAAAGATCGGTCATAACGCTTGTGGATAAACTCGCAGCTTGTCCTTGCGCAACTCCCAACGCAGGCACCGATAGATGAGCTCCCATCACCCCATCAACTCCCGCTTCTATCAGTTTTGTAAACGGATACAGTTCAACAGCATCAAGATGTTCACGCTTATGCGCAATAACAGGCAAAGCACAGTGAGAGTCGACAGCAGTATCCCCGTGCCCAGGGAAATGCTTTGCACAGGTTAACACACCTCCAGCACGTAGACCCTGCATGTACAAACGACCTAAGCGGGCGACCCGTTGCGGATCATCACCAAATGAACGATCATGAATCACCGGGTTTTGAAAATTGTTGTTCACATCAACATCTGGCGCAAAGTTCCAATGCACGCCTGCTGCACGGCATTGTTGTCCAACAAGAACACCTAGCTGTTCTATAAGCGATACATCTTGAATTGCACCCAACGTTAATGCTCGAGGAAAACGGGGCATAGTGTGTAGCCGTAATGAAAGCCCCCACTCTGCATCTAAACCTACCAAGAGAGGGACAGAGCTCATACCCTGATAATCGTTCAGAAGATCAACAAACGCTTTGGGGTCGTTTTTACGCAATACAATAAGACCGCCAACATGGTACTCTTTGATCAATTGCGTAATGTACGCTTTGTCCATATTGTAAAAAAGCGTCCCATGTCTTGAGGCGAGCGATTCCCCTTCGTTGGTGAAATTTGATGTTACTGCTACCATAAAAAGCTGCCCTATTTTTTCGCGCAACGTCATACGCTGTAACAGCCCTTGAGCCCACGCTGATTGAGAATCGACAAAAGGTGCATTTGCTTGAATCTGTAAGCACAAAGCGAGTAGACTAAAAATACAGACCTGGGGGAGTTTTTTGAACATGTTCACCTCAACAAAGATATACCTGCCTATTCTTTTTTACTGTTGTACGATAGCATACGCAATGCCCGACGGGCAACTATTACAAAATGTGAACAATCTTGATTGCTTGATAGAAGCTGCTATCGCCCAAAAAGTTTTTCCCGGGGCAGTTGCTCTTATCTCATGCCAGGGAAAAATTATCTATCACAAAGCATTCGGTCATCAAACCTATGACCCTACTTCTGTCCTGATCACAACCGATACCCTCTTTGATCTTGCATCACTCACTAAGCCAATCGCTACAACAACAGCAGCAATGCTTTTATATGACCACAAATTTCTTGATCTTGAAACTCCCGTTTGCACCTATCTGCCAGAATTTGGCGATAACGGTAAAGGAAATATTTGTATAAAGCACTTACTTACGCACACAAGTGGTTTAGATGCAGGAGTAGCGTTTTTCCCCAAAGAATCTACTTGGCCCCAAGTTCGAGAGCAGCTTATGCAACAAAGGCTTATGTACCCTATAAACTCAAAATATGTGTATAGCGACATTGGGTTTGTGATTTTGCAACAAATTCTTGAAAAAATTACCCAAATGCCCTTAGATCTGTTTTGTGCGCAAAATATTTTTGAGCCGTTGGGCATGACCAATACAAGCTTTAATCCCCATGCGCGATTTTCAGGCAAAACATACGCTCCTACCATTTCACCAAGCGACCCGTTCGAGCGCACTGCAGGTGTCGTCAACGACGAAAAAGCCTTTCAGATGGGTGGCGTTGCAGGACATGCAGGGCTTTTTTCAACTGCATCAGATCTTGCTCGTTTTATGAGCATGTTTATGCAGAGCGGTTCATATGAAACAGCGGGAAACGTCCACCAACTTATACAACCAACAACCATAGCCGAATGGACCAAGCAACAATGCCCCTTTAAGCGAGGATATGGCTGGGAACTGGGGAGACATCTGTCTTTAGATGCTTTTGGCCATTTTGGTTGGACAGGAACATCAATGTGGGCAGATCGCGACAAAGATCTCTTTTGCATTCTTCTCACCAATCGAGCCTACACAAACAACCATCCACTCACATTATCTCAGATGACAAAGTTCCGTATTGCATTTCATGATACTGTTACCTCTTTTGCGAAGAGCACTCTTGAAGCCACCAAAGACCAGTTGCACAAACGTTTTATTTTTCATACGCTTGCAGAAGCAGTTTTGTCAACCAAATACCAGGAGAACTCAGTATGTTGCCATTCATAAAACATGCGAAAAGACTCTTTGCGCTGGCAACATTCTGTTGCGTCTGGACTCTTATGGGCATCACACCCGAAGAACAAGCCTGGGTACGCCGCTCCATTAATAACTTAATCAATCAATATGGGCTTTCGGGACGCATTGGCATTACTATTACTTCTCTGCGTGATCAAACTCCATGGTACACACATGCTTCTCAGGAAACCTTTATCCCCGCGAGTAATCAAAAGCTTTGCACCACAGCAGCAGCTCTTTCGATTTTAGGTCCCGACTATCGCTTTCCCACACAACTACTCATCGATGGGCATAAAAAACGTTCTACACTCATCGGCAATATCTACGTGAAAGGCTCAGGAGATCCTTCACTTACCCACACCGATCTCCAGGCACTTATTCGTAAACTTAAACAACAAAGAATTCGAACGATCCGTGGCAATATTGTTCTTGATATTGCACATTTTGAGCTTATCAGCTTTCATCCCAACTGGTTTGCAGCCTATCGAAACAAAGGCTGGTGCCCCCACGTTTCAGCATTACTCGTTGATCGCCAATCTTCACCACGATTTATCAGCGCTGTTATCCGCAGAGCGCTCAAACGTTGTGGTATTACCATTACCGGCAAGCTCGTTATCCGCAAGGCACCTGAGACAGCAACGATTATTGCAACTCATAAGTCAGAGCCACTGAATGAAATCATCAAACCGCTACTCAAACATTCAGACAATCTGTATGCAGAGTGCCTCTTTAAGGCATTAGGTGCTCAACGTTTTGGTGCTCCGGGCACCTGGCAAAAAGGGAGCAAAGCTGTTCTCGAGTTATTTAATGATACAATAGGAATTGATGCGGCTCATATGCATATCGTTGATGGCTCAGGCATTTCCCATAAAAACCTTATCGCGCCTGATCACCTGACCACCCTGCTCTCTTGGTGCCGCCAGCAACCATTTTTCCAAAATTTTCTTGACGCCCTCCCAACAGCAGGACGAGACGGAACGCTCAAGTATCGCATGTCGCAACCGGGCATAGCAACCCATGTTAAAGCAAAAACAGGTACGTTGTCTAACGTCTCTTCCCTTTCGGGTTATATTATCGCCAAAGACAAAACGCCACTCATCTTTTCGATTATGAGTAACCATATCAGTCGCAATGAGCGACATAAGCGGCTTGAAGACAAAATCTGTACCTTACTTGCACAGTTTTCCAGCCAACAACCGTTACCAGACGTAGCTGAAGAACAGCAAGCGCCGCAACCTTTACTCGATGCAATAGCTGGTGCTAACAACGAGATTTCATCAGGTGATTCAGAAGACTGCGACGAGATTGTTGATGAAACGCACAAGCAAACGCTCGAGCAAGAAGCCACAGAAGAAGTCTCTGAGACTGCAACTGATAGTGAAGAAAGCGAGCAAGAAGAGTAGTTTTCCTTAACAATGCCACCAAAGAATTGCGTTTAAACGACATAATGTAGGAGCGCAACATTTCAGCGTTTGATAATGCTCTCTTGCAACTGTTTTGCACATTCCTCTGGAGTATATTTACTTGTATCCACAAGAACATCGTGCACAAATCGCGTGGTAAGCGCCACTTCTTCTATCTCCTTGAGCCCCAGCTGCGTTAATAGTTGCTCTTGAAACAGAGCGAAGCGCTCCGCATCCCCGGCAAATTCTTGTTGCGCAAGCGCACAGGCATGCATAACATCTCGGCGAGAAACAACAGTAACAACAGCTTCTCCTTCTGAACTTTTTGGACGATAGATGTGCCCGAATTGACTTATTGACAGCGCGATCGAGCGGATACCGGCAAGATTATGGTCTTGCAGCGCTTTTTCATTTCCTTGCCGAATACGCTCCACTAATACCGGTAGGGGGCAATGTACCAAGACCAGTTTGAGAGGCAAGTCCTTAAGGACATCAAAAGCATACTGAACGCTCTTTTCACCTTCGATACTGTTCAGGGCGGTATCGACAATAACGTTGTTACCCTGAACAACTAAATCCCAAATGTTGGCATACATACGATCGACTGCGGCGATGACCCGTTTAAGAAGCTCCTCTTCAGGTATTTTCACCGTTTGTTGCTCAAGAAATATCTTGCTTACAAAATCGTCAACTGAAACGAGCGAATAGGTGCTATCAAGTAAAGGCAGAAGTTGCCGCAGCTTACTCGATTTTCCTGCGCTCAAAGCACCCTCAACGATAATCACACGCCCTCGCCCTTGTAAAAGGACCTTTCTCACTATTGGAAAAAGGAAAGACACTAATGCCGAACTAACCAATGCAGCGAACGATGAAGCATCAACAATTGGTCGATTCTTGGAGCACCGCCCCTTGCAACGCATTACGAAAAAGTATTCGAATAACAATGCAATAATCAAAATAACAATTAACGCTGCCAATGAAATCCATACTGGTTCTTTCATGCATTACTCCCCACTTATGGTTTTATGTTTAAAGCTACCTTATGGCCAAACTTTAATCTCACCCTCTCGCAAAAGTAAACGACGAGGAATCAATTAACTCCAAACGGTGAGAAGTTATTTCTGTACCAAATCGACATTTGATCCTTTAATAACATCACCAAGTAATGGGAGCAATGTGGCTTGATATGAGCTAAAAAGTTTTTTGTCTTTTTCGGTAATCTTCCCGCGCTTTTGCAGCTCAATCTCAAAGATGGTACCGACTCCTTTTACCGTATCAAGATGAAAGACCGTATGATCCTTGCGCCATACTTCTCGCTTTTTCTCGACAATCGCCGTTACTCCCAGTGCTTGTTCAAGCAGCGGCAGGAGCGATGCATCTTCAAGTGTATACAGTTTTACTTGCGACGCAGTATCTTTTGCCTTCACAAAATCAGGCCGCTCATAATAAATAAGCGTCTTTGCCGGACCTTCGATACGTAGCTTTAACCGAGGAGCGGTGCGATCTTTATTGATAGGCAAAGCGAAAAAATAATCTTTTTGCTGCTTCACAATCTCTTTCATTGCTCCAAGCTGTTTGAGCGCCGCCCGTACCCGCTTGAAATCAGTACAATAATGTTTTAGTTCCAAATTTGTTTTGTTCATATCGCATCCTTTCTTTTTTCTAGCATACCCAGTGTATCATACACCTTCTACAACAACTCGTGTATCAATAACTTCACAGGAACGAATGGTGGCAGAAAATTAAAAAACTTGGCCTCATAATCACCTCCATCGCATAGTCGAACTTGGAAGCAGCAAGAGAAACCGTCGATTTTGACCATAAACAATGGAAAGTGACCGTCTATTGGTGCATTTCAAAATGCACTATTTTAACCATAAATCATAAAAAAGAATTGCGTTTATCCGACATTAAGCTACCGTCAAATCTCGATAAAAATTCTCATGCGATCCCAGAGCAAGCAAAAGCAACTTATCACCATCTTCATCATACGTGTACGCAAGAAGCGTTAGTTGTCCAATCATGAAAAACTTATACACCCGAACTCCTGCCAACGTTCCTTTCTTTCCCTCACCAACTGCGGGGTTATCTGCAATTTTGCCAACTGCTTCGTCTAGCTCTTTTTTTTGGTTTGGATGAAGTTTCTTTACTTGACGACGGAACGTCGTTGTCTGGAGAATCTTCATCATTTTTTCTTGCCCAACTGATATGGAGTTACCTGTCCAACCAAAGCCTCCTGCTGGGCTATCAAAATATCCTTGATAAAATCGTAGGTAAGATCAGGGTTTGCTTCTGCTATTCTTCCGATCGTTGCCCAATACTCAATCTGTCCCGCAACCGAACGATTGAGCGCTTTTGAGATAATTCGAGCTTCTGAAACTATCGTTTCTGAAAGTTTAACTGCGGTTGCCATATTTTTCTCCTGGTTAAAAAATGATACCAGAATCATAATACGACAAAAAGAAACCTTTTGCAACTCCCGGGAATTCATCGTTCAAAGGGCGATGCAACACTTTGGCAACTCAGATTCTTGCACTCTTCTCCTGCAAACTTGTACGCTTCATAGAGAATGCAACAAACCGCGCAGCTAAAAAAGCCAGTTGCATGAAAGCTATTTCCTGACACGGTCACAAAAGGAGAAAAGATTATGAAGATTTACCAATTGTTACTGTTATTGGCCACGCTCGTATCTCAAGTTCTTATATATGCTAACACCAAGGCGGATCAGAATTTATTGCGAGCAGCAGCACACGGTAACTTAATGGACGTTAAAAAAGCACTTGAGGCAGATGCAAATATGAACGCACAAGATGCAGGAGGTTCTACCGCCTTGTCTTTAGCTCGAGATAACAATCGAATCGCTGTCGTCGACTACTTGCAACGACGTGGAGCAAAGTAGCTAGCTGACCAACGGCAGAAAACTCAGCTATCTTTACGCATTCTCCCCTTCAAAATATTGATGAAGAGCTTTTGGTAGTATGTGATAATCGATTTGTTTCGTGAAAGCACTCATATCTTCGCCACAGAACGTGTTCCAAAAGAGCACCTTCCCAGAAATACGCTTTGCTTGCACATCAGCACAAAGCGCAGCAAAACATTTGCCCGTATACGTTGGATCAAGCGTAATTCCTTCTTGCTCATGCATTAAACGCATTGCGGCTTCGCACGCTGGGGTTGTAATCCCATAGCCAACACCACACGCAGAATTATCAATACCATAATCATCTTGAGAAATTACTAACGCAGGAAATGCAGGATCAAGGCTACGCAGAAGTTCTATCGTTTCAGCAGTAAGCTTCACAAGTTTTTGTTCCATGGATCCAGGAGCCTCTTCTGGCTCATCAAGCACAAAATGAAGTTTGGTTTGCATGCCCGTAAGTTTGAACCCTATCAAAAGTCCTGCCGCTGTTCCAGCAGAACCAAGCGTTACATACAGGTGGTCTGGGAATGGCATCGCTCCTTGCTTTACCTGTTCTTGCAATTCAAGAACCGCTTGAACAAAACCTATCGACCCTCGAGCGCATGAGCCACCAACGGGAATGAAGTAAGGGAACGTCCCATCTTCTTGTTTCTTTTGTAAGAACGTCGCTGCTGTCGCTAATGCATGCAAAGGTCGATCAGGAGAATAGCGAATCTGGGCGCCAAATGCTTTTTGCAACAATAAATTTTGACGAACTACCGGAGAATTAGGCTGTGGAACTAACATCGTAATACATTTGAGTCCCACACGCTGAGCAAAAATAGCAGTCTGAAGAGCATGATTTGATCCTGCAGCGCCAAACGTTACAACCGTAGAACAATGCTGAGCCAAAGCATCGGCTAAAAGATACTGCAACTTACGAACTTTGTTTCCTCCAAAAAGACGTCGTCCTTGCTCGTCCACAGGTGCAGAAAGGCCATCTTGTTTGACAAAAAGCTGTATATCCCATTGCCTATTCAATTGCTTGCACTCATAAATGGGCGTTGGTAAATCTGCCAAATGAATGTAAGAAAGTGTTGTGCGTAGAGCTGGATAGAGCGTAAATAAAATATTTTTTTCGCTATCAACAGACATACAATGTTCTCTCAGTTCAGAAGAATGGTTTGCAAGCTTAGATAATGATTGTTCAACCTGGGGAGTTAGCGATGGGTATCGCGCAAGTTCTTTAACAATATCCTCTTCAAACGTTGCGAGCAGTTGCTTGGTCGCCGTTATCGCTAATAGTGCGATTATTACTACGTTTTTGAGTTGTACCCGATTCATTGCTATCACCTTGTATCCTTTGAGTTTCAGTTGTACACAACTTGATCAGTTTAAATTCAGGATATTGTTTTTGCAAAGATCCGTCACGCTGCAAGAGCGTAAGAGGCTGACGGGCTCGATATGCTTTCACCAGCTTATCGTAAGAAACGATCCCCTCGAAGCGTTGTTCAAGCGAAACACGGTGAACGCTCCCATACCCAAATTGATAGCCGCTCGCTTCAATAAGCTCATTATTCTTCATACTACCAACAAGCATCACATGCCCGGGAATCACAATAAGATCGCCATCTTCTAACCGCTCACCTTCAGCCAAAAGATGCCCTTTTTCCGCTAATGGTAACGTCGTTTTATAAACTTGCTCATCAATGCCACAGATTCTGGCTAATCTCCATACCAATTCAGAACAGTCATATCCCGTATAGATTTGAGGATATTCCGTACGAACCCAGCACTGCCCGTCACTCACAAATTTTCCATCTTCAGAAAACGAAAGGCAACTACTACCTCCCCATACGTAGGGAATCACTTTATTGCCTGGCAACGCCTGCACATAATCGACCAGATTATTGAGCGTAGCAACAAACAGCTTTCGGCGATCCTGAATATTCTTTTTTGCTTCAACCACAACTCTATCGCGGGGAATTTTGGTAATAAGGGGACGCTGTTTTACCGTATCAAATAAACGGATCCCATACTCTTTGGGCGTGTCATAGGCAGGCACCCGTACAAAACGTGTTCCTACCGAATACATTTGCCAAGGGAGAACCAGAACAACGACCAGCCCCGAAAATGTCCCGGATGGCGGTGGAAATACTGAAAGATCAACACTCTGCGATTCTAATTCCCGTAAAAAACCAAGCTGCTTACGGTGGACCCAAAACGTTGAGAGTGGTTGCTTTGTTTTTTCATCGAAGCCATAGATCATGTGGTCAAAAGAGACTTGCACTTCATCAGGCTGTTCCTGCACGACCGTTACTACTTCATTAAACAACCCCTGGTGCGCGCGACAACAGCTGCCATCGCGTGGATCACCAAATGGCGCTGCGCCCATTTTTTTGCCAAGCGGCAGATCAATCACTAAGTCAGTCACTGAATTTTTAAAGACTGCCAGATGCTCTGTCTCTTTCCCATACCATGTCCCGGCAGAACAGATTTGAGCAGTAGCAAGTAAACCAAAAACGACAAAAAAACGCACTATCCGCATCACAGATCCCCCCTTAAAGTTATGTCCTATCTAGTATCCAAGATAGCATATACAGACAAAGCAAGAGAAGCTTATCTAGAAGAGCCGCGTGATACCAAAATCCAAAAGTAAATGGCTTGCAACCCCGACGGAAAAGAATGCCGCCCCTGAAAGTATCGGGGTATACGCTTGGGGGAAGAGAAAGAGTAACCCGCAGGTGCTCCCGCCGATCACCAAGAATAAGAACCACCACTTGTGAAAGATACCACGATGGTCAGATAATAAAGGAAGAAATGCGATAACAGCGACGCAGGTTAAGGCAGCGTAGGCATGCTTCAACGCCAGAATAACTAACACAACCGCCAGCGCCCCATAGAAAAGTTTTTGCCCTTTGCTTTTCGTATCAATGTCGGGAAAAAGACTTCCCAGAACAGTGCAGACAAACCAGATAAACAGTTGGGGCTTTGAGTAACATGGGTACAAAGCCCCTGCAAAAACTATGAGGGCAAAGAGCGCGCCACCACCCAACGCATGTCCCCTAAAGCCCGGCATGGTAAAACTCTCGCACAAAAAATAGTATTAAAAAATTCATGTGAAACTCAATCAATGGCCTACGCGGGACGCTCCGGCGAACTGGGGGAGAATTGGGGACTTCGTCCCCAAACCCCATTCTTATATCGCCACTTCTGAAGACACGCCTTGTTAGTACCGCAAGATCGCGCCAACGCCTTCAGGATTCTTTAAAGCACCTTTTTCAACAAAGATAACTTTGCCTTTAGTCGTCAATACCCGTTCAATTAATAGATTAATCAAATCGGTAACATCACTCGAGTCAATTGCTTTGTGGAGAACGACACGTGCAGGGTTGTCCGTTGCAACTTTTCCGGGAATAACCAAGTTATTCTCGACTAACAAATAATCGATACGCCCGTCGTAGGCCATAAGCCATACACGATGAATACCAACTGCCTGTTGTAACTGATTTTCTGACTCAAAAAATTTCTGTATAAGCGCATCAGTTTTTTGGCGATAATAGGTTTCAACCAACGGTTTAACTGCTTGAGATAACTCAAATGCAGAATGAAAATCACCATGTTGGTACCCAATAATAACTGACGTATGTTTGGTAATTTCTTTAAAAAGGCTCAGGTTTTTTTCAACACCACAGACCACCACAGGAACCCCTAGATGCGCTTGGAGCATTTTACCCAACTCATGGTCGATCATATCAAAATATTTTTTAAGTCTATCATCGGTATATCGAGCATCTTTTTCGCTCATATCAATGTCACGCGCCGCCGAATCTAGCATAACATTATCAAGCGGGAAACCCTGCACTGGATTACCCAGTGCATCTTTTTCTGGCGTTATAATCTCATGAAACGAACCGTTAAACGCTTCGTACAGTTTGGAAACTTTCTGTGTAAGCTCTACAACAAAATAATGTAAGGAACGTTGCAAACCGGCAACTAAGGGTCTAATCTCAAAACCACGTCCAACAACAACAAGTTCAGGTACTGAAAAAGGAACTTCGAAACTTTGACTGAGCGAATCGCTGACAAAACAAACAAAACCATCAAGCGATTTTGAAAAGTCGTGAGCAGCAATAAGCGACTCTAATTTACTGATATACAACTGCGTTTCTTGTTCAGAAAGCTCTTGTAATAAAAGCTCTTTTGCTCGAGATACTAATGTTTTTACGAGTGTTTCATCTTGTTGTCGAGCTTGTATTGTTCTGTGCGTTGGCATATAGAACGAAAGCGCAAGATCATTATTTGCGCGCAACAGTTCAAGAATCGACGACATTTCAACCGTTTTTGTGTGCATGAATGTACTCCTTTTTTTTAAACTCTCTGCCTTCAAGCTACCACAAAAAGATATCGAAATGCTACTAGACGATCTCAAGTTTCATCAATTTAGTGCCCGGATAATAAAATTTGAGCACTTCTTGATAGCTTGACCCGTCTTTCACCATCTGACGCGCGCCCCATTGGCACATCCCCGTATGGTGCCCATATCCTCTGCCATCAAAACGGATTGAGTTGCCCTCTTTGTGCAACGTAAAACTGTAACTTTTAATATCTTTGAGTGCTCCGTAGAGCATTTTGCGGGAAAGCGTACGCCATGTTCGGCCTGTTTTAATCTTCACCGAGTGAACAACCCCTGCACGATCAACTTCACCTAATTTCATATCAGATACGCTCCGGATTGATGGGTCAAGATCATGTAATTCATCTTCACACTCTGCAAGCGTATAGTGAGCCGACCATGTATAGAGCTTGCAGCTGGAACAATAGGTACAAGGATAGGTACGAGCAAGATAGGGCGGTAAACGTCCAGCATGCTTCATTTTGGCAGGAATAATACCACCACAACAAATGTCATACATCGCAAGGATCGGTTTGCTTTGGTAGGACAATACGGCACCCTTTGTTTCCTCAACCGCTTGTTTGAGAACTGCGTATTCATGAGTACCACGATAGGTCTGGTGGGAATTGGTACAGGTTACATCAAATAGGAAATCCTTTCCCACTTTTTTCTTCCCCCGTGCTTGCAGGAGATGGTAAACCACAAATGAGCGCATAACAATTGCAAATGCCTTATTCAGTTCAAGCGGCCAGTTTGGCCAGCTTTCTGAGGCAAGCACCGAAGAAACGTATTCTTCAAGATCAACACTATTAATCAAATGCCAGGCATCTTTCCAAAAGACAGAGAATGAGCCTGAATATGAACGTTTATGCTGCTTCTTCTTTTCAGTAATTACCACCTGCAGTTCATGTTTTTTGGGGTCTTGTGACTCAACTTTAATACGCTTCATATGCAGCTTGCGCTTATTAACGCAGAGTATCCCTTGTTCAAATGAGATAACGCATTGCTTTGTGTCTAAAAGATCGCGGCGATCCGGCAATAACGGGTCGCTGACAACAAACCCTGCCTCACAAGAAAAGGTCCATAAAACAGGGTCGTGTTTGGCGGACGAATGCTTTTCGGATGACTGATCCCGTTTTTCAAGCAAGACATGCACATCAAATGGATGATATTCTTGCTCAGGCAGCTCTGGTTTATCGCCTTGGCAGAAGAGCAGGCTCACACCGGTAAAAAAAAGTAGGTATAATTTACTATATCGCATAGATTTCCTTTTGAGTTATACAAAAATTTTAAGCTGCAAGATTGCAGTAGTGTTGCAGCGCAGGGGGAACATGAATCTTTTTATCCACACCCTCGTTGGCAAGTGCATCTGCTATGGAATTTTTTTCTCGCATAACATGCTTCACTCTATACAATCGCGACTCCAACATTGCCATAACATGCTTATATAAGCGTTGGAGTGTTGCATCTTTTACTTTATAAATACCCATGATTTGGCGGATGAGTAATTCAGAATCTGAAAAAATCTGAATTTCGTCCTGCGGATGCGCTTCTGAAAGCAGTTGGCAAAGCCCAAGAATCAAGGCTAAATATTCAGCTTGATTGTTGGTTTTTTTCCCCAGGTAAAACCCCTGCTTGAGAAAAGCTTTTTCTTCTTTTTTGATATAAATACCTGCACCAGCAGGGCCAGGATTCCCCCGTGCAGCGCCATCAACATAGAGTTGCCACACGATTTTTTCGCGCTTCGGCTCTTCAGAATCTTGTGTTGCAAAAATTGACAATTGTTTCATAGGAGTTTCATACGTTATTCAATATATAAAAGGCGATAACATCCACGACACGGTAGAAAGACGTGTCGTTCAAGTTGCATAAGGTCAGCATGCACAATATCAAATGAACAGGCCCCACAGCTTCCGTCAACCACAGGCACTACAGGATTCGGTACTGACGCGCGCATCGTTTCATATTTTTGTAACCATTCAGGATTAACGATATCACAATAGCTTTGTCGCTTACCCAATTCTTGTGCGAGTAATATTTGCGTCTGCTCTAATTGTGCAACAAGCTCCTGCTTTTTTTGTTCAGTAGTGGCACATGTTTGATGCGCTTGTGTTTCAACTACCTGTACCTGTTCTTGGGCTGCTTCGATTTCACTCCAAACACCAAAGACCTGTTCTTCGGTCTTCTTTTTAGCAACCTGTAACTCTTCAAGCTCTTTAGTAAGGGCTTGGAATTCTTTGGTTGAAGCTACCGTATCAAGCTTTTTGCGCGCTGCTCGCTCTTGTACCAACAATGTTTTATCTTCAAGCTCATATTGAGCGAGTTGCTTGCGTAAATTATGAACAATAGTTTGCACCGCAGTAAGAGCTGCGCGCTCTTGATTACAGAGCGCATCATGCTGTGTAATTGCAGAAGTAATTGTCTGTACCTGTTTTTCAAGAAGCTGCACTGAGTGGTCAAGTTTAACGAGGAGCAGTGCTGCTGCAAATGGATCGGAACTGACTTGAGTTCTCTGTTCTGTCATTGCTCACCTTAGTTGGTGGGCCCACCAGGATTTGAACCTGGGACCTCTCGGTTATGAGCCGATTGCTCTCACCGCTGAGCTATGGGCCCGGCACAGATAAATATCACCACCAAAGCGTAGAGAAAATCATCGCGTTTGTCCAGCGCGATCAAAAAAGCGCCGCTCTGCTAGACAGAAATAGGCTCTACAATAAACTTATATACAGAGCAGTTATACAAAGCATACATAACATTAATATGAGAAATACCTATGATTACAAAGCACCCGCTCTTATTTTTACTCCTCGTAGCACCCCTACATACCATTAAAGGCATGCAAGTTAGCCAAACAAGTTCGACTATCGACAACAGCCGATGTGCGCAGTTACTTGCCATTGATGCTGCCATGGACACCACTTCCACCGAACTACCAACGCTCACGATATCAGACACGTTCAACGTCCCTGTCATACCAGAAATTGACGCTCCCGCAGAAGCGGTACCAGCTTTTACCACAACCCCAACTCTTTTCGCAACGGTTACCATGACGGCAACAATGGCCTCACGCGAATCCCGTTCAACTTCACAAACCACTGCAAAACCTCTCTTACATGCTCGAGCCAAGCAGCGAACCTCTCCTCTTACCAAGCCTACCTGTCCTGTATGTAAACAAACATTTAGCCAAAAGCATTCCCTTGACGACCATATGCGTACACATACAGGCGTAAAACCATTTGCGTGTGATTTTGACGGGTGCACGAAACGCTTTGCTCAACGAGCAGGGCTCAGGAACCATAAGTTTACACACCTGAGTGTTGAAAAAAAACCTCTCGCATGCCCTCTCTGCCCTTTACATTTTGCACAACAAGCGCATTTACGGTCCCATATGCGAACACATACCGGTGAAAAAACATTTAAATGCGAAGAATGTGGCGAGCTCTTTGCCTTGGACAATACACTTAAATGTCACATCAGAACACATACAGGAGAAAAGCCATTTATATGCAAACAGTGTGGGAAAGGCTTTGCGCAAAAAGGCACCCTCAACAAACACTTGCGAACGCATACCGGTGAAAACCTCTACCACTGCAGTATCTGTGGCCAGGGTTTTACCCAAAAGCACTCGGCAACGATCCATGAAAAGAGTCAGCACAAAGACAATCAGACTACCGCAACAGCTGCAAATAGTACTCCTACCGCTGAGCAACCATCATAAGAAAATCTTTGAGCCGCATGCTATACCCATACTCATTATCATACCAACCAAAAACTTTCCCCAAAGTTCCCACTTTCGAGAGCATCGTGAGGTCAACGATTACTGAGTTTGGATTCCCCTGGAAATCGTGAGAAACTAAGGGAACGCTAGAAACAGCCATGATCGATTTAAGCGGCCCGGAAGCAGCGCGGGTAAACGCATCAGTCAGTTCCTGCTTGGTAATACTTTTTGCAGGAATAAAAGCCAGGTCAATGAGTGAAACAACAGGCACCGGTACCCGTAATGACAAACCCTGCACTTTCCCTTTAAGCTCAGGCATAATCCGTTCTACTACGTCCATAGCTCCGGTGGTCGACGGCACAATATTGAGTGCTGCAGCGCGGGAACGGCGAACATCATGCAATCGTGGATTAACATCCAGCAGTGCCTGAGAATTGGTATAGGCATGAACCGTCGTAAGCGCCGCCTCTTCAATACCACAAGTCTGATGTAGCACATGGAGAAGGGGTACAACGGCATTGGTGGTACAACTGCCAAGAGAGATAATTTTGTGTTTACTTGGGTCAAAAAGCTGACTATTTATCCCGGGGATAATCGTAATATCATCACCGTGAGCAGGGGCAGAGATCAAAACCATCTTCGCTCCAGCATTAATATGCTCTTGCGCTTTGTCCCGCTTGGTGTACTTACCTGTCGCATCAACAACAACGTCTATGCCAAGAGCTTTCCAGGGCAACTTGGCAGCATCGGTCTCGGAAAAAATCTCAATTTCATGCCCATTAATCAACAATTTTTTACCCTCAATCTTCACCTCATGTGGATACGTACCCAAAAGTGAATCGTAGGTTATTAAATACCCCAAGACCTCAAGATCTGCTGGTCCAATATTCAAAGCTTTGATTGTTATCTTGTCTTTAACTTCGACGCTTGCACACAAAATACGAAGCAACGTTTTCCCAATTCTTCCACACCCATTGATAGCAATGTTAATCATAGTTTCACCCTTTCTTTTCATTGTCTGCCTGATAACACCCCAGCACTTCAGCGAGGAGCCGCGCCCGGCGTAGCTTGCCAAGCCTGAAGGCGTGGATAAGCGTAGACGGGTAGCATGGAAGAAGCATACCATCAGGCAGTGGGCTAATACAAGAAAGAAAAGAGCCCTCTTGCAACTCATGTGTCTCCTCTGTTGAGCGGCGGGGCCAAGAGCTCTATTTCTCAAGAGGTCAGAACTTTGTTAAACCAGGCAAAATAAGATTTTTTAAAACTCACACTACCAAAGCCTTGCCCCAAAGAACTTGACAAATATATAATGAAATCAGAGCAAGCACTTGTGTGAAAATCAAACGAGCTCACAAGCTCAATAGGCTACTTTACTGTTTTTATAGATAATCTGTGCTCATAGGTGAGCACCAAAGGAGTTGTATGAATAAAACTACCGCGCTTTCACTTCTCATGTTATTTTCAGCCAGCAGCGAACTTATGGCTAAGCATTTCAGAAAAATCACAATCGTTAATATGACACAAGGACCTGTTTCGATCCTCGTCAAAGATCATAAACAACCAACAAGTGCTGCCGTAGAAAAAGCCAAAATTCCTGGGCTCCCTTATGATGATGCGTCAAATTACGAAACTCGCATGACAATAAAGTTCGATGTTCTTGATAGCCAAGATATCTTTGTACAATACCATCAAATAAAACGTGGTACCGATACGGTCATACGTTATCAAATTCCTGATTGCGCAACGCACTTTATTGTTCCAACTAACGTTATAAATGACCCACTGCTTCCTGAAACTAAAAAGCAGAAAGACGTTACGCTTGATGAAGCATGCGTCGCCAATAAAGAATTAGAAGCCCAGGCAAAGCTGGCTCAAGCTGAATAAGTACTTATCTGAGCTGCATAAGCAACGCAGCATCAAAGTACGGCGTTAGAGCCCTCAGGAATTCAGACTTAATGCGCTGAAGGTCTTCAGGAGTTGCAGCCTCGCAACGAATACAAATAACAGGCTGGGTATTTGAGGCGCGAACAATACCCCAACCAAATCCCATATGAACTTTTACTCCATCAATGAGTAAAAGTTCTTGTGGTTTTCGGCTCACAAAATAGGCCTGAATCTGCTGCACAACATCCCGCTTGCATTCATCGGGGCAGGTTATGCGTAACTCTGGTGTAGCAAAAAACTGGGGTAACTGGGCAACAATATGCTCAAGCGGTTGCTCAGCCGCTTCAAGAAATTCCAAAAGCCGTAATGCCGCATAGATAGCGTCATCATACCCAAAGTAGCGATCTGCAAAAAAGAAGTGGCAACTGAGCTCGCCCGCCAAGAGCGCCCTGCGTGCCCTCATTGCTGCCTTTACAATCGCATGACCTGAAGGCGTTACAATCGAATGGTCACCCAGCAACTGATGAACCAGCTGGGAACATTTAATATCATATAAAACTAACGCCTGTGGCTCTTCTTGTAACAGATACTGGGCAAACAATACTAACAGTTCATCGCCCAATAAAAGTCGACCTGTTTTAGTTATGGCCGCCATACGGTCACCGTCACCATCAAAGCCAATGCCGAGTTCGGCGCCCTGTGTTTGTACTGCACCATAAAGATCATGCATATGTTCAGCAACAGTTGGGTCGGCAAGGTGGTTAGGAAACATACCATCGACCTCTTCATAGAGCAGTGAGGCAGATTTCCAGCCCATTTTTTCAAGCAAGAGCGGCATAACTACTCCCGTAGCACCATTACCGCAATCAAAAACTATCCGTTTTTTCATGCCATACAAATGGGAAAAATGCTCAGCAAGCCAATCGACGTACCGTTCGACCATAGGATAAGCGAGCGATTCGCCAGGAACTGCTGCCTGTACACGAGCAGCTTTTTCATATAATTCTCGTATCTTTTGAATTTCAGTACCCCACACCGTTTCTGTTCCCAGATTAATCTTGATACCGTTCCACTCAGGACCATTATGGGAGGCAGTAACCGTAATTCCTGCATCAACATCAAGCTTATGCAAGGCAAAATACATTACGGGGGTTGGACATACGCCAAGGTCGAGCACCTGCAAACCGCTGTCGATAAATGCACGGATAAGTTCTTGGGAAAAGAGTGGTGAATGGATGCGCCCATCTCGCCCTACCACCACGGTCCGCATCGGCCGTTTGTTCATAACAAAATAGGCGGCTATGGCGAGCCCTAATTGGTACATTTCGGTACAAGGTAAATCGACGTCGATGATGCCACGAATGTCGTTTTCACGAAAAACTGTTTGCATACTACTACCCTCGGTTATAATGATCCCCGTCTTTGTAGGGTAGTATAGCTACAACAGTAAGACATGCAATACAGACCGATCTCGTTTCATACTAAATATGATATTTTAACAAATGTGCGTGCCTCATCCGAAGATTTTCTTTCCTGAAGAGCTCGACGCAACGAATAATAGATTGCTGGAATAGCTTGAGGAGCCTTTTCCTTGGCAAGCAACTTACGAATAGTCGCCTGCGAAGAACCCAAAACAGAGGCAACCCCCCGCTGCGAGTACTCTTTGTACAGCTCAGCCACAACGTCCCATATGTTTTTTTGTCGTATGTCCTGAGCTGGGCTATTTAATTCCAGCAGATCTCCCACGAAATATGATTGCGTTGGAAATCCTGAATCATAACGGGTATGGTCAAGGCGCAGCGAGAGAAGCTTTCGAACATCCGTTACCGAAGCAGGCTCAACCCATGCACCTGGCGATACGAGATGATCTAAAAGCATCAGCCTCTTTGCTTGCCCACATTCCCAAGCAATAGCAACCAAGGTGTATGCTATTTCTTTTCCGTTGCCTTTGTTATTATAATGCACCTGCAACTCACCATATTTATTTTTAATTTCTTGCCGATTTCTCTCAATCCCTTGTTCATAATTTCGTAAAACATGTGTTAAATTTTCCGAGTCACAAACATCTGTCATCCAGTATGGATCGAAAAGCTTAATAAGTTCTGTAATTTTAGACTTGGCATTTACTGATAAGAATTGGCAAAAACCGGTAGCTATAACCCCGCTCACATCCTGCGGCTTCAAACCACCCTGCTTTGCTCCGTGAAGATGTTTTAAGGAATCTGATGTACAATCACACTTGCGTGCCGATTGCATCGTAAATGAATTCGTACCCGGATCGTAACCACCCTCATGTTTTACATCAAAATTTCGCTTGGCACTTTTCATTGATGTTGCAACAATAATCGACGGATCAAAAACCACAGCATCACGTTGTTGTACAAGATCGCATCCCATTGTAAGTCTCCTTGTAAAATCTTGAACTTCACAAAAAGGACCAAATTCAATGTTCCCCTTTTCCAAAGTCCTCTCCAAAACAGTTCCTCCAGCAACTTCTTTACCCTGGGGTGCGTGCAGAAGCACTAACGTATTTGGTTCATGGAAATAAAGACCATAGGGCGCATATTGTCCAATAATAAGCTTAAGTATATTACTCATTTCAATAGCAAAACGACTCCAATACTTTGCAGCTGTACTAATAGATTTCTGACCTTTTCCTTTCAAATCTTCTCCTGGGTCATACACATAGGCACCTCCCAATACAACCGGCATACAACCTCGAGTCATAAGCTGATGATCGATCAGCGCATCATAACGTTTAAACAAAAAATCTTGATTTGCTTGCACTACTTCCTGCACGCCAAACCAACCATAGAACATTGGACTTACTTTCAGGTTAGTAAAATCAGAGTCTTGAATGTGCAAATAGAGGCCAACATTGTCATTATGTAAAGCTGCAAGAAATTTTTTACTTTCATTATTAGAGACAAGCAATGTACGCATAGCACCAAATGGAAAATCCAATGCATGCTTAAGCGTAAGAGTAAACTGAAATTCAACTTGCTTTTCTTCATTGAATTTGGCTAATTGTGCTTCATAATTTTTAAAATATTTCTCACGAATCGCTTTGGCATCTTTATCATCTACAGTGTTATGTAATTCCAATAACCGATTTTCATACTCCTTTTTGCATTTTTGCCCTAACGCGTCAAGTTCTTTATAAATTTCCGCGCGTACTCGCTCCGCTGATAACGTTGGATTTTGAGCGTCCTCACGATATGAAGTCCATTGACTATAAAGAATCAAAATTGGCACCCCATAGCCTCTTATCGCATCTATATCCTGTTGAGGAATAAGATCCGTGAGCTCCTTGCATGTTTTATTTCTTACTTCTTCATCAAACCCGACAATTTTTTCATTGATATTCAAAATAATTGCTAAACGATGCCGTTCACTCTCTGGCAAGAGATCCTCAACAAGTCTCTGAATAATTTCTTTCGGTGCACGCCCGTCACGCTTACACGAAAGCGCAACAACATACCTCCATGGATATTTCGTATTTTTAGAGATTCGACAAGGAGAAAGCGCATCTTCATTCAAAACCCATGAACGACAAGCTGAATCTCGTAGTAATCTTCCTTGCGGTCCCCAGACAACACTTTGCACCGTCTTTTCCTTTTTATTACGCCCAAATTTAACATTAGCTTTAATAGTCGTTCCTATTTTAAGCGCTAATGGGTACTTATCAGTTATCTGAGCTGCCCGGACAAGCCAAGTTCCACTCAAGAGCGGGAGCAAGACGAGAAAACAACAGAATTTTTTCATAAAACGCTGAAATGACATAAAACCCTTCCCTAAAAAGAAATCCCTCATACCCAACATATAGCGTACTGCCAAACGCCAACCTGCGTCAAACCTGGTAAGCACAGTTTTGGTTCAAGCCAATCCTATGGTACACTACAGGTAGAAAGAGCAGAGAACCCATAACACAACGTATGAAGCTATGATCCCTCTTAAACTTCAGATCAAAAATTTCTTAAGCTACGGGTCGCCAACACAGACGATCGACTTTACCCCTCACCATCTCATTTGTCTTTCCGGCAAGAATGGGCATGGTAAGTCTGCGCTGTTAGACGCCATAACCTGGGCCGTCTGGGGCCAAGCCCGTAAGACCACCGGCTCACCAAAGGCCGATGAAGGGCTTATGCGATTAGGGCAGAGCGAAATGCTGGTTACTTTAGATTTTTTGTGCAACAACACCCACTTTTATATTAGAAGAGAGTGCAGCTTACGGGGCAATAAAAGCTCTACCGTGCTGGATTTTGGCATTATTGAACCTACAACGGGCAAAGTTCGCAATTTAACGGAGAAAACCTCGCGCACAACCCAAGCGGTTATCGAACAGACAGTCGGCCTTGATTTTGAATCATTTACGACGTCAGTCTTTTTGCGCCAGGGGAATTCGAACGAGTTTTCTAAAAAATCACCCAAAGAGCGTAAAGATATTTTGGCTAATATGCTCGGGCTTGCTCACTATGACCTGTTGCGCCAGCAAGCTCAAGAAAAAACGCGCGATATCCAGGCCAGTAAACTCTCACTCACTAATTTGTGCCTACATATCAATCAAGAGCTTGGCCAATTCCAAGAAAAACAAGAACAGAAACGTGTGCTCGACGCTACCTATCAAGAGCAGCTTGAGCAAGAAAAAGCACTCAACAAACGCACGGTTGAACTCACACAACAACGCACAAAACTCGCTACGCAAGAACAGGCATACCAAAAGTTCCTGTTTACCGAAGAACAAGTGCAACAGAATTATACACAAGCCTGTACAAAACTCACAGCAACGGTACAACTCTGGCGCTCGATTAACAGCGCCACACGCAGAACGCAACAGCACAATCATGAAGAACAAAGAAAAGTTTTACAAAGCGAGTTGGAGCAACTTGAAACAGCACGCAGCAAACAGATCCTGGCTACCAATCGCTTGATGGTTGCACAGCAAGAGCGACAAGCACTTACTCAACGCATCCAAACAGAGCATGCGCAGAAACTGCAACAAAGCATACAAACCTATCACCAACACAATCTTGCCTTACAAACACTCTGCACCGAACAACAGGGGTTACAAACGCGGCTGACTGAAATAACCAAAGAGCTCCAGCAACTTGAGCTTACGCTGCGCACGGTACATGAACAAACGCATGGTGCCGATCTCTTACAAAAGAAACTTGAACAACAGACTGCTGCATTTGAACGAAGAAAAAGTTTTTATCATAAATTTGTCGCTCACGGCAACCAGCTTGCGCAAGAGCTTAAACAACTAGCGCATAAACAACAGCTTGATAAACATGAGCAACCAAGCTGCCCGCTCTGTGAGCAAGAACTGTCACCGACACGCAGAAAGTTACTGCAAACAAAATTCAGCACGCAAGAGCAGCTCTTTCGCCACCAACTGCAACGACTTACGGTAGTTATTACCAACCTCAAGCAGCAACTTGCTAACGAGCACGCAGAACAAGAAAAGCTCCAAAAATCTCTGTCAGACGTTACACAAGCAGCAGCCAAAGAAAAAGAACTCGCCAGCACGCAAAAAAATCTCTGCGAGCTTATGCGGACAAAAGAACATGAGCTTACACAACTTGGTCTTACGATCAAAACAACAGAGCTCGAGCTCACCAAGCTCCACGAACAACACAAGCAGCTCGATCTCCCGCTGGAAACGCTGTGCGGCCAACATACGCAGTTTCAAGAGCTCACAAAGCAGATCACATTGCTCGAAACTGAAATTGCGAGTTATACGACCAACCAAGCACGCTACGAGCTCGTTAAGCAGATGCTCGCTACGCTTATGAACGAACAGATTACCGCACAAAATTTGGTAAAAGAACAGGCGTTGCAAGACGAGCGAAAGAGAGAAGCACACGAGTTATGCGTACACATACGTACGCTTAAACAGACGCTTACAGAAATCTGTAAACAAAAAGATGGTTATAAAGATCTCGCAGCTGACCAAGAACAGCTTACCCACGCAGAGCTTGAGCTTGAAAACAACAAACAAACACTAACGCAAGCAAAAGAACAACTGGCAACACAGCGCGGAGCGCTTGAGCAAATTTGCGCACGTCTTTCCCAACAGCAACTCACCCTTGAACAAGAACAAACGAAGCTCGCAACCATTGATGCTGAAATCGGCCAGTACCAAGCATTAGCACAGGCATTTGGCAAAGATGGGATTCAGGGGCTTTTGATTGAGCACCTGTTGCCTGAAATAGAATCTGAAGCAAACGCGCTCTTAGCGCAACTTACTAACAACCAAGCGCATATTATGATTGAGTCGGTACGGGATCTGAAAAGTGGCGGTGCCAAAGAGACGCTTGATATCAAGATCTCCGACGCGCTTGGCATACGTCCGTATGAGATGTTTTCGGGCGGTGAAGCATTTAGAATCGATTTCGCACTACGATTAGCGATCTCGAAATTACTCGCACGCCGTAAGGGCACTGCGCTCAAGACACTTATTATTGACGAAGGTTTTGGATCGCAAGACGAAGAAGGGCTGAATCTTATCATGGAAGCTCTCTATGCCATTCAAGACAGCTTTGCAAAAATTATTATTGTTTCCCACTTGCCATCAATGAAAGATCTGTTCCCCGTACACTTTCACATCACCAAAGGCCCACGGGGCAGCACGATCCAAGTCATTGAGCAGGGGTAAATTCACACAACACGCACCAGGACAGACTGTTTTGTCCCCTCGTCTTCGCCTTCAAAGAGTTATCTCTACGAAGTTGAGAAGGCTACGCCGGGCACGGCCCCGCGGCAGTACGATACAGGTTATTGAACAGGGGTAATTGGTTGTAACAGTCGGCTACGCCGACGATTTTCTCAGAATCTCCAACTTTCGAACCTGCGACAACCGAACCAGATGCTCGTCCAACTAAGTTTACAGATTCAAATAGCTCGAAATGTAAAAATGCCACAGCATGGCAGAAATGGCCCTCTTTCGGCAACACACCCTTTTGTTATAAATTTTATTTCTGTTATAGTTATTTATACTTGGACAACACATCTATCCATCAAACAAGGATTTGCTATGAACGCACTATTAAAAGCCGCACTAGTCACGCTCTTGCTTACCGCTTCTGCAATACTACCCTCTCAAATTGCTGTCAAAAAATCATTACAAACTCCACTTGGGAAAGCACTTTCAGGCACCTGCGGAAAAGTACTTCTACCAGAGCTTATCGAGATCATCCTTTCGTATGCCGAATATGCGCATACCTGTAGAGAAAATGTACCTGTATATGCCCTAGCGGTTCTTCCTGATAATACCATTGCCGTAGGACTTGCAAACGGAGAAATTCACATCATTGACCCAACCATTGACCCCTTGCAGAAAACAGCTACGGTAAGAATTTTAAAAGAACACACCGGTCCAGTAACCGCATTGAAATGGCTTGCGACAAAAGAGCTGCTCATCTCCGGATCTACAGTAAACGGATATGGAATTCTCGGTTTCAATGAACAAGCAGACAAACACCAGCTTGATGTCATCGCAATGCTTCATAACCCAATTTCGCTAAAAAAATCAGATGAACGAATCATCCTATGGAATCCCGCTTCTGATGCCCCTGTCAGCATCATTCATCCACAAAAAAAACTATCCGCTTCCAAAGCAGCTCTATGGGAATCTAAATATTTTCAATATGTCTTCTTTTATCCAAGAACGAGTCTTTGCAAAAGAAAATTAAAACTTGATACCCAACAACACGTTTCTGACACGATCTGTGAGTGCGAGTCAAAAACAAAAGTATCCTGTAGACGTACTACTGATGCAATTTTTGACGACTATTGTATCGAAGGATGCGCTGATGGTACAGGAAAAATTCTTTTAGTGCACAAAAACGAAGAACTCGCATTCAACTGTCACACAAAACCGATTCGAGCAATCAAGAGGATTGAACCGGGCCTTTTCGCTACTGCAGCAGAAGATGGCTTAATCAATATTTTATTTGCAGAACCGCGACTAGGAATACATCGTATCGAAAACAGTTGTTATAGAGGCCCCGTATATGCTCTTGCGGTCCTTCACCTTAAGGGCCACAATCTTCTTGTTGCTGGTTTTGCAGATGGAACTTTACAAATTTACTCTTTTGAGATCGAAGAAAGTCTGAAAGAGAGGGAAACCGCCATCAACTCAACGCTAACTATTTGCCTAGATCGAACCAGAAATACATGACGACATTATACTTGGAGAATGTTTTTACCTGTAAGAGCGAAAGTCGAAATCTGTAGCAAATTGTGCGGCATCTTCTCCCATGTAATTCTTACCTTGACTTGAAGTAAATCTCAACAATAAAATTCCCGCAACAAGCATCAGTACAACCACGACAGTAATGATCCATATTTTTTTTGAAACCATCACAACCCCTTTTTAGAATAATGACTTATAAGAACCTCATACTATATATACTACAATTCTTTCTAGCCATTCAATAGATCTGTACGCAAGATCCAGTATTTTTTCATGTGCATTGCCCACGCGGCAGTACGATACAGGTTATTGAACAGGGGTAAGTCGTTCGTGAATGCCTAGTTATTTCACAAGAGCACGCAACTGCTCTAATTTTTCCTGATTCATTTTTTGAGCTATACGCGGATAGGTATCAAGTATTGGCAAAAGCACGTGCATATCTCTGGTCGTTTTGCGGGCAAACACTTTGATTCCTGAATCTAAATTAAGCGTTGCACCCACCACAAGTTTGTCTAAAATCTCTATCGAACCTTGTACGTCTTTATAATCAAAAGCAGGATACGACGTCCAATTACGTTCAGCATCCTCCACAAGCTTGTCTTGTATACTCTTAAGGTCTTGCTGCTCATCACTCAAAACTTCGACAGCTGCAGATGGTTGTTTTTCGTTTTTTTGAACTTGAGTAACCTGCTTGGAGAAAATTGGAGATGCACATATCGCATAAAAACTTATTAATATAAGAGCATAATATTGCTTCATAAAGAACTCCCCTCATGCATCATTTCAAGTTTTACCGGTAGTAGCGGGAATCAGAACCGGTAGCAAATTGCGCAGCATCTTCTCCCATATATGGATCCTTTTTACCTTGACTAGAAGTAAATCTCAAAAGCATGATGCCTGTAACAACAATCAGTACAACCGCAACAACAATAAACCAGACATTTTTCATCATCTTGATAGCTCCTTTTTACAACAATGATCCGATCTAATTTCAGAGATACCACAATTCCTAACAGAAACACAACGAATCAACGAACTATCACCTTAACTCGCCTTGAAGTACAAAATATACATCAAGACGACACTTGACATACTCCGTATTTAATGTATATTTGAATATATGAATCAAGTTTGTCAACCTGACTAGTTTGGAATTAGGTTCAGACCAGAGATACTGCTTTTTAAAGGAGGACGTATTAAAATGACTATTTTTTCACGACTTATCCTATATTGCGCATTCTTAACGCCTGCTTTTATCATTGAAGCATCACAGCAAAAAACTTCATGCAAATCTACTTGCTCATCATTTCTAGCATCAATCTGCTTTTGGAAATCACATAAGATTCAAGACATAGAACAAATGGGTGCAGAAGTAGAAAAGAAAGTTGTGGAATCCGTACTTGGCACAACACCCCTCCAACGCTCTCGAACAATTTCTTCCATTCTTGCTGACTGCACAAACCTACCTTATGATCTCATTAAGATCATTGCCTCATACGACCAGCTTATTTTTAATCAAGGTTCACCAATCTATTCTCTTGCAGTACTTCCACACGAGACATTTGCTGCTGGCGACAAAAGCGGTACTATTAAATTTTGGAACGCTCAACAAACAGAACGCTATCCCCAAATTCTCACAGGACACCAGGGACCTGTTTCAGCACTAGGTGTATCCCCTAAACAAGAGCTCGTTTCTCTCTCCACCTTGCATGAACGCTGTATTCGAGCATTTTCTATAATAGGCTTTACAGAACAGCAAAAAACGTTCCTCGCAAAAAAAACACTGCCGACAGACTACTTTGTAGTTGCTAACTCAATAACGTCGGACGGCTCAGCTCCTTCGGAATCTCGCGATGAGACTCTTAAACTATGGAACCCCGTTACAGGAGAACTACTCAGTTCAATAGCCCCAGATGCCTCTTTAGCTATACAAGAACCCATATCAAGCACTTCCCCCCAAAGGTTATCTGGTACCGGACGGGCCTGGAACATAACGCAAAAGGAACATCAAAAAGATATGCCTATTGATATAGAATTTTTTACGGCACGCCCACTAAAAAGCAAAGTCTCTCGAACCCATACAGTAGGAGACAAGTATTTGATTGGATGCACCAACGGAACCATAACCATCCAGGCAATACATGACCACAGAATATACGGCGAACTTCATGGGCATACTGGAGCAATCAGAGGCTTTGTTACCATTTCTGATGCCCTTGTTGCCTCAGCCTCCGATGACGGAACTATTAAAATTTGGTATTTACCGAAACAACTCTGCATTAAAACAATCTACGCACACACTGGCCCTGTACGTGCTCTCGAGCTACTTCCTGACCAAAGGCTTCTTTCTGGATCAGAGGATGGAACGGCAAGAATCCATAATATATGCATCAATGTTCAAAATTTCATATCACAGCTTAAAGTGGAAAAGCCAACAGAATACGATGTATTCTCTGAAATGCACATAGGACGCTAAGAACCATAAGTCTTTGCGAAGAAGAACTTCCTGCGAGATAAGCAACGGAGATTACACACCACATAACGCTTCAAGTTATTCGGGCAATAGCTCTTTATTGAGAGCATGGATCATAACCATACCATCATCTCCTGCCGATGCAATTTGCCAACTATCAGCAAGAAATGTGATGCATCGAACATGGCCCATATGCTCATCAATCGTCTGAACACATTGTTTTTTGCTGATATCCCAAATTTTTACCGTACCATCATCAGAGGCTGAGGCAACATACTGAGGCATATTCTTATGAACGACAAGAGCATTAATTTTACCAGTGTGCCCTCGTAAAAGATGTATAGCCTGAGTTTTGGTATCATGAATCAAAATTATTCCATTTGGAGTCACTTCGCATACCTGGCCGTCCGAAAGAGATCCAAAACTATTCCTCGAATCTTTTTTAGCACCTTCAGGACGTTGAATAAGACGAATTTTAAGAAAATCTTCAATATGTTTTTTACTCGACCACACCCAGCTGCGACAATATCTGGTTAATGGAATTGATCCTGCAGTCGTTGATTGCATGTGCTGATCTGCTTCAGCTTGTTTAATCTGCCTATTGAGATCTCGTTTACTCTGTGGGATAGGTTTCTGCGCATTGATTTCAAGATTAGCAAGAAGTGTTGCTTTTACTGGATTCCACATTCGAATAGCCTCGTCTTGATACTTCATTTCATATTCACCATCGGCAACTGCATGAAGTTCTAGCTCTTTGGAAAGATTCTTTTCTGCCGGGCTCAGTTCAATGCTTACAAGAGGAGCACCTCGCAACGTTGCCCCTGAAATAAGAACATAACTGGTATCACAAGGATCTTTTTGAAATGAAAGAGCAGTAACTGGTTTCTTATATTGATCAAGCGTAAGACCCGCTTTAAGAGGAGCTTCGAGATTCCAAAGCATAACTTTTCCATCCTGCCCACCTGCTGCAAGATAGTTTCCACCAAGAGCAATCGATCGAATAGGAGCTCCGAACCTGTATCCACGTGCAGCATATTCTAAAATAAGCCTAATAAGTTCTTTAGGCATTGTCGGCGCAACGTCCCAGAGGGTTTTATACAAAAGTTTTCTTCTGGCAGCTTCGCTGTCAGGTTCAGCAACAAAGAACTTGCAAATTCTTGAACCCCAAGAGGTGCTTTTCTCATAAACACTTGTCATAGTAGCCGACTCAAGTTTCAAGGTACTTGTCATACAGAAAGTTGCCAGTGCTAATTTGGTAATCGTATGTGTCATCATAAGCCCCTGCAGCAAACAAAGCTGGATACGTTTAACAATCTGTATTACCTGTACTCTTGCAGCTACAGGCGTATACCCTGCTCTTTTACGCTCTTAATCGCAGGAAAAACATTGTCTGGCAACTTATCCCAGTCAAACCAACACCACGCTGCACACTTGTCTGGCTCAAGATTTTTCGCTTCACCCTGCTCAAGATCGGCACACACAAAAATATTAATCCAATGCGTTTGCTCATCGAAGACGGTGTTTGTGACGGCGCAGAAGCGGACATTGGTTATCTCTAATCCCGTTTCTTCGGCAACTTCCCGAAGCGCACAGGCTTCAAAGGATTCACCTAATTCAAGTTTGCCACCTGGCGTACCCCAAGTATCTGCTCGAGCAAGTTGCTGAAGTCCTGAAGAGCAGTACCCATCAAAAGCTGTTTGTTTGGGCTTGCCCAAGAGCACTTTGCCATCTTTGCAGATTAAAACACTCACACGCACCCGTGGGTAATTCATATAAAGGCTTTCAGATTATTATGCTTCGCGCACAAAAAATGGCTCAAAAGAGATAAGCGCTTGATAGCCAAAGCCAGCATTTTGCAAATAGCGAGTCACGTCGAGTGCGGCTTTGCATGCATCGCCCTGTGCACTTTCCGCTTTGCGATAGACAGGATCAGCAACATCGCCAAGAGCGAAAATTCCGGGGCAGGACGTCGCTTGTGAGCGCCCCAGGAGTTTGATATGCCCAAGCTCATCACATTCGACTAACGACGAAAATGGCGCCGAATGGGGCGTGTGGCCGATTGCAAGAAAGACGCAATCTGCAGGAATAACGGTTTCAGCATTGGTATGCGTGTCGCGAATGCGAACGCCCGTAAGGTTCTGACCATCACCACAGATTTCAAGAACTTCAGCGTGATAGAGCGTTGTTACTTGTGGGTATTGGGCTAATTTTGCCTGACGCGAAGTAGCTGCACGCATCTGGTCTTTGCGTACTAAGAGCGTGATTTGATCAGTATGGGATGCAAGGTGCATCACTTCTTCAATCGAAGAATCACCGCCACCAATCACAACAACACGTTTTTTAATTGCTCGGCGGCCGTCGCAGACAGCACACGTATAGACCCCTTTATTTTTATACTGTTCTTCGCCCGTAACGTTGAGATAGCGCGGCGTTGCGCCCGTTGCAATAATAACAGTGAGTGCATAGATTACACGCTTTTCAGAAAGTGTAATTTTAAAGAGCGGCACTGAATTTGCTTGTTGCATAAGATCGCCAACACGTTCAATACGTTCTACAGCGCCATCGAGAAACTGCACACCAACTTCTTGCGCACGAGCTTCGAGCGATTCAATAATTTTATAGCCTTTATCAGGAGTGGTGCCAGGCATGTTTTCAACGTAGGCAGCGCCTAACAGTTGTCCACCGGGATTTGTACCACGAATGACGATTGTGTGTTGCTTTTCGAGTGATGTTTGAATTGCTGCTGAAAGTCCTGCAACGCCTGAACCAATCACAACAATAGGGGTAAAGATCTGAGCGCGAGAAGCGTTAGTTACTGTTGATTGCTCTTGTAAAAAGGCAAAAAGATCTGAGGTTGTAGCTGCAGCAGATGCATGTATTAAAACAGAAAAAAATAATGCACTCACAAGCATGTATGCACGGCGTGCAGAAGAAAAAAGCGTGTTAAACATCATAGTTGCATCTCCCATAAGACACCCAAAAGGGCCGCATGTAGATGCAGCCCTTCTAGTAGATTATATTTCAAAATAAGCTGAGTTATTCTACCCACTCAAGCTTTGCGATTTCCGATGTATCGCTTACACGGCGACCCAACGAAATAATACGCGTGTAGCCACCTGGTCGATTGACATATCGTGGTGCAATATCAGTAAAGAGTTTTACTAACGCTGCATCTTTGTATGGCAACAGAGCCTTTGCACGACGGCGGGCATTAAAGTTATTACCCTCACGTGCAAGTGTTACTAATTTTTCTGCAAAACGACGAACTTCTTTTACTCGAGCTTTTGTTGATGTAAGCGAACCTTTTTCAATCAACAAGATTGTTTGGTTACGCAACAGCGAACGTTTATGGGCTGGATTAAGATTAAGTTTCTTTCGCCCTTTTTGATGGTTCATGATTTGCTTCCCTTTTCCAACATTTTTTTCAGAGCTGATTCTTTAATGCTTAATCCAAAAGAAAGACCATACGCTTTCATGTTCTCGCGTACTTCTTCTAACGATTTTGCACCAAAGTTTTTGATCTTGGTAACATCATCTTCTGATAAGTTTACCAAATCAATGACTTTTTTAATTCCCGCATTAATTAAGCAATTATGCGCACGAACAGAGAATTCCAACACGTCAATCGGTTTCAAAAGTAACTCAACATTGATACCACTTTTAACAAGAGCATCAATATCGACTTTATCCTCAACTTCTTTTTGTTCTTCACCTGGGCGAGGAGAAATTTCATTGAATGGAATTTCTGGAGCCGTCAAGAACGTTTCAAGTTGATTACGTAAAACTGAAACTGAATAGTGCAACGCATCAACAGGAGCCATTGTCCCATCGGTAGTTACTGTCAATTTGAGCTTATCATAGTCGATGTTACGACCAACACGTGTTTTCTCAACATCAAATGTTACATTGCGAATAGGAGAGAACATTGCATCAAGATAGATTTTACCATCTGCTTGCAAGCCTTCACCAATTGGCCATTGCGCAGCTTGATAACCGCGGCCTGGTTCAACAAAAAATTCAATATCAAGAATTCCATCAGAAGCTACATGCGCAAGGATATGCTCTTTGTTGAGCAATTCAAGATGTTCATCGCATTTAATATCAGCCACCGTGGCCACTTGCTCGCCTTTAACGACTAAGCGCATCTTGCCCGCAAGTCCTGTTGAATTACCAACAATAATTTGCTTAATGTTTAAACAAAGTTGCATTGTATCTTCAACAACACCTGGTACCGTCGAAAATTCGTTATTAACACCTTTAATAACAACGGCGGTTACGGCTGAACCTTCGATTGCGCCGTACATTACGCGGCGAAGTGCATTACCCAATGTAAATCCAAACCCTGGATCAAGCGGTTCTGCAACCAATTCGCCGAAGGTTTTTGTCAACGTCTGACTATTCCACGCAAGACGAGGAACGGTAAGTGGTTGATACTCTTTGTTATGCGTAGCATCCTTTTGCATAATATCTCCTGTGTTACCAACGATTATGTCGCGATTATCATTATATCGCGATTATTTCGAGTACAACTCAACAATGAGGTATTCCTCAATTGGCGCCTGTATATCGGTACGAACTGGGTGACGCAAAACACGACCAGCATGTCCTTGCTTATCAAGCTCTAACCAATCAGGCACTTTGGCTGCTGTCTTTAATCGTTTTTCAACAACTGTTTCTAAAAAGACCGGCATCTTCTCAACTTTTGGTGCAAGAGCAACTTGGTCATTCACCCCAGTTAAAAATGATGGTGAGTGAACTTTTTTGCCATTAACCAAAACATGTCCATGCACAACCATCTGGCGGGCCTGGGTACGTGTGGTAGCAAACTTCAAACGATAGATAACGTTATCTAAACGTCGTTCGAGTAAACTCAGCAACATATCACCCGTTGCTTGTTGACTGTGAGCTGCTGCATCATAAAAACGAGCGAATTGCTTTTCACGCAAACCGTACATTTCCTTAACTTTTTGTTTTTCATCAAGCTGACGGCCATATTCCGTTTTTTTGCGCATATTCTTTTTTTGCGCAGGTTTATTCTGCATGCGAGAAGTTGTTGTTTCTTGACGCGAAGTTTTAGTGTTCATCATGCTCCATATTATTCAAAAAAAGTATTCCAGGTCAACGACCGCAGGTCCGTGACCGTAAGTCCGTGACTTTATACACGACGTTTTTTCGGTGCACGACAGCCATTATGAGGCAGTGGAGTTACGTCACGCAACACCGAAACTACAAATCCAGAAGCCTGTAACGAACGTACGACAGAGTCACGCCCAGAGCCAGGTCCTTGCAAATTGACTTCGATGGTTTTAATTCCCAATATTGCCATATCTTTTGCCAAGGTAGTCCCAACCTGAGAGGCTGCAAACGGCGTACCTTTACGCGTACCCTTAAAGCCAAGTTTCCCTGCGCTTTGACGTAAAAGCACATCTCCTTCAGGCGTTGTTACCGCTACCATCGTATTATTGAACGATGATGAAACGTGTACAAGAGCAACAGGCACCTGACGGCGAGCTCGCTTTGCTTTCTTCTTGTATGCCATGCTTTTTTATCCTTTACCTACTATTTTTTCGTTACCTTACGCTTCATCGCGACTACGTTTGTTGCCTTACGAGGACCTTTACGCGTACGAGCATTTGTCTTAGTACGCTGACCACGAACGGGCAATGATTTCTTGTGTCGCAAACCACGATACGATCCAATTTCTTGGAGACGGCGGATATTTTGATAAATATCTTTTCGCAAATCACCTTCAACCATATAGTTGTTCGTGATCTCTTTTTCAATCGCTGCAACTTCTTCTTCGGATAAATTTCTGACGCGCGTATCGAGATTAACACGCACTTTCTTCAAAATATCACGAGAGAGTTTCAAACCAATCCCAAAAACATAGGTCAAGCCAAACTCGACTCGCTTGTTCATGGGTAAATTAACACCTGAGATTCTTACCATACAACCTATCCCTTATTGCACGTTGCTCGAACTTATCCTTGACGTTGTTTATGGCGAGGATTCTTTTTACAGATAATCCTCACAATACCACCACGTTTAATCGTGCGACAATCGCTACAAATCTTCTTAACTGATGTTCTTACCTTCATAATATTCCTTACACAACCATACGATGCTGTTTATGATTTGTGGCGAACAATCAAACGTCCGCGGGTCAAATCATACGGGGAGAGTTCAACCGTTACCCTATCCCCCGGTAAAATACGAATGTAGTTCATACGCATCTTGCCAGAGACGTGAGCCAAAATCGTATGCCCACCTTCGATCTCTACATAAAACATTGCATTCGGCAATGCTTCTTTAACTACACCTTCTACCCGAATAACATTATCTTTCTGTTTTGCCATAATTCTACACTACTTTTTCATTCTGGTGGTAACTTCTGGTCCCCGTGCCGTGACCAGGATAGTATCCTCCACATGCGCCGCCAAACTGCCATCAACCGTACGGGCTGTCCAACCATCGCGGTCAACACGAACCTGATAGTTCCCTTGGGTAATCATCGGTTCAAGCGCAAAGGCCATGCCTTCACGAATAACCGGACCACGCCCCGGGTGCCCGTAATTCAAAATCTCAGGGTCCTCGTGCATTTTCCTTCCAATGCCATGCCCTGCAAAGTCACGAACAACCTGAAAACCAGCTCGTTCGACCTCCTGCTGGATAGCGAAAGAAATATCGGTAAGATGCTTCCCGGGAACTGCGCAAGCAATTCCTGCATCTAAAGCCCGCTGTGCAGCTTGAACAAGCGCATCGGCAGCCTGAGAGACTGGCGGTACTTGGTAGCACCGCGTCATATCAGCGCAATACCCTTGCCATGAAGCACACACGTCAACTTTTACCAAATCGCCAGGACGTATCCGTCGATCAGCACGTGGAATCCCATGCACCACTTCATCATTGAGAGAAATACAACTTGCATATCGATATCCAGCATATCCCATCGAGCTCGAGATCATCTTCCGCTCAGCAAGACCCTTTTGGATCATTAATTCAATATCAAGTGTACTCATCCCTTCAGAAAGCGATGCTTCAAGTATTTCAAATAATTCAGCGAGATATATTCCCGCCTTGCGCATAGTCGCAAAGGCTTGTTCATTTTTTAATTCAATCATGATGCCTTCACACCAGCAAGCGTCACAAAATTTTCATAGACTTCATGCACCGGCTTTGCAACGTCAAGCTCCTTAACGGACCGCTTCGTTCCTCGGTAGTACTCTACCAAAGGACATGCCATTGTATAATAACAGGCCAAGCGTTCCCGAATAACTTGCTCAACATCATCAGTTCTTTTAACTAATGGCGCTTCACATTCTTTACAGGCTGCAAGATTTTGTCCATCAGCCAGCGAGAAAACCGCACAGCACTCTTTGTTTGCACAAATCAAACGTGTGGTCAGCCGCTGAATAACCGATGCATCATCAAGCTTAAGCTCAATAATCGAAAGTTCTACGTCAGCAAAAAGGGGCTTAGTCAAGATCTCATCAAGCCGTTGAGCCTGCTCCAAGGTTCGCGGAACTCCATCTAAAATAATAGATGAGCAACCCCCAACATGTTGGGTATTTACGCGCCCTGTTAGCCAATGATCAACCATTTCAAGAATAAGACTATCCGAAATAAGCTTACCAGATTTTATAAGCGCGTCTATCTGTTTCCCGATTTCGGTCCCTTCTGCAATCATTTTTCGACACAGATCACCGGTTGAACACTGCTCCCACCCAAGTCGTTGGGTGCACAGCCGTGCCAACGTACCCTTGCCTGCCCCTGGAGGACCTATAAAGATGTATATCTTGCGTGCCATGACTATCTAGACCCTATTTTTAAGCCGACCGGAGGTTAAAAAGCTTCCGTATTTATTTTCAATGAGGTACGACTCAATCTGTGATGAAAACTCAAGAGCAACCCCTACCATAATCAACAGAGATGTCCCACCAAGCCAAAACGGCAACGTAGCAACTTTTTGGAAAATGTTAGGTAAAATCACCAAAACACCCAGGTAAATTGCTCCTACCAATCCGACCCGTAACAACAGATAGTCAAAATACTCAGCCGTCAGTCTTCCCGGTCTAATGCCAGGAATAAAACCGCCACTTTTCTTCATATTATCTGCTAAGTCAGTTGGCTTGAAAACCATAGCCGTATAGGCATAGGAGAAAAAGACAATTAACCCAAAGGTCAAAACGTTATAGAGTGCACCATTAATCGTAAGCGCATCTTTCAGCCATTGGAATACCGTCCATTTGGATGCAAGAGCCCCTGCTATAAATACAGGAATTTGAAGTGCAGTACCAGCAAAGATCGCAGGCATAACCCCAACCGAGTTAATCTTGAACGGAATATAGGTATTTTGTCCCCCATAAACCCGGTTCCCGATAACCCGACGAGCATACTGTACGGGAATCTTACGCTCACCCTTTTCTAAATAGATAATAGCAGCAGCTACAGCTACAAAGAATAGAAGGGCAAACCAAGCCACAAAAGCTGATAACGTTCCTGACTGAACTCCAGCGATCGTTCTAATCACATCCGTTGGAAGCTTAGCAACAATAGAGGCGAAAATAAGAACTGAACTTCCATTGCCAAGTCCACGCAATGAGATCTGTTCCCCAAGCCACATAACAACCAAAGAACCGGTAACCACGCTCAAAATAAAGAAGAGGCGGAAACCGAGACCTGGCGTTAAGACCAAGTTATTCGACTCAAGGAACGCAAGCAACGCACCGCTCCACATGACCGAAACACCGATGGTCAAATAGCGCGTGTATTGGTTAATTTGCTTACGACCATATTCATCCTTGGAAAGCTGCTCTAAATACTGCATACCGCCCATACTCAACACTTGCATAATAATGGAAGCGGTGATGTAAGGACCAATACCCAGTGCAAAGAGCGTACATTGCGTCAATGCACCTGCAGACAAAATATCCAAATACTTCAATAATCCTGCGAAACCTTCGCTTTGACTCATAATTTCAGATAACCGAGCAATATTAACCCCGGCAACTGGAATAAATGAACCTAATCGAAAAACAACAAGTACTCCCAGTGTAAACAATAATTTTTGCGTCAATTCAGGAATACGAAAAATATTCTTAAAGTTCTTGACCAAAATCACGGTTTAACTCTCCTTTGCTTTATAAAGCTCCCCACCTAATTTGGTAACGGCTTCTTCTGCAGTCTTACTCCAAGCGTCAGCTTGAATGCGCAACTTTTTAGTCAATTCGCCTGATACGAGTACTTTAATAAGCCCCTTTGAACGAATTAATCCTTTTTCCATCATAAGCTCTTTGGTAACATCTGTTCCTGCAGTAAATACTTCATGCAATGTACCAAGCTTAACGATCTCATATTCAACGGCAAAACGAGCATTATTAAAACCACGTTTTGGCAAACGACGGTGCAATGGTAATTGGCCACCTTCAAATAATGGTCCAACGGTCCCACTCGTACGAGCCTTTTGACCTTTGTGACCTCGACCTGAGGTTCCACCACGGCTTCCACCGCGACCAATGCGCTTGCGAGCTTTATGAGTCGAAACAAGTTTATTGAGCGCTAACATGACTTCCCTTTGCTATTTCTAAAATCGTCTTGCCGCGTAAATCTGCAAGATGTTTTGCTGAACGACATTTAGCTAAAGCATGTAACGTCGCTTTTACAATATTTTGTCCTGAACGAGTTTTGCCAATAACTTTGGCCAAAACGTCTTTAACGCCTAATGCAACCATAACAGCACGCACCGCTTTACCAGCAACAACCCCGGTACCTTTGCATGCAGCACGCAAGATTACCGATGAAGCACCATGGCGGCCCGTTACATCATACGTTAATGTATTGTTACGTAAGGCAACAGGAATCATAGTCTTACGAGCGCGCAATGTTGCTTTTGCAATTGCAGAAGATGCTTCGCGGCTCTTACCAAGGCCGATTCCAACGTTTCCCTTTTGATCACCAGATACGACAAAGGCTGAAAACGAAAAACGTTTACCACCTTTGGTTACTTTCGTAACCCGTCGTACACTGATAACTGTGTCTACAAATGAACTGTCAGCTCGATCTGTGGCCGCTCCTGCGGGACCGCCTCGTCTGTCCGTCATTTCTCTAGTTGTTTGTTTTGCCATTGCTCTTGTTCCTACTTCTTCTCAAATATCGCTGGCTAATTTTATCGAGGCACCTCGCCTCGTAAATCTGCTTCTTCGATATCGAAGATTTTTACACAATAATCTGTGAAAAAATCTTCAAATCTTTAATCCACCTTCACGCAAAGCATCGGCTACCGCCTTTACTCTACCATGAAACAAAAAACTTCCACGGTCAAATACTGCTGCTGAAACGCCTGCTGCTAATGCTCGCTTGGCAAGTTCCTTACCAACAGCACTGGCCATGGCCTTTTTATCTCCCACAATCCCGGTAAGTTCGAGGGATGAGCAGCTGGCCAACGTCTTCTGTGCTTGGTCATCAATGACTTGAACCCGTATCTGACGCAAGCTTCGAAACACGGAAACGCGTGGCAAAGTTCCTGTGATTTTTGATCGAACTCGACGAGTTCTTCGTTGTCGACCAAGCTTGATATTTCGTGCTAATGACACCGTTTTCTCCTGTCTAGCTTTTACTTTTTCTTACCGACTTTACGACGAATCTTCTCAGTAGCATACTGAATACCAGTGCCTTTGTATGGCTCTGGAAGTCGCAAAGATCGTATTTTACTACAAACATGCCCCAATATTTCTTTATCAGCTGAGCGGGCCATTAAAACTTGGCCAGTTTTATCGATATCAATTGAAACTTCTTTTGGAAGTTCAAAATCGATCTTATGACTATAACCCAGCGTAAATTGCAACTTGTTGCCAGCGGCTATCGCTTTAAAACCAAGACCAACAATGCGAAGCTCTTTTTCAAACTTTTTATCGGCACCTGAAATCTTATTGGCCAATAACGCTCGATGCAATCCCCATAACTCATACGCCTTGCGTATTTGCTGGGATGCATTGGGAGCACACGTAAGCAACACATGCTTATCACGCATCTCTGCATGGAGCAATGGTGGCAATTCATGCACACCACTTGCGTTTTTACCCTTAAAATGTACTTCCGTACCTTTTATCTCAACGCTCACCGTTCCAACGGCGATAGGTTTTCTTCCAATCTTTGACATGCTCGACCCCTTACCAAATTGTACAGATGACTTCGCCACCAACACCAAGTGTTCGAGCTTGCTTATCTGTCATTAAACCACGATTGGTGGTTAGCACAGAAAGGCCAAGTCCCCCAATCACCGGTTGTACCTTTGAGGCACCTCGATAGAGACGTCTTCCCGGAGTACTCAAACGTTTAATCTCATGGATGACCGATTCGCCATTCACATATTTCAACACAATTTTAAGGTGTTTTAGGCCTTCTTGCTCTTCAACTGCCACATCTCTAATAAAACCCTCTTGTTTAAACAAAAGAGCGATATTGTGCTTCAACTTTGAATAGGGAAGCTCTACCGATGGCTTTGAACGAGCAATGCCATTGCGAATGATGGTCAAAAAATCGCCAATAGTATCAACTGACATCGTTATTCCTTAACAAAACATTGGACTGCTTTCGAATATTCGAAAGAGCGCTATTTACCAGCTGCATTTCTTAACGCCCGGCAATTCACCCCAAGTGGCAAATTTGCGGAAACACAGTCTACACATCTTAAAAAAACGCATATAAGCGCGAGGTCGGCCGCACAGGTTGCAACGGTTCCTGTGGCGAATCGCAAATTTAGGTGTCTTTTTGCTTTTTGCTATCATTGCTTTCGTGGCCATAGTTCTTTCACTTTCATTGGATCTCTCTTGCAATTCTCTCTTAAGCTCTCAGGACCAACCTGAGGCCAAGTAGATCACCAAAGAGCTCTATTTTTTCTTCTTAAATGGCATTCCCAGACCCTTCAGAAGCTCGAAGCCATGCTGATCGTTTTCAGCAGTTGTATGAATGGTTATATTCATACCGTAGACTTTTTCAACTCCTGATGTATCAGTTTCTGGAAAGATCGACCATTCTTTGATACCAAGGTTATAATTCCCTCTTCCATCAAATTTCGTTCCAATGCCTTGGAAATCACGAACACGAGGCAAAGCCAAGTTGATTAACTTGTCTAAAAAGAAATACATCTTTTGCTTGCGTAAAGTGACACAGACCCCGATAGGCATTCCTTCACGGATTTTAAACGTTGCAATCGACTTACGAGCCAACGTTCTCACCGGCATTTGCCCTGCAATATCTGCAATAGCCTTTTCTACTTTTTCCAATACTCGACTATCTGCAACTGCTTCTTTGGAGCCAACATTCAGGACTACCTTAGAAATTCGAGGAACTGCCATGATATTGCTCAATTCCAATGTCTTTTGCAGCTGAGGACGTATGGTTGTCATATACTGGTCACGCAAGGGACATACTGCTCGGGTAACTACACCTTGAGATTGAGCCTTCGGTGCAGTTTGAGCAACCTTCGTGTCACGCCCTTTTGCGCTCTTTGTTTTTTGTTCTTTTTGAGGCTCTTTCGCTCCGCGTGCCATTAAAGTATCTCCTTGGAAACATTGCTTATGCGAACCTTTGTTTCATTCTCAGTCATCACATTGACCCGAGTTGGTTTTTTTGTTTTGGGACACACGGGCATGACATTCGAGCTATCAATAAAATCTTCTTCTTTTTTGATACAGGATGTTTCGCCTTGCCGACGTGCCTTCACAAAGTGTGTCGCTACCGCTACACCCTTCACCTTTACTTTACCTTTTTTCGGTAAAATATCAATGACGGAGCCGCTTTTCCCCTTATCTTTTCCAGATATCACGACTACTACATCATTTTTCTTAATGCGCATCATAGGAGTTCCTCACAATACTTCAGGGGCTCGAGAGATAATATCGCCAAATTTACCACTTGCACGTAATTCACGAGCAACCGGTCCAAAAATACGAGTTCCTATTGGCGTCATATCATCTTTCGATGTAACTAACACAACAGCATTATCGCCGAATGCGATATAACTGCCATCAGCACGTCGATACGCTTTACGCGTTCGAACAATAACACCAAAACATTTGTCACTCTTTTTTACTTTTTGACCAGGAATCGCCTCTTTGACAGCAACTTTGATTAAATCACCAACATACGCCAGCTTCTTGCCGGTACTTCCCACAAGGTGAAAGCAACAAACAACTTTTGCGCCAGAGTTATCAGCAACTTCTAAGTATGTTTCTTTTTGAATCATGCTGTTACCTTCCTACGATGCGATAGAGGTACATATATTTTGTTTTTGATATCGGTTTTCCTTCGTAGAATTCAACCGTATCGCCAACTTTTGCCTGCTTGGTCTCATCGTGTACTTTAAACTTACGTGAAGTACGTATCACTTTATGAACCCGCGGATGCACATAGGTGCGCTCGAGAGTAACCACAATCGTCTTATCCATCTTGTCAGAGATGACTTTACCGGTTTTAAGACGCTTTGGTTGTTCTTCTGTTTTTTCAAGTTTTTTCATAGCATTACCTTTTCATCACACTCGTGCTGTTTTCTCTTGCACTATGGTTAATGCACGTGCAATATCCTTAGCCAACTGTTTTTTGGCTGAAGCAAATGACTTAGAATGTGCAGTAGATGCTTGTAAACGAAGTTTAAGCAACTCACGTCGCATCTCATCAATCTTTATCACGAGCTTGTGCATGTCCATCGACCGTAGTTCTTGTGTTATTTTCTTCATAGACCTTGCACCATTTCCGTAGAAGTTAAACGTCGTACCATCTTCGTTTTCATGGGCAATTTATAACTTACTGCTCTGAAAACTGCTTTTGCAGTTGTTTCATCAACGCCTGAAAGCTCACAAATAACACGACCACGTTTTACAACAGCTACCCAAAGTTCAACGTTACCTTTCCCTTTACCCATTCGAGTTTCAGCAGGTTTTTTAGTAACCGGCTTATCAGGGAAAACACGTAAAAAGAACTGTCCACCTTTTTTCAAGTGGCGAGCAGCAGTAACACGCATCGCTTCAATTTGTTGAGCAGTCATACGTATTGGATCAAGCGACTGCAAGCCATAATCTCCAAAGTCAACTTGGCGTGCGCCTTTAGAACGGCCTTTGCACGTTCCTCGTTGTACTTTGCGGAATTTCATTTTTTTCGGCATCAACATATGAATAATCCTTTTCCAGCCTATACCGTTGCGAACTCGCCACGACAAATCCAAACCTTAACGCCAATTGCGCCGTAGGTTGTTCGTGCCTCTGCAAAGCCATAATCAACATCCGCGCGCAAGGTATGACGAGGAACAGAGCCAACACGCATCCATTCACAACGAGCAATTTCAGCTCCGCCAATACGACCTGCTACACGAATATAAATTCCACGCCCACCAGCACGCATTGTTGAAGCAGCTTCTCGTGCCATTACTTTTTTAAAGCTGGCCCGTTTTTCAAGTTGTTCAGCAATTGCTTTCGCTACTAAGGTAGCTTCAAGTTCTGGTCGCTTTACTTCTTGAACTGACACTTCAATGCTCTTTTTACCAAGCAATGTTGCAAGATCGCGTCGAATGTTATCAATCTCTTGGCCTTTTTTCCCAATAACAACCCCTGGTCGAGCAGAGTGCACAATGACGCGCATACTATCGCCAGCTTTTTCGATTTCTATTCGGGAGATTTCAGCACTGGAGAGGTGTTTCTTGATATAGCCTTTTACACGGATATCTTCAAAGAACATATCTGCGTAGGAATTATCTCGAGCAAACCAACGAGTATCCCAATCACGATAGACACCAATTCTAAACCCTATTGGGTTAACTTTTTGTCCCACGTTACGCCTCCCTGCTTTCTAACACTACACTAATATGGCACAAACGCTTTCTTTGTGTCATTGCACGACCTTGTGCACCCGGCTTAAAATAACGGTGGATCGGTCCTTGATCAACGCAAATTTGACGAACCACCAGGAGCTCTTGGGCAACATTCATATTCTTAGCATTCGCCACACAAGATTTAAGAATCTTTTCCAACGCAATGGTGCGTTGATTCTTATATGTCGTCAACCATGCTAATGCATAGGAAGCTGTTTTGCCCCGCACCACATCAGCAATTGGTCGCAGCTTGTAAGGCGAATAATGAACGAAACGTGCCTTTGCTGTAAATTGCATAACTTTCTTTCCTCACTCTGTTTTCAACGTAGAACAAGCCCTACTTTTTACCAGCAGGAGCCGATGCAGCAGCACCTTCGCCTTCAGTTTTGCGTTGTCCACTATGTACCCTAAATGTTCTTGTCGGAGAAAATTCACCGAGATAATGTCCTACCATGTTTTCAGTTACAAAAACTGAAACAAACTTTTTTCCATTATGCACGGCAATCGTAAGCCCGACAAAGTCCGGTGTTACCAAACTTCGGCGAGACCACGTTTTAATAGGTTCCCGTTTTCCGGAAGATCTCGCATGCTCAACTTTTTCGAGCAAATGCGAATCAACAAATGGACCCTTTTTAGCGGATCGTGTCATAGTCGTCCACTCCTATTTCTTCTTACGAATCAAAATCAATGCATTTGTACGATGACGCGTCTTTTTACCCTTGGTCGATTTACCCCATGGTGTCATAGGATGTGAACCAGACTTCGAACGACCTTCACCACCACCGTGTGGGTGATCGATAGGGTTCATTGCCATACCGCGAACGGTAGGACGAATACCCATATGGCGCGTTCTTCCAGCCTTACCAATCGAAATGTTTTTATAATCAGCATTGCTCAGCTCACCAATCGTCGCCCAACAGTCAAGTCCAACTAAACGAACTTCACGTGAAGGCATACGTAATGTGGCATAGGTTTCATCTTTTGCAATCAGCTGAACCGAAGTACCTGCACTTCGAGCCATTTTTCCACCAGACCCAGGAGTAAATTCAACATTATGCAACATAAAACCAACAGGAATATTGCGCAATGGTAGGCAATTACCTACACGTGCTTCAACAGAAGGGCCTGCTACCACTTCATTGCCAATGTTTAATCCCTGTGGCATCAAAATATAGCGCTTTACACCATTTTGAAAATGGATAAGTGCAATAGGTACATTTCGATTTGGGTCATATTCAACCGCCGCGACTTTTCCAGGAATATCGCGTTCAATACGTTTAAAATCAACCAGACGATATTTTTGTACCGCCCCGCCACCACGGTGACGAACCGTAATGCGACCATACGCATTGCGTCCACCACTTTTTCGCAAACTTACTACCAGACTTCGCTCAGGAGCCTTTTTCGTCAAATGAGACGTATCCAAAAAGGTTTGGAAGCGGAGTGAAGCGTTTGCCGGTTTTCTTGTCTTAATTGCCATGATCATTCCTCATATTACGAATTCGCTCGCTCCGTCTCTGAAACCTCAGGTTTCCCCACAGAGGAAGTACTGGCCGAACCACCAACCTTTGACCAATCCATCATATCCAGCGAATATCCCTCTTTAAGAGTGATAATTGCTTTTTTACGTGTTTTGTCTTGGCTGGTATGACGACCACCTGATCGACGAGATTTTCCTTTAAGCACAATCATATGTACCTTGTCTGCTTCAACGTTGAATAATTTCTTTAACGTTTCAGCAACCATAGGTTTATTGGCAGCAGGATGTACCTCAAGAACCAGTTGTTGTAACTCTTGATTCAGTCTATATGCCTTGGAGGTAACCCAAGGTCCCCGAATCACTTCGTAGATATTTAATTTTCCATCCATACGCCAACCATTCGCTTAAAGAGTTCATCATCTTTTTTCAAGTAGGCCCAGCAGTTTCCTTGTGCAAGTGCATATGCATTTGGTTGATCGAACAAATACAAATTCACTTCAGGAATATTTGCAAAGGAAGCTTGCGTTTGGTAGTCATGAGGAGCAACAAATAATGCTACTTTTTTACCTGCAAGTCCTGCTTGCTTCAAAAGAGCCATTGCTGCAGCAGTCTTTGTTCGATCACCAGTATGGTTGAAATCGAGAGCAAATATCTGCTGTTCGGCAAGCCGTTCCCACAGCAACGACTGAAATACGCCGTTTCTTTCTTGCTTACTGACCTTCAAAACTCGTGTACGTGCTTGTGGCCCAAAGGTAACACCACCCTTTCTCCAAATAGGAGAACGAGCAGAACCAGCACGCGCACGTCCTGTACCCTTTTGCTTCCAAGGTTTTTTATTTGAAAAGGCAACGTCGGAACGTCCTTTACACGCAACAGTACCTTGACGCCAGTTTTGGCGCAACGCCTGGATATTGATTGAAAAGCTAGCAGGAGAACATGTCTCACATGCCGCATCTTGCAATCCTAAATCTGCAAGGGTCACCACTTGATGAACTGCACCTTCTTGCGATACAGCACTTTTCGTTTGTTTTCGAACCATGGTTACTCCCCACACTTGCGCATAAATACGAGCGATCCTGTTTTCCCTGGTACTGATCCCTTGACCAAGACCACTTCAGGCATCACTCTGACGATTTCAAGATTTTGCATTACGCAACGATCACAGCCCATATGCCCTGCCATGTTCCAGCCCTTAATGACTCGACCACGACTACGCATATAACCTATCGATCCAGGACCCCGTCCAAGACCGTCACCGTGTGTCTCAGGACCACCGCGAAAACCATGGCGCTTAACGCCACCTTGAAAACCACGACCTATTGTTATGCCAAATACATCAACATAATCACCTGTTGCAAGCAATTCCTCAATGTTAGCAGCTTTGCCAACTTCAAGCGTATGCTCTGCATTTTTAAGATGGACTTCCCGTATGGCACTAAAATGGTGCTGTGGTTTTTGAAGCCACTCAGGAGAAAATGACTTCCCCTCCATCGACGGTTTAACCCGACCAAGTTGCACGGCATTATAACCATCTTTTTCTTCAGTTTTAAGACGCGTTACCAGCCACTGGGATACGTCAATCACCGTTACCGGTACAACGCTTCCATCATGTGCAAAAACTTGGGTCATTCCTATCTTCTTACCCCAAAGACCCTTCATCATCGAATGACCTTCCACGATTACTTAATTTCAACATCAACGCCTGATGAAATACTTAATTTCATCAAGGCATCCATTGTTTGATCTGACGGAGCAACGATATCAAGGATTCGTCGATGCGTCACCAATTCAAATTGCTCTCTTGACTTCTTGTCAACGTGCGGAGAACGCAATACCGTAAAAATACGTTGTCTATTAGGAAGCGGTACTGGGCCCACTACTTGGGACCCAGTCCGTTTGACTGTCAACGCAATTTGACGTACTGCCTTATCCAGAAGTTGATGATCATACGATCGAAGTGTTAAACGTATCTTCTGTTTTTTCATGTACGTACCTTACTCGAGAATATCAGTAACAACACCCGAACCAATTGTTCTTCCACCTTCGCGAATAGCAAATCTGCTATCTTTTTCCATGGCGATGGTAGTAATCAGATCAGCTTCCAAGATCACGTTATCGCCTGGCATAACCATTTCGCGGCCAGCTGGCAATGTTACGACTCCCGTTACGTCCGTCGTTCTGAAATAGAATTGTGGGCGATAGCCTGTAAAGAACGGACTATGACGACCACCTTCATCTTTACCCAAAACGTAGACTTGGCATTTGAATTTCTTATGTGGTTTTACGGTTCCTGGTTTTGCCAAAACCATACCACGTTCAATTTCTTCTTTCTTTGTACCACGGAGCAAGATACCAACGTTGTCGCCAGCTTCACCTTCATTTAAGGTTTTGCGGAACATTTCAACACCGGTAACCGTTGTTTTGGCGTTCGAACCAAGGCCAAGAATTTCAATTTCTTCTCCGACCTTAACGCGACCACGTTCAATACGGCCTGTTGCTACGGTACCACGACCAGAGATCGAGAAAACACCTTCAACAGCCATTAAGAATGGCTTGTCAACTTCACGAACTGGATCAGGTATAGCGTTATCAAGCGCATCGAGCAATTTAATAATTGCTGGTTCGCCGATTTCACTCTTATCTCCAGCCAATGCCTTCACAGCAGATCCACGAACAAACGGGATCGTATCGCCAGGAAATCCATAGGCTTTTAACATATCACGGACTTCTTCTTCGACCATGTCGATCATGTCAGCATCATCCACCATGTCAACCTTATTCAGGAAGACCACGAGTGCAGGAACACCAACGTTTTTCGCAAGCAAAATATGCTCACGAGTTTGCGGCATAGCACCATCAGCGGCTGAAACAACAAGAATAGCACCGTCCATCTGAGCGGCACCGGTAATCATGTTCTTGATATAGTCAGCGTGACCAGGACAGTCGACGTGTGCATAGTGGCGTTTTGCAGTTTCATACTCAACGTGTGAAATTGCAATCGTAATACCACGTGCTTTTTCTTCTGGAGCCTTATCGATTTGATCGTACTTTAAAGCTTCTGCCATTCCTCTTTCTGCAGACACCTTTGTGATTGCAGCTGTTAATGTGGTCTTACCATGGTCAACGTGACCAATCGTACCGACATTAACGTGAGGCTTTGTGCGTTCATAAACACCTTTTGCCATTGTATCATCTCCCACAACTACAACGTAATACTAGTAACCCTATCAACTCTTTGTTCCATTTGCTGCAACAATTTGCTCTTGTACTACACGAGGCACTTCCCGATAGCATTCGAATTCCATCGAATAACTAGCGCGCCCCTTGGTCATAGACCGCATTTGTGTAGCGTAACCAAACATTTCAGCTAACGGAACCTTTGCCAGAATCGTCTGGCTTCCAATACCCTTAGATTCCATCCCTAAGATTTCACCTCGGCGAGAGCTCAAATCACCAATCAGATCACCCATGTGCTCTTCTGGTGTTTCAACTTCAACCTTCATAATTGGCTCAAGTAACACAGGATCAGCCAATGCCATGGCACTCTTAAATGCCATTGACGCTGCGATCTTAAAGGCCATTTCAGATGAGTCAACATCATGGTATGACCCGTCATACACTGTTGCCTTTAAATCAACCGTTTGAAAACCGGCGATTACCCCTGTATTAATTGCTTCTTCAAGCCCTTTTTCAACAGCTGGAATAAATTCGCGAGGAATCGTACCACCGACAACATCATTTTCAAACTCATACCCCTTGCCACGAGCAAGCGGTTCAAGTCTGATATAGACGTGTCCATATTGTCCACGACCACCTGATTGTCGAATAAACTTCCCTTCTGCTGATGCAGTGCGTTGAATCGTTTCTTTAAAAGCAACTTGGAGTTTACCCTGAGTAACTTCAACTTTATGTTCTCGCTTTAAGCGATCACAGATAATTTCTAAGTGCAACTCACCCATACCCTTAATAACGGTTTGGGCAGTTTCTTTATCATATGAAAATTGAAACGATGGATCTTCTTGCATTAACTTACGCAAACCGATTACCATCTTTTCATGATCACTTTTCGACTTTGGTTCAACAGAAGTCGAAATAACTGAAACAGGAATATCAATCTTTTCAAGCAAAATTGGAGAGTTTTCAGCACATATCGTATCACCGGTATTTGCATCTTTTAATCCAACAATTGCCCCAATATCACCTGCTTGCAGTTCAGGAACCTCTTCACGCTTATTAGCGTGCATACGAACCAAACGACTAACGCGCTCTTTGGTACCCTTGGTTGCATTCAAAACGTATGAACCAGAGGTCAATGTTCCTGAATAAATACGAACAAAACTTAAAAGGCCTACAAAAGGATCAGTCATAATCTTAAAAACCAAACCACTCAGTGGCGCTTTTGGATCTGCCGGACGCGTTTCAACAGCATCAGTGTCAGGGCTGACCCCTTCTACCGGCGGAATATCCAACGGTGACGGCAAATAATCAATAACAGCATCCAACATCAGCTGAACACCTTTGTTCTTAAATGCTGATCCACAATAAGCAAGTACGATTTGACGGCTAATCGTTCCCTTACGCAACGCTGCTTTAATTTCTTCAAGAGAAATTTCTTGCTCATTCAAGAACTTTTCAGCCATTTGCTCATCGAAATCACAGGCTTTTTCAACGATTTTCGCACGAAGCTCCTCAACCTGATCCTTATATTCCTCAGGAACATCAGTCCAGGCAATCGTCGAACCCATCGTCTTGTCACCCTCATCAAAGGTCGCCATTTTTCTGGTGAGCACATCAATGATACCTTTAAATTCATCCGAATGACCAACTTGGATTTGCATCGCGACGATATTAGGTTTTAATTTCGTCTCAATATCCTGAACCACTTTGGCAAAATCTGCACCAGTTCGATCCAGTTTATTAACAAAAACAATGCGTGGAACTTTGTATCGGTTTGTTTGCTTCCACACCGTTTCCGATTGAGGCTGTACGCCACCAACACCACAAAAGACTGCAACAACACCATCAAGTACCCGCAAGGACCGCCCTACTTCAATGGTGAAGTCTACGTGTCCTGGAGTATCAATGATGTTAACCTGATGCCCCTTCCATGAACAAGTAATAGCTGCAGAGGTAATAGTAATACCCCGTTCACGCTCTTGTTCCATCCAGTCAGTTGTTGTTTCACCTTCATGGACCTCACCAATCTTGTGAGATACACCGGTATAAAACAAAATACGCTCAGTGACGGTTGTTTTACCAGCGTCAATGTGAGCTGCGATACCTATATTCCGTAATTTATCTAAAGGGGTACTCATATATGCTACCTTTTGCTACTTACTACCAAGAGAAATGTGAGAACGCACGGTTTGATTCTGCCATCTTATGGACATCAAGCTTCTTTTTAAAAGCGGCTCCACGCCCTTCAAGCGCATCCAACAACTCATTTCCCAAACGAAGACCCATTGTTTTATCGGTTCGCTTAGCAGAAAACAGAACAAGCCAGCGAAGCGACAGAGAACGTCCACGTTGCTCAGTAACTTCAGTTGGGATCTGATACATGCTTCCACCAACACGGCGGGCCTTTACTTCCAACAGAGGAGTAATTTGTTCAATAGCTCTATGGAATAAATCCAAGGCCTTTTCCTGATCACCATTTGTTTTCTTGGTCAAAAGCTCAAGCGCATCATATACGATAGTTCGGGCGGCATTTTTTTTGCCTCGCCACATAACGACATTGATCAACTTTTGTACCAAAGGAGATCCGTAGCGTGGGTCAACCCCTACATCGCGGATCAAATTAACTGACTTACGTCTTGGCATAACTTCAAACCTTCCTCAAAACAGCCCTCTTAAAGGGGCCAACTTATTTTGCTACGCACTACTTTGCTGCTTGTCCGGCTTTTGGCATCTTTGCCCCGTAGAGCGATCTGCCTTGCCGACGATTTTCTACGCCCGCTGTATCTAATGAACCACGTACGATGTGGTATTTTACCCCCGGAAGATCCTTAACACGACCGCCACGAACCAAAACAACAGAGTGTTCTTGGAGGTTGTGTCCTTCGCCGCCGATATAGGCAGTTACTTCAATTCCGGTTGAGAGTTTTACCCGTGCAACCTTACGAAGCGCCGAATTTGGTTTTTTTGGCGTTTGCGTAAATACCCGGACACAGACGCCGCGAGCGAGCGGGCCATCTTTTAATGCCGGACTTTTCGATTTGATTTGCGCAGTAACTCGTCTCTTACGAATGAGTTGATTAATTGTGGGCATTGTTCCAATCCCTACGGTAAAATAAGGCCTTACTTGTGTGAAACTGGTCTTCACTTACGTGATAACTTGTCTTCAAAACTGTTGTAACTTACAAAAGTTATGATGGTTCTAGTGTAGCTTTTCCCTGGCTTTTTTCAAGTGGAACTGAAAAACTTCTCTTCAAGAGATTCACTTTCGCGTCCCTTTCGTGGTATCTTGGTCTCCTGATGCGGCCTTAAACGAGGCCTCACATAACCCACATACCAACCAAAAAGAGGTTTTTGTATGAATTTTGCTACTTTATTCCAAATTGGCACTCTCTATAACATCGGCATGTTCCTGATTGCCTTGATCGGGCTCGGCTTTGTGATTGGATTCCATGAATTTGGCCATTTTCTCTTTTGTAAGCTCTTTTCGATCCGAACTCCCACCTTTTCGATCGGGTTTGGGCCCAAAATTTGGACCAAAAAGATTGGGGAGGCGACCTTTGCTCTTTCGGCAATACCCATCGGGGGATATGTCGAAATAGCAGGACAGGACGAAGAAGAGGGCAAGCCGGCAACTGCCCCTGCCTCCACCGACCCGCATCTATTCAACAACAAGCCCTACTGGCAAAAGCTTTTGGTGATGTTAGGCGGCATCATTTTCAACATTATTTTTGCCTTTGGCGCCCTTTCAGTCGTCTTTATGGCTGGCGCTCCAAAGAGCTTCTTTCTCTTCAGCCAAACAGCAACCCCTTATGTCCAAGAAATTATCCCTGGATCTCCGGCCGAACAAGCAGGCATGCAAATACATGATCGAATTATTTCGCTCAATGGCGTTGCCGTTGATGATACCCCAACCTCACTCTGGACCTATTACACCAGCCTCATTGGAAACGCCGGCAAAACAGTCACGCTCGAAATTGATCGAGCTGGCACCCCCCTTACCCTTACCGCCAATCTAAATTCCAGGGAATCTGGTAAAGCGATCTTAGGAGCGGGAATTTATCGAGCGCTAGCCTCCCAGAACGTTCTTGAAGCTCTCAAATCCACCTATGCTACGATTACCTACTGGACCAACCAGATCTTTACCACGCTTGCTTCATTATTCAGCTCAAAAAGCCTCAAGAATATCGGTGGACCCATTATGCTGCTTTCCCAAACGATGCAGGGCTCCAAAGATGGCTTCGTCGCCTTCTTGCTTATTTTAGCCTTTATCAGCATCAACCTTGCCGTTTTCAACCTGCTGCCTTTGCCTGTCTTTGATGGGGGTCAAGTGCTCATGTTAACGATCGAGGCGATCACCCGCCGCTCATTGGACGTCATCCGCCCCATCGTCTTCATTACCTCATGGGTGCTCATTGGTCTCTTAACCATTTATTTAGTAATTAAAGACATTCTCTGCTTGTGTAAATAACACGTGCAGTAGCGCTCAAACGATTGAGCATCAAATATAAGCGGGGCAGTGGATAACCACTGCCCCGCACGTTTTAGTACAAAACTGTTATGTAATTACGTTTGCCTAGGCCCGAGCCCTGCCTCGCCTATTTCTTCGGCGTTCGAGCATATCATCATATTCGTCCATTAACAACATTCCAACAAGCCCAAGGCTCGCGATCGAGAGTGGTAGCGTAACCGAAATCGTTCGCGAACGCAAAGCTGGACCGAATTTTCCCAGAGGGATTGCTTCACCCAACCTCTGAAGAAGATATATCATCGGTTGCAGCACAAGTACATGCGCTCCAAATTTCACCCCCCATCTCACTGTAGCCGGCCGTTGATTGAGACCTATCTGACGAAAAAACCTCTCGGCACATCTGAGTTGTAACACAAGAAAGGCAGCGTCAGACATAAAGTCCCACCAAGAAGCTCGACATGAAAGCCAACGCTTAACTCCAAGACCTGCATTTCGAGCAAGAATGTTATTCACCATGCCATTACCAACGGCTAAAAGCGGTATATGGACTACCAGGTACAGACTGGCAGCAGCAATATCTTTCCACGATCTCGGCTCATGATGAGCCCTTGCGCGCTCTTCTGCAGGCCCTGGAACGACGGCCGCAGCCCTTATAGCCGCCTCAGCTTGCGCCCTATCGTTTCTTTGCTGTTCTTCCATACGAATTTGTGCCCTCCTCTCCTCATCACTTAGATTCAAGGCGGCTTGACTTGCGGCAGCAGCACTGCTTGCAGCAAGTACTGGAGCCGGAAAATCTTGAGCTTCAACCGCTTCGTGCTGCGCCACCTGCTTGCGCGCAACCTCATGCCTTGCTCGGGATTCTTTATGCAAACGCCCCAGATCCGGGCCTGTCAACGGTTCGTGACGTGCAACCTGCTTTTGCTCAGCCTCATGCTTTACCTCAGAAGCCTGGGCAAGCCATGGGCAGACAAAAAGAAGAGAGAGTAGAAATAACTTTTTCATCGATGTCCTTCAGATAGAAAATGTTGCAATCTGGGTAATGCTACTCATTAAGCTTACCAATGCGGGACTTTACGTCAAAAGGTCTACGAAGGCGGAATTTACGGTCTTAGACAGTAAGCACGAGACAAAGATTTTTTTGAATCACGTACTCAAAAATCAAGAGACTTCTTAGAACATGTCCAACTTATTCATGAAACAGCATTACCGTTGTAACTCCCGTACGATATATCGCATGAAATAATCTAAAGGTTAGCACAGGTTTTCTCCATAAATAGGGGTATGTTGGAAAGGGCATACACTCGCCCAAGACCTGCGTACCGGCACCAAGCCAACAACCTGCAAGTGAGCTAGAAGCTCGCCGGAAACAATTGCATTCCAACCAAAACGATGTAATCCATGACACCAACTCTCCCCATGGACATGCCTTAGAATAAAATGCCCAATTTTCAGCGCCGTAGCCATCACTCCGAGCATTCCAATTATTTAAAAAACCTTGCAAGAAGCACAAAAGACTAAACCCTATTAAACCTTTGACATATTGAGCTCTTGGTAACGAAACTGAGCTTTGTACACGCGCATCTGCTTCAATGGGGATGAAGGAATCACCCATCGTTCGGCTTCTCATAACAGCCCCTCCCAGAACATGCTGCCTAATCTTTCTCCATTGTTCCGGGCCACTAAGTTGATTTAAGAGAAATGCTTCGTTTTGCGCCAGTAAAAGCTCACGCTTTTTTGCATGATCTTGCCCTTCTTGGTCAACTTCTAAAATATCTTCCCAAGAACAAAGATAGGTCAAAGCTGGTGCTTGTCCAGAACCGTTTGCCTGATACTTAATGCAATAGATCAAATTAGCATTCATAAGTGGAGCAGACTCAGGAGAGAGCAGTACTCTTTTAGCCTGACGATTTGCCAGTATAAATTGCACAAACGAAGTCGCCTCATAGCTCTTTTGAATCCCTATTACAGGATCATGAATAACGATAATAACAAACTCGTTTTTTTCCCCTGCAACTTCTTCAAAGGTTTGCGTTGATATGGGGTTAAAGCTGCTTACGTTTACCGGAATAGAGATTTGCTTAATTCTTTTCTTTACATGCTCGGAAACAGGTGTAGTAAATTGCACAGCAAAACTGTGCTGCTCATCGTTTGCCAACGGCAGTGAGTGAACGTGACTTTGCGCCGCTGAAGCCAGCAAAGAGCCTGTGCAAAACGACAAGCCATGCAAGATTAAAAACAGGTATCCCAATTTTAGTTTCATACGAATAAACCTTTCAAGAGCGCACCATTCCAAATTAATTTTGTAATCTTTTTAAGTATACTCAGATCATCTCAAGATCGTCAAAAACCTTCATACAATCAACAGGCTGGACTAGCTTACGCAGCGCGCCAGAGGTGTACAGGAATCATTGCTAACGAACGGTTGAGCGCTGCATTTCTCCATGTCCCTGATAAGGTAAATGCGGGAATGATGGTATACGGAACCCGTGGCACCGATTCGCCCAGCATTTGAGCACCGCCATAACACAAATTAAGCCAAGCCCACTGATAGGCATCGTTCTTCCGCCAGCCAGAAGGATTATCACGCAAACCTAAGCTGAACGCGAAAAACAAGAGATGGGTCATCGTTTCTGTCCATGGCGCCCACCAAAAATTATGATTAGTTGCACCTCCTGCAAGCCAGCTATTGGTTGTTCCATGAACAAGCCCAGTAAGCGTATAAGCTATCAAAAGCGGCGCACCCGGTATATTTCGAAAAAGGCGGAATGGCCGAGCAGCTGGTTGTCGATCTTGAGAATTCCGCGCATCAGTTTGCGTGCTTCGATCATGATTTTCTGCCATTCGGGCAGCACCACTCGGAGCACTGGGCGGCATGAGATTGCGATCCGGCGCAGATGGCTCAATTTTCTTTTTGTTTCGATTTTCTGCAGTAACTTCTACCTGTATTGCTTGGGCGTTCGATTGCTCATTCAACGCCTGACGGCTGGCAGAGATCTGCGTCTGCCATTGAGTTGGGCTCAGCGCGTCTTCTGCTAATAATTCTCGTAACGTACAAATTTTAACAAAATCTTTAGACCCGGCTTCAGCTCTAAAATACGAAACATCATCTTCAGTAATTGTCTCATTCGTGTATGGGTTCGTGTGATGGTCTGAAAAGTACTCTGCAAAACGATATGCCAAAGCATAATGAGGCATCTTGGCTCCTGGCTTTTGAATACGAACGATGAAAAAGGGTATCCCCTTCTCTCTATGGTCTTCATATAAGCTCGCAAAGCGATCATAGCTCCGAATATAATCTGTAAGCGGCGCAATGGTCGTCTCAAACTCTTGAGCACTTATTGTTTCCCTGCCCGAGGCATTGAGGAGGACTTTTGCAACAGAAGCAGCGTTCAGCCCCCGAGAGGAAGCAAAAAGCATTGCTACGCACCATAAGAATTTTGAACCAAATGTCATCAAACCCCCTTACTCGTCATAAAAAGACAATAATTCCCTTTTTAATCAATCTTTTCGGGAATTGCCCCTACTCTATACCCAGTGTACCCAAAGGAGAAAACGGCGCAAACGGTCGGAATAAGCCAATAAAAAAGGCCCGGTTAAACCGAGCCCTTTATAAACTGTATAGCTCTAAGCTAATTATGCTTTCTCAATCTGTGCTGTATGTGGGTGCTTATCGCCAACGTAAATCTTTAATCTGCGCATAAGTTCGCGTGATTGCTTGGTTTTAGGCAACATGCCCTTAACTGCCAATTCAAGAATAAGTGTTGGATCTTTTGCCATTAATTCTCGTGCAGTGAGAGTTTTTAACCCACCGATCCAACCAGAGTATGACTGATACTCTTTATTGGTCATCTTGTCCCCAGTAAAAACAATTTTTTCTGCATTAATGACCACAAGATGGGTGTCTTGGGCGCAATGAGGAGTATATGCTGCCGTATCTTTACCGCGAAGCATAATAGCAATTTTGGTTGCTAAACGCCCGACCACCTGTCCTTGGGCATCAATCAGTTCCCAACGGGTGGCATGGTTTCCCTCTTTTACTAAAAACGCTCGATTCATATCCATGTGATGCAACCTTCGTCAAAAAAAATCGTTAATCTTAAAAAATCATTTATACTAGAGAAGTAATTTTCGCTTATAACAAACGGGATTATTTACAGAGTACTGTAAAAGAGGTACATGGTCAAACTACATCCATAAAGGTTTAGATATATGATGAATTGTTGGATTGTTTTGCTTCCCCCTATCGTTGTCCTTGCGCTTGCGCTCACAACAAAAAATGTTATTATTTCGCTCCTGAGCGGCATTTTTGCCGCCTGTTTGATCGCAACAAACTGCCACGGTGGCGATACGCTCACCCTTATGTTCAAGCAACTCTATATCCAAACAGATATCCCCAACCTGCTCGCCCTCAATGGAGAGTATTCACACCTGTATACGTTAGGCTTTCTGGTAGTACTCGGCATTTTAATCCAGCTCATGACCCACTCAGGAGGTATGCGAGCTTATACAACCGCTATCAGTAAGATTGTATACAAAGCCCGCTCAGCCCAATTAACCTCACTTGGTATTTCTTCTACCTTCTTTCTGGACGATTATTTCAATACCTACACCGCCGGGGCTATTATGCGCCCCTTATTCGACAAATTTTCCATACCCCGAGCCAAATTAGCATTTCTCTTAAATTCAATGAGCGGGCCACTCTGCTTACTCATTCCTGCCTCAAGTTGGGTTGCTTTTATTCTGGGACAATTTGCCTCGAATGGGCTCTCTACCAATACTCAGGGTAATCCGCTCATTCTTGCTGATCCATTTTCAGTCTATCTCCAGATGATCCCCTATCTCTTTTATCCGGTACTCATTATCTTTTCTGCCTGGTTTATTCTTTATCGACCTATCTCATACGGAGCAATGGGTCGCTTTGAAACGATAGCGGCAGAAACGGGCAACCTTTTTGGCGGGAAAACACCGCTCCACCAGCAAGATCCTGAGACACAAAACTTGGCAACCCACAAAGGCTCTTTAAGCCTCTTTTTCATCCCCCTTGGAACATTTTTGCTCGGAGTTCCTCTTACTGCCTTATATGCTGCCGGGTGGAACCCTTTTGGAGATGCAGTTCATTGGTACCAAGCATTTCAAAGTGCAAAAATCATCAATATTGCCCTTTTTCAAGCTAGTATGCTCGCTCTGATAGCCATGCTTGCATACTTGATGGTCAAGCAAATTTTCCCTTGGCGCCTCTACGGCAAGATCTTTCTTTCGGGCATTACCTTAGTTCAAAGTTCATTGGTCTTATTGCTTTTGACCTGGACATTTGGCGAGGTACTCCAAAGTAACCTCCAAACTGGTAATTACGTTGCAACACTTGTGATGAGCTACGTCCCGCTTTTTATTATCCCGTGCGCACTATTTGTGGTTTCAACGCTTGTTTCTGCCGCAACGGGCTCTTCCTGGGGTACTGTCTCCATTATGCTTCCAATCTGCATTCCAACGCTTGCCCTCTTAACAGGACACACCCCTGCTTTGATACCAGAGATACCACTCTTATTCCCTTCAATCGGGGCTATTCTTTCTGGAATTGTCGCAGGAAGCCACATCTCACCTATCTCCGACGCAACGATTGTTGCATCAAATAGCGTGCAATGTTACCACATCGACCACGTGCAAACACAGGCGGCCTACAGTCTACCCGCTATTATTGCGACAGGGCTTGGTTTCTTGGTGCTGCCCATGGTAAGCACTTCGTATTTGCATAGCTTTTTGATTCTGATCGCAACTGGTCTATTAACCGCACTGCTCTTGCTCGCGCAAGACCTATGGGCCAAGAAAAACGTTGCCTTTAAATCATAAGTAATCTTACATGAGTATATGAAAGACGAAGAGCCACGTTATATGCAACGTGGCTCTTCGTAGTTTTAAGTCTATGACGTAGAGTTAATTAACGTCACCTTCTTCATCCGCGCAACAACCCTCATCTTCACATTCATGCATCGTTGCTTGGGCCAATTCTTCAATCTCTCTCGCTGTTTTAGGCAAATTGGCGCTCATGCACTCAATCCCATCACGAACAATCCAATAGTCATCTTCAATGCGAATTCCTAATTTTGCATCAGGAAGATAGAGCCCTGGTTCGAGGGTAATCACATCCCCTTCTTGCAACGGCTGCATTGGGTCGCCAACATCATGCACATCCATACCAAGAAAGTGGCCGATGCCATGTAAAAAAGCACCTGCATAGCCATGCTTTTCAACAAAGGCGAGTGCCAAATGATGAAGTGATTGTTGTGGTTTTTCTTTATTATTCAGCCACATACCTGGCTTTGCGAGACCAGCAACATACTGTTGCGTTGCCAAGACTAAGTCATAGAGCTTGCGTTGCTCAGCAGAAAAACTGCCCGAAACAGGATACGTGCGTGTAATGTCAGCGCAATAGTAGTTTACTTCAGCTCCGCAATCAACGACAACAAGGTCACCTTCGCGCATCGTATTAGTATGACAGGTATAATGGAGCGTCGTACAATTTTTACCAGCTGCTATAATCGTTGGAAATGCTTCCGTTGCACCAGACTCAGCAAAGATATATGAAATACCTGCTTGAACCTGTTGCTCGCGCACATCATCCCCAATACACTGAGCAGCAGCTTCTTGGGCAACCATCGTAAGCTCAACCGCTTTATAAATTGCTTCAAGCTCTTCTTTTGATTTTCTGCGGCGCAAAGCTGCAATAACAGGAGTCACATCAACAACAGCACGAGAAAGTTCTGGTACTAAGTACAACAAACGTTCAAGTAATGCTTGTGGCATACTCGCACCAATCTGTGGATACGTTTTTAAACGAGCAACCAACGCTTCATACTGTTCTGCGGTAAAAACTTCTGAAACAAAATAGCCCTGGCGTGGTTTACCCGCTGGCACAATGGCTTTGAGTCCGTGGGTCGTTGCCATCTCAGGATTAAGAACACAGGCTTGTGAAACCCAGCGAGCACGATCTGTTGAAAAGCTTGGAACATATAACGTTGCAGTACCATCAAGTTCAAGAACCAAAACAGCTCCTGGCTCTTCGATTCCCGTCAGATAATAGAAAGTGCTGTCTTGGCGAAAGCGGTATCGCTCCTGTTCACATGCAGCACTGATAACCAACGGGCCTGTAAACTGAGGGTAAGCCACCTTAACCGCTGTTACAAAGGCAATCCGTCGTTGAATATATGTTGAAAAATGAGCCATAAAACCCCCGAGCTTATCAAGCTATTTCTTTAAATATCAAACTAAAAACTTCTTCGTTCGGCCAATGCCTTAAAAATCGTAAGCCGGTCCATCATTTCTAAACTAGAGCCGACAGGCAACCCTCGTGAAAGGCAGGAAAGAACTGCTTGATGCGAAATGCTCTCAAGCCTACGGGCTATGTAAGCGGCCGTCGCTTCCCCTTCTGGCGTCTGATTTAAAGCTAAAATGATTTCTGAACCACCATGTTTAATTCGTTCAATAAGTGGCTCGATCGTTAAATCTTCTGGCCCACGCCCTTCAAGCGGACAAATAGCACCACCCAGCACATGGTATACCCCAGAAAATGCCCCTGTTTTTTCAATAGCGCACAGATCATGCCATGTCTCAACCACGCAGATAACCCCCTGGTTACGCTTGGAAGCGGAGCACCAAATGCATGCCTGTTCTCGCTCTTTCCACGCAAAGCAGATTTCACACTTAGCTAATTGCTTATGTGCTTCGGTCAATACTCCCATAAACTGTTCAAAACGGCGAGGTTCCATTTCTAAGAAATAGTGTGCAACTCGGTAGAGATTTTTCGAAGCAAGATAGGGGACCTGCTGCAGTTGACGCAAAAGCTGTTGCAAATGGGGCAACTGATCCATAAGGTATTCCTTTAACTTTGTTGGCTTTGGCGCTTGATCATTTTTTGCACAGCAGTTTGTGCAAAACCAAGCCAAGCACTGGTTGCAATAAAGAGTACAACACCAGCAGCAATATTAACAAAGATAGCGATTGAAACTAACGCCATCATCATCGTCATAAATCTTTGGCGAGGATCACTTGCGATAGCTCCCGCTTGACCAAATAATATCCCAAGTCCTGCCACCAACGGTAATATATAGTATGGATCAATCGCAGAAAGATCATGAATCCAACCGAAAAATGGCGCGTGATAAAGCTCTACCGATGTTGATAGCGCTCGACTTAATCCCATAAAAATCGGAATTTGCAATAAGATCGGCAGACAGCCCAGCATATCAGAAACACCGTGCTTACGAAGCGCTTCAGATTTTTCCATGGCAAGCGTTTGTGGATCGTCTTTATATTTTTGCTCAAGATATTGTAATTTCTTCTTAAGCTCTTGAGACTTCTTCATGCTCTGCTCAGCCTTAAAGGTAAAGGGCAACATAACCAAACGCATTAAGAGCGTTAAGAGAATAATCGCAATACCATAGTTACGAACAATGCCAAACAAGAAGGTTAAGATTGCAAGCGTAAGCTTGGCAATAAAACCAAACCAACCATAATCAAGGGTTACTTCAAGGCGTGGATCAACAAGCATAATTTCTTTATTTTGCTTTGGCCCACAATAGAATGACATATTCCAGGTTGTTGTCTTTTGAACGAGTGGCCCTTCTAAGATAGCAATCAGATTTTTGGCGCCTTGTACTTTATAGTAGGCTCGTTGAACAAAATGATCTCCATCAGCAACTAAGGCGTTAATAAAGTATCGGTTTTCAGTACCAAACAACGACGGCATCTCCCACAGCCATCCCTCAACCATGTCTGCTTTTTTACGCTCTACAACGTCAGTATCGCTTAATGCAATCGCTTGTACGACATCAGCAGCTGTGTTAGGAACTAACGTTGGAGAAGGCAAGAACAGGCGAGGGCGAACACCGTCGGCCGTCAATGGCTCAATCATGACACTCAGATCAACTTTAAAAGAGTCATCATAAAATTTGAAAGTTTTTTCGATCACACACTCTTTTGTTGCCGAACGGAAGGTCAGGAGGTGAATCCCATTCTCATCAGACTTATTCACCACCGCATAGGCAAGCGGCGTTTTAGCATCGAGCACCAAGAGGAATGCACTTCGTTCTCGATCCTGTGGCTGCGGTACATCCAGGGTAATAATATCTTTAAATGAAACCCCGATAATACTCGTGTCAACCATACGCGCTACGGCACCTCCGCAGGTTGCAAAAGTTGCCTCCATACGCTTGGTTGTCACGGCAAGGGATTCCCCTGTACAGGCAACGTCAGCATCTAAGAAATCAACTTCGGTCATGAGCGGCTTATTCAGTTGCTCCTGCTTCGGGGCAACAAAGCTTCTTCCTGGTTTAGCTTCAGCAACAACTTCTTGCGACTGTTGAGCTTTTGGAGGAGCAAAGTATTGAATTAATGTTTGGATGAACCAGGTACATACGACTGCAAATGCAAGCGGAACTAAAAAATCTTTAAATTTCATGTACATTCACCTTAAGTTTGTGCGAAGACTTTAGAAAGTTAAACAAATAAATACACATTTGATTGTGTCTTGGATGAAAGACAGAGTACCATATTATTACGCAAGCTGCTACCTGAATTATAATCAGGCTCAGCGCAGAGTAGCACCATAAACAAAAGGGTTTTGTATGAAGAACGAAGAACAAGTCTTTCGCATCGGTACACTTGCAGAAAAGCTTCAAGTTGAACGCTTTGTTATTCGGTTTTGGGAAAAAGAGTTTTCCATGAAACCAAACCGAACCACCGGAAAGCAACGCTTTTACACAGAAGACGATTTGAAGAAATTTACGACCATAAAAGAACTATTATATGGCAAGGGCTTAACTATAGCCGGAGCAAAGAAACATTTCGCTGAACTCAAAAAACAGGCAAAATCGGGCGTTCCCGCCCCTGACACTATCATTGCTTCTCAAGAAACAACCATGGACCCACAGGACTGCCCCCTGCAAATGGGCACCTGCTCACGCTGCGGACAGCTTTCCGCACAACTCCTGGATTTTAAAGAAAAGCTTTTGGCAATTCGCCAAACGCTCTAAAGAGCTGCAGCAAAGAGGAATACCAATCACTGGCCTACGCGGTACGCTCCGGCGACAGAAGTTAGAAGAGGGGTTGCACCCCTCAACCCGCCTTTACAAGAAAAAGAGTTGTGGTGATTGAAATGAGTTGTGAGCCAAACGCTCTAAAGAGTAACGGGAGCTGATTCTGAACGAATCGCTCCCGTTTTTCATTACAACGCAACTACTACAAAGTTAATCACCGAATGCTAAACCACCGATCATTGCACCGGTAAAGGCTCCAAACAAACCGCCAACAATTGGGGCTGGACTGCAGGAGCAATCATCATGACATGTATAACTTTCATGAACATATACAGGATGATGATAGGCAACATGGGTATACATTGGTGGACAATAGGGGGCATAGCCAACATGACAGGTTACTGGTGGTTCGTCATAATAGACGCGGCGAACAACGCGGCGTGGTTGGCGAACATAGACCACTTCAACTTCTGGATCCTCTCCAATACCTTGGCCTGGATCTTCCTGCTCATCTACCTGAACAACTTCAATATGTTTTCGTTTTCTTGATTCTGTGCGGTTATGATCACGATGGTGTCGATCATGACTTGCCAGAGCTCCTCCAAGGATACCTCCGGCCACACCGCCAATGGCGCCGCCAATAATCGCTCCGCCTGCATCGGCGCGAACAACCGAGTCACCAACCATCAAAGCACTCAAGAGTATCGTCAAAAGTATCTTATGCATAAAATCCCCTTGGTTTGTTTTGTAAAAAACAATCTTCACTTTCCATGATACTCCAAGGGCAAAAAAAGTCAATTTAGCAGTATTTTTTGCCAATTTCACCTAAAATCATTTGCATAATTTCCGCTCTTTTTGTTACCGTTTCTATAGGTAAGCTCTTGAAGGAGCGCGACCGTTTGCTATTATTTCAAATTGGTATTAGCTTAAGAGAGGAGGAACAACCATGAATATCATTATAAAAAACCTCACCCTGGCAACCCTTATCTCTGTCAACCCTGGTCTACTCATGTGCTCCCAAGCGCAAGAAAGCAGGTCCCTGGCCACCATTACGTCTATTAAACAACATTCAGCCTTATCTCCAGAAGTAAAACGGCAAAAGGCCCTCAAAGAAGTTCTCGCTGATTGTCTTACCGATATGCCGCTGGATTTGATCAAGATTATTGCAGAATATGAGCCCCACCGTATTGAAGGGGTCCTGCAAACATGTCTTACCGGCCATCAAGATCAGATACGAACCTTGCTAGCCCTCCCCGATAACACCTGTGCGTCCGCTTCTAATGACCGCACCATTAAAATCTGGAACGTTTCAACTGGACGATGTCTCCAGACGCTTGAGGAACATCGCCATAGCGTCTACCTCCTCATTCTTCTCCCTGATGGACGGCTCATGTCATTTGATACGGGCGGGTGTATCATAGCCTGGAAAAAAAACAACGAAAATCGATGGGTTCTCGAACACATGAGAAAAACTCAAAATATCATACAGGCAAGTACAACATTACCAAATAACATATGTGCTTTTGGGCTTCAAGATGGTTCTATTGAATTTTGGCAAGAAAACAGACAAGCAAACCAATGGGAATGCACACGAAAAGTTCGCGAACATGCCCAATGCATTTTTGCGCTTGCAACACTTGCTCAAGGCCGTTTTGTATCAAGTTCACCTGATAAACTTATCGTGTGGACGCCCCAAAAAAGCTCAACTGATGCGAACGCGTGGATCTACCACATACTTGAAGAAACTTCCGACAACAGCGACCAAGCGGACCCGGGGCTCTTTAGCCTGATCACCCTTGCCGATAACAGTATTATTTCTGCGACTCCCCGCGAAATACGTGTTTATCAAGAAATAGAAAAAACGCTCAGCTGTTGCCAACGCTTTATGAACTTCCTTTGGCCATCACAGCTCATTGAGCGACAATGGCTACCACAGCAAACCTTGGCTCAAGCGCAACAAATCTGTTCTTTGGCCGCATTGCCTGACAAACAGTTTGCAACCAAAGATCTTTTCGGTGTCCTCACACTCTATGCATACAATCCGGAAAGCAAGCAGTGGAAAGCAACCCAGAGCCTAACAGGAGCTCTTAAGGCAACAGACCGCACTCGTGGCACGCTCATCATGCTATCCAACGGCAAGCTTGCTTCAAGCATGAACACTTTAAAGGCAAAGCGATCAGACCCAGTTCGAAGTAACATCGAGATTTGGGCGTAATCAAAAGAATTAATCAGGTTCTATTACTGTCCCTGTGACTCAGGCGGCAATTGCTGAACTCGTTCATTGTTAGCCCAAGACTCTGCGGTGGTGCCAATAGCCGGCATGTCATCTCCGGTGTAACGAAGTCTTCCCCACACATACCAGCTCGCCAAAGCAGCTACAGCAGCTAGAATAATCCCTATTACCAACATCTTCTTCATTGTTCACCTCGTAATGTAGTTAATTACTTCTCTTCTCTTGTAATCGTACTAAACCAGTATCGCGACACGCAAGAATTACCAAGAAAATCCTCAAGTTCTTAACACCAATCCCCGCTTGAATACTCCTACTCTTCCACACCGGCAAAATAGGAGTAAACTCGTAATAGAAGCTTGTGCGAGCTTCTAGGAAACACCCAGAGAGAACCAACAGCAGGCTACTTACAACCATTCTATTTGGGGGACATTGTATGTCACACAATTTCTACAACAAACAAACCATACTCGCCAGTCTCTTACTTACACTGGCATCTACCTCACCAATCAACTCAACACAAGCAAAAGCGCAAGTCGAAGATAAACCTTCTTCTCGATGGTCGCTCCTCTGGAATTACTGGACCAAGGATTATAGTGAACTTAATAATTTAGGAGCCCAATATGATAAAGAAGGGAAATTTATCAAAGCGTTTGAATGCTTTCAATTAGCAGCGAAAAGCAAAAATCCCGTTACTCTCACGAATCTCGCAAGCTACTATGCAGCAGGACTCGGAACAGAACAAAACTTTGAAAAAGCATTTGCCTGTTACGTAGAGGCAGGTCATTGGCCTAAAGCCGTAGAACGAAGAGCCTCCTTCTATAAGTATGGGGTCGGCACCCCAAAAGATCTCAAAAAAGCATTTGAGTGCTATGCAGAACTTGGTCAAAAAGTTGAATTTCACGAAAAATACCCACACCTAACCTCCAAATTCTCGGCGAAAGAAAAAGCTTTTTATGCTGGCATACTTCAAGCACTGGGTTGTTGTTATTCTCATGGCAAGGGGGTTGAACAAGATTATCAAAAAAGCGACGCATTCCTTGCATTATCAACCCGTTATGCAGAAGAGGCAGCTGCACAGCGAGAATAAAGCTTTCTTTTCTCAAGAAAAGCTAAAAACACCTAGCTATTCAAATAGCCCTCTTACCAAAGGGGGCCCTTTCTTTGCTCCCACTTCATCAATCTCATTTCGTGCCCTTTCGCATCAATTCCCTAAATTTCCTCCATCCCAAAATGCCCATTCCAATCGCTTATCTTTAAGCTTATACTTGAGGAAAAGGCTTCCAAGGACCATAAAAGTCCCGTAATATGGAAACGATAGAGGGAATTCTTCATGTCACACAAGATACCTATTTTGCTAGTCAGTCTTTTGATGGCACTCGCCAACACATCACCACTTGGCTCTTCACAAATAAGAGCAATGCAAAGTTCCAGCAGTTCGAGTTCAAGCGCTTTTAGTTCAAATAGTTTAAGCAGTTTTAACTCAAGCTCTTTTACAAGCGGTTCAACCTCAAGTATAAGCGCAGGCAGCTTAGGTACCAACAGAATAAGACACCATGCCAACAACTTCTCAAATTTGTCTTCAAGTTTTTCTCCAAAGCCACCTCCAATTCCCCTTACAAAGCAATTAACTCCAGAAGAAATTAACGCCCTTGGAGTCCGTTATTTACATGGTCGCACACAAGAAGATTTCCAAAAAGCTTTCGCTTGTTTCAAAACAGCCGCTATGAGCGGATGCAACATCGCCCTTTGCAATCTTGGCATTTGCTACGACCAAGGAAAAGGAACTAAGCAAAACACAAAAAAAGCTTTCGAATGCTACGAAAAATCCATCAAAAAAATACCTGCTCAAACGGTCTTCAAACACAAAATCCGTCCACTAGGACAGCAAAACCAAAACCAATTGGCAACACAAGAAAACAATAATTCACAGCCAACAACAAAGTCCTTGGATTTAGCAGAAGCGTCTGAATCTTCTGCATTCATTGCAGCGCCAACAAAAGAAGAACTTGAAGCCTTTTTTAAAAACACGCCTTCAACCTGGCGAGCAACAAAACGTCAATATGAAATCATAAAAGCCTTATACCAAAAAACCTCATTGCCATCTGAGATTACTTGGCTTATCGCTTGTTACGATGCTGACTTTCAAGGAAATCTCTTAGCAACATTTCATCTCCAGGACAAAATCAGAGCAACATTGCCTAACGGCATCTTGATTTCAGGAGAAACTAATCTTAAATTTTGGAATTCAAAAACAGGTCAACATCTAAAGACCATCGAATGCGATAATTGCTCCATACTTGCCCTTGTTGTTCTATCCCAAAAAGAATTGGCGCTTTCCCTGACCTCCGAACATCATGATTACAGTATCATCATTTTAAATATAAATTTTGAATGCAATCCCAAAAGGCTCTCTGGACATTCTGCAAAAGTTAACACACTTGCAATTTTATCCTCAGGACAACTTGCATCCAGTTCTTATGATAAAACAATTAGGATCTGGAATATACAAACGAGAATCTGTTTACAAATCATTAATCTGATTGATAAAGACTATGGTTCATTCATAAACAGAAGTCTCATAAAATTTTATACCTTTACAACTCCCGAAACACGTTACAGCAGCCTTGACAAAGGAGAACATTATACTAACGATAATTACGTTGCAACTTGTATGACCACACTCCCCAATGATCATCTTGCAATCGCTGATAAATTTGGAACCATAAAAATATTCAAGATTGGATCAAACGCTAAACCCCATATGCTTTTCATTAATTACTACGCCGATCATTACGATGAAGATTTTGTTTGTAATCAACACTTCATCTCCGACCTTACACGATCACCCGGTAATGTTCTTACGTCCATTGGCACTACACCAACTGGGTCCAGCAGAAGAAAATATGAAACCCTCCTTTGGGATCTCACTGATTTTGATTTTATCAATCATCGCGACCTTCCTCCTGCAACAGCCTCAGCAAGACTGCCCGATGAAAGGCTTGTATTAGGACATGAAGATGGTTCAATTACGATTTGGCGCAACTATGAGAAAGCAGAACTAACACTGCACGGACACCAAGCAAAGATCATCGCCCTACTGGTTCTCCCTGACGGCAGCTTACTCTCTCAAGATGCCAATAAAACTGTTAAAATTCGAGCATAATTCTTAAGCATCTGGAAAAATTTTTAGCATCTCTTGATTCAAAAATCAGCAAAACTATTCAAAAATAACTCCCCAGCACGTTATGCTGCAAAAGAAGCCTGCAATAATCACAAAGGGAGACTATGAAACGTTTTGTATTTTATTTAGCACTTACTGCTGCTCTAAGTTCTACAAACATCACACATACTATGCAAGTCGCACAGCCACTTGCACACGCGGCACCACGTTTTTTCAATGAACCAAGCTTTGTCAAGGCCTTACGCTTGGCGGTCGCGCCATTTCTCACAACACGGCTCAGCACCCCAACAGGGGCGGCCAATGGGGCAAACCCTATGCCTATCATTGTGCCAGCCTGGTGGTCAACTCCCAATAGTAACGGGAAAATAGGGATGAGCTTAGCAACCGCATCGGTTATCGCTACAGCCTTTGCCATTTTTGTTATCTGGTATATTCATGATGAATATTACAAAAGACATTCAACCACAAGAACGCTCGGCGGCGCTATTATCAACACAGGATTTACAACGGTAAAACGTTGTTTATATGTCATGGGAAATGCCCTGCTTTTTGGTCTGGCCTTCTGGGGGTTGGAATCCTGCTTCCTGTATGGTCTTGAAAAAATTTTCCAGATCTCGGTCAATAATCCGCAAATGTACAACATTCTCCTGACCGTTTTAGCCGCAAGTTTTTATGTCATGATTACTGAAGTGGTAAAAGAAAAATGGAAAACAAAAAAAACAGTAAGTATCAGTGCTCAACGTGATACAACCCCGAAAGATACCGTTCCCTTTATTGGTTCTTTTCCTGCAGCAGCAGTTCCTGACCTCTTTCAAAACTTTCTTATAAATAAAACGTATCCATCAACATTTGAGCAGGACCACAAGAAGCCTATACTTATTATTGGTACAGCGGGAGCAGGAAAAACGATACTCTTGCATGACATTCAAAGCAAAGCAAATAGTTACTTTGATATCCCATGTCATAGCTTAATTCTGGCATATTGCAATTCAAATGGCACTGCACGCAAAGATATTGAGCAGGCTGTTAGCAATCTTGCTCAAGACGCACATAGTCGTGGGCAAGACAAAGGAATATTATTTATTGATGACATAGATCAAGCACATAATAAGCATCTCATGCAAGATTTGACGCAATATTTAGAATGGTACCATCTCAATGATGAACCTAAAACTCACGTAAAAATCATTGTTATTGCAACCGCGACGCTCACCGACGACATGGGAAAATGGCGTCACAAATTCGAACTCTGTCCTCTGCAAAACTTCCCAATTCCTGCAAACAGAGTACCTGTTTTCGACTTCACAGCAAATAATAAAGGTCTGCAGCCATCAAGCACTTCGGCTTCTTCAAGTGTAAGTAGACTGAAAGCAACTCCAAGCATTTCAGAGTCGGAACAAACGCGTGCCGATTCTGTTTTTGATAGAATAATATCATCAAGCTCCAGCGCCGCGTCATCATCGGGAGCTAACTCATGCAGCTCGCCGCTTTTATCGAGTGCAAGTGCAGTAACTTCAAGCGCTGCTTTAAGTTCTAATTCTTGAGCTTATCAGCGAGCTTGTTCATCTTACCAGCGCCCAGTAATAGCACCAGATCTTTGGGCTGTGCCACTGCCTGAACTTCAGACGTAAGGCTCGTAAAATGTTCTTCAAATGGAACATAGACAATAGAAAGGTTTGGAATCGCTTGGCTAATCGCTTGGGTAAGGCTCTGCCCTGTAACTCCAGGAATTGGTGCTTCACTTGCAGGATAAATATCGGTTATGATCAAACGATCAACCTGCCCCTGGCGGAATACCTCGATAAATTCATTCCACAATCCCTGGGTTCGTGAGTAACGATGTGGTTGAAAGGCAACGATAAGCTTTCCTTGTGCCCGCTTACGCGCAACAGCAAGTGCCTGTTTAATTTCATTGGGATGATGCGCATAGTCATCAAAAAGCTCTGCGCCTTGGCATATCCCCTTATAAGTAAACCGACGATCAACCCCTTTAAAGCTTGCCAAAGCAGCCATAATGGTAGCAAATGGAATACCCAAATCAAGCGCAACAGCGACGGCAGCCGTTGCATTTAAAATATTGTGCCGGCCGGGCATCGTAAGATAGAGAGAGCCCAGCGGCTCAAGTGCGCCTTTTTTCCAAATGGTACAGGTTGAGTACTTGGCACCGAGCACAATGTCTTTTGCACAAATATCTGCATCATCAGTTGTGCCATACCGTACAAATTTCACTTGCGGCAAATGGCCCAATGCTTGAATATTGGCATCATCAGAACAGACAAATGCTTTGCCGTAAAAGGGAAGATTTTTGAGAAATTGGACGAACGTAGCTTTAATATCATCAAGATCTTTATAAACATCTAAATGCTCAAGGTCGATATTCGTAACAACCGCAAGCGCAGGGTGCAACCGCAAAAATGAGCGATCACTTTCATCTGCTTCGGCAACTAAAAAATCCCCTTTACCCAACCGAGCATTGGTTGAAAGATTGGTCAGGTGGCCCCCAATAATCACCGTTGGGTCCCAACCAGCCTCAATCAAAATATGGGAAATCATCGATGTTGTTGTCGTTTTACCATGAGCACCTGAAATCGCAATGCTGTACTTTGTACGCATAAGCTCAGCCAACATATCCGCTCGGGCAATCGTGGGGATTCCCTTGCTCTGTGCGGCAAGAATTTCTGGGTTATCAACTTTAAGCGCTGAAGAATAGACTAAAATATCAATAGGTGCGGTTTGGCAGGCTGGTGTATTATTACCATGAAAGACCTGGCAGCCCAGCGCGCAAAGATCTTTAACGCTCTTTTGTTCTACGTCCAAATCGCAGCCTGAAATCTCAAACCCCTGGTAACGCAAGATCGTGGCAATGCCACTCATGCCGATACCACCAATTCCCACAAAGTGTATGTGTGCTTTTTTTGTCGAATACATAGTTTTTCCCCATTTCACGCAACGCGCAAATTATTGTATTGTTTTTAGTCTAGCAAAATTAGCCCCAAACACCACAAGCTTCGGCTCAAAGAGTTCTCTAGGAAAAGCAAAGTCCCCGGCAATTAAAAACTGCTGGGGACTCTATTTTTAATCAAAAAAGAATAGCTTACATACGAGCTGAGATAAAGACCGTCACGTCTCGCTTGCTGCCGCGATCTTCTATAAACAACGAACAAAGCTTACGTGGTGTTTCATAGGTTAGAAACGAGCCACTTGTTAAGGGAACAGAAGCTACCTGCTTCCAGCCCAAACGCTCCATGTCATTTTCATAGAACTCTACCAGCATGGCAAGCGCAAGATCGGTCTCAAAGGTAGTAGCAAAAGAAAATGCTTGTCGCTTTTCTTTGCGCTCCTCTGAAGGCGCTTGAGAAATCTCATACGCTTGTACACCAACCGGTAATGAAACGTCGGTAAGTCGTTTTTCATCTAAAACGGCACAGGTCCCGTACTGTGCATGCCGCGCTACGGTCACTTCATGACCAGATCGGCGACAGGCAGGCACCAGAAACAAAAGACATACTGCGCCAAAAACAACGACCTTGGGTACCATAAAGGGCCTTTTAGACTGCTGCTGGCGTGTTTTGTTGTTTTGCTTGCAACTCTTTTTGTTCTTTTGTCAGAACTTCTTCAGCAACACGAGCTGCTTTACCAATACGATCACGCATATAAAAGAGCTTTGCTCGACGAACATCACCCTTGTGAACTAAACGTACTGATGCAACCGAAGGTGCATAGAAAGGGAAAATTCGTTCAACAGCAACCCCATTGGCAGCAATACGGCGAACCGTAAACGTTGAAGAGATTCCATGGTTACGAATACAGAGTACGTCACCTTCAAACAGCTGAACCCGTTCCTTATCCCCTTCTTTAATGTTTTGACCGACTTCAATGCAGTCACCAACAGAAAAAGATGGAAAACCGCGATCGACAACGTCAAGCCCAGCGATCGTTTCTTTTGTATATTTTTGTGCTTTCATCGTTTCCTCATCATGCTCAATATGCCCAAAAAAGAATTAGTTTTCTTTAACTATACTATAACCACTATTTTTGTCACGAACGTTTACCAATTTCTTCTCGACGTAGGTGAATGCCAAGCCAACGGTCGAAGATAACCGCAGCGGCAGACCTGACCGACAGATGGTTAAATGGAGCGTAGCCCTCCAGGGGAGCTAAGATAAAATCAGCCCCTTCCAAAAGGTGGGGAGCTAAACCGCGCCCCGTTCCAAAAACCAAGACAACCGGCCTGTCCTGCGCCCATACGAGCGCCTGATCATCGTACGAAATCACCTTTGCCCGCCCCTCTGGAGACGTTGGGACCTGGGCCGAGGTCGTAATAATCAACGGCTCTTTACCCTCACGCTCCCTAATCACCCGGCGAACTTCCTCGAGCGACGGGCGAATTGCCACCGAGGCAAGCGCTTCGGCTCGATGGGGATTGTAGGTCACACCAACCCCTTCCTGCCAGAAATGGAGAAGTTTTGAAGCGATTCTTCGCTGATCTTCTAAAGGGGTAACCAGAAAATAACCCTGAAGCCCATATGTTTTTGCTGATCGAGCAATATCATGAATATCCAGAGATGTTATCGAGGTCGTACCAACCCGATACGCATCACCCGCCTCACCCTCGGGAACAATATCTGCTGGCAGCAGAACCTGGTCATGCATCAAGACCGCATAATGGGGCGGTATTGTTGCTAAAATTTTTGCATTCTGTTCAGCCGATGTCGCATGCTGACGAAGCCATCCAAAGTGGCCCTTGACGGTCCGTTCAATCGCCTGCTGGTCGCGCCACAACTGCATCTGTTTATGGTCGCCAGAGCGAACTACTTCAGGAACTGAACGTCCTTTCCAAACAACCGGTGCCGTGTACTCAGGAAAATCAACAAAAGGGCCGATAAACGAGTCCCGCTCAACCGACTCTTGTCTTCCCACGACTCCGGGAATCAATCGTAAAAAGCTTTCTAAAAAGAGCATAGCCGGTAGATCACCGCCCATGAGCACAAAATCACCGACTGAGATAATCTCGTCAGCGTATTCTTCCTCAATCCGTGCATCCATTCCCTCATACCGCGCAGGCAACAGCATGACATGCTGTTTTTCCTGAACCCGGGTATACATCGAACGCAAAAGATCTTGATCAAGCTTTTTCCCCGCCGGAGAAAAGAAGATTTTAAAGGCAGGCCCCGAGGCTGCCTCACCGGCAGTAACTGCTCGCTCCATCACTTCAGGACGGAGCAGCATGCCACTTCCATGTCCAAAGGTTGGAGCGTCAACCCGCTCTTTCAGCCTCCGCTCATCCGGGCGTTCAGCTCGGCGAGCTTCGTCGGGCGCGACTTCGGCCGACGCGGTGGGCTGACAATAGGAAAGAAGGCTCTCTACCTGAAAGGAAACGGTACCCTTTTCCTGCGCACGGTGTATGAGACTCGTGGCTAAAAAGGGTTCGTACAATTGGGGAAAGAGCGTAACGATTGAAAATTTCATCTGATCCACATGCCGTATCGTTGCGCTCTATTCGGCAACATCTATAACAATATCTTTGATATCGGCAGGTAACACGGGAAGCGCAAGCGCACGAAGCGCACGAAAGGTGCGCCCTCCACTGCCAATCACCCGTGCAATATCTTGCGAAGACACACGGACTTGAACCACGCGCCGTCCCCCGACCTCATTTTCTTGAACGGAAACTGCCTGCGGGTTACTCACAAGACTCTTAACCACGTAGGTAATGAGCTGATACGACATACGTCCTCATCTTAAACAAAGCTTACCAAGTTTTATTCTGCTGAATCAGCTGACTTTACTGCTTTTTTTGTTGCAGTTCGTCGAGGCTTACTTTCTTTTTTTTCAGCAACAACACTTGGAGCGCTCGTTGGGTTCTTTGATGTATATAATTTCTTCAATCTTTTAACCGCATCGGTTGGTTGTGCACCTTGTGAAATCCAATGCTCAAATCGTTCTTGGTGAAACTGAGGGAACGTCCCATGCTTTGGATCGTAGGTACCAATGATTTCCAAGCAAGCGCCATCGCGCTTCTTTTGCTCATCAATTGCTACGATTCGATAGGAAGGTGCCCCTGTTTTGCCAACTCGAGTTAAGCGTATCTTAACCGCCATGAATGCCTCTCAAGAAAAATTAGTTGAAAAATCGCATCTTTTTAAACATCTTAACAAATTGTTGATTTTGTTCAAATCTTGCAAGCAATTGATTCACATCTTGGACCAAGACTCCTGCCCCTTGGGCAATCCTGCGCTTACGAGAAGCGTCAAGAATCTTCGGCACCAGCCGCTCAGTCTTAGTCATCGACTGAATAATTGCTCGGAATTTCTTCAGTTCCCTTTCCCCTTTTTCAAGATCTTCATCTGAAATCTTCACCTGCCCCATCCCGGGCAAATATTTTGCAATCGACTGGAGAGAACCAAGTTTGCCAACCATACTCATCTGATCAGCAAAATCTTGAAGCGTACATACCCCCCGTTCATAACTTTTAGCCAAACGCTCTTGCTCAGATTGTTTAATCTTTTCTTGCGCCCGCTCTAACAGCGTTTGCATATCTCCCATTCCAAGGATCTGCTGCGCAATACGGTCAACGTGGAAAGGCTCAAGGTCTTCAATGCCTTCCCCGGAACCGACAAATAGGATCGGCAGCTTGATCGCATAGCGAAAAGCAAAGGCAACACCGCCGCGTGTATCACTATCAGCTTTTGTTAACAGTGCCCCCGTGTAACCAACGGTTTCAGCGAATTTCTTGGCAACCGTTAATGATTCCTGTCCAATCATACTATCAATCACTAAAAACTTATATTTTGGCTTAACAAGCGCATCAAGTGCCTTCAACTCTGCCAAAAGTGGCTCATCGACATGGAGCCGTCCGGCCGTATCAAGAAACAGGTGCTCATACCCCTGCTGCTGAAAATGCTGATAAATCTCACGAGCTGCTTGCAGCACATCGGTACTTTGTGCTCGATAAAAACTGCATCCAACCCGCTGAGCTAACAGCTCAAGTTGATCAACTGCTGCAGGGCGATAAAAGTCGACCGATGCCAACAGGATACGACGAGTTTTGCCCCGCTTTGCTGCTTGCGCCATCATCTGGCGGGCAAGTTTAGCAATCGACGTCGTTTTACCAGAACCCTGTAACCCCACCACCATACAAACTGACGGGATTTGATAGGTAAATTCTGGCTGAACGCCGCCTAAAAAGTGCACGAGCCGTTCATGAACAACTTTCATCAGATGTTCAGTTGGCTGTAATCCCTTGGTTATTCCCTGGGCAGCAATCGTTTTCGTCAGATCGTCACAAAAAGAGGTCACTACTTCATAGGGCACATCAGCCTCAATGAGCGAGGTCCGTACCTTTTCCAAAAATTGGTCTACCTCTTGCTGACCCAATGATCCCCGGCCCAACAAGCGGTTGAATACAGAAGAAAACTGTTGCGACAATGTCTCAAACATGAGAACAAACCCTATCTAAAACCAAAAGTACTCTGCAGTTCTGAATAGGTTAAGTGTACGGGAAAAGGGGCATAAGGGCAAATCGATTGACCAAAATAACCGCTCCTATATCCTAGAAGTGCAGGTTTCCACTCTCTTGATCTTGAGAACGATATAGTATGACAAAGCCACAACACCTCCAGACTAATCCCCATGTCAAAACGCTCATTATCGGCGTTTATGCACCCTATAACCCTACTGATAATATCGACAGTTATTTTGACGAGTTCGTGAATCTCGTCCATTCAAATGATATTAAAGAAGATCATGGCATGTTCATCAAGCTCCGCTCGATTGACCCTGCAACCTTCTTTACCGAAGGCAAGCTCAAAGATATTGAAGCACTTTGCATTAAAGAACAGATTGAGCAAGTCGTTATCTCCGATACACTCACCACTAAACAAGAGCGTAATTTGAGCGCTTTTTTACAATGTGAGATCATCGACCGTACCTTCTTAATCCTGCAAATCTTTGAAAAACGGGCAACAACTGCCGAAGGTAAAGTCCAAGTAACTCTGGCACGTTTAAATTATGAAAAAACTCGCCTTGCCGGTCGTGGCTCGAGTATGTCGCAGCAAGCTGGTGGTATCGGTATGCGTGGACCGGGTGAAACGCAAAAAGAACGCGAGCTTCAGCATTTGGAGCATTTAGAAATAAAATTACGTCGTGACCTTGATCGGCTTGACCGCATTCGAGAAACGCAACGGAAACAACGGGTTGCCAGTAAGCTTCCGTTAATCTGCTGCATCGGATACACAAACGCCGGTAAATCGACCATCTTTAATGCGCTGACCAAAAGCGCCGTCTTTGTTGAAGACATGCCCTTTGCAACCCTTGAAACAACTACCCGCGAGCTGTTTATTAACAGTAAGAAAAAGGGGCTGCTGTCTGACACGGTCGGCTTTATTCAACAACTGCCGCACCATTTAATTGAAGCCTTTAAGGCAACGTTGCATGAGCTGCAATACGCACACCTCCTGCTACAAGTTGTTGATATTTCTGATCGCAATTGGGAATCACATATCGCGATTGTACATAAAATTCTTGCAGAGCTTGAGATCGACAAACCGATGCTTTATGTTTTTAACAAAATCGATAAAGTCGATCCGCTGATACTTGCTTCGTACCCCGTTGAGCGCTACACACCCCATGTGCTTATTTGCGCAACCAACAAACAAGGGTTACAACCGTTAGTTGATTTTTTAAACGAATGGCGACCATGATATATTCGTAGAGGAATTATACTAACACCACTTTATACCCATAAAGGAAACCCCGTGAAACCCCAAACCTATCTGTTTGCCGTAACGGCCTTGTGCTGTACGTCAATGCATGCTGCAAGCATGACCCATGGAGGAAAATCAGTTTTCAAACTCCGCGTAGCACAACTCTGTCCACAAGATAAGCAACCGCGTCAAGCGCAGCAAAGTAGTCAGAACAGCGAATCGAAGCATAGAAAAATGCTCTTCATGAATCTTCTGCAAGTTGCCAGCTCAGGAAAGAATAAAGAAATGGCCAAGACTTGTTTGGCACTCGCGCAAAAAATGGCTGTTACCGAAGCCGAGAAAGCATGCATCAAGAATTTGCAACAACTTCTGCGTAAGCAAGAGCCAATCAAAACTGAACATACAGCATAACGATTGCTACCAAGAACAAATAAAACTCCCCGGCGTAAAATCCCGGGGAGTTTTATTTGTGTGTTATTACAAAAATCGATAAAAAGAATCGTAAGAATCTGCTAGACTAGTTAAAAGTTTTTGTAACGCTCACAGATACGTAAACACAAAAAATTATGTCTACACCAAACACGTTCACCACATTTCTCGAAACGCAATTAAACGACCAGCAACGTCAAGCGGTAACGCCCAAAGACGGTGTCTTTCTTGTCTGCGCAGGTGCTGGTTCAGGAAAAACACGTGTCATCACCGCACGTATTACCAACTTACTTCTCAATGAAAACGTCGCGCCCAACGCTATCGTCGCACTTACGTTTACTAATAAAGCTGCGCGAGAAATGCAAGAACGAGTTCAAAACTTTTTAGGACAAGAACGGGGAATCCCCTTTGTCGGAACCTTTCACGCCTACTGCTTACGTCTTTTAAAAACATATGGACTCGCAGGCGAGCACAAAACAACAGGCGCTCAGCCCTTTTCGCTCATGGACGAAGATGACCAAGAGAAGCTCGTGCGTTCGTTAATCAAAAAATTTGCTCTCGAAAAAAAAGTAACGCACAAGCATGTGCTCAGCTCTCTCTCGTTATTTAAAAATGATATCGTAAGCCTTAAAGATCTTGATCCCAACAAAATTACCGATCCACTCTTACGTCAATTTTTTGTCGCTTACGAGCAGGAGAAACGGACGGCGCACTGCCTTGACTTTGATGATCTCATCATCGAAGCACTGCGCCTTATTACCACCAATACACAGTGTCGCCAAACATTACATACAATGATCAAGCATGTTTTAGTTGATGAGTACCAGGACACAAACCGTATTCAACATGCGCTCATTAAAGCATTAACCATTAATGACGATGATGAACGTTCTGTTGATTCACTGTGCGTTGTTGGTGACGAGGATCAGTCAATCTACTCATGGCGCGGAGCAACCGTAAGCAATATGCTCCAATTTGCAAAAGATTTTCCTGGCGTTCAACGGGTTACCATTAATCAAAATTATCGCTCGGTATGCCAGATTCTTGATGTTGCTAATGCTGTTATCAGCAATAACACTGAACGCAATCCCAAGCATCTCTGGTCCGACCGCACGGGGACCAATCGCGTGCGCATTCTTTCCTGCATGACCCCCTATCAAGAAAGCACCCTCATCGCGCTCTATGCCCAAATTTTACATAAACGTAATGAGTGCCAAAAGCTTGCAGTACTCTATCGCTCACATTACCAATCGCGCCTTGTTGAAGAAGCGCTCATTCGCTTGAGTGTGCCGTATAAGGTAATCGGTGGCATTCAGTTTTATGAGCGACAAGAAATTAAAGACATTATGGCCTATTTACGTCTTGCCAATAACCCCTATGATCGTCTTGCATTTACCCGTAGCATTAACGTTCCTCATCGGGGACTTGGTGAAAAATTTATAGAAACAGCAATGAACACGTGGGCACAGCAACCTTTTTCTGATGTCTATGCCGTTGGAAAAGAGCTGATTGAAAAAGAGCTGGTCACTGGCATCAGAAAGCAGGCGCTTGAAGATTATCTTGCAACTATTAAAGCGCTTGAACAATGCACGAGTGCACAAGCAGCTGTTGAAGTTGTCATTGAAGAAACACAGTTTTTTGCCCACATCAAAAGTAGTTACGATACTGAAGAAGCGCGCGCTCGCAGTGAAAACATTCATGAATTATTGAGCGCACTTGTTGGGTTGCAAGAACGGGGCATTATTACCGTTCGTGCGTTTTTAGAAGAAGTCGCACTGCTCCAAGAGCATATTGCTGATGCAAAAGCCACCAAAAATTGTGTCCAGCTCATGACGCTCCACAGCGCTAAAGGGCTTGAATTTGATACAATCTTTATTACCGGGCTTGAAGAGGGCATTTTACCGAGCAACCATGCACTCTACCAACCAGAAACGCTCGAAGAAGAGCGACGGCTGCTCTACGTTGGCATCACGCGTGCTCGTGAACGCATTCTGATTACACAGTGCGAACAACGTACAATCTACGGACAACTTTCATATCAGCAGAGCTCTCGTTTTGTTAAAGAGATTCCTGAAGGGCTCGCCCTTACCTACGACTGTACAACGTGGGATCAAATTAGCTGCTTAACCAACGTCCAAAATTGGTTGAGTGGAACGGCACGCTCAAACAGCTCAGCAACTTCTGATGCAGAACCTGCTCGAGAACGTGATCCGTTTGACTTTGAACAGCCCTTTCTTAAACAAGATTCCTATAAGCCATCGTTTATGAGCAAAGCGCAAAGTACACCTATAATCACACCTGCACTACGTACGCCCCTGCGCAGCACCCCGGTGCGTAAATCAACCTGGAACACGTCAATACGCAATGTCTCAAGCGTGCCAACACCCACAACAGCTGCATCTGCTCCACGCGTCAGCAAAGACAATCTTGCGACATGGAAAAAGCATCAGCCGGTTAAACATGCGGTCTTTGGTACGGGGATCATAGAACAGATTGAAGAGCAAGATGGCCAAGCAACACGCTTGACCATCCGTTTTAAACAAGGGCTTAAGAAAATAGCCGCGAGCTTTGTTGAGCGGGCTTAGCGCTTACGCTCCTTCTTCAGTTTCAGCAATAATTGAATCTGCCGTTGGCATATCCTTATCTTTGCGCAGATGAAGGCGAACAGCCAGTGGGTATCCATTGACCTCAAGTCCACCAGCATCATTTACATATGCTTCAACATCGGTGTCATAGGTAAAGACGATATCTTTCCCGATTACTTTGCCGCTGGAGAGTTTAACTCCTTCCCCCGGAACAACGAAATATCCATCTTTGGTACGAATGATTTCGTACGGTTTTCCTTGGATAGCATAATTAACATTAAGATAGGCTCCAGCCCATTTGCTTGGTTCCATAAGATTGAGTGGACCTACTTCAGAGCCAACAAAACTTTTTACGGTCAAAAAGTCGATAACAGAGCGGTCTCGCGTAATGTCTACAATGCCGCAGGTATCATCAATCTTTCTCAAAATTTTCACCAATGTTTTTACCTGTTCAGCAGCAATCCGGTTGGTTGCCTGTTGAGCATTGCGATAAAAGCGGTAGAACGAATAACCAAATGCGGCCAACAAGACCACTCCTACTATGACCATCATCTTTTTGCGATGTTCATATAATGTCTTTCTCATCCAACACCTCCATACTGATATGTGATACGTAACTGCGCTTAGCCTACCAACTCTTATGCGATAAGCGTAAGAGTTTTGTATTGAGATTTGCACAAAAGCCCGTATCCTAAAAAAGAGATTTTACCAAAACCGTTGGAGAACAGCATGAACTTATATCACAATCGTATAGTCACAGCGCTCATACTCTGCAGTGTTGCCGGCTGCGGACATACCAATAAGATCAGCTCAAAACGTTTAGCTGCAGCACCAGCAACCTCTTTCTGCGCCACAAACGGCGCACCTTCAAAAGCGCTCTGCGAGCTTTTTACGACCATTCACCTCGATTGCAAACCTACCATTACCGAAATGAACAAAGTTGCGCAAGCAAACTTACTCCGTAAAGGCGAACGGTGGGAGACTGAAAAGAAATGGGAAGCGCAACGGAATGAGCTTATGCCCCTCTTGCGAGAACTGGGAGTATGTGACGCAGTGATGCCGCACGCAACAGACTATGACTATATTCTTGTATTAGGCGGCCTGCAGAGCCGTGTAGAAAAACGGATCGGCTATCTTGAAGCGCTTGCGCACGCAAATCCTGCTCTGCTTGGGAACAACAGTTCGGGCAGAACGCCTACGGTCATTCTTCTGTCCAGCTACCGTCCTTTGGATCCACAACAAGAGCCGTTAGCGCAAACAGCGCCTGCACACCAAAAACTAACCGAAGCTGATATGATGCATACGGTTATGAACAATTCCACCCTTGGCCAACAGGTATGGGCCGATCTTATTAGTACACCAATGAAAACAAACGCTGATGGAACATTGCTACGACCAACAACTGATGATACGGTCAACGCCTGGCTTTCAACTCACCCGGCCCCCGGCCGCTGCTTGATCATTTCTGACCAGCCGTTTATCGAGCGACAGACCCTGGTACTCCAAGCGCTTCTCCCCAAAGGCTTTGTGATTGATGCAGCTGGACCAGAGGCTGACAGAGAGCTACCAATAGCGGTCTATCTTGATGAAGTCGCGCGAACGATCTACCAGCTCACAAAAGTACGTAACTAAGTACAAGGAGTCTACTATGGAAAAGAGTTCAAAAGTCACCTACAGGCACTATGCGATTACAGAGCTTATTAACTCACATGCTATTGAAAACCAGCAGCAGCTCTTAACGCTCCTCAAAGATGTGTACGATATCGAGACGAATCAATCAATAATTTCACGTGATTTAATGAGTTTGGGCATTCTTAAGCAGCCATATAAAAACAAGATTATCTATGAGATGCCAGACAAGAGTACGAGTCGGGAGATTTTACGACTTGGGGTCCACTCTGTTGTTCACAATGAAACGTTAATCATTATTAACACGCTGCGAGGCATGCCCCCCTTTATTGGCGACTATCTTGATCAGCAGAAAGAGCTCGGCATTTTAGGCACGCTGGCAGGAGAGAACGTCGTCTTTGTAGCCCCCACCAGCACAAAAAACATCGCTGAGGTCTATGACAAAATATGCCAAGCCTTGTTTTATAAACGAGAAGAAGGGCAAACCCCTCAGGGTAGTCCTGCAAAAAAGGCCCCGAAACATACTGGCGCATTATGATAAAACAGCCGCTTTTAACAGAGAATTTACCCTGCTAACCTGGTAGTAACCCTGGTACGCTGGGGGCTTTTGACAGGTCCCCCCTTCGCCCGTAAGCTGATTTGTACTGAATTACATAATCTTTTATTGCGAAGGACACACAACATGGTCAAAAAACTTCTTCTATTTGCAATTTTATCACCAATGGCGATGCAGCCTGTAATGAAGGCTAATGTCATAGTTAAAACTATCACAAACATATTCACCCCTTGGGATCCTAACGTAAAGGGATTTAATAAAGGATTTGAATTATTGCTCAGCGCTTGCGCATTAGGCATTAAAGGATATGATTACGTTCAACCATTCGCTAAGAAAGCTGATTATCGCAACGCTTGGAACATTCCTGTACAACGTAATGCCGCAATACTCTACAGTTGTGTATGGTGGTTGAAAAAGGCCTTAGCGATGAATGAATTTTATCGAGTTGGAACAACCTTCCGCAACCAAGCGCGACAGCCAATTGACTACACATTCAGCATCATGCGAATGTTAGGAATTTTTGGCGGACAGCTTCTTGAAGATACTCATCGTGAAACTGTATGTACCAAAACAGGAATTCCCGTTTGGAAACCAATTCTTGAGACAGACAAATAAAACGACTCCAATATCTTAACAAGCAAAAAAAGAACCCCGGTCCTCAACATGCCGGGGTTCTTTTTTTGCCCATGTGCGCTTTGACAGCTCCCACAAAACCCCTTAAGCTAAATTACGTAGTTAAAAACACTCTATTTGAAGGGTACACCATATGATGAAAAAACTTCTTTTGCTTACACTTCTTGCGCCGTTGGCAATGCAACCAATGGTGAAAGCTTACGTCGAAGCAGCACCATTAACACTAACTCAAGCCTGCAAAAACTTGATCTGTCCTTGGAACGAACAAGCAAACTCTTTCCCGCTCCAAGGGAGAACGGAGAACAATTTATCGCATATCAACTTTAACTTAAAGCTTGATGTTCTAACGTTTGGCCTTAGCTTTATAAGCTTCTTTTACGGAGTAGGGCTTGAACAGCCTTACAAAAAGACCTATCCCCATGCAAATGATTTTTTCAATAGTTGGATGCCAAGAGGGTTGGCCATTCATGAATTTTATAAACGAGGAACAACACTCTTTCTCAGCAACAAACGGCAAGACCCAATCAGTTTCTTCATTGCTATTTCAAAGCTCGGCCTATGCCTATTCAATGATAAACTTATATCCAAAGAAACGCGCAACGCAGTATTAAGCGGGATGAATTGCGGTGTATAGGCTAACAGTTTAAACGCATATTCATAAGATAATTTTACCCCCGGTACTCAACACACCGGGGTTTCTTTTTTGGAAGATTTTTGAGAGTATTACTGCAAGAAGAGAATAATTGTAGTAAAAGGAGAAAGCAGAAGTGAAGCACCTGTTTTTGTATAGTATTTCGATCCTGCTCATTACCAGCTCCCTCACTCCCTTTGCCACATGCGCGGCGCTGACACGTACTGAACAAATGGTAAGAGTTAGCAAAAGTCTCTTAATGCCGTGGAAAGCAACACGCGCGTTTGAAAATACCGTAAGCAACTGCACCACAGGGCTTGCCGTAGCAGCAAATGTGTGCGACTGGATGCAGCCCTTACAACCACACGGGAATAAAAGAGAGAAAGAAGCCTATCGCAAAGCATTAAAAGACCCAAGCATGCGTCATTGGGTATCATTGTATAATGTTATCTGGTTTATAAAAAAAGGTGTTGCATGCAATGAAATATACCGCCTCAGCTCACGCTTCCATTGGCAAGCGCATAATCCACTTGAATATGCCGTCAGTATCTTAAAAATTATTACAATCTTCGGCGATCGGATTATTGAACCAGAACAGCTTGAAAAAACCAGCAAAATGATTCTGCAGAAAACAGGCTCAACAGACTTCAACATGTATCGTAAGACTATCTAACCAATCAACACCATCTGCTTCTATTTCATGCTACCCAAGAGTTGAGAATACAGCTAAGGTTCCTTTTTTGTTCTTTTTTTGAGAGTATTACTCGTAGAAAGGGTAAACAGTCATGAAGCATCTGTTTTTGTATACACTCTCACTATTTTGTATTGTCCAACCGCTGTATTCAAGTATGTCGAGCAATGAGCGTCACTTGAAATATAAAGCAGCGCGACTGCGCATGCGTAAAGCTCATAACAGCATTTTCCGAAGCATCGTTCTCCCACAAACAGCAACCCCCGTCTTTGAGTACAACATGAACGTCCTCACCATTGTACTTACTGGATTAACAAAGGCCTGTGACTGGCTACAACCGCTCCAGACTCGAACCGCTTATCTCGATGCCTACAAAAGTAGCACCATGGCAAAATGGGCACTACTTTACTCTGCCACGTGGTGGATAAAAAAAATACTTGCCTGCAACGAGATTTACCGCGTTGGCTCACGCATTCATCAAAAACCACATAACATTCTTGGATACGTCGTAAGCATCTGCAAAATGCTCTCTATCGGAGGCGAGCGCGTTGCTGAACCTGAGCATCTGGAAAAAACAAGCAGAATACTCTGGGGAGACCGTTTTCGCTGGGAAGTAAAAGGCGAATAAGAGAGAAAACTCTTGCTTGCCATACAATGCTCCTGCTAAAGTACGGTTAAGAGCCCACTGTGGTTGTATAATCTTATTTTTATAGGGAGAATTCAGATGAAATCATGTACCAAATGGTATATTGCCGGAGCAATTGTCATCATCGTAGCAGCTGTCGTTCTTTTTAGATTCGTCAAAACACAAGGCGATGCTATTAGCAGTATGCCGGGAAGTGCAAGCAACTGGTTTCAACAAACGGGTAGAACAGGACAAGAACAAACGCCAGGCGCACAACCTATGATTCTTCCTGCGAAATAAGCTCTTTATCTCTTCGTCACAATAGAGCTGACTGCACCAACATCGACACTATTGTCGACTTAGACGTCTAGACTCCATTTTCTCAAAGTACCATCGTCAGAAATTGAGACAACATACCCACCTTGAGAATCTGTAAACAGTGAAAGGCTCAATGCTCGAATAGGAGCTGCGTGTCCAACAAGAGTTTGCACACATTTTCGTGTATCTATTTCCCAGATTTTAATTGTTCCATCATCAGAACCTGAGGCAATGTAGCCTTTTCCTGATCTTCCATGAAACAAACGTAAGATACGAACAGCCGCAACATGCCCTCTCAGAAGTTCGACCTTTCCTGTTGTGTTATTTCCAAGTACAACATCTCCAGAAGACCATCCAACAATATCATGATTTTCCGGGACACTTTTATACCAATGGCTTGTTGCGTCTCCTTGCGGAAGATCTGCCGCCTCTCTGAACCAATATGTCGTACTATCGCGCTCTTGCTTAACACAAGGAGCTGCGCCGCCAGAAGAAGGTACCGAGCTCCACACTCTTTCGCAGATAATCCCTGCTTTTGTACCCGCAGCGCGCATCGTCGCAACACCCTCTGTAATGCTCTTTTTTTCCGCCTCATTTTTGCAAGCTGCATCCGGCTTAAGTTCATTTGTGAGATTCCAAGTCTGTTTTCCCTCAATCGATGAATGAGCCGTGCTAACGTTGTGAACATAACCACGGGGGCCAAAGAAAGGTTCCGCGCATAAACACCAAACGCGCAACGTTTCATCACTTGGTCGGGCCTGTTGTTCGCAAGCCACGGCATGGACCTTTATTTGCATCATGTTTTCCCGCGGCGGGCATTCGACTGACAAGTAACTTGGTACGTGTCCATCCAGCGTTGATAACGATAAAAGTTCATGATAATTGGGCGAATAACATAAGACATGGACAGGGGCTGTGTGATGACAAAGCTTTTGCAAAATCCGCCCCTCAACCATCTCTACCATATTGATAGAACCATCTTCACACCCAACAGCAACAGCCGCTGGCGAGATCACTTCTACAGAACGTGGTTCACTTCTAACAGCATCTCTTACAAACAACGTTGTCTGATTATATAAAGCAATAATGCCAATTAACTCTTTTGGAAGATCGGTAAGATCAGTTAATGCCTGGATAAGCGTTTGGTGCTTATTAAATTCCTCTTTTGCTTCTCGATCAACAGCGCGCTTGCTCTTTGCAACAGCAGATAAACACAACGAACCCAAAAATGTCGTTTTAGGAATCTCTATAAGTTCACGCGCAGTCGTTTGGACAAGTGATTTTTGTAAGGCTTGAGACGCCCCCAACGGGAACACTCCAAAGAGAAGGAGTAAAACTGGATGCATAATCTTCATGGCAAAAGCTCCTAGATGCAATCAAACAACATCGGATAATACAAACTGAATAATCAAGCTGAAGCTTAATTTCTATTATTAGTTTAACCAGGTTTTTAAAGTAAACAACAGCCTCCAGGGACTTTCAGGGGAAAAGCCTGGAAAACTCAACAAAAAACAGGGGAGTTTCTCTCCGATCTCTACCAAAGCGCAATACGTTCCCGTTACACTGATTTTGTAGAGTAACTGTATAACGTATATAAGGAGTTTTCGCATGCAATCTTTCAAAATCCTATCTGCGGCACTTGTCTTTGGGCTGTTCTCTTACCGATGCCTACCAGCAAACACTACTCCAAGCAAAACGGCCGCATCACAAAGCATCGTCTTTAAAGGGCACACCGCTCCCGTTGTAGCGCTTACAAAGATAAGCGATACACCAATTGTTTTTGCTTCTGCTGACGCTGCAGGCACTATTAAACTTTGGAGCCTCAAAGGAAACTGTTTCACGACAATCTCCCCCAAGAAACCTATGCCAGTTAAAGCACTGGTAGGAATTTCTGACTCCCTTGTTGCAACGCTTGCAAGTCCTGCAACAAGTGGCATCTGGAACCTCGACACCGACAATGGAACGATTACCGCAACTGTTGTCAATTTTGCTAAACAACAGCTGAGCGATGAAGATACGCTTACACTCTGGGACCTTAAAACGGGAAAAGCTATACAAGCAGGAAAAGGGCTAAAATACGCCAAGAGAGGCGACCACACGTGGATCCAATTAGCGTCTCTTGATGGCAAGCCTGAATACGTCACACTGCAAGCAACCGCATTTGCCGGCTATGTGCAAAATTGGGAAACAAAAACCGCTCGCCCGGTCAATCTCACTACGTTCTCGGTTGTTACTCCTTACTCGTTTCCGATTAACCAAGAAGTAACCGCATATGTTTGGCTCAGCAAAACAAAACTTGCCACGGGATGGGAAAATGGAACCATTAGGATATGGACAAACGGGGCAAAAACAAAACAAGAAGGCACATTTACCCTTGAAGGACCCAAAGGGCGCGTAACTGCGCTTGCCAAGCTGTCGGACAATCTGCTGGCCTCAGCAAGTGTAGATGGAACAATCTTTGTCTGGAATCTTACTACCCAAACAGCACAGATCTTCCCTGGCCATACCAAAGCAGTACGGGTGCTTTTACCACTTTCACCAACACTGTTGCTGTCCGGATCAGATGATATGACAATCCGAGTGTGGGATCTTAAAGAGCCCGAGGCTTCTCAAAAACAAGCCGAGCATAAAAAGCAGACGGAAGTATTGCAGAAACTCGATCTCAAGTTCACCAACACGCCCAAAGCTTAATAATCTAAGTGCATTGCCTGGCGGACTTTGTGCATTGTTTGTGCTGTTACTTGACGGGTGGCAGCAGTACCCTCTTTAAGCATCTGCATAATAGCAGCAGGATCTTTTGCATACTGCTGACGACGCTCACGAACTGGCGCCAAAAATGCTTCAAGAACATCAAGCAAACGTTTCTTAACCGCTGAGTCGCCTAAACCACCCCGCTGGTACTGCGCCTTAAGTTCTGCAACAGCAGCGGTATCAGGATCAAAGACATCAAGATAGGTAAAGACTGGATTGCCTTCAACGTTGCCTGGATCGGAAACACGAATATGATTTGGGTCGGTGTACATGCCCTTTACTTTCTGTGCAACGACATCAGCTGGATCAGAAAGATAAATAGCGTTACCCAATGATTTACCCATTTTTGCTTGTCCATCAGTACCCGGTAAGCGGCCACCAATTTTGGGTATCCGCCCTTCAACTTCTTTAAGCACGTCAGTATTGTAAATTCGATTGAAGGACCGAACGATCTCATTGGTTTGCTCAAGCATCGGCGCTTGGTCTTCACCAACGGGAACAAGATTGGCTTGTACACAGGTAATATCAGCAGCTTGGCTTATGGGATACATCAGAAAGCCGGCAGAAACGGTTTCACCCATATTTTTTTGATGGATTTCCGCTTTGACCGTTGGATTACGTTTTAAGCGACTGACGGTAACTAAGTTAAGATATAAGACGGTGAGTTCAGCGATTTCTGGAATCAGTGACTGGATAAAGATCGTCGATTTCTTGGGGTCGATCCCAACCGCTAAATAATCAAGCCCAACTTCCACCACATTATGCCGTACTTTTTCTGGATGCTCATAATTGTCCGTTAATGCCTGAACATCTGCTACCATCACATATTGCTTATTATGGTCCTGTAATTCAACACGGTTTTTGAGTGAGCCAACATAATGGCCCAGATGTAACGGACCCGTTGGGCGATCACCGGTTAAAATAGTTTTATTTTTTAGTTCAACAATTTTGTCTTGCATACTTCGATCTCCAAGCATAATACAGCAGTCGCGCTCTATAAAATAAAAGGCGTACGTTTTCGAGTATAGCAAAACTCAAAAAACAACGCCCTATTCGAACGACCATCTGTCGTATCTTACTCGTGTGAAATCGGTACTTTGCTTGAAACGTCGCGCGGGTTCTTCACATCGCCTTATTACTTTATAATGACATAGTGTATGCCGCCAACATCTCTCCAGTTACCGGCCCATGTCCCCATTGGAGCATCTTCATACTTGGTAAGCACATTCCCAAACATTCTGATAGCCATCACCCCAAGTACAATAACAACTACTCCAACTAGAAGCAAAAGATATTTTTTCGACATATACTCCCTTTCTCTACAACATCCCCTCTTTGTATAGTCTACTCATTTACGGAGCACTCTGAATAGATTTTACGCTGTTGTCTGAAACATTGAGGTTATCAACGCGAATAATACCTGCGTCTGAAATAGATAGGATTCGTGATCGAGATACAAAGCATAACAAACGAACGGGACGAACATGTCCGTAGATAACTTGTAAACACTTTTTATGCGTTAGATCCCAAATTCTCACGGTAGTATCATCTGACCCGGAGGCAACAAGCCCTGTCCCATCTGCAGCAAATGAACGTACGGGAGCATTGTGCATGGGGAAGGCAACAAATTCATCCGCTTGTCTAGGACTGATAACGGCCACATCTCCTGACTCAAAACCAACAAGTATCTGCCCCGAAGCTAGTTGCATCGAGTCACAAGACAATGTTTGATCCGGTATTTTTGATTTTCGAATGGTAAAGGTTCCAATTTTATCAAGATCCTGAAGACCACTTTCTAATCTAAACTCTCGCTGTACCAATGCTGATAAAAGAACCAGCGAATTTGCGGCCTTCTCCCGTTCAATCGCAGCTTTAATCTTTTCTTCATTCCCACATTTTTGACCTTCAGGATAAAGAACAGCAACCAATCCACTCGAAGGATTCCAAACCAATACGTTTTGCGTCGAAGAATCAAGAGCGCTGCTGGATTTCACCTCAGGAGACACTGCCGAAGCATACGCAACAAGCTTGTTCTCTAATGGGTCAATCATTAACTGGCTCACTGCCCGGTTGCCAAGTAATGCAGCAGAAAAAAGTACATTCTGCTTAGAATCATATGCTAAAGCATTTACGGAATAGCTTGGATCCCCCAAAAATGTACTAACTCGCGTTCCCGCATCAAGATCTACCACGTGAATAGCGCCATCACCTCCCAATGCAACAAACGGGGGCTGAAGCCCAACAACGGAACGAACCCGGCCAAGACGGCAAACAGATTGGTTATAGAGAGCAATAATTGCAATAAGTTCTTTTGGAAGTAGCGTGCACTCAAACAATGACTCCACAAGCGTCCGTTGCTGGTCTACGCAGGACTTACTTTCTTGATCAATACGCATCTGTTCATTCATTCTCTTTTTTTGATCAGAAGAACGAAAAGCGTTTACACATTTTATACAGAAGGACGCGATACAATTTCGAGAAGATGCTTCTTGTGAGTCGATGCCCAAATCAACTTCAAAAGAGGATCGTTTTGCAAGCTGACTTGCATCTAGTGAAATATGTAAGGGAAGAAGCAGCAAAAGTCCAGTAAGAAAAATCCGAATGTGGTTCATAGGTAAGCTCCTCGAGTTGCAGATTTGTGAAGCCCCTCCCCAAGAGCACGTCTCTATTTTCAGCTTACCCGCTTTTCTGCAAGAAACAACCGCTTGTGCTGGCTCACTACTCCAGCGTCCATTTGCGAATCGCGCCATCGCCTGAACCTGAAAGAAATGTCTTGGCATCAATCTTTACTAACGCATTAATCAACTGAGTATGCCCCTCAAAGCTTTTAATGCATTGGTCTTTCTTCTTCGAGAGATCCCATACTTTTATCACTCCCGCATCATCACCCGAAACAACAATCGTTGGAGTTAAGAGAAGCAGAGTAGTCACATACCCCTTATGCCCTTCAAGCGTCAATACATATTTTCCCGATTCTGGATCAAACAGCCGAATTTTCCCATCACCCCAGCCCGAAAGAATTCTTTCATCAGGTAACGTAAGAAGAGCGCCTATCTCTTCAAAAACCGTCTGCCCAAACTTGGTAGCATACATATCCCCAATTTCTTTACGTATAACTGACGCGGTATCATTAAGATCCCACACTTTAATATGGTTACCGTCTCCAGCAGAAACAAGCCGATTCTTTTCCGGCAACCATGCCAAAGCAAGTACTCTATGTTCTTTATCAGAACCAAATCCATGGGTGTAATCATGCTGTTGATAGATAAATTGTTTTTCAAGATTTCCCGAGGCTATGTCCCATACAATAATCGTTTGGCTTAAAAAGCCAGCGGCAATTCTACCACGAGGTAACCTTATGAGAGCTTGCGCAGTACCATTAGAGGTCCTCAGCGTTCGAACACATTTGCCTGTGGTCAAATCCCAAATTTTAATCGTTTCATCTCGTGAAGCCGAAGCTAAAAAGCGGGAATAGAGAGGTGCAAGAACTTTAACGGGACTGCTATGCCCTGAGAGGGTCGCACTATAGGTACCATCCGACTTTAAAAGAACAATTGAACCATCGGGAGCACCTGCAACTGCAATTCTTCCATCAGCAAGAACTTGGAGGTCTTTCACTCCATAACCAACAAGCGCAAACCGACGTCCTGTAAGACTCTTATCGTACTGGTCAACAATAGAAATAAGCTCTGGCGGTAGATCTGTTAGATCAAATAATGCTTGAGTGAGCGCAGCGGAACGCTTTTGTTCTTCGATGACCATTGCTGGTTTGGGTACAGAGCTTTTTACCGAACTTGCCAAACAGCAAGCTCCCCAGATACAGATAACCAAAAATAACAGTTGTTTTTGAGCTGCCATGCTACTCCAATGTCCATCTACGGATTGTACCATCTTCAGATGCCGAAAGAAGCGTGTGCTCGTCAATTTTTACAAGCGCAGTTACACGTGCCGTATGCCCAACAAACGTTTTAATAGATTGGTCTTTCTTTTTCGGATCTTCTTTTTTCGTCATGTCCCACAGCTTAACTGTCTTATCATCAGAACCTGAGGCAAATATGGTTGGGGAGATCAGCACAAGCGACCTCACCGCACCTTTATGCCCTTCAAATGTTTTCAAGCATTTTCCTGAAGCTGGATCAAAAATGCGAATAGCAGAATCTTCCCATGCAGAAAGAATTTGATCATGCGGTAATGTAAGCAATGCATAGACATCGGTATACACGGGAATCATGTACGAAGTCGTGTAAGACATACTTCTAATTTCTTGACGAACCACCGGCGCAGCATCATTAAGATCCCACGCTTTAATATGACCACGATTACCCGCAGAAACAATCCAGTTATGTTCCGGTAAAAATGTCAGTGCGAAGATATGGTGAAATCTGTCGTCATCCCAAAAACCTTTTGGCTCAAAATAAAATTGTTTGACCGGCAGGCCAACCAATTTCCATACGTAGATAAATTGGTGCCATGACCCGCATGCAAATTGCGTGTCAGAAATACGAAGCAGTGCACCTAGCTCAGCGCCAATTCCCATAGTTTTTATAGAATCATCACTTAAATCGTAAATCTTTATGGTTCCATCCAATGAACCTGAATACAACTTATGAGATATTTCAACGAGAGAAGTCACAGGGGCTGTATGCTCTTTGATTGTTTTTAACAAAACCGATTGAGGGCTCCAAAACTTAATAGTCCCATCAACACCACCAGAAACTAATCTTCCATCCTGCAATAACAGCATCGCATTAACAGAAGCTCCATGATCGGCAAAAATAGTTTTATCGTACGAATCGATAATTTTAATAAGGTCAAGCGGCAGCTCAGTTTGCTCATAAAGGGTTGCGGTGAGCGCTTTTGTACGCTTCTGATCTTCGCATTCAGAAGAAAACCAAGATTTCATCTTTGTCCACGATGAAAACATTGGTGATTCAAAAGAAATAAGACACGTCAGTACTACCAACGCTTTGATGTGCATGAGATACCTTTTCTAGCAAAACCTATTTCCAACCCCAATATTTGTTCACTGATTCATTCAATTTTTTAGCTGGATCTTCCGCCCAAAAAGCTGCCGAAGTTCCCATTTGAGTATCTTCAATCTCGGGCACTCTCGCAAATAATTTAACTGCAACAACGCTCGCCAACCCGATAGCTGCAAGAGCTACCAAAATAAGAACTATCTGTTTCGTCGTCATTCTATCCCTTTCATCCACCTACCCTAACCCATTATTTTCAGTCTACCAGATACCGCATTCCAGGTTCAATGATCTGCCAATAACTTACTCAACGAAACTCTTGCCTCACACCAAGCAATCTGACTATAGTGCAAGTGAACAAAGTAGTAGTAAAAAAAGAAAGGGGTATCTCTATGGAATTTATGGCAACATTGGCAAGCATTATACATGCACTGGGACTCTATGCCTGGCAAGACGGCGCGGAAATTCTTCTGCTCACCTGCATCACGTTTTACTTTTTCCGCTGGCTCAAACAAGATGTCCAAAAACCACTGGTTTTGTATGCCTATGGCTACTGCGCTCTGACCTTTTTAGCACACTATCTTGGGCTGTCGATTCTCAGCAATCTCCTGTTTCTCGCAGCACCGCTGGTCGTCTGTATTTTTATTCTCTACCACCAGCAAACTTTGCAAAAAAACTTTGTTTCTTTAAAAAAGATTAACCCGCCAACAAAAGAATCAGAACACTGGATTGATGAGTTAATGCGTACCAGCTTGTATGCCATGAACTGCTCCAAACATATTATCTGGGTTATTGAGCGAAAAGACAGCCTTGATGCAGCACTCAAAAGCTCCTGTCTCTTTTACGCTGACCTTAAAAAAGATTTATTGGAACTCTTACTTGAAGCACAAAGCAACGAAGAAGAAACAATTTTATGGATTAATGCCCAGGGAAAACTGGTCGCCTTCCCCGCGCACTGGAATATCACCCCTGACAATTTGTGGGTCGCCCCTGATGCTGAACAGTTACCAAGCTGGCAACAACATGCACTCTTAATGAGCTCAAAAACAGACACACTTATTATTTCAAGTAACCCGCAAACACGCTTATTTACGGTTATTGCCCAAGCACGGAGCGTAGAAGATCTTTCCGCCCACCACACCGCCCTCCTTTTGAAACGATTAATTATTAATCAAACCTCATTCCAAGAAGGAATTCGCCATGCAGCTCAGCCTGAAAAACATCTTACTCAACAACACCACTCTTAAATTCACCTCGTTCATTATCGCCTTTACCGGCTGGTCAATTCTGCATGAGACATCACGCATCACCATCACGACCACCGTTCCCGTTGGGCTCTATCAAGTGCCAGAAAATTACACCATCAAAGCCCCTGAAACGGTGCTGATCTCTTTAACAGGGAACTCTGCAGCGCTGCAAACGGTCGATTTACGTGAGCTTACTCTGCACCTTGACGGGACACTCTTACACCCAGGCCTTAATCAAATAACCTTTACGGAAGCAAACCTTTTATTGCCACCGCACATCAACTTGGTACACTATACAATGATACCCGTCTTTGCATCCCAAGGAGAATCTCTACGGAGTGAAGAAAGCTGTGACGGGCAGACCCATTCTCGTTGAGGTAACCACACAGGCATATAATGAACCCACATAATACAAACCTATTTGGCCCAAACTTGTTTGGCACCGACGGCATACGTGGCACCGTAGGCTCAGGCTTTTTTGTCCCAGAAACATTAACTGCGCTTGGAAGAGCGCTTGGTCGTTGGGCCTGCGAACGTTACGGTAAGGCGCCGAATATTCTTCTCATTCATGATACCCGGATCTCAGCCGACGAGGTCAAAACAGCTCTGATGCGCGGGCTGTTAACCGCACCAATCGAGGTCTATGATGGACAAGTCTTACCAACACCGGCTGCCGCCCACCTCATGCGCCAAGCAACCCCAAAATTCAGCGCAGCAGTTATTATTTCCGCATCACACAACCCCTACCAAGACAACGGTATTAAAATTATTGATGCAGCAAGCGGCAAGCTCGCTTTAGCTGATGAACTCAGAATCTCAGAGCTCAGCTGTGAAGAACTTACACGCAAGCAGATACCCGAACCTGAACTCGTGGGTCATAAACAATTATTTACTGATGCAGCTGCTCGTTATTGCGCAGCGATATGCCAACTATTTCCAGCCGACTTTCTCCGTGGGAAAAAGATCGTTCTCGACACAGCCAATGGGGCAACCTACCAGGTGGCACCAGAGATTTTCACCAATTTGGGCGCCAACGTTACAACGATTAACCATACCCCGAACGGCTATAATATTAATGAAAAATGCGGCGCGCTTCACCTGGAACAATTACAGGCCGCAGTCGTTCAAGAAACTGCTGATATCGGCTTTGCCTTTGATGGAGATGGCGACCGACTGATGACCGTTACTGCCAACGGTACCGTTAAAGATGGCGATGATGTTCTTGCGCTCTTGAGCAACCACCCGACCTATGCAACAACAACACATATTGTGGGAACCATTATGAGTAACCAAGGGTTGGCACACTATGTAGCACAACGGGGAAAAACGTTGCTACGCACCCCCGTAGGTGACAAATATATTGCAGAACGACTAGCTACTGACAAGCTCATACTTGGCGGTGAACCATCAGGACACACCATTGTGCGCGATCTCATTGGTACTGGCGATGGAATTCTTGTTGCGCTCAGAGTGCTGGAAGCACTCATGCTCACCGGTAATAACAATTTTGAAACATTTACCAAATATCCACAGATAACAACAAATCTCGTGGTCACCAAAAAAGAAGACCTTACCCGCGAGCCTTTTGCGGGGTATATCCGAACGGTAAAAAACGGGTTATCATCAGGAAGAATTGAGGTTCGCTATTCTGGTACCGAGCCAGTTTTACGGATTATGGCAGAAGCAGATACAGTCGAACATGCACAAGCTGCCTGCCAACAGTTGGCACACTATTTTTCGCACCACGCATAAGCATAACGCTAGTTCTTTGGAAAGGGTTATACGATGACAACATCTCGCTTCAGCTCACTTCGAGCTTTCTTGAGCAAAATTAAATCAGTTTTTCTTCATGGCTTCTTCACTCTCTTGCCCATCGCAGTAACTATCTGGATTTTACGCTTTGTCTTTCACCTTATTAAGTCGACACTTGCACCTATTTACAATCTCGAGCCCACAAGTTTCCAATGGTTTCCTCAATCAGAAATTTTGATCACCATTGCCGTTATTTTAGCATTAGGCTTACTCTTTGATTTACTGCTTAAAGAGCCTATTAAACATATTGAAGAAAAAATACTGAACAAAATTCCTATTTTGCGCCATATCTATTTTGGTGTAAAACAGTTTGTCGGTGTTATCTATCCCCAAGATAAACAGAACTACACAGCAATCGTCTTAGTTGAATACCCACACCCTGGTATTTATGCAATCGGATTCTTAACAAGCCCTGAAGTTCCTGCCGACCGCTTTCCAGGATTGCAAGGGAAACATTATGGTGTCTTTGTTCCTAATATTCACTTAGCAACCGGGCAGTATTTGGTTATTGCAGCTGAACGTTGCACGATACTGAATATCTCGTACCAAGAAGCGGTCAGCGTTATCATCTCCGGTGGCATTATCCAGCCGGGAAGCTTACAAGCGCAATCAACACAGCGCAACACATAAGAGCTTAAACGAAAGTGCGGGGCTGTTCTTCGTAGCTCATAGAGCGTCGTAGAACGGTCCCGCACAATACAATCTTCAACAGCTTCGTCGTTAAACGAGCAGTAAAGATCGTTACTCTAACTCAGATTCACCTTCCGGACGAGGAGTATCTTTCATCCCCTCAAACTTACCGGACTTGGCACTCTCAATACCCTGCTTATACCAATTAAATCGATTAATATCTTCTTGGACTTGCTTGAGTTCTTCTTGATCATCTTGAACCTCAGCAAGGCGGGTATTTAACTGATCTAACTTCGTATTAATATCAG
>CAYYBE010000003.1:42611-122825 GCA_964470345.1 uncultured Candidatus Babeliaceae bacterium | reverse complement strand
ACTGCGGCAATCATCCACAAAGTTCGTTGTTCCATGACAACTCCTTTTGAATAAAGATACTTAGATACTTTAAAACTATCACACAACTTCTTGCAGAAGCAATAATAATTCACCCTTTTGCCCAGTATTTTATTTCTGTTATAATTATTAGGAATTGTAAACTTATCTATTAAGTGAGGATTTCGCATGAACACACTTGCAAAGGCTACGCTCGCAGCACTCCTACTTGCCTCTTCTGTAACAGTACCCTCTCAGGTTGCTGTCAAAAATGCATTGCAAACACCACTTGGGAGAATACTGTCAGACACCTATCAAAATGTGCTTCCACCAGAACTCGTTGCGCTCATCATGTCATATACCCAATATGCGCATAGCTGTAGAAAGAATGTCCCTGTGTATTCCCTCGAGGTTCTTCCTGACAATACCGTCGCTGCGGGGCTTGAAAACGGAGAAATTCACCTCATTGACCCAACCGCTGATCCCCTAGACAAGAAAGCTACCGTGAAAATTGTGAAAGAGCATACGGGACCAGTAACTGCCTTAAGGTGGCTTACCGACGAAGGTCTACTCGTCTCTGGATCTACCGTGAATGGATACGCAATACTCGGCTTTGAAGAACAGAGAGACAAGCGCATTCTAGCTGCCGTCGCACTACTGCATAACCCAATTCCTTTGAAAAAATCAGATGAACGAATCATACTGTGGGACCCGGCTTCTCAGGCTCCTGTCACTATCATTCATCCACAAAAAGAGCTCAAAGCCTCTGCTGTAGGCATATATAGATCAAAATATTTTGACTCGCTCTTTTTTAATCAAACAAGCATTTGCAAAAGAACGATCAATCTCGCTACCCAAAAGCACTCGTCTGATGAAATCTGCGAGTGCCATTCAAGGACAAATGCCTCTGGCAAACGGACCTATGATGCAGTTTTCGGCGGCTATTGCGTCGAAGGATGCGTCAATGGCACCTCTAGAATCATAGGAGCTCACAGTCGCTTTTTTGCTCCATTTAATGGCCATACAAAGCCGATCCGGGCAATCAAGGAACTTGAACCTGGGCTCTTTGCCACTGCCGCTGAGGACGGCTTCATTAATATATTTTCTGCACAGCCCCCTCAGCATCTTTTGTTAATCGAGAGCAGCTGTCACCGAGGTCAAATATATGCTCTTGCAGTGCTTAAAATCAAAGACAAACCTACTCTTGTAGCTGGTTTTGCAGACGGCTCTCTTCAGTTGTATTCAAACGAAATCGAAGAAAGTATTAAAGAGCGAGAAAAAGCTGCCACGCAAGCTCAACAATAATTATTTGTCCAAATCGTTAAACAGCTTGGAATCGCCAAAAGGCTTTGATTGATCTGATTTGAGCGGATCATCCTGCCCCCAATTTGAAGCACAGCTTCCTGTTGGACATAGCATCGGATAGCTGCGATTAGCTACAAATCGAAAGAGAACAACAGCTATAAGAAGCGTAATAACAACTGCGGCTATCTGCCACAAAGTTCGTTTTTCCATGACAACTCCTTGTAATAAATAGATGTATACCGTTTTTAGGATAGCATTCAACTTTGAGCTTTCTCAAGAGTTGTGAACCTGGTTTTACCTGCCCCAGCCTTTGACTCCCGGCAAAATCTTGTTACAATTAGAAATGAATCACACCGATAAGCCTTTAAAAAAGAACTAATTCATCAGAGGAACTTGCCATGAAAACATATACACGCTTCTTACTCACCGCTAGTCTCTTGGCGATCGCTGGGCAATCTGCATGGGCTTCACAGATGGAATGCAAACTTACTGATGCAAACAAGCGTGTATGTGCAGAAATCGTGCACTCTGCCGAACTAATCAATACACAACAACCGACAACTACTGCAGATAAACTCAAAAAGGAAGCTCAACTCTGCCCCCTCTCACGCCGCGCACAGCTCAGGCCACTGTTGTATAACCTGATCACAACCTTGCCTCTCGACTTGCTCCAGATCATCATTGCCTATGATATTCATACGCTGACCGGCCACGAACAGCGCTGCTTAACAGTAGAACCGCGAGCAACGGTTGTCACTCTGGAAAACGCAAAAAACGAAAACATTTTTTATTCCCATTCAAACGATGGTTCAAACTATTGGTGGAATGCAGCAACAGGACAAGGTGCGAAAACAAACATACCTCAGGACAAAAAAAAGCTTCCCCGAGAACATCAAAAACTGAGCCGTTCGGACGCACGAGTTGGACAAACCGTTACCTTGGCTGACGGTATGCTCGCACGAGAGAACTATCCAGAGATTTGGGTCATCAATCCTAAAACTAAGACTTGTATCCGATCATTTGCAACAGGGCTCGACCGAGTAAGCGCCCTGTGCGCACTTGCTGACGGGAGACTCGTTACTGGACATGAACGCGGAGCGATCAAGCTTTGGGTGTAACCGGAACAATGATCTTAAGTATCAGCCATTAACAGCCCCCCCGTTGACAATAGGTATAAAAATGTTACTATTAGAATAACAACATGAAAACGACACCAAAAAACAGCATTCGCAACTCGAAGGAAATTGCCATGAAATTGAAAAACGTTTTTTTATTCATTACCTTGGCAACACTTACGCTTGGACAATCCGCGGCCAACGCTGCCGCAAGTTCTATTGATTTTGGCGAACTTTTTGCAAGGGCTTTCCTTGATGCATCCACGTATAAAACCTGGAAAAACAATGGACAGTGTTCCCTGTGCCCATCCTTTTTTACCTTCCTTAAAGACACGATCCAGAAAGAATGGTTAGCTGATTTACAGGCTTGGTACAACACAAGCAGTTCGAATCGTTCTAGCAGTGATACCCTTAAAATTCTTCAACGTTTCATCTCTAACGAACATTGCCGCGATGTATCAGCGGCTTTACAAAAAAAAGAAGATGACGCCTTCTGGGCAAAAGCTGAAGCCTTCTGGGCAAAAATTGAGAATGCCAAAAAACAACAGTTAAAGGATAACGAACAAAACTATTTCGAACAAACCTATGCCGATCTTCGTTTCCTCCTCTATGCAGGAACAGCTATTTGCGTCATCGTTTTTAGAAGCGACGTAAATGCCTACAGAGCCCACAGTGCTCTTATCAGAGACATGCGTTTTAACCATGACGCATCAGAAGAATTATGCCGTACAAAAATTGGAGTTTTTAAAATATCTCTTGAGAGAGCAGCAAACTTTTTTGCTGATAATGCTCAACGCAACGGAGCCACTTCCAAAGATCTTATGCCGCGCAAACTCAAGTTAAAATACACACCAATTAGAGAAATTCTCGCCTATGCAGATATCACCAAGGAAAATAAGATAGCAGCAGATGCTACGTTTCAAGAGCTTCAGGAAACAGTTCAGCAGAACAAGCGTATAACCATAAACCGCATGTTTTTAAGCGGTGCATGCCTCGGCTTATGCGTTTGCGCTCTCATCTTCGTATTTGTCCAATAAAAGATTCTGGCAACCCCTTATCTGCCTTCTTGAATGAGGTAAACCCGTTCGATAGAGCGGGCTTTGCCCGTTTGCGCATCGATCTTAACCACAACCCCATTAATCACAAACGGCGGTTCTGTCTCGACGGCGAACTTAACCGGCATTTGGGTAAGCATATTCTGCAACACAATCTCTTTCTTGACCCCAATCATCGAATTCAGTGCGCCGCACATGCCAACGTCAGAAATAAAGGCAGTGCCGCCCGGCAAAATACGATTATCGGCAGTCTGAATATGGGTATGCGTTCCAACAACAGCGCTCACACGCCCGTCAAGATAATACCCCATGCCCAGCTTTTCAGAAGAGGCTTCTGCATGAAAGTCGACAAAGATACAGGACGTTCGCTTAAGCAGCGATGTAATTGCATCGTCAGCCTCACGAAATGGGCAGGAGAGCAGCTCGCGCATAAAGACACGGCCCTGGATATTGATCACCCCGACGTTCACCCCATTGCCCGTGGTGACCAGCGCTACACCCGTACCAGGACAGCTGGTTGGAAAATTCGAGGGACGCAGGATAAGTGGATCAGTCGACGACATACCACCTGCAAAGAGCTGCGTTCCCTCTTTCTTTGCCCACACATGGTTTCCTGTGGTAATAATATCTACACCACTTTCTTTTAAAACCGAAACGGCCGCGGGAGTTATCCCACGACCGTCAAATGCACTATTTTCACCGTTCACGATGACGAGATCTGCACCGTATTTTTCCCGTAATTGGGGAATATACGTCCGCATCAACTCGCACCCGGGGTTACCAATAAGGTCACCGAAAAACAATATTGTTACGCTTGATTCCATCAAACTATTCCTCATGATGCATACATATTACTTTGCGTATTCAACAGCCCGTTTCTCTCGAATAACATTTACTTTAATTTGTCCGGGGAAAGCCATTTCACGCTCAATTTTGCGTACCAGCTCCCGTGCCAAGACAATCGATTGATCATCATTAACATATTCTTCTTCAACAATAACGCGAATTTCACGACCTGCTTGCAGTGCATAGGCTTTTTTAACGCCATCGAAACTATACGCAATATCTTCAAGCTGTTCAAGACGCTTTAAGTAGGTTGCTAATGTTTCACGGCGTGCACCAGGGCGGGAAGCTGAAATTGTATCAGCAATAACGATGAGTGGACTATAAATCGAGGCAAACTCAACTTCACCGTGGTGAGCTGCAATGGCATTGATGACCAGTGGATGTTCGCCACAGCTTTTTGCCATCTCTGAACCGATAATTGCATGGGGCCCTTCACATTCTGCAGACAATGCCTTACCAATATCATGAAAGAGACCACCGCGTAGTGCGATTTCTGGATTTTCAAGTCCTAACTCTTCTGCGATCATACGTGCAAGATAGGCAACTTCAATGCTATGGTCTAACGCGTTTTGAGAGAAGCTTGTTCTAAAATGAAGCTTACCCAAAAGAACGACCATATCATCTTTAACCCCTTCAAGATTAAAGGACATAATCGCCTTGCGGCCATACTCATAGATTGCTTCATCAATCTCTTTTTCGCAATCATTGACCACTTCTTCAATACGAGTCGGATTAATACGCCCATCGATAATAAGCTTTTCTAACGAACGACGAGCAACTTCACGACGAATCGGGTTAAAACCTGAAATCGTAATAACTTCTGGTATATCTCCAATTACAAATTCCATGCCCGTAGCAGTTTCCAATGCTTTAATATTACGCCCTTCTTTTCCGATAATACGTCCCTTCATCTCATCATTAGGCAAATGGACGATTCCCGAAGAGTGCGGGGTAACATGCTCAGCCGTATACCGTTGCATAGCGCCAACAATAATCTGTACCGCTTTTTCTTTGGCAAGGCGCATCGTTTCTTCTTCTTCTTTTTGAATCCACTTTGCCCGTGCATGATACACTTCATCTTCTAAAGAGCGCAATAAGACATTACGCGCTTCGTCGCGCGTCATGCCGCTTAAATTTTCTAATTTTGTGGTTAATTCTTCACCAAGAAGCTTAGCTCGCTTCTCGCTTAAGTGGAGCTGGTCAGACAAGCGAGACATGGTCCGCTCTTTTTGTTGGAGATCATGTTGTAATTCATCGAGCCGCTCTTCTTTTTTCTCAACAAGCTCAACGCGGTCAGTAACCTTTTTTTGCAGACGATCTAACTCCGCACGGCTTCGATGCATTTCATGCTCAAACTCTGTGCGGCGACGGTGCATCTCATCTTTCAGCTTGACGAGTGCTTCCCGCTTTTCAGTTTCAACGTCTCGTTTACTCAGCTCTGCTTGCAATGCTGCTTGTTTGGTGACTTTGCTCACGGCAGCCATTTGTTTAAATGACCACACAAGAGCCAAGATACCTATTCCCAAGGCGCTAAAGCCTAACATTTCTATCAATAGCATGGTGCTTCCTTTCTTCAGTTCTTACCGAGAAAGTCTTGTCTGCACCCTAAATAAAAGAGCGAGGCTTATAGTTCAACCTGAGCAAATAACTTCATTAATCGAGCTTCAGAGTCGAGATGAGCGGTTACTTTATGTTCCAACTGCACCTTGGCTACCGCCAACTGGACCGCAGCTAAAAGGGCAAGTTTCTGCGGCTCATTAACGCCCGCATCAGTCAACTGCTTCAAAGTCTCTTGAGCAAGTTGAATTGCAGAAAGTACATCTGTTTCAGGTTCATCGCTCAACAGTGTGTACGTATGCCCTGCTAAAGCGACTTGGTATTTACGAGTTTGTATCATTGTTGCGGCTCAGGATTAATGATTTGATCAATATTTTTAATAAGATCATCAACCATCATCTTTGTTAACACAATTTCCTGCGAATGCTCTTGGGCATCCTGCTCTTGCGTTAATAAAGAGGTCTCAAGCCGCTCCATTTTCTCTTTCAAAACCAAATTCTCTTCAGCGAGCGCCAATTTCTCGGCCTTTAAAACACGTGTCAGCTCGATTAAGCTCGCAATTTTCTTTTCAAGGACATTCAATACTTCCATCAGCAACCTCCTTTTTTTGCCCACCGCGGGCTACTATCTATCGCTGATTGTAGTAAGAGCGTTTTTGTAAAGTCAATAGTTTTACTTTGCAGCTATCCGCGCAATTTCAACAAAAGCGGCTGGATCTGCAATAGCAATTTGGCTCAACATCTTACGATTTAAGTTGACATGAGCCATCTTTAAACCGTGGATCAACGTATTGTACTTCATGCCTTGCTCTTCAGCTGCAGCTTTAATACGAGAGACAAACATGCCGCGCATATTTCTCTTTTGGAGCTTGCGTCCTTTAAAAGCAAATGCCATCGCGCGTAATAATGTTTCATGGGCACGGCGATAGATGTTATTACGTTGTCCCCAGTAACCTTTAGTCTGTTTAAGTAATTTTTTATGTCGTTTTTTAGTCGCTAAACCGCGTTTTACTCGTGTCATCTTAGTTCCTTACTTGCACATATTCAAATTGCTTACTGTCCCTAATATCGATCAGAGCACTTGTCTTAAGTGAGCTGCATCGAAGCCTGTCAAATGATAGGCCTTACGCGCATGTCGTTTTACCTTGCGCGATTTCTTCGTCAAAATATGGCGACGCTTTGAATGTCCCGCTTTAATCTTACCGCTTTTGGTCAGCTTAAAACGTTTAGCTGCGCCTGAATGTGTTTTATGTTTTACTTTTTCCATGTTCTTATACTTTCTTATAGATAGCTATTTAAGATAGTAGACTCGTGACCAGGACGAAGGCACTTTGAGATCTTTTTCTTGTACCAATCGCTTGATCAAGTCAGCTGCTTCAAAAGCAGCTTGAATTTTACCAAACAGATCATTACCACGTTCTTCCTGCATCATCTTTTCTCTTCCATGGAAGATCAACGTGAACTTAACCCGTTTTCCTTCTTCTAAAAACCGTACGGCTGCATTCAGCTTTGTTTGGAGATCATGTTCACCAATCTTAGGGCGAATTTGAATCTCCTTCACCTGAATAACCTTCTGGTTCTTTTTAGCCTCATTCTGCTGCTTCTTCTTAGCATACAGTGCTTTTCCAAAATCCATAGCCTTAGCAACTGGCATTCCCATGGCACCCTGTTCGGCGATAATCACCAAGTCAAGACCATGTTCCCGAGCGTGGGCTAACGCCTCAAGCTTCGAGACTTCTCCAATATTTTTGCCATCATAACTAATCAGCTGCATACGAGGATAGGGAATACGCTCGTTCATAACTGGTAAGTTAGCTGCTTTTGGTTTTTGTTCTGGTATCGACATCAACAACTTCCTTTATTCATTTCCAGATGCATCTTCTTCAACTTCACCCTGCTCAGCAACCGCTTGCTCAGTTCCAACAGCTGCGTCAGCATTTTGAAGAGAAAGTTTGACTAAGCCAGCAATACGATCAGCAAATTCAGGCTTTTCTTTTAACATCTTAAAGACCTGCTCTTGCCCCTGACCGAGCTTTTCCCCATTAAAGTAGAAATAAGCCCCTGATTGCTTAATAACATTATAGGTAACCGCAGCATTAAAAATATCCAGCTCACGGCTAATACCTTCTCCAAACAGGAGGTCTAATTCAACCCGCTTAAATGGCGGGGCCATCTTGTTCTTAGCGATCTTGACAGCAATTCTATTGCCGCGATGGCGTCCTTCTTTATCTTTAATTGCTGCAATTCTACGAATATCAATGCGCAAAGAGGCGTAAAACTTGAGGGCGTTACCGCCGGTCGTCACTTCTTTGCTGGCAAATGCCATAGCATTCAAATTTTGGCGAATCTGGTTGATAAAGATAAGGGCCGTTTTTGATTTATGAACAATCGGCGTGAGCTTACGCAAAGCCTGGGACATCAGACGAGCCTGGAGCCCCATATGGGAATCCCCCATTTCCCCATCAACCTCAGCCTTAGGCACTAAGGCAGCAACCGAGTCAACAACTAATACATCCAGCGCACCGGAGCGAACAAGCATTTCTACAATTTCTAACGCTTGCTCCCCATAATCAGGCTGGGAAATGATCAGATCCTGGGTCTTAATCCCCAATTTTGCCGCGTAGGCAGGGTCAAGCGCATGCTCAGCGTCAATAACGGCGCAAATACCACCTGCCCGTTGTGCCTGAGCAATAACCTGCAATGCCAACGTTGTCTTTCCTGAGGCTTCCGGCCCATAGATCTCGGTTACACGACCACGAGGAATCCCATTGATCCCGATGGCGTTATCGATCAAGATCGAACCGGTCGAAATCGCATCACACTCAACAGAGGTAGCCTGCCCCAAGAGCATGACCGAACCTTTGCCATATTGCTTATCTATTTGCAAAAAGGTCGCGTCAAGAACTTTTCTCTTAGCAATGAGCTCTGCGCTCTCTTTTTGCGTTTTTGTATTCACGTTCATTAGTTTTACGTCCTATGCTCCCAAGCGTCTGAGCGCTCAGAAGTATATATGTACAATTAGAATCCGAAATCTTCACCTTCGTACCCAGAAGAACGGGACGCCTGCGTACGTACGTTGCTTATTGTAGCATGTTCACGTAAAGAAGCAATAAAGTCGTACAGGAGCAGCTCCCCTTCACTTTGCGCAAGCGTAGCCTTGGCAGCACCCAGCTCTTTTGCCGCCATATTTTTATCGATTTCGCCACGTTCAACCAACGTTACGCGATACCCTTGGGTAGCTCCCGCAGCATTGGTAATCCCAACAAACATTTGCCCTGAGGCAAACATGCGCTTCATACGGTCGACAGCGATCCCCTGTTTTTGGAGTTTTTCCAGCTCTTTTGACTCGTTACCCGGAGCAACAGCTACACGGACTTCAGAACCTTTTTCTTTTGCCACCGTTTCAAGATCGGCCTCAAGGGCTTTAACCGCTTGGTTATGCCGCATATCAGCCTTCACCTTATCTTTTACCGACTCAAAAGGAGCTGGTTGGCCCGGTTCAACGGCGCCAAGTTCAATGATATAGCCCTTTGCTCCATCGGCAAATAACGTACGGCCACGGGGAGTCATCTGGAAGATTCGCTTAATTAAAGCAGCATCCTGTTTTTCGTCAGCACGCTTACGGGTTACCGTTGTTTGAACCCCGTTTTTAAGCTGCACGAATGAACTAAACGTTGCCAGAGGGGCATTAACGATTGAGCTGGCATCTTTGGTAAAGCGCTCGGCAAAATCATGCTCGTTCTGCTTTACCTTAGATGTCACATCATAACTTTTTTGGTCAAATGTCCATACCGTTGCACTACGAAGCTCAGGGGTGTAATAACGTTGACGTTTATTTTCTTGCGCATAAAACTGTTGCGCTTGCTCATCAGTGATCTGCTTCCCCTCTTCATTCTTAAGATAGTCGGTAAGCGGTACCGTAAGAATGGTATACGTTTTAGGACAATAGTCTTGGCAACTCTTTTCCATGAGCGCAGCTTTCGTTACTACTGCAGCCCCTTGTACCAGCGTTGCAACAAGAGCATCGCGGAGCATATCTTCAACCGACTGCTCAAACATACCGATCGTCATACCTTGTCGTTTTAAGAAGGCAATTAAGCGGTCATATTGAATACCACCCTGCTTATTGAGCAGAAATTGCGGTACCTGTTCCCCAAAGAGGCCAAACAACAGTTGTGGATCTTGGAGCCGTTTTGCAACAAACTCGGGGGACAATGTAATTTTAAGCTCATCAGCAACGCCCAACAGAATCTTTTCTTGAATTAAACTCTCAAGCGCCGTTTCCCGTGGGTTCTTACTCATGCCAAGCATGGCAAGAATCGAATCAGCCATATCACCAAATCGTTCGCGATAGGCGGCAATTTTACGTTCTTCTGCTGAGATTCTACTCGTAAATTCGAGCTGGGTAATAGGACGACCATTAACTAAGGCAACAGCATCAGTTGATTGCAAGAAGCTCTTAAACAAAAGCGGAAGCGTTCCAACCCCGGCAAGGGCAATAACAATAATCCAAAAAATACTTCTATATGCTTTTGTACGTACATGACCTAAAAACTTTTCCATCTTTCGTATCCCTTCTTTGTGGTTCTCTACTTCTCTTTTGATTCTACTTTGATTCAACAATCGTAACATTTTTTAAGCGATCCCGCGCCTTAATACGGCTCACGATATTCTGTAATTCGTCGTGCGCCATTGCACTGGTAACCACCTGGTACCATGTATGGCGAACTCCGCGAGCTGTTTTACTGGCACGCTCAACAACATGCGCCTGGATACCACGTTGCCCCAGTTTGTGCACATAGCGCCGCGCTGCTTCTGCTGATCCAAATCCTGCAAGCTCTGCCTGATACCGCTGCGTGGCTTCTTGTTGGGCTGCTGGCGCCTGAAGCGTTGCGCCCTCTCCCTCTTGGGTAAGCGACGGCTCTGCTGCAGGTTCTGCCGAAGTTTCAGATTCATCATGAGTGTCGCTCTCATCGGTTGCATGGGAGTCATACACCGAACAAAGCGCTGCTGAGACTTTGTCTCCCAATGAATCACTGCGGAGCGTGTCAACAAACTCTTCGTACGCCTTCTTTTTTCCCCAATGATAACTCACGACGCATAAAAAGCCTACTACCAAAAGTAATAATGCTACCGCAGTGCGCACATGTGATTCTGAGATGCGCAACTCATTGCCTGAATTTTTTTCTTCTTCATTCATACTATGCTCCCTTACGTATTGCTTCGTAACAACTGTGCTTGCAGCTGCTTAATGTATAAATCAACATCGAGGAATGTCAAGTTCACGTCGATAATGTTATTGGTATCTGTTATACCATTGTTGAGCTTGCGAGCCATTGAGCGCCAAAAGGTCTCTTGCCGCTTAGCATAATGGCGTGTTTCTTGCTGGATTGTAGCGATAAGCTCTTCGTCTGACGTGCCATTGGCGAGCGCATCAAGAATTTCCCCGTACCCAATCAACCCCTTTTTGCGGACAAATGGGTGCCAGCTTTGGTCAAGTTCAGCGACCTCCTCTTTCCACCCCTGTTGTTCAAGCATGATCCGCGTACGCGCATTAATTCGTTCATAGAGTTCTGCACGCTCACGCGTTAGATAGAGGACAGTCCATTGATCACACACGGGGTCATAGACCGGCTTACAGTTTGAGGGCAACACTCCCGTTGACTCCCACAGATTTAATGCCCGTTCGATGCGGTAGCGGTCATGCTTATGCAGTACACGCGCACGTTCTGGGTCGATTTCAGCAAGTTGCTCCCAGAGCTCTTTGGTTGAACGTACAGCAAACGTGGGGTTGGCATAAAAGTTATCAGAAACAGGGGCGGACCCGTCCGCCGGAGCTTTATGCGTAGGCGGAAAAAAGAGTGCCTGAGCGTAAAACAGAGAGCCCCCGACAATAAGCGGGGTTTTCCCGCGCCCGCGAATTTCGGCGATCTTCTGTACCACGGCCTGTCGATAAGCAGCGACCGTATAGTCGCATGGCTCGGCAAGAATATCAAACAGATGATGGGGAATTGCTTCTTGTTTCCAGGCAGGCTTTGCTGTTCCAATAGTAAGTGGAACGTAGAACTGCCCTACGTCACAATTGATAATTTCCCCATCGACCGTATCTGCAAAGCTCAAGGCAAAATCAGATTTGCCCACGCCCGTAGGTCCAAGAATCAAATATATTGGTTCTGGAGCTCTTTTCATTGTGCAGCACCATTACAGGCTTTCTGGACGCCGGTAGGCGATTCCGCACAGTGAACGAATATGTTCAATCGTTTGTTCTTCATCTCGGCTTACTACTTCAGAAATTTCTTCTACTAATAATGCTTCCGCTTTACTCAATAAGCGACGTTCTCCAAATGAAAGCTCTTTGACCGTCTCCATATATTTGAGGTCCCGATAAATCTCAGAAAGATCGAGCAAACGACCTTTGCGCATTTTTATCTGATATTGTTTGTTTCTTTTATTCCAACTGCTGGCAGTAAATTCATGCACACTCAATTTGCGTGCTGGATTGGTAAGAACCGTAAAGGCATCTTCCACATGATCCACTGAACTCAGATTACGCAGGCCAACAATGTCAGCACTGTCAATCGGCACAAGCACCGTCGCATCTTTATGTAAAAAATTAAGCTCGTAGAAACAACAGACCGTCGAACCGACATCTTTTTGGAGAATCTGACGGATGTACGCAACACCATGTCCCGGATACACCACTTTTTCATTCACAGAAAAACGCATAGCTACTCCTTTTTTTACGCGATCTCATGACCGACGTAGAAAAACTTTTGCTGCTGCACAGTATAGCAGAAAAATCTGCTTCGACAACTTAAAGCAAACACCTGCACACAACACCCCTCCCCGAACCACTTCCCCTTGAGGCGGCGTGCCCTGCGTAGCCTGAAACTTCGAGAGACAAACTTCATAGATGAGGCGCAGTAGGGGCTTATCTATGGCTCCCGATCGACTCCCTGAGCGGGCGGCGTAGCAACCCCGCGAGCTTCCACAATCCCTCCCGTCTCAAAAGACCCACGGCCATCACCGGCCCACAGAGCAGGAACTCACAACGGGTGGGCAGGAAGCGAGAGGGGGAGAGGGAGGGAAACTAAGACAAACCGAGGGCAGGCAAAGAGTGGGACCTCAAAGAAAGACAGTCCCATAAGGGGTGGGCCCCCAGGAGAAGCAAATTATCAGACGCGAGGGTAGAGTAGCAAGCGGGGCAAAAAACCTTGATAAGGGTTATTGAGGAGAAGACGGGTACAATGAGGCCCTCAAGGTATTCTCGGGGACTAATTCAGGTATAAATTATCAGACTCATGCCTTTACCAGGGAGAGCTTGCTGCCTTGAACCTGAAAAATCCCACCCCCTCCCCAGTTGATAATTAAATTTCTATTGGTATAATTATGACTAAATAACCTATAATTTGACTTGGCGTTACATGTATATGAATTTTACTAAATATGAGTAAACTAACCGATTAAACCCGTACCCGAAATTAACACGCTAGCAAAGGAACACCCATGAAAATCACACTCAAACAGCTCCTTACCTTCTTTGCATTCATTACCATTGCCGCACAAACCCCGGTCGCGTTGGCATCCCAAGCCCCTGCGACGGTCTCTGCTATACAAACATCATTATTGCCCGCAACAGAACGTCACCGCCTTATTCAACAGCGCCTTGCTCAGATCCTAAAGACTCGAGCAGAAGCTGAAGAGGCCCAACTCAAAACGCACACTCAGCTCGCCCTCAAGATCTCAAAAGAACAGTTTAAAGGTAGCCGCACCGCCGAAACAATCATCAATGATCTCTTAAAACAACTTTCACGACTCTTTACAGAATCTCCAGAAAGCACTCCCGATATACTAGGCAAAGCATTCTCTGAGCAAGACGCCCATTTGATTAATTTACTTGTTACCGAGCGACGCAACCTACAACTTGGCATTACCGGCCCGCTTGATTTAGCAGCTACGCCAGAAGCTTTACGGGACATGGAAATCCAACAAAAGCTTGCACAAGAATTTATTGACAACCTCATGGTCAAGCTTGCCGAACAAGTGTGTGCTCTCCATGCAGAACAAGCGCAAAAAACTTCTTCCGAAACCAGCTCCCCCTCAAGCTCTTGCTCAAGCAGCTCGTCTGCGAGCAGCATCAACTCGCCGGTCATCAGCAGCAGATCGGTAACCAAAAGCTTTTCTCCGGCCACACCACACAAAAAATTAGACAAAGCAACCCACCAACATCCTCTCGCTACCTATGAAAAGAACCTTGCGCAAAGCCAACGCAATCTAGCACATAAGCTCTATGACACACTTACCACATTCCCGTCAGAGCTTACCTGTCTTATCGCCAGCTACCTTTCCCCTGCAGTAAAAGCTGTCGCACAAACCCTGGACAAACATACAGATGGACACACCGGCTGCGTGAACGGACTCGCAAACATATCTGATAGATACTTTGCATCAGCCTCTTCTGACGCAACGGTTAAAATCTGGGAAAAAAATGATGAGAACCGATGGGCATGCGTTGCCACCCTTAAGCACGAAGCTCCTGTTCTGCGGGTTATGGCGCTTGCACGCAATGGGGAAGATTTGCCTTCGGGAATCAAGAAGCATGAAATAGCAGAGAGAATCGTTTCGGGAACAACAAAAGGCGATATTTTTATCTGGCATCGCAACGCATCGCAAAAAAGCCAAACCCTCCAATACGCACCTCACAAGTTGCCCACTTCATATTCTGCTGCTATTACCGATTTTGCACTCATGCAAGACAATCCAATGACCTTTGTTTCAGCGTCTCAGGATGGCTTCTTGGATCTTCACCAAAAACAACTTGACGGTCAATGGAAATCCAAGCAAACAAAATGTCATATTACCCCGACCCGCATCGCAGCATTCCCTGGAAAACTAGTATGTGGTTTTGAAAACGGCGATGTTTGGACCTACGACTACAACAGCAACAACAACGTCCTTACCCCATCAAAGCAATTTATTCGAAACCCACAAAGGACCCCCTGTGCAATAACCTGCCTCCACATCAGCCCAGGTGGAAACATTCTTTCATGCAATGACGTGGGCCACGTAAGATTATGGAGTACAGAACTTCAGTCGCTTAAACTAATAACTCTCAGCGCAACATCTTATCCTCTCTCAGCCTGCATCGCCCTTCCCAATGGAATGCTCGCTCTTTGCCAGAGTTATGGATGCCTCAACGAGATCTACTTTGTAGAAAACCCAGAAACTTCACACGATCCCGCTTTACATACAACAAAAGGGGGCCACGGCGATGCTATCACCGACCTCATTGCACCCGGGCAACAACTGATTTCATCATCACTTGATAACAGCATCAAAGTCTGGGAATAAGGGGGGAGACCATGAACAAAACACTCAAACAAACAACGACAATTATTGCCGGCGCATTCATGCTCATCCAAACCATGCGCATGAGCGCTTCGCATGCAACATCGGTAAAGCCCGTAACCTCAAACCAACAACTGATCCAGGCGCGCCTTGTACAACTTGCACAACCGCAAGCAGTCGTACGTTCACGCGCGGCAAGCGCAGCATATGAAAGCAAAACAGATCAGCACCCATATTCAAGCTCTTCGGCAAGCAACGGCAACTCTCCCGTCATCTGCAGTAGAACCGTAACAGCACCAGCTTCACCAGAGCTCGATCTTCAAGAGTCACCCAATTCTGACATACGTTATGTCGAAAATCAGCACCCCACAAATCTTGAGCGTGAAGTTTTTGAAACGCTCTATGCACAGCTTGTCGAATTTCCCCGAGAATTAGTGAGCATTATTATTGGCTATTGCCGAACCGGCCTCAACAACCTACCCTCAGACAACCAGATGGTACGAGCTCAAGAAATTTCAAACGCCCATACCAATGAAATTGTAGCTTTAGCTGAGCTTTCCCCCACAAAATTCGCTTCTGCCTCAACTGATTGCACCATAAAATTATGGGAACTTGCGGGAGGAAAATGGACATGCACTGCAACATTGAAAGAGCACAAAACGGCTCTCACCGCACTCGCCCTTTTAGAAAAAGACTGGCTGCTATCGGGTGCCGCCAATGGAGAAATCAAAGTATGGTATTTACTCGATAACAAACCTAAATACACATTACAATCAGCTATCAACAAAAATCGCATCTGCAGCCTAGCGACCCTCTCTGAAGATTCATTTGCTGCCGGATCTCAAACAACAAATATGGTCTCACCGATCATCACTATCTGGGAAAGAACATTCGATAAAAAACAGGGAACAGCCTCGTGGTACCCCAAGCAGACACTTCACATTCTATTTACCCCCCAATTTCTGGTAAACATCAGCTTCAAGGACCAACACTATCTCGCTTGCGGATTTTCTAAGGGAGCAATCCATATATACCGCGACTGGAAACAAAGCTTAACCTTGGAAAAAACATACGAACCAGCAACAACTTCTTCACTTCATGCACTCGTATACAACAACAATAGCAATCATCTCACTGCTGCAGCATTCGATTCAATCATTACTTTCGAAATGCCAAATCTGCTACCACGCCAAACGACGTATACCCCAGAGAACGGCCATTCAATAACAACCTGTTCACAAGCTTCCAACAATCAAATCATCACGGCAACCAGACATGGCTACAACGCTTCACGTATTTTCTGCGTACAAGATCCTGGCGTACTTCAAGGGAGCTCTTTTAAAGAAATTATCAATACGGCCAGTAAGGAACCGATCCAACACGTGATCCCCATCACCAACAAACAACTGGCCATTGCACAAGAAAAGGATATCACAATCTGGGAATGCCCAATCACCCAAAACGATACTCATAAGAGCTGCGTTATCCAGTAATACCAAGAGATTCACAAAACTCATCACAAAATATGAGTGTAGTTGGCTCAGATTTTGTGAGCAAAATCTTGACAATGTTCTTGAGTGGTAGTATAAAATCTTATACTTACTTTATATTGTTTTAGAAACTCGATACATAATCGTAAGCAGCTTACCTCAGGAGATTACTATGGCACAATCAAAGATCATCGGTATCGATTTAGGTACCACCAACTCAGTCGTCGCCATCATGGAAGGCGGCACCCCTAAAGTTATTCCTAATGAAGAAGGGCAGAATACCACCCCTTCCGTTGTCGCCTTTACCAAAGACGGCAAACAGCTTGTTGGCGTTGTTGCAAAACGACAAGCTGTAGCAAATCCCGAAAACACCATCTATTCGATTAAACGTTTTATTGGGCATACCTTTAAAGAATTAAGCGCAGAAGCAAAACGGGTTCCGTATAGACTGGTCGAACGTGCAAATGGTGATATCGCCGTTGATGCAGTCGGACGAGAATATACACCGCAAGAAATTTCTGCTGCTATTTTGGCAAAATTAAAACAATCAGCCGAAAGCTACACCGGAACAAAGATTACCGAAGCGGTCATTACCGTACCTGCATACTTTAACGACGCGCAGCGCCAAGCAACCAAAGATGCGGGCAGAATCGCCGGGCTTGATGTAAAACGAATCATTAACGAGCCAACAGCCGCTGCACTTGCTTATGGCATGGACAAAAAGAAGAATGGCACGATCGCCGTCTTTGACTTTGGTGGCGGAACCTTTGATATCTCGATTTTAGAGATTAACGATGGCGTTATTGAAGTTAAATCAACCAATGGCGACACGCTGCTGGGTGGTGATGATATCGATAACCAAATCATGACCTTCTTAATCGACACCTTCAAACAAGAAACCGGCATCGATCTTCACCATGACAGAATTGCACTGCAACGCTTAAAAGAAGCAGCAGAAAAAGCAAAAATCGAACTATCTTCGATGCATGAAACAGAAATCACGTTACCATACATCACTGCTGACGCAACAGGCCCAAAGCACTTGAACGTCAAACTTTCACGTGCAAAACTCGAATCAATCTGTGCATCAATCTTTGAACGCTTAACCAAACCATGCAAAAAGGCAATCGAAGATGCTGGCCTTTCAGTCGACAAAATCGATGAAGTTATTTTGGTCGGTGGTTCAACCCGTATGCCAAAAGTACAACAGCTCGTTAAAGATCTGTTTAAACGAGAACCAAATAAATCGGTCAACCCTGATGAAGTTGTCGCCGTTGGCGCAGCTATTCAAGGGGCAGTACTTGCCGGGCATGTTACCGATGTCTTATTGCTTGACGTTACCCCACTTTCTTTGGGTATCGAAACACTCGGCGGCGTTACCACCCGCTTAATTGAACGCAATACAACGATTCCTACGCGCAAGTCACAAGTATTTAGCACCGCAGAAAACAGCCAAACTGCTGTCGACATCCGTGTGGTACAAGGTGAACGAGAGCTTGCAAAAGATAACAAATCACTCGGTCAATTTAGACTTGAAGGTATTCCAGCAGCTCCACGCGGCATGCCACAGATCGAAGTTACCTTCGACATTGACGCCAATGGTATTGTGCACGTATCTGCTAAAGACAAAGGTACCGGCAAAGAACAAAAGATCACGATTACTTCAAGCAGCGGCTTAAGCAAAGAAGATATCGACCAAATGGTCAAAGATGCTCAAGCACATGAAGCTGAAGATAAGAAAGTACGAGAAACGATTGAAACACGCAATCGTCTTGATGGCCTGATTCTTGAAATCGAAAAGACAATTCAAGAAAACAGAGAAAAGCTCAACGCTGATGACGTCACCAAGACGGAAGAGGCGATTGTTGCTGCTAAGAAGACCTTGGAAGAGCATCCTGACGACGGCGAAAAGCTTAAAAAAGCAGCCGACGATCTTCTTGCAGCTTCCTATAAGATTGCAGAAGAGCTCTATAAACAAAAGCCTGAAGACAAAGGCCCTGCAACTGATGGATCGAACAACGGCTCAGCAAACGACAGTTCTGCAAAGCCTGAAGACGAACCAATCGACACTGAAGCCAAGTAGCTTCGGCGTAAATGAATATTTTTGCAGACGAGAGCCACAAACTCTCGTCTGCTTTTTTTGAATTTTTCTTACTTTCCCCGCATACTAAGGCATGTACAAACTTTTGAGCTTAACTGTAAGGACGAGAAAGAACTATGAGTATCTCTGCTGGACTTGTTGGATTACCTAACGTTGGAAAATCAACCCTCTTTAACGCCTTGACCCAATCATCGGTTCCGGCAGAAAACTACCCATTTTGCACGATCAACCCACACTTAGCTTGCACATTTGTACCTGATCCTCGCATCAGCAAGCTCCGTGAGCTGTACCAATCGAAAAAAGAGCTGCCCGGCACTGTTCAGTTTGTTGATATCGCAGGTCTCGTCAAAGGGGCTGCTTCAGGAGAAGGGCTCGGCAACCAGTTTCTTTCCCATATCCGTGAGGTTGATCTGATCCTGCACGTTTTACGCTGCTTTGAAGATCCCAATATCGCCAATACCCAGCATGAGATTAACCCTGTTCTTGATTACGAAATTATCGTTACCGAGTTGATGCTCAAAGATCTTGAAAGCGTTACCAAACGACGCGCCAAAGTTGCCAACTTGATGAAAGCGGCGCAGCAAAAGCCTGCAGAGCTCAAAGAGCTGACCAAAGAAGCAGAGATTCTTGAACAATTAGAAGGCGCCCTTAACGCTTCTGATTATCAGCACGTAAAACGCCTCGGCGCAGAACTCTCGACCCAAAAGGGGCTGTTACTTTCAACAAAAAACTTTCTCATTATCGCTAACGTTGCGGAACATGAAATCGCTAATAATGAGTATGAAAAAAACAAAGCCTATCAACAGCTTGTTACCCATTTTGGCCAAGCATCTGTCATTCCCGTCTGCGCAAAGCTCGAATTTGAGCTTTCTCAGCTAAACGAACAGGATGCAACAGAAATGGCCCAGATGATGGGGCTCACCCAACGTGGGCTGCCAACGATTATTCAGCAAACCTATAAAAACTTGGGGCTTATCACGTTCTTTACTTGTGGCCCACAAGAAATCCATGCCTGGCCAATCCGCCAAGGCATCACGGTCCGCCAAGCGGCAGGAGAAATCCACTCTGACCTTGAAAAGGGATTTATCTGCGCTGAAGTCTTTAACTGCCAAGATCTGTTCACTCTAAAAACAGAGGCCAAATTACGCGATAGCGGCAAGATTCGCACCGAAGGCAATGGTTATATCGTCCAAGATGGCGACATCGTCTTAATTAAATTTAACGTCTAACTTTCTTGCCCTTTTGGTCAAGTTTGTTAAGCTAGTGGAGCATTACTGGAGAGCCGTTGTGAAGCCAACGATATCCCTTCATCATCCTATCGGAAAGGTTCTCTTTATGCATTTGCTCAAAATGGCAGCTCCCGTTTTTTTTATATGCCAAGCTACGTTCACAGCACAAGTACACGTACAAACACTTGGCGCTACCCACGCACACAGCAGACACCCAAGCCCCATAGTAATTGACAGGCTTGACCTCAACAAGGCTTATACAATTGAAGCCCAAACCGTAAAATCTGTTGAATCTTCACCTTCAATATCAGTAGCATCTGCCTCATCATCAGGCCCTTCAAGCGCGCGCAGTCCCTTAAACACGCACAGCCCATTAGCTAGCAAGCGCCTTGAAACAGATGCAATAGCGGTACAAGCTCTTCCTGAAGCAACCACATCAGCTACAACAAATGCGCAAGTAACCTCTTCCACAAGCTTGCTCCAAAGCGTAGCAGCAGCAACACTTATGCTCACAAGTCCTACAACAACGTCCGACCAAACAACTGCGCAAGCAGAAACCGAAGCTAAAACCGAGCGGGCGCCAGACAAAGCCGACGCCTCAACCCTCACGGCAATAAGTGGTCATATGAGTTTTGGTGACCCTGAATACGATTCAAGCATCGCAGCTATTCCATTAACAACAGATACCTATACGCTTCCCGCCACTCATATTCCTGATGCAGCAGAGCCTAAAGCTGCTACCCCTGCTCGCACTCTGACAGAATGCCAAAATTTTGATATCCCCGATAACCTACAAAAAGGCATGATTGGGCATAATACCGCTCGAAAAGATCTTATACGACGCAGCCAAAGCTCACCAGACGGTTTTCCCAGAACGCTCTCCAAGGATTCCTGAGGAGTGTAACCCCTCGTTCCTAAGGCTGCTCACCCGCTTGGTCAAAATTTCAGCACTGTGGTATACTTGAGCTGAACCAATCAAGTGGCTAGGTGTACTATGATTAAGAGGAAAAAAGGCTTTTTTTCAATATCTGCTGTTGCCAAGATGTTTTCCATCCATCAGCAGACCATTCGGCTCTATGAGAAAGAGGGGTTATTAACCCCGAAACGCTCAGAGGGCAATACCCGCCTTTTCTCTGAGGAAGACCTTGATCGCCTTGAAGAGATCATCCACCTTACCCATACGGTTGGCATTAACCTGGCCGGGGTTGAAATGATCTTAAAGCTCCAGAAGAAAATCGATAAACTGCAAGAGCAGATGAATGAGCTTTTCAATACAACAAACCAAGAATTACTTGCTGAAACCGAGCGAAGAAAATATGCTACCAAGCAAAGCCTTGAACGGCTCACTACCCTTAAGGCCCAGGCTGGAAAAAAGAGCTTACCCAAGATAAAGGAGACACGGCATGTGGATTAATAAAATAAAAAGCGTTATCCTGCTCACCCTCTTAAGCGGTCTTTTACTTCTTGTTGGCGCCTGGTTTGGCGGCTCAACAGGAATCACGATTGCCTTTCTCTTTGCCCTGCTGATGAACGGGGTTATGTACTTTTATTCCGATCGTATTGTCCTTGCGATGTATCGGGCGAAACAGATTGACGAAACACAGTATCCACAGGTGATTGGTATGGTTCGCGAATTAAGCGAACGGATGGAACTCCCGATGCCAAAAGTCTGGATTATTGAAACTGATCTTGCCAATGCCTTTGCTACCGGACGTAATCCTGCACATAGCTCAGTTGCAGTGACTACAACATTACTCGAAATTTTAGAGCCCCATGAGCTGCGCGGCGTGCTTGCCCATGAGATGTCCCACATTTATAATCGGGACATCCTCATCACCACCATCGCAGCAACGCTTGCAACGGCCATTGGGTATCTTGCACATTTTGCACAAAATATGTTTTTCTGGGAATCGATGAGTGGCTCCCGCCGTAAAGACAATGGAAATCTGATTGGCATGATTCTCATCGCCATTTTGATGCCTATTGCAGCAACAATTTTACAACTCGCCCTTTCCCGTTCACGTGAATATTTGGCCGACGAAACGGGCGCCCATGCATCACGCGATCCACTCGCGCTTGCGTCAGCGCTGCAAAAACTGCACAATCATGTTCGCCGTGCACCGCTTGAACAAGAAGCTACCGCTCATCCAGCAACCGCATCACTGTTCATTGTGCAACCATTTTCAGGAGCGCAGGGCTTTTTAGAACTCTTTTCAACCCACCCACCACTGGAAAAACGGGTCGAACGCTTACAACAATTGCATGAACAAGGGCTGAAGGAGCAAGCATGAAAAAAATAACTTCACCAGTCACAGCCGCTGACCAAGACCAACACTTAAATATTTCAGACGAGCTCCTGACCGCTATTGGCTGGTTGGTAACGTATGAGCAAGAATCGTTAAAAAAAATTATCACCAATGCTCTGCACAACGGTCTGCAAGAAGCGCTTACGCAAGCGCCCAAACGGAACAAAGAGCTCAGCCCTGATGCAATTCAAGCAACGGTCTTTGAACTCTTTATGCTCCTAGAAGCGCTCGTGCATGAATCACAACATGAAACAGAAGCAACAACATTCTTGCAACGCTCGCTGGTTCCTGCAATCAATCGCATCGACATGAAAAATTGCGATGAGACTGCGGTAGCAATATCAGCTGCCAAAGCAACGGCCGCTGCAGGCAATGGGGGCAACTCCAAAGAAGTGCTCTGTCGCGAACTGCTCCGACGCTGGAAACCTGCCAAAAAACCAACATTGCACTAAAGCAACACAAGTACCTCCATAAAACTCTAGCAATTTCATACCCTGCGTGATACACATAGTGTGATGAGATACCTCTCACACAAAGGGTTATACATTGTTGTTTTTCTTTACATTTATTATAAGTTTTGCAATATACACACCAGTGCTCAATTGCTGCAGTGCAACGAATTGCACAGATATACACTGTTCTGCAGGCTGTGAACGAACACCGATCAAAACCGATACCGTATCGCTTGAACAAGCCTATGATCTTGCTCTCGAAAATCGTTCATCAATTAAAGCGGCTGTGTTTGATATACAAAAACAACGACGGCTGCAGCAAGCAGCGCTGGCAGGCTATTTCCCACAAATCTCATTAAACATACCCAGTCTTGGGCCGCAGAGTGATGACTACCCACAGCCTGATGCTATCTTGAATATCAGTCAGCTGATCTGGAGTTTTGCAAGTCCCTACGATAGCTACAAAATCGCTCAGTACGACGTCGAGATCGCACAGTACAATCGTCAGCTCGAAATTAACAAAGCCCATCACGAAGCTGAAGCAGCGCATCTCACCGCATGGCAACGGGAACAAGAGCACCAAGCAATCGCTGCACTGTTTTTTGCAACAAAAGCAACTTTTAACGCAGAGTCACATAAATATCAGATCGGTCTGATCAGCAAAAACGACTGGCTTACTGCTGCAAGCGCCAGCGCTGAACAACAAGCGCGTGTGCAAGCATATCCTTCAGAAACAGCACGCACACGGGGCGTGCTTGAGCAAGCGATAGAAACATCGCTTGGCGATGCACAAGTAATTTGGGATGCAATCGTGCCACCAGAGCTTGATCCACTCGATGCATATTATGAACAAGCACTCGCACTGCGTCCCGAAATTAAGATTGCACAAGCAGAACAAGCAAAAGCTGAAAAGCTCGACCGATTCTATCAATGCAAATATCTTCCAACGGTAAGTTTTGCAAGTAATGTCACATACTATACAGGGTTTAGAAGAAAAAAATTCACAACGTGGTCTGTTGGTGTTGCCTTTGAATGGACCTTTGATGGCCTTGCCAGTCTCTTTCAAGCAGAAGCCTCACAACAACAAGCACTGCAAGCAGAAATGGAAAATTGTAACACCGTGCAACAAGTAAAAGTCGAAGTACAAAACGCCTATCATCGACTCAATGAGCTTTTTGAAGAGCTCAAAGCAGAACAGACACAATTATTACAAGGCAAAAATGCGTGGGCACTCGCACGCAAACAATATGAGCTTGGGCTGATTTCAAAAGTTGAATACACACAAGCATTGCAAACGTGGGAACAAATAAAATTTGATTGGAAAACAAAGAAAGAGGCTGCTGCGCAAGAATATCGCACCCTACGCTTTGCCTGCGGCTATCCGACAGATACGCACGTTACAACACAATCATCAAAGCTCCAAGAAACTTCACAAGCTCTTGATCACATTCTTATACAGGAACGTCTATGAACGTATTACAAAACAAGATAGTTCGCATGAGCCTCATCACACTCGGTATCATTGGAGGCGCTGCTGCGTGGCATTTCTTTTCAGCACAAAAAACCACACAATACTTTACAACTCAACGAGCGACTCAACGAGCTATTAGCCAAACAATTTTGGCATCAGGACAGCTTGAAGTGAAAGATGTTGATAGGATCGGAAGCTTGATTGATGGCACGATCCGCAAAATCTATGTGCAAGAAAATCAGCGTGTTACCAAAGGCCAACTGATTGCAGAGATTGATAATGGAAAAGGCGATACTGACGTACGCGAAAAGCGTGGTGAATTCAAAAAAGCACAGAACAATCTGACCTATGTTGCAGCACATTTTCAACGACAAAAAGCACTGTATGAATTTGGACAACTGGCACGTGATACGTATGAAAAAGAGCTCCAGGCCTACCATGACGCGCAACAAGATGTTGTTATAAAAAAAGCACTCTCTGATCGCGCTGTGATTAATTACAATAATATTTATATTAAAGCACCCAACGACGGCATTGTCTTAAACCTTGAAGTAAAGCAAGGACAAGCGGTAGCCGTCTCCTCACCGCCAACCATTATTTGTGAGGTTGCAAAAGACATTACGGTCATGCAAGCAAAAATAGAAATTGATGAAAGCATGGTCGGCAAAGTAACAATTGGGAATACGGTCTCTATGACGTTTGATAGCTATCCAGACACCATCTTCACTTCAACCATTACAAGTGTCAATTTTACGACCAGAGATCTCACGAAACATCCAATTATGTATCTTGCAACAGCACCATTAACCAACACCAATCTCCTGTTGCGCCCGGGCATGACGGTCAATGCAAAGATTGTTGCTGGCAATGCTTCAGGAGCGTTTGTTGTACCGCAAGATATTTTTTCATTTAACAGAACATCAATCAAACAGATTGCAAAAATTATTGGTTATACGGTACAACCACTTGAGCAAAAAACAGACGGCGCACAGCAACTCGCAAAGCCACACAAAACGCTCTGGATCGTGAAAGACAAAAAATTCATCGAGCGAGCCGTTGAAGTTGGCATCACTGATGCAACATCGGTACAAATTATTTCAGGAATCAAAGAAACCGACGATATTCTCGTCGACATCGAAGAATCGGACGAGATGAAAAAAGTATTTCAAAAAATGTTCGGTGGTGGATTTAGCTCATGATGTCAAAAATACCGACCATCATATTTTCTGCAGCATACCACGCAATCAGGCAGCACATCGTGCGTTCGCTCCTCACCATTATTGGCATTATTATTGGCATTGCTGCAATTATCTGTACATTCTCAATTGGCCGCGGTGCGCAAGAACGTATTCAAAAACAGATTGCAGCACTGGGAAAAAATGCAATCTATATAACCTCTGGGTCGTTCGGTTCACAAGGTGCAACTTCCGCAACACAGAAACAGATCGTCCCCCTTTCACTGCAAGATTATCATGCGCTCAAAGAACAGTTTGCCGATGAAATCGTCGGAATCACTCCCTATATTCAAGCAAAAGCACACATCGAATACCATGGGAAAAATGCTCTGAATGAGATTAATGGCGTCAATGAATCTGCTCTGACGCTGTCCGGCTACGCGCTACAAAATCAAAGCAAATTTTTCAGCAACTCCGATATTGCACTGCGCGCAAATGTCGTCGTCATCGGATCAAAGATGGCCGAATCACTCTTTGGAAAACAAAACCCGCTCAATGCGACCGTTAGAATCGACAAAATTCCCTTTGTTGTGATTGGCGTTTTACAACCGATTACACAATTTTTTGGTGGTGACGATCCAAATTATACCGTGTATATTCCGTACACAACGGCACAACGAATCTTTCCTGCTGCTGCGCAAACTCCTGACAAAATCGACATTATTCATATCGGATCACGCGATGAAAAAAACACGCAAGCGCTCATTCGTAAAATTAAACGTTTTTTACACATGCGCCATCGGCTCGATCCAGACGCACCGCATGACTTTACGGTATTTGATCAAAATACCATAAGCTCTGTCATCGATGAAACGGCCTGCACGATTAATTTCTTTATTTTGATTGCAGCTTCAATTTCTCTGCTTGTCGCTGGAATCGGCGTTATGAACATCATGCTCGTCAGCGTGCGTGAACGAACGCAAGAAATCGGCATTCGTTTAGCACTCGGCGCAACCCCCTTTCTCATCCAACTCCAATTTCTTGTTGAATCGATTATTTTATGCGTAGCTGGCGGCATTTTAGGCATTGTCGTTGGCATTGTACCACCACTGCTTCTGCGCTATTACGAACTGTTTCCCGCTAAAATTGAACTAGCGCCTACGCTGAGTGCGCTTATTGTCACCGTCTGCATCGGACTTTTTTTTGGTTTTTATCCGGCACGACTTGCTTCAAAGCTCGACCCAATCCAAGCATTACAGGAGCGATAAGCCTATGAGCATGATCACCGTTAACAATCTTTCAAAAGTATTTGCCCATGATCAGGAGCAACTTACCGTACTCAATAATCTTACGTTTTCGATTGAACCACAAGAATATGTTGCCATCACCGGACAGTCTGGATCAGGTAAATCGACCCTCATGCATATTTTAGGTTGTCTTGATATCCCAAGCAGCGGCACCTATCAGTATCGCGATCAGGACGTTGGTAAACTAACAGCTGATCAACGCGCCCATCTACGTAATCAGCAGATCGGTTTTGTCTTCCAACGCTTTTATCTTCTCAAAGATTGCACAGCGCTTGAAAACGTCATGCTTCCACAGCTCTATGGCAACGTCCCAAGCGAGCAAGCACGTCTGCGCGCTCGTGAGCTTCTTGATCGCGTAGAACTTTCTCATCGTGAAAAGCATTATCCGTACCAGCTGTCTGGCGGACAACAACAGCGTGTTGCTATCGCCCGAGCACTTGCCAATAAACCGTCGCTTATTCTTGCTGATGAGCCAACGGGGAATCTTGACTCTGCAACGGGGCAGTCGATTCTTACGCTCTTTCAACAACTCAATACGCAAACGGGAACTACTATTATCATCGTCACCCATGCACCGGCGATTGCTGAACAGTGTTCACGCAGCATTGAACTTGCCGATGGGAAGATCATAACAGATACGAAAAAATAGAACTCTGCACCAAACTCACGCAATCTTTAAATAAGAACTCGTGGGACCAACGGATTAATTCTCGTGACCACTTCCCAATTAATTGTCCCCAACGTCGCAGCAAGTGCATCAGGGCTCAAAGCAGGATGGTCCCCCAAAAGTGTAACGACGGTACCAACAGAAATATTTGGCACGTCGGTAACATCGATTGTCGTTAAATTCATGCTCACGCGGCCAACAACAGGAGCTAAACACCCGTTAATCAATACGTGCGCACGGTTAGAAAGTCCACGCGCGTATCCTTCCCAATAGCCAACGGGAACAACGGCAAGTACTGTCTCTCGTTGTGTACAAAAAGAGCGCCCGTAACCAACATAACTACCCGCAGGAACTCGTTTAACCTGGATAACCCGCGTTTTCCAGGTCATGACCGGCTCGAGAGTAAAACCAGGATATCGCTCACAGGTCACCTGCTTGGCAGCTTGCGACGGCCAAAGGCCATAGACACCAAGCCCAAGACGGCCAAAAGAATAGCGGCTATCTTCAACAACCGTAAGTGCGGCCGTACAAGAAAAATGAATAAAGGGAATAGAGATCCCCCGCTCAGCAAGCGTAGACACAACGGCGTGCAGTGCGGCGATTTGCTGCTTGGTGAACCCTTCGCCCGATTTTTCTGATTCAGCTAAATGGGTAAAAATACCACGAACATGAACATGCGTTAGCTGCTGGGCAGTAAGTACGAGATCGAGAGCCGCCTGTGGCGCTAACCCTAGACGGGACAGCCCCGTATCAACTTTAAGATGTACATAAGCTTGTTTGTGTAAACGCACAGCAATAGTTTCGAGCGCTTCAACGGTCTGGCGATCATAGACAACAAGATCAATCCCCTGTTCAACGGCATACGTAAGATCTGCATCAAGATAACTTAAAACAAAGATCGGCTTTGTTATTCCCCGTGCCCTTACCGCGAGTGCCTCGCTTAAGCTAACCGTACATAACCAGTCAACAGCAGGAAGCTGTTCACACAGCTGAGCGATCTCAGCAATCCCGTGACCATAGGCGTTACTTTTAATGACAACGGCCAATTGCTTGTTGGGACCAAGCACTGCCCTATATTGAGCAATATTATGTTCAAAGGCTGCACTATTAATTTCGACCCAGCTTGAAGCATGCTCAAGGCAGTAAGTCTCGGCAGTTGGTACATATCGATTTGCTTCTTTTTGTTTCTGAAGATTCATGCCGCACCGTCCAAAGTTTATGGTATATAAACTTAGGATAGCGCAACTGTGTAAATTTTATATCGTTACCGTGAAGTTCACGAAAAAGCCTTTCGTTTTCTAAAATAATAAGGACCTTTCAAGGGCCATATGACAAAAAACAGCTGGAAAACAGAATTGTTGCATTTATATGCTTTTCTTCAAAATGCACTAATATTGCATAATTATAATGTACTCAAAATCGGCAAAAACATTGATTTACCAACGTTTTTAAATTATGCAAATAATTTGCAACAAAAAGAGATGTTTTGACTTTATTGGAATTGCGTTAAACACTAAAAGAGCTCAGGGAAATGTGAAGAACCCGTGCGACGTTTGATCTTTGATTTCAAGACTCATACTCAGTACCAACCACTGCTTGGTACTACGAAAGAGCCACGTTGCCCATACAGCGTGGCTCTTTCGTTCTTATACAGAGTAAGAAAGATCTTATACCGTCTCTTTAATAACAATGCGTGCCTTTTGATAGTCAGGCGTACCTGGCCGTACATCTTTCATTGCATAGGCGTTTGTTTTTAATGTCGCAAGTTCCTGTGCAATTGTCTCTGATGCCTTGTCCAAAAGTTTAATTGCCTCAATAAGCACCCCTGATGCATCACCCTTTTCTTTGCCGGTGAATGTTGATGAACGATGTTTTGCCAAAGTCTTTTCCAACTCCTCTTTCATTTTATCTAATTCTTGATCATGGGTTGTGGACCAATCTAAGACGCGCTTTGCCGCCCGACCAAAATTAATCTGATAGCCCTTTCCATCTCGCCCACGAATCACATCATATTGCACAATATCTTGCACTATTTTCAGCAGCTCATTTCCTAAATTGTGAATTCGCTGGGCAGCAGCAACCTGTGCTGCATCATTTGCTTGTACAAATTGGTGGATTTGCGCAAAGGCGTCATCCCAATTGTCAGCATTTTGACGAGCAATATCATGCAATAAAAAATCCTTTGAAAACAGGTCATCATAGGCAGGTTTTGCAATATTATTGTGAATATGTTTTGCCTTATCTGATTTTACTGTCTCAAGCTTATCTGCTGCATGACATGGCAGCAGAACCAATACACTGAGCCCTATTATGCATGTTTTTGAAAAATTCATCTCGCTACTCCTTTATGTCTCAATTCTGTTTACATTCTGCGAACAGCAAACTCAAATTTAGGAAAAAGTGTTGCTACTTCATTAACAATCTGCTGAATAGTCGTATCAAGCGTCGTTGCAAATATCACCAAAAGCCTTGTCGCCGCCTTGATTGAATCCGGAGTATCTTTGGTAAACTTTGCCACTTTTTGCTCAAGAGATTGTCGCATTTGTGACACTTGATGCATAGATGATGCAAGATCTTCTCGTAATGAAGAGGTTATGTCAGTCACATTAACCTTGCCAGCATTGAAGTTTTTGATTCGTTCCATCTTGTCTGGATCTAATGGTAATCCCTTTTTTAATTTTGCATACAAATGTTGCAGTGCTGTTATAACCTGAGAGCTTGCATTTGCAAGCACCGTATAATCGCCTAAAGCTTCTTTATTTTGATACGTCACAAAAGCAGATACTTCTTCAAGTAATCTCTCCCAAGTTCTTTTATCTCGTGGAGAAATGTCGGTAAATATTATATTTTCAGCGCTAAATACCGTTGCAGCTACTTCAGTAATTTTTTTCCCCAAAAGGGTACCAATATCGTTTGCAACTTTCTGTAGAGCCGTATCAATACTCAACGCAAAGGTTATCAGCAGCTCACAGGAATCACCTTTCTCTTTACGACCAAACATGGATTTCATTCTAGATGAAATGGACTTCCTATATGTTTTGAGCGTCTTATCAAGATTCTGCTGGATCACACCCAACTGAGCTTGAGGAGCCGACAGATTTTTCTCCATCTTTGTAATAAGTTCTATAAAGTTAATTTTTGCAACATTAACCTTTTTCCCTTTAAGACCATCTTGCCCTGCTGAGATTTGTTGATACATTTCATTAAGCGTTGTAAGCAAGCGCATATTTATGTCAGTGATTGCAACAAAATCTTTTATCAAAGACGGATCGTCTGCGACAACGAACTTTCGGATTTCATCCAAGACTTCTCCCCAAGCAGCCTTATCTTGGGCGTTCACTGGAGTGAGTAAAAGATTTTCCTGACTAAATACTCGTACATGGACACTCGTCAATGCCTGTTGTAGCTGAATTTTATCTCGCAATTTTTCCTGCCCATTCAACTGCCGCCATACAAATAGCCCAGCAATAATCAGACCAACCACCACCAAAATTTTGATAGAAAGTTTACGCATACAACCACTCCTTTAAAATAAAAAATTGTACTTTCACTATCAATCACCATAAGCAAAAGATTCGCCGGTGTGCAACACTTCACCAAAAAACTTGCTCTTACATTCACCCCTATGGTACAACTAGGGAAAGAGAAAACCATAAAAGTTAGGAGAAAATATGGTACTTATGATTGTGGGCATCGGCATTGTGCTACTCGTTATTGTTTCGATTTTCATGTACAATCGCCTGGTCAGTTTACAAGCACTGGTCAAAGAGGCATGGAGCGGTATCGACGTCCAGCTCAAACGGCGCTATGACCTGATTCCTAATCTTATTGCAACGGTCAAACAATATGGTTTGCATGAAAAAGAGATTTTAGAAAAAATCGCTACGATGCGTGCATCATCCATGCAAGCAAGTACGGTTCAAGCAAAATCAGAAGCAGAGACCGGCCTCACCCAAACCTTACGCACACTCTTTGCCGTTGTTGAAAATTACCCACAACTTAAAGCTAATGAAAACTTTATGGCGCTGCAAAAGAGTTTGTCTGATCTCGAGCAAGACATTCAACTTTCTCGTCGTTACTATAATGGTGCAACAAGAAATTATAATATTGCAGTCACCGTTTTCCCTTCAAATCTTGTCGCCGGCGTTACTGGCTTCCAAAAAGAAGCGTACTTTGAGATTCCTACTACTGAGCGTGAAACTCCCCGCGTATCATTTTAAGGGTCTATGAATATTCGTCTTATAGCGGCCATTGCCTGGCTACTCGTTCCAACCTCTAGTATCGCAAGCGAGCGTATCAGCTCGTTTCACAGTGCTATCGCGATTCGTACTGATGGGTCGATGTCGGTGACAGAAACAATTACCGTTGTAAGCGCAGGCGAGCAGATACGGCACGGCATTTTTCGGGACTTTCCTACCAGCTATACAGGCGATTGGGGAACCCATTACAACATTCGGTTTTCGCTCCAGAAGATAACCCGTGACACAAATCCAGAACCTTATCAGATTAAAGAGCACCATAACGGGGTCACCATTATTATTGGTGACCGAGACATGATTCTGTCACCCGGCATGCATACGTATAGTCTTATGTACACAACCAAGAGGCAGCTCGGCTTTTTTGAAAGTCATGATGAACTCTATTGGAATGTGACCGGTAATGGCTGGCGCTTACCCATCGACAAAGTAACTGCTACCGTAACCCTCCCGCAACAGCTGGATCCTCACAAGATTCATGTGGAAGCATATACAGGACCACAGGGCGCCAAGGGAACCGCGTACGCAGCACAGGTTACTGCCGACGGCGTTGCACAGTTTGCCACCACCGCCCCGCTTGGTGTACGAGAAGGGCTCACGATTGTGGTGACGTGGCCTAAAGGTAGTATCCCCCCACCAACTGCTTGGATGAACTTTTGGTATTTCGTGCAAGATAATTATCAACTTTTGATTATGCTTTTCTTGCTTATGCTTTGGTTTGTTCTCTATCTCGCGCTCTTGATAAAAGTTAGAAAAACGCGCAACTTTGGCACGATTATTCCCCTATTTACCCCTCCCACCAGCATGTCTGCAGCAGAAGTTTACTATGTTGCACGTGGACACTTATTGGCACAGCCAACCAAACTTTTAAGCATTGCAACGGTGCAAGCGGCAGTCGAAGGCTTTCTGACAATTTCCTATGAACCACAATTTTTGTCAAAACGGTATACGCTTGTACAAAAAAAGCAGCCTGAATCTGCAACAAGCTCCCGTACACCAAGCGCTAGCACCGCGCTTGTCTTAAAAATCTTTGCAACAAACGAGCGTATCGAGCTTTCAGAAAAAGAGAGGCCAACCGTTGCAAAGACAATCTCCCAACTCACCTTTTTTGTATCACAAGCGTATGACCACTGTTTTTCGACTCGGTATCTTTTTCTTGGAGGTATCAGTCTTATAGCATTGGCTCTGATTAATCTCTTCTTGCTTACCCCATGGTTTTCCTGGGGGATTCTGCCCCTATTGCTCCTGCTTTTCCCGTTAATTCGCTCTTATACTCCCGCAGGCAGAAAAATCATGCAAGAGATAGAAGGCTTTAAGCTCTTTTTGGCAACAACAGAGACTGAACGCTTACAAATTATAGGTACTCCCCCAACCAGAACCCCAGAACTCTATGAAACCTATTTACCCTATGCAATGGCACTTGGGGTAGAAAAACAGTGGACCAAGCAGTTCACCCCAGTTTTTGCCAAGCTCCAAGCCGAGGGGCACCCGTATACTCCCGTCTGGTTTATGGGGGCACCATTCACCGTTGAAACAATGCCCGCATTTGCCTCAAGTTTACAAAACTCCCTGAGCTCGAGCATCTCTTCATCAACTACCATGCCTGGATCTTCTTCAGGATCAGGAGGAGGCGGCTCCTCGGGCGGTGGGGGAGGCGGTGGAGGCGGAGGCGGCTGGTAATAGCCGCGTCTAACAGTTCTGGCAGAAAATATTTTTTCGCATTCAAACTATTTTCATGCAAACAGAATCTTTTCCGTCTATTTGAGCACACAATTCGTGTCTTTGCACGTCATTAAAAAGCCTGTATACTAAGGATAATATGTTGTTATCAACTGCAACCATCAACCACATGAGGCAATGACAATGAACCTTCACCACCTGTTGCTCCGCACCTCAGCCTTTGTTGTTCTTGCAACAATGCTCGGTTCTCTCCATGCAAAAGAAGAGGTAGCCAAAACCCCTGCAACAATCGACATAAAAGCCCCTGACGCGCCAACCCCTGCAGGCAAGCAAGCGACCCCAACAGTACCAGTAAAAGATCTGGTAATCCCAGCTCCTGCCAAAGCAACAATTCCCTTAGAAATCGATCTAAAACTTACCGAAGAGCCACAAGCGCTCAAAGTCGGCTACAACAAATCAAAAATCCCTTTTAAAGATTGGTTCTCATCAAAGATTAAAAACGAAGAACCAATATTAACCTCTGATACTCGCACCATTGCCGGCATGGTTGGAACCATACCTGACAAAGTATTCTGGTTTATTGATCAACTTAAACAAAGTGATATTAGTACAACAAACAATCTCTTTCAACGACGCTTAATCTTGTACGGTCCTCCTGGAAACGGAAAAAGTACCCTAGCAGGAGCTATCGCCCGAGATGCCGATTGTAACTTTATCTTGGTAAAAGGTTCACGTATTATCACAACCTACCAAGGGCAAGGATCACAATCTATTGATGAAACGTTTAGCAGAGCAGCAAAAACTGCTACGGAAACAGGAAGACCTACCGTCATCTTCTTTGATGAAGTCGATGCAATCGCACGTGAAAACACCTTAGAAACACGGGGCGAACAGCAGGCCGCACTGCAAACATTATGGCTCTGTTTAGATGAGTATAAAAATGATGCACGCGTTTGCGTCATCTGCGCAACAAACCACTTTGATCGACTCGACAAAACCTTTCTCGATCGCTTTGGTATCAATACGGTTGAAATCGGGCACCCCGATGCTGAAAGCCGCAAAGCTGTTATTAGCTTTTATATGCAACAACACCATCTTGAGTTCGCTCCCGAACTCGTAAATGATCTTGTTAAAAAATCGAGTGGTTACAGTATTAGAAGTATTGAAGAAGTCATTCGTACCATTGGAGCCGTGTTAGTACGCAGAACAAATAAAGCGTTAAGTAGTACCGATCTTGATGCAATTATTACTGCTAATAATCGTCGGGATATTAACAAGCAATTGGGCGAAGAGCAGGCGTCATCCTATTACGAAGGAGTGAGCGGCTACTTCCAAAAAGCTTGTGATAAGATCTATAGCTGGACAAATTGGCCACGCCTTGAGTCGATGGCACAGAAGTTTTTATTGGTCAGTAATGTTATACTGAATGCTCACCACCTTGGGGAACTTGGAAATCGACACAATAACTCATCAGCATTTTAACCGAGAACGTTCTATGAAAAAAACTTTGTATTTCTTTTCTCTGGGACTGTTGCTTGTAGTAAACAGCATCGCCTGGTCCGAACAAACAGAACTTACCGTACTGGAACAAATGGAGCCTTGCGCATGTCCAGTTCCTCGGCCAAGCCCACTACCTGAAGGCGAAGGGCCGCAGCCAGAAGGACCTCGTCCGCAAACACCTGATCCAGACATTGAACCTCTGCCAGACACAGACCCAGAGCAATAAAGAGGCTCTGCAAAGAGCATATAACATTCTATACAGGTACTCTTAGTTTCTGTCATACTAAGAGTATCTTTTTTTCTGAAGGAGAAGCTCGTCTATGACAACCTATCGAATAAAGGCACTTTTTTGGCGCCATCTCATGGTAATGTACCGTGATCTTTTTCGTTTTTCAGACATTATCTACTGGCCTCTGCTTGATATCATCATCTTCGGTATGACCAGTACCTGGATGCAACAAGGCGCATCAATCCCGTTTACCTTCATGTTATTGACAGGGCTCATTTTTGGACAGGTTATTACTCGAATCCATCTTGAAATTCCGTACGCCCTTGTTGAAGAGATACAGTCTAAAAATTTAGTGAATCTGTTCGCTACACCCCTCGAGCCAGCAGAATGGCTTTTAGGCGTTACCGCTCTCGCATTTTTAAAATCTCTTTTTACGGTCAGTTTTGGTATGACGATGGTCTGGCTTTTGTATGGCATTTCCATTATGAAGCTCGGCTGGTTTTTAATTCCCAGCTACATCAACCTCTTTATCGCCGGCTGGTGGATGGCCCTGATCACGACCTCGTTCATCCTTACCTTAGGGCGACAGGCACAATCACTGATCTGGATGTTTGGCTGGATGCTCGCTCCCCTTTGCGGTGTCTTTTACCCCGTTGCAATTTTGCCACACAGCCTACAAATCGTCGCGTGGTGCTTGCCACAAACATATATTCTTGAAGGAATGCGACTTGTTGTTACCACAGGAGAGGTACCGTTTTCATATCTGGCTGCAAGTACCGTACTTAATTACCTTTACGCAACAACTATGTTTTTTGTCTTTCGCACACGATTCACCAAAGCAAAGCGTTCAGGGCTTGAATCATTACAAGAACGATAGGAGTCGTTATGCATACAAAAAACGGAACTCACCCGGTCCTTTCAGTACAAGATGTTACCAAAACATTTTACCGGCGCCCTTCATGGTTTTCATTGAAACAAGATGCAACCACTGCCGTCAACCATATTTCCTTTGATCTCAACTGTGGGGAAATTCTTGGTTTTTTAGGCGTTAATGGATCAGGAAAAACGACGACCATCCAAATGCTCCTTGATGTACTTACGCCAACTGCAGGAACAATCAGCTATTTTGGGAAAACACTTGCAGACCATCGCCAAGAGATTATGCAACAGGTGACCTATGCAACCGCCTACGCAGAGCTGATCGGTAACATGACCATCGGAGAAAATCTTGCATTCTATGGCAATATCTATGGTATGGAACAGAAGTTGATGAAAGAGCGAATCGAGCATTTAATCGACGCATTCGGACTTGCCGATATGCGCCACGCATTTGCACGAGAACTTTCTGCCGGCCAAATGACCCGCGCTATGCTTGCACGTGCATTTTTACCACAACCAAAAATTATCTTGCTTGATGAACCAACCGCATCGATCGACCCTGAAGGCGCCCATATCATTCGTAATTTTATCTTGCGTCAACAACAAGAAGAGTGCGTGTCGATTTTATTCACCTCCCACAATATGGATGAGGTTGCTGAAATCTGCGATCGCGTATTAGTATTACAAAAAGGAACCATCATTGCACAGGGAACGCCCGAAGAGCTTGCCGCACGGATTGCAACATCACGCGTTTGGCTTATTGTCAGTCACGAAAATCAGGCACTTGAGCGCCTACTTGCCTACACGCGCCAGCTTGGATTATCAACTGAAGTAACGGGGCAAACCGTATCGCTGGCTATTGGCGAGCATGAAATTGCCCAGTTTTTACATGCGCTTGCAGAACAACAGATTCACTATACAAATATCTCGATTGAAAAACCGCGACTTGAAGATTATTTCTTACAGGTTGCACAAACAAAGAGAGATATATGAATCCAATCTCAATAGAAATCCCCGCACCGATTACCACGGCACGTCTTCTGATTCGCCCGATAGAAGAGTCGGATGCGGCAGCGCTTGATGAAGCGTTTGAAGAATCAAAAAATGAAATTGGTCGTTGGATGCCATGGGCACTTGCCGTACAACAGACGCACACATCATTGCCCTGGGTCAGAAAAGCAATTGCGCGCTGGATGTTGCGCGAAGAGCTTTCTTGGTCAATTATCGATCGAGAGACCGGCGTATTTATCGGGTCAATTCGCCTGCGAGATATTAAATGGGATGTCCCACGCTTTGAAATCGCCTATTGGCTCAAAACGTCGGCAACAGGCAAAGGATATATGACTGAGGCAGCACAAGCGCTCACCCTCTACTGCTTTAAGCAGCTGAAGGCTGCGCGTGTTGAAATCAGTTGCGACAAAGACAATACTAAAAGTCGCGCTATCCCGGAACGGCTCGCCTTTACCTTCGAAGGATATTTGAAAAATTATGAACGCCTCCCCCAAGGAACGTTCTCTTGCATTGCTGTCTATGCGCACGATACACTCACAACAGTGCCACCACTTAAAGCTGATTGGTAACCCACAAAAAGCCGTAAATCGGCGTAAGGAAAACTCATGTACGGACAAACTTCAACACCAGAAGAATGCTCCACACCCACGGTCGATGGTAGTAGATGGCCGTCACTGCAAAAACGGCCAACCATCATACAAACTCCTCGTCTCACGCTCTCGCTCTTTCAAGAGCACCATAGTAAACAATTAAACGAAGCGGTTGTACAGTCGCTCGACAGCTTACAGCCCTGGATGCCCTGGGCTCAGCAGGCACCAACGCTCGCAGAAACCTCTATTTTTGTACGACAAATGATTGCAGAAAGCGAACTTGATCGACAGTTCCACTTGTGTATTTTTCTCAAAGACAGTACAACACTCATCGGGTCAATAGGCTATCGTACTATCGACTGGTCAGTGCCACTTGTAGAAATCGGCTATTGGGTCCATAAAGATTACACACGTTTAGGCTATGCAACCGAAGCGGCCCATGCCCTTACGCTCTATGCTCTTGAGGTGTTTAAAGCACACCGCGTCGAAATTCGTTGCGAGCAAGAAAACAGGACAAGCCAACGTGTTGCAGAAAAACTCGGGTTTACCAAAGAGATGATTTCGCGTAATTTCGCCCGCTCAGCTGACAGGTCAAAAGTATGCAATATCGTTGTTTACGCCCGCTATGATACCAGAGGGCTCCCTGTGATGCCTGTAGCTTGGAACTAAAAACGCCACAGCTCAGATCATGCTGGCTGTGGCGTTTTACTATATAAAATCAAATCTCAGATCATGGTTATGCAGTCGCGCAAAACTTCTCATCAAGTTTATGAAACCGACCAAGCTCAATCGGCTCATCATTAAAAGGCTGTACGGAAATAGCAACCATTGGCTTGCTGTCTGCATACGAAGATCCAGTGGTCAACTCTGCCAAACGGGCTTTGATAGTAGCTTCAAAAAGCTGGTCTTTTAAGAGAGGGTTAAGTTTCAGAAATTGTTGATACCATTCATTTGCTTGATTGAATAAAGCAAGCGCTTCTTTTTGATTCTTTTCAGTACCAATACCGTGCATAAAACAGCGGGCCTTATTAAACATTGCTCGATAGTTCCACCACAGCGACAAATCTCCAAGTTGTACTGCTTCTGTATACATTTTTAAAGCAAACTTTGGATCCTTGGCAACGCCTTCTCCACGTTCATAACTATAACCAACGTTATTACGTGCAATTGAGCCAATGCGCTCCCACATCTCATCTCTGAGTCCTGTCTTATACAAATCTTTTCGCTGGTCTTCGGCAACGTCGGCAATAAGTTTATAGAGAGCGAGAGCTTCTTTCTTCTCGGAAGGAGTACCTAGAATCAACTGGTCTGCTTTCTTTAATCCCTTAAGCGCATTATCACGGCTTTGTTGTGGTGAAATCGACTGAGCCAGTTGCTTGCTTTCAACTTGCGCTTGCGAAGAATGTAAACTCGTAACGCATCCTGTCCCGCAGAGTGCTAACAAAAGATATGGTGAACGCATCGTAACCCCTTTGTGTAAAAAAATGATAGATAAACATAACCCTCTACAACAAAATTCTTTACCGAACCCCTTTCTGATTCAAGTTTGATACTTATCATTACTATGCAGGTTTTTTACAATCGGCAAAATTTGTTAGTTCAATTTCAAGAGGAGCCTCTAGCTCGACTTTCTCTCCTGCAATACGCGTATTTTCATTCTGCTCTTTTGAGATTTTTCCAAATTTACGATGATTTTCTTTGATCAACAAATTTAACGATTTGTCATTCGGCTTGCCACTTTGTTTTTGAAGTTTCGCATACACCGCCTCTGCCTCTTCCCTGTAAATAGCCGCGCGTTTTGCATCTTTTTTAACTCCAAGACCTCTTTTATAGCAATCGGCTACATTAAGCAAAGCTTCCAATTTTCCATGCTTGGCAGCCTTTTCATAGTAGGGAACAGCCTTCTTCCAATCACCCTTTATATTTCCGTAGTACCAACCAAGATCGTTAAGTGCTGCATCTCCTACAAAACGGTCACCGGTCTCTTGCTCAAGCATTGCTACAGCATATTTTTGCTCTTGCGTTGTTCCATTCAAAAGCGCAAAGGCGTTGTCCAGCCTTTTACGGGCAAGGCGCTCTTCGTTGGAAATTTCTAAAGTTTCAGTTTTTGCTTGCGAAGCTAGAGCTGTACGGCTCACTATGCCACATACCACAAATAGTAATCCTACATACGTTAAACGCATTATAACCCCATATGTAAAAAACGAGATTCATCTCATCGTCCCCCACTGTAATTCAGCATAAAGAATATTGTGGAAAAACGTCAAGTAATAGGATTATTGGTGCCAACACAAAGCGAGCACTATTTCTACTAGTAACTTTGACAACAACAGGACTCTCTGCGATACTAAGAGCCTATCAAGCCCCCAATCCCCTAAAACCCGAGGTTTTATTCCTCTATGTTGAAACAAATGCTGAAACGCATCATTCATTATTTCTTTCCTGACCTCAGCCCACATGAGATCAGAAAATTCTCACTGATTGGCGGCATCGCCTTTGTTCTGCTTGCAACCTACTGGCTTTTAAAATTACTCAAACAAACGATTTTCTTTAAAGTCGCCTTTCCTGAAGCTTTTGGCTGGGTTGACCAACAAGGTGCCCTCTTTCAACCAATAGCAAAGTTCTGGTCGCCCATTGTTGTTTTGGTCGCCGTATTACTCTACTCGAAGTTAATTGACCTCGTTAAAAAGCACCAGCTTTTTTATATTATTTGTACCTTTTACGGCTTTATCTTCTTAGGTATCGCCGGTGCGCTGCTTATACGAGAATGGTATGGCATAGAGGCCCTTGGAAAAGAGGTGCTCGCGGCAACCGGATGGGTTGTCTATTTTGCTGTAGAAAGTTTTGGCTCACTCATTTTTGCACTCTTCTGGTCGTTTACCAACAGTATTACCGATTCAGAAACGGCCAAACGAGGGTTCCCTCTTGTTATGGCATTTGCACAAACCGGCGCGCTCTTAGGCTCGATTTTCCTCCTATGCGGAAGCTCATGGGGAACTTTATGGCCAATGGTCGGCATAGCCGCTTTGGGTACGTTTGGCATTATGATTATGGTCCGTCATTTTATGAAAACGATTCCTGCACAAGAGCTTGTTGGAAACGAACGAGCGGCCGCAACCGAAAATCGAAAAGAAGGCTTTTTTGAAGGGTTCTTTTCTGGAATCACCCTCTTGCTCTCTCGCCCCTATCTTTTGGGCATCTTTGCTATCACCACGATCGACAGTATCACCACCGAAATTCTTGAGTATCAAATGCATCGGCTTGCAGCAACATGCCCAAGCTATGGAAGCGAAGCAACATTCTGTTGGTTTCAGAGCCTTTTCGGCGTCTGTACCAACGTCGTATCACTTCTGCTCGTTGTGTTTGGAATCACCTACGCGTTGCGTTCATTTGGACTGCGGAGATCACTGCTTATCTACCCCATTATGTTTGCACTTGTCTTAGTACTTCTTCTGAGTTTCTCATTTTTATGGTCGCAAACAACCCTTGCCATCGCATGGGCGATCTTTGCAGCGCTCATGGTCTTGCGTGGGCTCAGCTTAGCCTTCCAGCAACCGCTCAAAGAAATTCTCTATATTCCAACGAGCAAAGATGCTAAGTTCAAATCTAAGGGCTGGATTGATATGTTTGGAGGCCGTTTTGCAAAATCTGCCAGCGGAAGCCTTAATAACTTATATAAGCATGACCTCAGTAGCCTCATGCTCTACGGATCATTACTCAGTTTTGGCTTTATCGGCATATGGATTGTTGCAGCGCTCTATGTTGGCACCAAACACCATAAGCTGACTCAAGAAAATAAGATTGTAGAGTAACAAAAAGCTTCTTGTGCCCGAGACCTGTCCAGCTCAGCATCCCTTGCATCCCTCACACTCCCGCCCTTATACTAAAATTAAGGGGGACATAGGGTCTAACCCAAAATTAAAAAAAAGGGGGGAAGTATTATGAAAAAACTATTAGGTGTACTACTGAGCATAGCATTGCTGATACCGGCGCTGGTGCAGGCCGATCCGACCGTTGATCTTAGATACGCAATCGACAACGGCGATGTTCAGGGCGTAAAAAATGCGATTAGCCAGAATGCTTCTGTAAATGCAAATTCTCCATATGGGGATTCTATCATTGCATGGGCTCGTAAAAAGGGAAACCAAGAAATTGTTAGCCTCCTCCAAGAACGAATCAATTTTTTAGCAAAGAAGCAAGGTCATCGCTTCTAAACGAACAGATTCGCACGAAACACGTACGAAGGGCGGAAGGAAAACTCCTGCCCTTTTATTCTCTGCGCGAGCCCTGAGCGCGAGCTAAGAAAGCTCAAAGAAATCTAATTCTTCAAGCGCCTCGCGTACCTCATACAGAGGGAGACCTAAAATAGCTGTATAGGAACCATTAATCGATTTCACAAACTGACTCGCATACCCGTCAACGGCAAGTGCACCAGCGAAGCTTACCAGGTTCGGTTCAGCGGCAAGAAAACGTTCAAGCCATGGCTCCGACACTTCAAGCACGCAACTTGCAACCACGCAGCCTTCACGACGCTCCAGCTCATGCCAACTCCCAGCGCTCAACTGACTTTTCCGAATACAAAATCCCGTTGCAATCTGGGCAAAACCGGCCTGTGCCCGAATCATACGCTTGGCGTCTGCAATATCGGTTGGTTTGCCAAAGATCGACCCATGGGCATCGGTATTGAGCGTATCGGCCGTGATAACAAACGCAATCTGCCCCTCTTCACCTGCAGGCATAATTACATGCTCCATTTTGTGCTGAGCAATCGAACGAACAACCGTTTCAAGATCCTGATTCCAGTCGCACTGCGTTTCGTCAGCTGACTGCTCAAGCAATGCAAAAGGGATACGCGCTTGCTCCAATAACATACGGCGCGACGCTGATTTTGATGCAAGATAGAGAAGATGGTTTTTCATGAAAAACTCCATAAAAAAGCCACTACCAAATCGGTAGTGGCGCTATTTTTTGGCCCAAATCGCCGGGAGCCTCGGCAGGTGGCTGGGGCGGGAGGGTTCGAACCTCCGAATGTCGGCTCCAAAGGCCGATGCCTTACCACTTGGCTACGCCCCAATCAATACGAGATGTTATTCAATTTCTGCAGTAGCGAAACTTTGTGTTTCAGCAGCCTTACCATATTCGGTAATAATTAACTCTTCAATCTGCTTGCGCGTTTCCGAGTTTAATGGGTGTACAATGTCTCGGAAAGTCCCATCTTTTCTACGACGGGAAGGCATCGAAACAAAAAACCCTTTTTCTCCTTCAATAATTTTGAGGTCTCGTACAATAAATACGTTTTCAAAGACGATTGTTGCATACGCTTTCAGTCGTCCACCCTCTTTAGCTGGATACACTTTAATTTCAGTAATTTTCATCGTCTAAGCCTTTATCTACAAGGATTTTTTAACTACTCTTGGCATAAGTTTATGATGCCAAAAGCCCTTTGTCAATCAATTTCTCGCTGCAGCACGAAGCTTTGCCGATCGTGAGGAAGAATTGGCTGATCTTTCAGTATCACTTGCTATTACAACATGCTTAGTCAAATTGGTCAGTTCGGTTTTATGGTCCTGAAAAAACTGTTTGACCAAACGGTCTTCCAGTGAATGAAAACTGATACAGACTAAGTGGCCATCATGGCGCAATACTCGAATCGCTTGCGTAAGAAAAGAACGAATATTTTCAAGTTCATGATTTACTACGATACGCAGCGCCTGAAAGGTCTGTGTTGCTGGATGAATACCCGGTTTAGTCCGAGGAACCACCGAGAGCACAACGTCAACAAGATCGCTCGTCATGCGCAATGGCTTACGCCGACGCGTAAAAACAATAGCACGGGCAATTTCCCGCGCATGGCGTTCTTGGCCATACTCCCACAACAATTCTGTTAACTCTTTTTCACTCAAACTGTTGAGGAGCCCCGCAGCGGTGACCCGGTAATGGCCCGGGGACATCCGCATATCAAGCGGAGAGTTAACCATAAAAGAAAAGCCTTCCTGCGCTTTAATCTGATATTGGGAGGTTCCAAAATCGGCTAAAATACCGTCAACTTCTGTTACCCGTAATTTTTTAAGGTGATGTTCCAGTTGGGCAAAATTACCCCAGACAAACTGGATTCTCCCCGGGAAAAGCTCTTCGAGCCGTTGCTTATTGAGTTCAAGCGCGTCCGCATCCCAATCAAAGGCAATCACCGAAGCCTGTGGATCAGCCTCTAAAATCGCTTGGGTATGCCCACCCCCGCCGAATGTCGCATCGACATAAACTCGAGACGTGTCTCCGCGAGACGAGTCTGCCTGGGGGGCAGGAATCAGATACTCCAAAACTTGGGAAACTAATACTGGTATATGGTACGGTTGCATTACTTTTGCCCTGTTAATACATGCACAAGATTACGTAAGCGCATCCCCAGTGAACCTTTGACAAGCACAATCGTTTTGTCATGCGCTACCCGGTCTTTGAGAAGCTGCGCAGCCTCTTCCCACGAAGCAACATGGTGGCTCATCATATGAAGCGGGACAAGTTTTTGAGCCCACTTAACCTGTTCACCCACAAAAACAACCTCTTGTACCGAAGGAACTTTGCGCAAAAAGCGACCAAGCTGGCGGTGCCAAAAAGGAGCGTTAACCCCAAGCTCAAGCATATCGCCTAAAACTGCTATTTTCTTCCCCGGTGCTTCAACTTTCTCAAAAGCGAGCAATGCCGCCTTCATGCTTTCAGGGTTGGCATTATAACTGTCATCAATCACAACAGAGCCGCTTGAAGCTATTTCATATTTTTTAAATCTTCCCGACACGGCAACAGGCTCTTGTAACCCCTGACACATAACTGAAGGTTCAACGCCAAGGACATGCGAAACCGCTGCCGCCGTCAGTGCATTATAGATGCGCGCAAGATGCTCTGTTTGCAAGATAAGAGGATAGCGCTCTTGATATATTTTAAGCTGAAATGATGCAACACCGGTGTGCAACTCAATTTTACGTGCTTGAATCTGATTACTCATCTTTTTACCAAAACGGATTATCGGCTGAGCATACGAAACAGTAGCAAGTAATGGCTGGTCTCCATCAATAATTCCAATGCAATCAGGAGTAAACGCCGAAAAAACATCCCGTTTTTCTGCTGCAATATCAGCAAGAGAACCTAACCCTTCCATATGACAATGGCCCAATGCGGTAATTACCCCAATAGTAGGGCGTACCAACTGAGCAAGACGAGCCATTTCTCCGCGGCGGCTAATGCCCATTTCAAAGACAGCCACCGTATGCTCTGGTTTCATGCGCAAAATATTTATTGATGCACCTAAAAGCGTATTCTGATTTCCCTCAGAGGCCAAAAACGGACGCCCTTGTGCTCGTAGCACATTGGCAAGCATCGCCTTGGTCGTCGTCTTTCCCACAGAACCGGTAATACCAACAACTGGATAGGAAAACAGCTGACGCCAGGCCGCCGCAAGTTCATACAGCGCTTGCTCGGGTAACGGTACCAGAATAAAAGTTTTTGTTGTCTCATACTGCTGCATCAGCGCAGACAATTCCTCTTCTTTCTCAAGACTGACCAGGCAACCACAGGCCCCGGCGCGCAACGCCTCGGCAACAAAATTATGCCCATCAGTCTGCGCCCCGCGCAACGCAACAAAAACAGACTGTTCTGCCGCCGCCCGCGAATCAAGCGCCCACGTTACGTCCGCAGGCAAAGGCTGCCCACGAAAGCGTACCTGGGGAATAATCGATTGAATAAATGCTTCATTAAAAACCATTGCTCTCATACTCCATTTGTCGACCCTAAAAAGCCCAAAAAACCCTTAGTAATTACGTTGATTCAAGCTTGCGTCATTTTATGAAAAAGTCAAGAACGGAGCACTTTGCGCATTTTGCCTCCCATGGCCGGCAGCACAATACCTTGCGCCTCCAAAAGATCAATCATGCGGGCAGAGCGATTATAGCCAATACGGAATTTTCTCTGAATAAGGGAGATCGAAACCTCATCAACCGACGAAACAAAGGCGACGACATCTTTAAATAAAACGGCATCATCCCCAGTCAACGTCGCTTCATCATCCATCGTGTCAGGTAACAGTTCATAGGCAGGAGCTCGCTGCTGTTTGCAATGTTGCACAACCGCCGCGATCTCTTCATTGGTAACATAGGCGCCATGCACCCGGGTCAGGCGACCTTGTGCATCAAGAAAGAGCATGTCACCCTTACCCAACAGTTTTTCAGCACCTGAAGTATCCAAAATCGTACGGGAGTCAATTTTTGAAATAACCTTAAAGGCCATCCGCGCCGGGAAGTTTACCTTAATAACACCGGTAATAACGTCGACCGATGGACGCTGAGTTGCCAGGATAAGATGAATACCAGCCGCGCGCGCCATCTGCGCCAAGCGAACAATACGCTCTTCAACATCTTTGCCTGCTACCATCATAAGATCCGCAAGCTCATCAATCATAATAACGATAAAGGGCATCGGCTCCAGAGCCGGTTGCTCTACCGGATTTGCTACAGGACCCTTGGGGGCGTGTGCATATTTGTCACGGTACTCATAAATATTACGGACACCGGCACGCGCCATAAGCGTGTACCGTTCTTCCATCGTCGCAACAGCCCAACTTAATACTTCAAGGACCCGTTTGGGGTCAGTTACAATAGGAAAGAGCAAATGGGGTATATCAGTATAGGCAGAAAATTCTAACCGCTTCGGATCAACCAAGATACAGCGGAGATCATCCGGGCTTGTCCGGCAGAGCATACTCATAATAATGGTATGGAGTGCAACCGATTTTCCCGATCCTGTTGAACCTGCTACCAACAAATGGGGCAAACTCGCAAGATCGATCACTACTTCTTCACCACCCGTTGTTTGCCCAAGCACTAAGGGCAATGCACCTTTACAATGGGTAAAAGCATCATCACGTACAGAGTCAGCAAAGAGAACCATCGAACGTTTTGCATGGGAAACTTCAAAGCCTACTACCGATTTCCCCGGAATTGGCGCCATAATGCGCAAGCTTACTGCCTGCAGGGCTAACGCAAGGTCATCTTCACGAGCAACAATCTTATTAATCGGCGTATCAATATCCGGCTGGTATTCAAAGAGTGCAACAACCGGACCACTTTTGCAGGCGGTTACTTTTCCCCGAATACCGAATTTGCTTAACTTTTCTTCAAGAATTGCCGCTTGCACTCGCATTGCCTTCTGATCAACAGCGCCCTCTGCCAGTGACTGTTTGTCTGACGTGTGCAACAATACGCGTACATCAGGAAGCGTATAGGAACTTGCCGTGCTTACCGCACAGGCTACGGGAACACCAATATGTTCATCGTGCGTCGCCTGCACCGTGCGCGGGTCTGTTGCCGCCTGCTCTTGCGCGCCAAGCTTTTTCCAAAAGAGCGTATCATAAACAGCCTGTTCAAAAGCAGTAGCTGCGTCTACGGGAGTTGGATCTTGCCCCACAATATATTGTTTCATAAACGCATACGCTGCCGTAAATGGTACCGTTATGCCACGCCAGAGCGCAGCGCATGCTCGACCGGCGAGAGCAAAAAATTGTGCCGCGCGTTGCACCGTACAGACACGCACCACAGGACGTACCCATGCAAAGCCACTGAGCAGTAACACACAACTGACCAACAAACAAAAGAGAATTATAGAAATAACCCACGGATCAAAAAGACGGGCAAGTCCCTGCATCCCAAACCTACCAACAATGCCACCAGCAGACTCACCTGAAAACAGCGTAACATGGTAGCGGTTTTGGATGAGTGAGATACAAAGCATAAGCCCAACAGACGCCACCAGACGTCCACGTGCCCAACGACGCCCAGCGTCGCTCCACAAACGCACTGCGTTTAATGCTAACAGGGGAATTAAGATCAGTGCCGAACTGCCCAGAAGATAGAGCGTAAGCGCAACGCCCGAAGCACCAAAGCTACCCAACAGATTCGTAACCGCCTGCTCAGGATACTGCACAAAAAACAACGACGCATCATTCGGGTTATACGTACAAAATGCAACCGTTGCTGCACAGGCACTACCGCCATAGATCAACGCCCAAAAACGAGCTTGTAAGACACCCATCGCTTTCTCCTTTATTTTTTTTTACAACTGTTCATCTTGAGTGTAAAAAAGAGTGGGCCATTCTTGCAATACTCTGAGCTAGCACCAAACAAAAGCAAGTAACGCGGGAATTATCAGATAGGCGCCAAGCAGCCATAAGCGCTCGCGCTCAAGCAACCATTGCACCAACCACAAAACGAAATAGGCTACCACTGCGCACACACTCATTAAAAGAATATTGTGTACATCGGCAAACCACGCGGTGTACGGATCAGTATGCGCGCCAAGCAGTCCAACTAAAAAGCCGCCGAACATTAATGGCCACTGCAACATAATTGAAACGAATAATGATTTACGTGGCGTAAGTTGTAACCATCGCCCCGCGACGTAGGTTGAGCCAAAGCGCGACACACCAGGCAACCCGGCGAGACCCTGCACAACGCCGAGCAAACAGATCGTGCGCAATGTTGCCGGTTTATACGTCGTCGTTCTGCACCAACGCAGCGATAGCAACAAAACACCCGTTACACAAAAGCCAAACCATAATGGCATCTGCGGCGCAACAAACATTTGTACACACGCATAGACAACCGTTGTAATGCTATCAGCGCACACAACATAGACAATCATGTTTTTAATTAACGCACGTCGTTGCCAACAGTTTTGCACGAGTGGCAGCCACAAGCGTGCACTATAAGCAGCAAGCATGATAAGCGTTGGACCGTGCAAAAGATATTCAAACGGGCGAGAAAGTTCAACAGCACAGCCATGCTCTGCGCACCAACAGCTTACTAATGCAAGATGGCCCGAACTGCTGATGGGAAGCGATTCAAGCACAATTTGCACTGCTGCATACACGGAAAAAATATCGATCATCACACAGTTCCTCTTTTTATACATTATTTTCTCAACGTTATCATCATATCTTGAGGTTCAGCATAGCACGAAGAGAAGCGATGATTCCATTTTTTCGTGCATAAGGGTTGCATTCTTTAGAACGTTGCACTAGAATACAGCCTTGTAATGATGATAAAAAAAGCTCTCATGATACACACGAGAGGAGGCTACAAAAGGCTGAGACTAGTAACGTTCTTGTTAATCAAAAATTCACTGTTTAGCAAAGGAGTACGTACATGAAACTATTCATGCGTTCATTTTTAAGTTTTGTATTACTTGCAAGCGCCACGCTTGTGCAAGCAGATTGCTGCAACTCACAACTGAGCAACAACACGAAGCACTCAGGCTGCAACTGCCACTCAATTTTTATACCACGTTCAACAAATTCAAACACTGCGTACAACTTCCTTCCATTTGCTCACAAAGATGCTTCTTGTGATTGGAATGGTGGATTTGAACTTGGCGTAGCATATCAACGTTCATTCAATGACAAAGATATTGCGAAATGCTTGTTTGGATCAAACACCTTATTATTCCAAGGTTCACAACTTGCAAACCGCAGCGAAAATGCGCTGATAGCAGACAACTTCGGTCTTTCACCAGTATTTAGTGGAAGCATCAAGTTTTCTCCACGCATTGAAAACATCAACGTACACTTTCAAAGCTATCTCGGCTTTGACAGCATGCTAGAAGGCCTTTACGGTCAAGTAAACTTCACGTACACCCACCAAAAACGTGAATTGATGGATGATGACAACTGCAACAAATGTTCAGACACAACGGTCACATCAACATCAAACAATGTTCCATTCCCAGCTGGCTACATGGCAGCAGGCGTTGTCGCTCCATTTACAACAATTAAAGAAGCATTAATTGGAAAAACATTTGGCGACATGCAAACAGAATGGAAATTTGGCAAGTTCGATTTCAGCGAAATGACAAAAAATGAAATCGCTGGCGTAGACGTCATTCTCGGCTATGATTTCTGGAGACAAGAATGTGGCCACTTTGGTGCATTCTTCCAATACACCGCACCAACCGGCAACAAGCCATGTGCTGATTATTTCTTCTCACCAGTTATTGGTAACGGAAAACATCATGAACTTGGTGGCGGCATCACGGCTCACTACAAGCTGTGGGAAGGCGAATGCAATAATGCAATTCTCGTCTACCTTGATGGTAACATAACCACGATGTTGGAAAATTGCCAAGTACGTTCATTTGATTTTAAAGATGCAGGCTGCATGAGCAGATACATGCTCTTAAAAGAATTAACATCAACCGGAACTGCTGCTAGTGGTTATCGCTATGATGGTCAATTGATCAACGGTATCAACTTTGCAACACGACAAGTAAAAGTCAAAGTACCTGTTAAAGGCGATGCAACATTACGCTTTATCTACCAAACGGGTGGATTCGACCTCGGGCTCGGTTATAACATCTATGGACAAGACAGAGAAAAAGTTCGCTGCTTCTCTAACCCTTGCGATGCATTGACTGAAGGCAAGTTCTACGGCAAAAAAGGCTGCGCGGGCGTTGATTACTTCGACTATGATGTTGCTGGTGGATTAATCACTGGACACGGTGCTATTTTTACCCAACCTCTTAATGCAACCGAAAGTGATGCCACTATTACATCGTGCGGAACGGTAGATGCAGCTGTTCTTTTTAGTTCTGCAACCGTAATCGGCGCTGATTGGGTCAACTTCTTTAAATTAGGTGTCGGTGCTGACAGTATTGCTAATGGCACAGCCGCCGCGACAATAACTGCAACATCAACATCTGCTCCAGCGGTTGTATTGACAACAGCTGATCTTGATGTCAATGCAGGACGTGCACCACGACAATTGATCCACAAAGGTTTTGTAACAGTCAACTACACATGGAGAGATTGTGATTGGGTACCATACCTCGGCTTTGGCGCTGAAGTAGAAGGCGGATCGAATCATTGTGATCTTAAACAATGGGGCGTATGGTTCAAGGGTGGAATTTCATTCTAACCATGTCTGCTAGATAGTTTTATAAGTAGAGGCTCGGTCTGTGTGCCGAGCCTCTCTCTGTTACAAGAATGTTGTATATAAGATGTTAACCTGCCAGAAGATGTTTTTCACTATAAAAATCAATGCTTTTCACGCGTTGAGGTCTTCTGATCAACAGAGTAACTCATAAAGTCGCTTACAAAATTGTTGCAATCTCTGTTGCTTTTCACTAGAGTATACTTTGAAAACGTCAGAATTACGTGTCAATCAAAAGAAGTTTATCAAACAAAGAAAGGAGGGAAACAAAAAAGAATCATTCAAACGACGCGCGGTAACGTCTTTTACCGCATGAGGTTTACACCGTGCATTCGCAACCAAAAAGTAGGTTAAACCAACAAGGAGTACGTCATGAAACAACTCGTACGTTCGTTCTTAGCTATTACATTACTTACAAGTGCCGCAAGCATGATGGCAGATTCATGCAACTCTGACTGCAGCAGCAATAATTGCAGCAGTGATTGCAGTAACAATTGCAGCACAGATTGCAACAGCTCAACAACAAGCTGTAGCAAATGTCATTCAGTTTATATTCCACGTTCAACAAACTCAAACACAGCATATTTTTTCCTTCCATTCGCTCACAAAGCTGATATGGACACCTGGTACGCAGGAATGGAATTGGGCGTAGAATATCAACGTTCATTTAAAGACAAGGACATTGCAAAAGCATTGTTCGGAACAGAAACTCTGCAATTCCAAGGCTCCCAAATTACCGATCGTAATTCGAGCGCATTGCTTGCAGACTATTTTGGCTTGAGCCCATTCACTGATTCATCATTGTCGCTCAAACCTCGCATCGAAAACGTAAACCTCCACTTCCAAAGCTACCTTGGAATGGACTGCTGGCTTGAAGGCTTGTACGGACAAGTAAACTTCACCTTCACGCATCAAAAACGTGAATTACGTTCTTGCAACAGCAACTGTGTATCAACCGTAACAACGGATACACAAGTATTCCCATACGGATACATGGCTGATTTAACAGTAGCTCCAACCACTGATATTAAAACAGCATTGGGTGGCGACTTCACATTCGGCGACATGAAAACAGCATGGAACTACGGCAGATTTAAATTCTGTGATATGACAGAAAATAAAGTCGCTGGTGTAGATGTAATTCTCGGATACGATTTCTGGAGAAACGATTGCAGCCACTTTGGCGCATACTTCATGTATGTAGCTCCAACGGGCAACAAACCATGTGCTAAAAATGTCTTCTCACCTGTTGTCGGTAACGGCAAACACCATGAAGTTGGTGGCGGGATCCAAGGACATTGGAAGTTATGGGATGGCAACTGCGATGACTCAATCACTGCATACCTTGATGGTAACATCACAACTGCATTGAAGAATCATCAAGATCGTTCATTCGACTTCAAGAACTCAGGCTGCATGAGCCGCTATATGCTCTTGAAAGAACTCGTACCAACAACATCAACAATCGGGTTCGCTTACGGTGAAAACTTGATCAATGCTATCAACTGGACAACCCGTTGCGTTGATGTAAAGATCCCTGTAAAAGGTGATGCAACACTTCGCTTTGTGTACAAACGTGGATGCTTTGACTTCGGTCTCGGCTACAACTTCTATGGCCAAAGCCATGAGAAGATTGGCTGCAACCTTGACAAGTTCCCATGCAATAACACATTTGCCGACAAACACTACGGCAAAAAAGGTTGCAATGGCGTAAGCTACTTCGACTACACAAGAACAGGTGCTAACGTTTACGTTGCTGCTGGTTCTGAATCAACAAATGCAACATCAAGCAACGCTGCAATTTCTGGAACAAACCCATGTGGAACTCCAGACAACCGCACCGTTGTTGTAGCAGATCCTATTGCAACTGGATTTGTTGCTGTTGATTGGACATCTTCAGTTCTTTCAACAGGTCTCGGAATTGAAGCTGATGCATTAGCTGCTTCACTCACCGATGCCAATGTAGTCAACGCTGCAATCATCCCACCTGCTTACAACTCAATTCCTGCTGTTGAAGTAACTTCAGCCGATCTCGATAAGAAATCAGCTGAATCTCCAAAACAAATCAGCAGCAAAGGCTTTGCAACAATGAACTACACCTGGACAGATTGTGATTGGACCCCATACCTCGGCCTCGGCGCTGAAGTAGAAGGCGGATCCCATGAAACTCTCAAGCAATGGGGCGTATGGATCAAGGGCGGAATCTCGTTCTAAGATCTTAAGCACCTTGCAAACAAAGCTAGCACAAACAAGGCTCGGTTTAAAAACCGGGCCTTGTTCTTTTTCGTAAACTCTTGCTGAGACTCGCGCTTTTTATTCGAACAAAATGATTTTCGCGTAAGCGCAGCGGGTTGAGGGGCGCAGCCCCCACTCGTTCGCCGGAGCGTCCCGCGTAGGCCATTGATGACTTTCACATTATTCTTCCCGCACAAACTCTTGCCGAGACTCGCGCTTTTTCATTACAGTAACGATGGAACGGTGACGACCAATGCAGATCTATGCTAAACTTACAGTTCTATGAACATCACGCGCATTGTACATCAAGAAAAAAAGCTTGAAAGATCGCTATCGATAAGGAGTTTGGAATGTTGCACGCCAACAGTAAAAAAAATATTCTCATAGTTGTTAGTCTATTTGTTGCAGCAGATAGTGCTGCACGTGACTGTTCGTTTTCATGCGACTCAGGTGCAAAGAGCACGTTCTCTATGGCGACCAATAAACCCTGCCACTCAATCTATTTGCCACGGTCAGCGCATGACAATGGCGCCTACTTTGCAACACCCGTTTTTGCTTTTTATAATCTTGAAAATTTTTACACACAATTAAACATTGGTGTTGCCTACCAACATTCATTTGATGAATGCGCGATTGCACACAGTCTCTTTGGTACACGCACGTTACACTTTCAAGGAAGCCAAGTTGCAAACCGTGATCCACGCGCCTTAATCGCTGACAACTTTGGACTTTCTCCTTTTTATGATGGGAGCATCACGCCACATCCTGACATTCAAAACATCAATCTCCATTTCCAAGAATATTTTAATTTAGAATGCCTTGCACCCTGCATGTATGGACAAATTAATTTGACCGTTTCACAACAAAAACGACGCTTGTTTGAATGCGCTTCAACGGTGACAAGCACAACACCATCACTCGCCCCTTTTCCTGCAGGGTATATGGGAGCAGACCGAGCAGCAACAGCTTCGTCAATTGAAGAGGCACTTTCAGGAACCTTTCTTTTTGGCAACATGCAAACAGCGTGGCACTTTGGAAGATTTTCGCAATGCGAACAGAAAAGTACCAAGCTTGCTGGTGTCGATCTGATACTTGGCAGTAAATTGTGGCAAGATGAACACAGCCTGGCAACTCTCTTTATTCAGTATAGCCCACCAACAGGAACCAAAATCGATACCCACTATGCGCAAACAATCTTCAAACCAATTATTGGCACCGGACATCATCACCAATTTGGTGGTGGTATCACAACATGGTACGAACTGTGGAATAATGGATACAGTCAATCACTTGGAGCAAAGCTTGAGGGCTCTGCATTGGCACTTTTTTCTAATCAACAAGTACGTTCATTTGATTTTGCAGAAAAGGGCTGTATGAGCCGCTATATGTTGCTCAAGGAACTTACGGAAACAACAACACGCGAAGCTGCTGATTTTGCCTATGCGGGCCATCTCATTAATGCTATCGACTTTGCAACACGCAACGTTACCATTAAAACACGTGTTAAAGGCGATGCTACGCTCACGTTTGTCTATCGCTGCAACGGCTTGCACCTTGGCATAGGCTATAACGTGTATGGTCAAGCGGAAGAACAGATGAACGGATTCCCAACAGAAAGTCCGTGCAAAGCTATTGCTGAACACACGCACTACGGCTTTAAAGGAGCCTTGGGAACGCACTTTTTTGATTATACTTTCGATGTCAGTGACACTATCAGCAGTGCGCCAAACACGCAGTTACTTAATAGCACGGCAAGTGAAAGCACCATGTTTGATACGGGCGAACCGGGTAATCCATTTATTGATAATGGCACTGAAGAACAAACAGCAACTACTATTGGTGTTGATTGGTTAAATGCTCTTAATGGCGTTCCGCTCAAAGCAGCTAATCAACTTGCTATCGGTGATTCTACGGGAGAACTCATTGTAGCGCAAAGTTCTGCTCCTGCACTTGAAGTCAGTGTTGATGATCTGAATCGATGCTCGGGACTTGCACCGCGACAGGTCAGTCATAAAGGCTTTTTCACCTGCGACTACTTCTGGCAAGATTGTGTTCATGAACCATACCTTAGTTTTGGCATTGAAGCTGAGGGCGGGCATGAGTTCAGCACCCTGCGCCAATGGGGTATGTGGGCTAAGCTTGGCTTTGCATTCTAATTAAAAGCAGTAAAAGTTTTACGAGAGGGGCTGTTAACCCCTCTCGCTTTTTAATCAGATAAAAAATATAGAGTTTCGTAGATGCTCTTTATTTTTGCCGTTCCTGAATATAGGCAAGTAAATCTGCGACTGACACAAGCTTATCAGCGTCTTCATCATGAATTTCGATACCAAACTCTTCTTCAAGTTTCATGACCAATTCAACGCGATCTAATGAATCAGCACCCAAACTTTCTAATGTTGAAGTAGGGGTAACCGTAGCAGCATCAAGATGCAACTGTTCGGCGATAATCGTGACAACTTTTTTTTCATACGATGATGAGGTTTCCGCTGACATGGTTATTCCTCTGTTTTTTTCGAATTTGTTGATGACTCAGATGGCTCTGATTCTTGCGATTCAGCTTTTGGTTCAGAAGTTTCAGTTCCCGAAAGCTCCGTCGTTGTTTCTGTTGCAGAAGCTTCAGGAGTAACTTCAGGCACTTGAGGTACCTCAGGTACTGAAGATGCCACGGGCACTGGAGGTGCCAATAGATCCAACTCTGCCGTTGTTTCAATCGTTGTAACAGGTAATGTTGGCAGATGTCCTTGGAGATAGGCCTTTAACTTAACGGCGGGCACTGCCAAAAGTGCGTTCTCCCATTTTGCGCATTCTGTAAGTACTTTATCAACACGTAATGGTGCCGACATAATCTTACCGGCAAGCGCACGTAACTCTTTCCCAAGCGTCATCCATTTTCCCGTTAATGGATTGAGCACCGGCACTTGCGGATCTTTAAAATCGATTTTTTCTAAATAGCTGTTCATGATAGCAACTTGTGGTTCAAAAAGCGGGACATATAAGCCTGCTCCACTATCATAGTCTATACAACTAAACTTTTCTTGCTGACGAATCTCTTTTTCAAGCGCACGTACGGCTTGTGTATGGCCCGTTACGACCATACCTTCAGGACGAATTTGCGCAAGCTTGACCTGATGCTCTTCTGTTGAAACATCTTTGCACCATTGTATCAGCTTACGTTGTGGAACTTTACCTATCAATAAACTGGTGATACTACCCTGATCAAGCAATTCAACATACAGAGAAGAAATTTTATTTAAAATATAGAGACCATCAGGAAGATTGACACTCCCTGCGGCAAAAGAGGCTCCGTAAAAGCTAACAATATCAACAGCTGCTACCGCTTCAAAGGTAATCCCTTTTTGCTTGAGTAAATCTGAGCATGAAGCCCCAACAAGAAAGAGTGAAGGAAACGCATTGGTAATACGTGAAAGCTCAGCATCAGAGGAAGCAAAACAGAGTTTTACAAAATTCGTATTTAAACAAATAGCAGCTTCTTCAAAATGTTCCTGCATCAGTCGTTGAAAATCATATAGGTCTTTACCCATGCCAACAAACTGACTTCCATAGCCAGGAAAGAGAATACCTTTTGCCATGCAACACGTCCCTTCGTTATTGTAACACCGACCTCGTCAGCTGCAGTTTCGTCAAACAACGTCCAGAGCATAGTAAAAATAACGTCGCTCTAGACCTTAAGACTCTCAATAGTTCTATTGTGAGTTTGGCAAATTCCGCCATACAAGATCAATACCCTGGGAACTCTTCGTCACACATGATACAGATATATTACGCCCGAAAGGCAATTTTTTGCTGAGCAAGCTGAGCGTAGGGAGATTGTTGCCCAAAGCTCATGAGTTGTTGATACGCTGCTAAAGCTGCTCGTTGGTCGTTACGCACCCAGGCATCATACCACAAGGCATACCATGCCATGCCGCGATGCGAGTTATGACGATCATCAGCAAGTGCTTGTAACTCAGCTCGTCCTTGTTCATGCTCTTCTGTCTTGTCAGAATCAAAGCGCATGAGGGCAAGTTTGGTTGCATAAAGTGAGGAAAGTGGCGCCTGTTTTCCCATAGCTTGATAGGCAACAGCAAGGGTTGCTATCGCTTGGTCACGGTCACCAGCTTCTAACAAAGCCTGTGACTGGAATGTCTTAAAAAAAGGAGCTAAATCTGACGATGCATGCTTTTTGTATTCACTCTCGCATGATGCTGCAAGATCAAGCCATGCTTGTTTTGTTGGTTCTTTAGATGCCCGTGTTTTCTCAAAGAGCTCTACCTGGAGCATTAATGATGACTGTGCTCGTTCATTGAGCGATGTACGGTATGCATGATATCCCCACCAAGCAAGGCCTGAGAGGGTAAACGCACCGATAATGACGGCGAGCATTTGAAAACGACGGTCACGAATAACGATCTGTGCTAATGTTTGCATTGAACTACTCCTTTAGTGCGCTTCGCACCTTGTCAACATACACAAATTATCTGATCTACACTAACAAATAAAGCCTCTTATCGTATTCACGCAGAGGCTTTTCTTTCAATTTTTAGTCCCTTGACCCTCTTACTCAGCAGGAGCTGCTTCGGCTGGTGCTGCTTTTGTTTTAGCTTGCGCTACTGCTTGCTGACGCTTGATAACGCGTTCTTTTTTAGTAGCAAGCACTTTACGACCTTTGTAGTAGCCACAATTGAGGCATACCTGGTGGCCACTGACGGGCTCATTGCATTGCTTACATTCGGAAAAAGGCTTAGGTCGAATAAATTTACACGACTGGCGCTGATCTCTACGAGATTTAGACGTTTTACGCTTTGGTACTGGCATAGTAACTCCATTAAGACAGATTCTGTACGCTCTATTGTTCACACATTGGATCACAACAATAAGGTTATTGTACCAGCAGGAGTAAAATTTGGCAAAAAATAGCGTCCCTCGACCCAAATTCCTCCCCCTATTCATGCAATATTTCTATTTGAAAGGTTTTAATACGGTCAAAATCCACTCCCTGCCAAGATAATCACACTATTTGTGAGCAACTCATGCACAATAGCCCCCATTGGACCTCTTGCGAACTCTGACCTTAGGAACCCTGCCTCAACCAAATCGCCCCTGTTATTGTACAAGAGTTCTATTTTACCCTGGGATACCAGGGAGGGGGAGGGGGGCTTTTGACGATCAAAAAAGATCCCGTAAGCTGGGATATAACAGATGGTACATTGGGTACCTCAGGTGAGTATATTACATCTATGGAGGTTTCATCTATGAAAACTATGTCAATCACTAAGATTGCTTTAGCACTTTTGGTTTCTATCCCAGCTCTTTCGCTCAACGGCGCAGCAGTTGCCACTACGGTAGCTCCGAGCTTGTGGAAAAGCTTTTGTTCAAGAACACAAGCTTTAACCTTACGAGCAATGTCTGGAATTAAATCTGGTGCAAAAGCTGGATTTGTTAAGGCACAAAACTTTATAGCAAACCACAAGGTAGCTTCTAAGTATTCGGCTATCGCTGCCGCAACTTCTCTTGCTGCTTTTGGTGCTTATAAGGGCTACAAATGGGGCTATAAATGGTATCAAGCTCATCAGCTGTCTAAGCAACAGTTCGCTGACTTTAAACAAACAAAAGATACGCAAGAAGCACTCGAAGCTATGCTTGCTAAAAAAGACAGACTAGAAGCCAAAGAAGCTGAGCAAGCAAAGCTTGAAAACATTCAAGTAAAAGCGCTTGAAAAGCAACAAGCTGAAGATGCTCAAGTTGCGCTGGAAGCTCAAAGAGCTGCTGACCGTAAACGACTACGAGGTTATTAAACTCTTTTGAGAAAGCTACATTTGCAAAGAGGGCGAGTCCAACTCGCCCTCTTTCATTTTCCAGCATTGACGGTGAATGCGCTTTATTCTACAGTGAGATTCATAAACAGTTAGTTTTATAGTCTTTACGTAAAAAGGTTCCTATGTCTACCCAATCGCGCTTTATGTACATCTTCCTCCTCACCCTCCCAGCGTCCAACCTCTATAGCTCATCTACTACGGCTTTATCTAGTCGCAATGCCACCAGCTCATCCACCACAACATTGGTTGCACGCGCGTTAGCACGCCCAAAGGCAAATCAACAGTTGACCACGTATAAATATAGCGGAAGTACTCAAGCTGCACTCAAAGAACGGGCTGCAACTCAGAGGACACATTGCGTACAAGTCAAGGATGTTTCCAACGCCCCTGCCTACACTGTACAAGAACCTACCGACGAACAAGAAACAAAAAGATCACGAGAAGCAGAGCTCCAAGCTATCATACGCCAACAACAGCAAGAGCTTGAAGAAGCCAGAGCGGCTTTAAAGGCTGCGCAAGATGAGAAGAAAGCTAAAGAAAAGAAACAAGAAGAGCAAAGTCTCGAACAGCTCTACCAAGAAGTAAACGATGTCTATATCAATGCTGCAAACGCTTTTGAAAATGACGTGGCAAGAAAAAAAGCCAAAGAAGAAGCACAAGCTAAAGAAGCTAAGGCTAAAGAGGACGCTCTGCGAACTGCTCAGAAAAAAGCTCTTGGGCTGTAAAAATTCTCCAAAGCTAACAACTTTTACCAAAGAGGGCGGGTTCCAACTCGCCCTCTTTCATTTTCCAGCATTGACGGTGCATACACTTTCTTCTACAGTGAGATACATAAACAGTTTGTTTTATAGTCTTTACGTAGAAAGGTTCCTATGTCTACCCAATCGCGCTTTGCGTACATCTTCTTCCTCACCCTCCCAGCGTCCCACCTCTATAGCTCATCAGCCACGGCTTTATCCAGTCGCAATGCCACCTGTTCATCTACCACAACATTGGTTGCACGCGCGTTAGCGCGCCCAAAGGCAAATCAACAGTTGGCCACGTATAAATACAGCGGCAGCACCCAAGCTGCACTCAAAGAACGGGCTGAAACTCAGAGGACACATTGCGTACAAGTCGAAGACGTGCCCAACACCCATTCCTACACCGTACAAGAACCTACCGACGAGCAAGAAACAACAAGATCACGAGAAGCCGATCTCCTGACTACCCAAGCGGCTATCATACGCCAACAGCAACAAGAGCTTGAAGAAGCCCGAGCGGCTTTAAAAGCTGCACAAGATGAGAAGAAAGCTAAAGAAAAGAAAAAAGAAGAGCAAAGTCTCGAACAGCTCTACCAAGAAGTAAACGATGTCTATATTAATGCCGCGAACGCTTTTGAAAATGACGTGGCAAGAAAAAAAGCCAAAGAAGATGCCCAAGCTAAAGAGGCTAAGGCTAAAGAAGAAGCTCAACGAAAAGAAGATATTAAACGACTACGAGGTTATTAAACTCTTTTGAGAAAGCTACATTTGTAAGCAGGGCGGGTTACAACCTGCCCTGCTTGTCCAGCATTGACGGTGCATGCACTTTATTCTACAGTGAGATTCATAAACAGTTTGTTTTATAATCTTTATGTAGAAAGGTTCATATGTCTACCCAATCGCGCTTTATGTGCATTTTCTTCCTCTCCCTCCCAGCGTCCCACCTCTATAGCTCATCAACTACGGCTTTATCCAGTCGCAATGCCACCAGCTCATCTACCACAACATTGGTTGCACGCGCGTTAGCGCGCCCAAAGGCACAACCGCTGGTAGCGTACAAATACAGTGGAAGCACCCAAGCTGCGCTCAAAGAACGAGAAGCCACTCAGAGAACACATTGCGTACAAGTCAAAGACGTTTCCAACACCCCTTCCTACACCGTCCAAGAACCTACCGACGAACAAGAAACAACAAGATCACGAGAAGCTGAGCTCCTGGCCACCAAAGATGCAATCATACGCCAACAGCAACAAGAGCTTGAAGAAGCCAGAGCGGCGTTAAAGGCTGCGCAAGATGAGAAGAAAGCTAAAGAAAAGAAACAAGAAGAGCAAAGTCTCGAACAGCTCCACCAAGAAGTAAACGATGTTTATATCAATGCTGCAAACGCTTTTGAGAATGACGCGGCAAGAAAAAAAGCCAAAGAAGAAGCCCAAGCTAAAGAAGCTAAGGCTAAAATCGAGGCTCAAAGAAAAGTTGAGCTCTCACAACACAGTCTCTAAACTTCTAAATCGTAACTTTTCCAAGCGGGCGGGTTACAACCTGCCCGCTTTTCTTTTCTACGGTTTACCGGTCGACTGCCACTTACCAGCGCCGACCTCATCCAAATACCCCGAAACCTGCAATTCCCACAATTTTTCATAGAGCTCAGTCTCTGAGATTCTCAATTCTGCCAGCAGCGCATCAAACGATTGCGGCTTTTGGCAGAAGAGCAGCAGCTTCTCAAGCGCTGTGGCGGGAGCACTGCTTGGAATGCTTTGTAAAACAGAAGCGGGAAGTAAAGAAGTTTGCCCACAGGCTTGCGGTGAGGCTGGGGATCTGGCACCGGCGCCAGCAGAGGCAGTTCCCATTCCAACAGCTGTTTCGTCGGCAAGGCCAAGCATACGATAGATATCCTGAGCACTCATAATCGGCGCGGCACCGTCACGCAACAGGCGTAAGCAACCGGCGCTCAGTGGATCAAAGATCGAACCGGGGATCGCCCCAACTTCACGCCCTTCAGCAAGCGCAGCAAAGGCCGTAATCAGCGCACCGCTCTTTTCCGCTGCCTGCACCACACAACAACCGCGTGTCATACCCGCAATGATTCTATTACGTGCTGGGAAATTACCCGGTAAGGCTTGCATCGTTAAGGGGAACGGGCTGACAACAGCGCCACCTGCAGCGGCGATCTCATCAAAAAGCCCCCTATGGCTTGCAGGGTATGGCTCTAAAAGGCCTGAACCGATCACGGCAACCGTTGTCCCTGAACCGGGGTTCCCCGAAGCTCGTAACGTCGCCCGATGGGCAAAGGCATCAGCCCCTAATGCACCGCCACTCACAATGGTCCACCCTTTTGCCACTAATTCACCAACAATGAGCTCAACCGCCTGCTGCCCGTAGCTATTTGCCTTGCGCGCGCCGACCACTGCCAATGAGAGGTCATACCGCTCGGGTAAGTTCCCGCGAACGTAGAGGCCGAGGGGCGGCAAGTGAATATGGCGCAAAAGTGCTGGATAGGTTTCATCAAAACGATCAATAAATTGTATGGAAAAGCGGTCAAGGCGGGCAAGCTCTGCATCGAGTAACCGTCGGTCGGCAAAGCCATTAACCAGCTGCTGCGCCGTTGCCAATGAGATACCACACGCTTGTAAATCGGCTACTCGCATTGTTGGGATTGTGGCGAGCTGCTCGCTAGAAAGTTTTTTAATCAGCTGTTCTATAACGGCAGGGCCTATCCCGGGGATCAGCACCGCCTGGAGCAAGATTTCTTTGTTCGTCATTTGTTGCATCTCCATGATTACGTTAACGCTCTCAGCAAAACAGTGCGCTTTGCGCACCCCGCCATGCTTTGCATGGCTAATCAGAAAAGAACATTTTTTAATAAAGGGGCTGATCGCCCCTTTACCCCATCTCAATAAAAATTCTATCAATATTTCAAACAAAAAGAGACCCGTATTATGTGTGGGCCCTAAAAACTGTCTTAAAAAGAGAGGAGCTTATTAGCCCCTCTCTCCTATAATAAACGTTTTGTAAAACCTACAAGAGGATCTTATTCTTGGTCCTCAGGCTCACGTTGATCTTCGTTATCCTGTTCTTCTTCGTTATCTTCAACTTCATCAACAACTACAGACTCTTGAGCAACACGTGGCTGTGGAGCCGCTACCGGCTTAGCAAGCTCTTCTTCACTTGGTGCTGCGTGAACAACAACAATAGCAGAAAGCTCTTGCTTCTCTTCAAGCCGAATAAGACGAACACCTTTTGCCTGGCGACCCATCGTACGCACTTCTTCTGACGAGAGGCGAATAATTTTGCCAACAGAATCGATCAGCAAGACATGCGAGGTTTCATCAACCACTGCAAGCCCGATAACCATGCCATTACGGCCACCGGTTGGAATCGTGCGGACACCTTGGCCACCACGGTGAGCAAGACGGAAATCAACAACCTGTACACGTTTACCATAGCCGCGGCTCGTTGCAAAGAGTACATCTTTATCATCAGTTACTACTTGCATACCGACAACCGAGTCACCTTTTTGTAAACGTATTCCAATGACGCCAGCGGCTTGTCGACCCATTGAGCGTACTTCCGTTTCTTGGAAGCGAATACCCTTACCAAACTTTGTTGCAAGAACAATCGAGTCAGATCCAGAACTTAATGCACAGAATTCGAGTGCGTCACCTTCATTAAGTGTCAGAGCACGAATTCCGGTACTGCGAATTTTTGCAAAGGCAGATGCTTCCGTACGCTTGATGGTACCATTGAGCGTTACCATCACAAGATATTTACCCTCAAAGTCACGGACACAGAGTAGTTTTACAATACGTTCGCCAGGGTTCAACTCTAAGAGGTTCACCACCGCGCGCCCTTTAGCCGTACGGGACCCTTCAGGAATTTCGTACACAGGCAGACTATAAATACGACCCAAATTGGTAAAGAAGAGTAATTCATCATGATTTTTTGCTGCAAACAAATCTTCAATCACATCATCTGATTCTTCAAGATCTGCCGTCCCCATCTTTCCTCTACCACCACGATGTTGCACACCATAGACAGCCAATGGAACACGTTTAATGTATCCCTTGCGTGTTAATGTTACGACAACATCTTCATCAGGAATTAAATCTGCTTCGCTGAACAGATCAAGTGCTTCTTCAATGCGCGTGCGGCGCTTGTCTGCATAGGTATCTTTAATTTCTCGTAATTCTTTAGCAATCTCTTCTCTGAGCTTTTCTTTATTTTCTAAGATAGATTTCAAAAATTCAATGGTCTTTGCAAGCTCAATAAGCTCTTGCTGGATCTTCTCCCGCTCAAGGCCGGTTAAACGCTGCAAGCGCATTTCAAGAATCGCTTTTCCTTGCTCTTCACTGAGCGAAAATTGTTTATGCAGCCCTGCAATAGCATCATCTGCATTAGCAGAAGCTTTAATCAACGTAATAACCGCATCAATATGATTAAGCGCTATGTTGAGACCATCGAGAATATGTGCACGCGCTTGTGCTTTTCTGAGCTCAAAGGCAGAACGTTTATGGATAACTGTCTCGCGGTGTACCAAAAACTCATGTATGAGCTGGCGCAACGTAAAGATAAGGGGACGATTATCTAAAAGACCTAAAAAGAGCATCCCGATTGAGGTTTGTAACGGCGTATGCTTATAGAGCTGATTAACAATCACTTGGGCATTTTCACCACGACGGACTTCGACGACCAAGCGAATACCTTCGCGGTCAGACTCATCACGAATATTGGTGATACCCTCAATAACTTTTTCTTTAACAAGATCGGCAATCTTAATAACAAGATCAGATTTGATTACCTGATAAGGCAATTCGGTAATAATAATGCTGGTGCCTTTTTTTGTTTCTTCAATCGTTAATGCACCGCGAACGATAACATTACCACGTCCGGTTGTGTAGGCTTTCACAATGCCACCACGACCACAAATCACACCGCCGGTTGGAAAATCAGGCGCAGGCACTAAGGCAAAAAGCTCCTCATCACTCATGGCACTATTATGAAGATAGGCCAAACAGGCATCAACAACTTCCCCTAAATTATGGGGAGGAATAGAAGTTGCCATACCAACGGCAATACCGGTTGTTCCATTAATTAACAGATGCGGCAACTTACTTGGTAAGACGACAGGTTCAACGGTCGACTCATCAAAGTTCGGTATAAAGGCAACGGTCTCTTTATCAAGATCGGCCAAAAGTTCTTGAGCAATTTTTTGCATACGAACTTCGGTATAACGCATAGCAGCTGCATTATCACCATCGACCGAACCCCAGTTACCTTGCCCGTCAAGCAATGGATAGCGTTTGGAGAAATCTTGAACCATACCAACCATCGTCTGGTAAACCGCTTGGTCACCATGGGGGTGGTACTTTCCTAAAACATCACCAACCACGCGAACAGACTTGTGGTAGGGCTTATTATGATGGAACCCTAATTGGTTCATCGTATAGAGCACACGTCGGTGCACCGGTTTAAGACCATCACGAACATCGGGAATCGCACGACTCACGATGACCGACATGGCGTAATCAAGAAACGACTTTTGTAACTCTTGTTCAATTAAGACTGACCGAATTTGGGGCTCCATAACAACCTCTTACCACACTAAGGCTTTAACTTCTTATATAGACTTTTAGTATAATCCAAAGCGCTAAAAAAAGAACGCTCACCTATGAGAAAAACTTGCTTTAGCCTACCGCGCTCGTAACACCTGACGCAAGCATCTCACGAACAAGACGAAAAAGGCTTGATTTTTCAACGCTTTTTGCCAAAATCATACTATGAAAGAACTCAACATCCAAAGGAAACGCTCAATGAAATTATCCTCAACAAAGTATATCGCTGTCTGTATACTCGCCTTGGCGTTTGTACATACTCTCGGCGCATCGCAAGCAGCTCCTCAATACATAGTAGACAAGGCCATTTTACGAGCCTTGACACCACGTCCGCCCGTACCATTATTCCCAACCAATATCCCGCGCACGGTTACCACTTCTAAACAAGAACAAGAAAAAGAGAGCAAAAAACGTCATGAATACATAAAACTTCCCCGCGGTTACAAGCTCATCAACTACGTATGGAGCAAAAGTAACCCGTGCATGTTTATCGTTGCAGAACATGAAGTATCGGCTCAATCGCACTTGTATGCCGTCTTTGTCTATGATCGAGAAGAACAAAAATATCTTGCCTGTGCGATACATCCCAACGGCATTATTGACCTCGCAATCCACCCTGCCGGCATCTATTTCGCAACTGTTTCAAAAACGGGAACTACGGGCGACCACTTACAGAGAACTGATACAAACACTGTCGCAGTTTGGGAGACGTTAACCGGAAAACCGCGCAAAACTTGGTATAATCTCACCAACATATCGTGGGTACGCTTTATGCAGGGTAAAGACGGAATATCCTTTGGCGGCGATACCAATCCACAAGAATCACACCCCACTACTCCACGCGCATAAGAGTAATAAAACAGATCGACTCTTTCGGCAAAATTGGCTATGCTTGAACCATCAAAAAGCGCCCGTAGCTCAGTTGGATAGAGCGGTAGATTCCTAATCTGCAGGTCGCAGGTTCGATCCCTGTCGGGCGCATATAACTTCCCCTTCAAAAAACGCCGCGTCTTTGTTACAGTGGTGAACGTCTTACCAGTCCTTAACCTAAAAAAGATTCTGTGAACAACGAAATTATTTGGCAAGAATTTTTACGTATCGTTCGAGAGGAAGTGGGAAGCCGCGTTGTTGAAACATGGTTCAAAGCAATTGTTTTTCGCCATTGGGACCATATCAACAAAGTCGTCACCCTTCAAGCACCGAACCCCTTTATACAAGAGTGGGTAACAAGCCACTATACCCCTCTTTTTGAGCAACATCTTGGTCGACTGGTTAACGAACAATATATTTCAATTAGCTTCACCCAATCAGATATTCCCCTTACTCACAAAGCTGAGCCTTTCACGATGACCCCCGCGCAGCAAACCCCCGACTTTAAAGAATTACCAGCACGGCAAGTGAGCATGGGAAAAGCGCAGGGAAAGCCTTCAATCAGCATCCAACCTGCTTCACTCGTAAAAAGCTCATCTCGCCCACGAACGCTCGTGAGTCAACAATACCAATTTAGTAGTTTTGTGGTTGGCTCACACAATTCACTGGCCTATGCAGCAGCATATGCAATTACGGAAAAACCGGGCACGCTCTACAATCCTTTTTTTATCTATGGCGGCGCGGGACTGGGGAAAACCCATCTGTTGCATGCCATTGGCAATGAGATTAAATCACGTAATTCGTCGACGCGTATTTTGTATCAAAGTGCCGACCGATTTGTGAATGAATTTATTAACGCAATCCGCTTTGACAAAATGTACCAATTTGAGGCGCGCTATAAAGATGTTGATATTCTTTTAATGGACGATATCCAATTTCTCTCGAAAAAAGAGGGTACCCAAGAAGCCTTTTTTCATATTTTCAACACGCTCTATCAAATGCAAAAGCAGATTGTGTTTACGAGCGATTCGCTTCCCGGCGATATTGCTGGCCTTGCCGACCGCATTCGTTCTCGCTTAGAATCGGGGCTGGTTACTGATATCTCAACACCAACTTTGGAAACAAAGATCGCTATTATTAAGAAAAAGGCTGAAAGTTATGGGGAAAACATCAGCGATGAAATCGCTGACTATATCGCCTCAACGATTCTTTCTAACGTACGCGAACTTGAAGGAGCACTTATCCGGGTATGTGCCTTTGCATCACTTACTCAACAACCACTTACCCTTGAACTTGCACAAAAAGTGTTACAGCGAACACCTGAAAGCCGGCCGGTATTACTCGACCTGCAAGCAATTGGTACCAAAGTTGCTCACCATTTCAATTATACCCTTCAGGAAATGCGCTCACCCAAACGGAATAAAGACCTTACAACCGCCCGCCACGTTGCTATGTATCTGATGAAACAATACACCAACCATTCATTACGAGAAATTGGCAATTTCCTGGAACGCAAAGATCACTCAACCATTTCACATGCTCTGGAAAAGGTTGAAGAGCTCAAGAAAACTGATGATCAAGTTCGTAAAACAATCATGAATCTTGAACGACTTATCAGTAAATAGTTTTTTCGGCAAACAGTTTTGCTATACTCGGGAAGATTGTTAAAAATTTTTCAGTATCGGGAGCTGTTCATGAACAAAAAAGTACTCGTTTCCTTTGTTTCTCTTGGAATCATCGCACTCGTTTCTCTCTGCGTTTACCGTTATATGCCGAGCTTGGTACGGTCATTGAAACAACCAACGATAGATCTTAAAGCGCTTGCAGATAAAAAGAATATTGTCCCGGTTGCCATTATCGGTTCAGGACCTGCAGGCTTAAGCGCTGCGCTCTATACTTCACGCGCTAACATGCATACGGTCGTTTTTGAAGGCAGACAACCCGGTGGCCAGCTCACCACAACCACTGACGTTGAAAATTGGCCAGCCGTCAAAAAAAACAAGGGTCCTGCCATCATGCAAGGGCTCAAAGACCAAGCACAATCCTTTAATGCTCTTTTCAGCCAGACAACGATCGAACGTGTTGATTTCTCAACCTGGCCCTTCAAACTATGGACCGATGAAGGGACAGAAATTTATGCACTTTCTGTGATTATCTCAACGGGAGCTACCTCAAAACTGCTTAATGTTCCGGGAGAAAAAACCTACTGGGCTCAAGGGGTTTCTGTGTGCGCCATCTGCGACGCTGCCTTTTACAAAGACAAAGATGTTGTTGTTGTTGGAGGAGGTGACTCTGCCGTTGAAGAAGCGCTCCAACTTGCATCAAATGCAAAGCATATAACCATATTAGTACGAACAAGCCAAATGCGCGCTTCGAAAGTCATGCAAGACCGTTTAAAGAATTACTCACATATACATATTCGCTACGAAACCAGTATTACCGAAATCAAAGGGGACGATCATCACGTCACCAGCATCGATATTCTTTCAAAGGGCGTTAAAGAAAACATGCCAATCGACGGGGTCTTTTTGGCTGTTGGGCATGAACCAAATACGAAGCTTTTCACGACCAGCCTTGAGCTTGATAAGAACAAGCACATTCTGGTAGGACCTTATACCCAAAGTACCTCACGCGATGGCGTATTTGCTGCCGGAGATGTTTCCGATCCCCGCTACCGCCAAGCAGGAGTCGCTTCCGGTGATGGCATTAAAGCCGGACTCGATGCGCTCAATTTCCTTGAAGCACATGGGTTTACTGACGTGCAAGCAAGCCATTATGAACGAAGCTTTTTTGATCCCCAAGCAGGTGAGTCTCTTGAGATCTCCCAGATCACCAGTGAGGCTGACTTTGAGCAACGGGTTATCGGATCAAAGAAGCCGGTTGTCGTCGACTTTTTCACCCCTGTCTGCCCTTCTTGCATGCAAATGATGCCAACCGTTGCCTCGGTAGCCGGTAAGTTTAAAGATACGGTCACTTTTGTAAAAGTTGATGGGGCAAAGCTCCCTGGTCTGATGAAACGCTTTTTTGTCTCATCGGTACCCTGCTTCTTGGTCTTTTATGAAGGCATGCTCGCAGGACGGACTACTGCCGTTATGACCAAGCGAGAGCTTCAGGAATTTGTACAGAAGTTTATCGCGTAAAGCATTGAATACTTAAGCTTTTTATCAAGTACAGCCCATGACAAAAGATTCTATACGAAAACTTTTGTCATGGGTTTTTTGTAAAATTATTTCTTTTTGTCAAGAATCGCTCTATACTCAGTAATGATATGAATGGTTGGCGAGTAAGGGGCGGACATGAAAAAAATTTTTACCTTTGTCAGTATAAGTATGAGTTTGTTGATCCTTGGGTTATTAACCTTTACCCAAGTTTCTATCACCTATGGTGCTACCGATAATGGTAACCGTGACCCACTTGCTCTCTATCTTAAAAGCCCTTCGGTCAAAGCGATTCTCGACACAATTGCCTATGCAGAATCAACCTTGAATGACCAAGGGTATCAAACAACATTTGGCTTTCAGTATTTTGATAATCTTAATGACCATCCTCGTCGTATTATCTGCAAAGAGTTCAAAGGAGACTGGCTCTGTTCAAGCGCTGCAGGACGCTATCAAATTCTCCAAAAAACGTGGGATCGCGTTGCACGTAAAATACATGCTCAAAATTTTAGCCCTCACGAACAGGACCGGGCAGCAGCACAATTGCTTTTGGAAAACAATGCCCTGGTACGCATTGCAAAAGGCTTTCTTTCTTTTGGACAATTTAAACAAATTATGGGCCTCCTGAACCCTATTTGGGCATCATTACCCGGTTCTCCCTATGGACAACCGACGCGAAGTGCGAAAGAATTATACATGGTATATGTTGAACAATTTCAAAAATATGTGCGAAACCGCAGTAAGTAGCGAAAGAGAACCCTATGAGAACTAAAATTGCACTCGCTTGTGTTGGCAGCGTTGTTGCAATTGCCACCTTTCTTGTTTTACGCCAAATCGGCTCTGATGCAAGTAAAGTTGCCAGCGGCGAAACCGTTAAAACATTTTTATCACAACAAATTCCAGAACCACATCGTATCCTTGTGAGTAAACATCACCCGCTTGATCCTCAAGAAGAACGGGTCAGTTTTACTTCCCAAATTTCAAAATGTTCCCACCAACGTATTGAACGCCGAGGCATGCTTGTACGAAGACCGGGCGCTCGTGCCGTTATTTTACTCTGTCATGGATTTATGTGTAACAAAGAGGATGTTCGCTTCTTACGCCTTCTTTTTGATAAATACACAACATTTGCTTTTGATTTCAGAGCACATGGCGAGCTAACCCACGGCCAGATTTGTACCTTTGGTTCACTGGAAATGTTTGATGTCATCGGAGCAGTTGAGTTTATCAAATCACAACCGGATCTTAAGGATCTTCCCTTGATTGTCTACGGATTTTCTATGGGTGCTGTTTCCTCAATCCGCGCACAGGCACATGCAAAGCTCTTTGATGCAGCAATCTGGGACTGCCCTTTTGATTCAACTGACAAACTGATCGAACGCAGCATCGACCGCCTTAAGCTCAATGTCGCTGGATATGAATTTGCGCTTCCGGGAAGGAATATCTTAAAACGCTATGCGTACAACTCCTATGTCCAAGATGTACTCAAAGCAGCCTTAAAAACAGTTGCTAAGATGGATGCATCAAGCATCAATACCTGTATGGAGCCTATCAATACGGTTGCCTCAGCAGAGAAGGTTTCGATCCCCGCATTCTTTATTACCTGCCGTAATGATGGGAAAGCTCCTATTGAAGCAGTCACTGATGTCTATAATGCCGCTAAGGGCTATAAACGCTTCTGGATTACCAATGGCCGTCACCATTTTGATTCATTCTTTTATAATCCAGAACGGTATGCGCGCTACATCAATGAATTTGTTGATGAGTTCTTAAATAATAGTTATAAGCACAAAGAAAAGAGTAAAATCTGGGAAGATGTGAACGATGCAACACCGGCTGCACCGGTTCCCGCGCTTGCGCAACCACATATACTCGTTGAACCACCGCACGCTGTACCAAAAGCCGTTGACGATATCGCTCTTCCGGCACAAGCATAACAACAAATCCGTTGACAGCGTTTTAACGCTCTTTCTATAGTAAAAACGTACAGGGGCCACTCTCCCCTGTCTGTTTTTTACCATGGGAAGGAACCAGATGACCATCAAATTACACTTCATTACCCTCTTTGTTTTTTGCCTAGCAACGCCACAGCTCCACGCCGCCTCAACAGCGCTCTCACTAGCAACTACAGCCTCTGCACAAGGTAACGCCGAAACCGCAGGAGTATTTTCGCTTGCAAATACTAAACAAGCGCGAGGAAAAATTCTCGATATTCTCAACCAACTACGAGAAGCAGCAACTGCTACAAACCAAAAAGAACAACAAAAACAAATCTTAAAAAGCGTTAATAAAAAAATTAAAAAACTCAAACAGGACACAGCGCATTCAACAGCAAGCATCGTCGAACCAGTCTCAGTAACTGCCGAAGCAACTCCCACATCAAACATCGCCACTGCACGCCTCTCGCAAGCTTCAACTGCTGACACGGTAACCACTTTACAAACTCCTGCTACAGAGTTTGCCATCACATACGACCAAATTCAGTCTATTTGCCAAGAGCTAAGAACTGCTTCTGATCAAACAGCACAAGCACATATCATCGACCGTATCGACGCTCTACAAGCAAAATTATCTGCAACTGTCTGCACAGCGTCCTCATCCAGCTCTTCAGCTTCGGTATCAAGTTCACCAGCATGTGAAGAAGAAACACCGGTTATTACGATAATTCCTGACGATGCTCCTGAAAGCCCAAATACACAATCCATAGGTGCACTTACGAGTACGCAAGGCCACGCTCGAAAAACGTCTCAACTGTGGGGAGACAATGCGTCAGCAGAAGCTCAAGCAATAAATGCAGAAGTTATGGGTGCCGAAGCTGCTGCCAACTCAAGTGCTTCAGCGCAAAGCACAAGTGATGCAGCCAGTGTAAGTCTGTCAGTTGTCAGCGACCAAGCGGCAACGCCTGAAGCTGCCCGCGGGCAGCTGGTAAGTGCAAGTGATGCTACAACGTCAAGCAGCTCTTCAGCCGCCATGACCGTCACTCCTACTCAAAGCATGGAATTAGATGATGTTGAGAGCGATGCTCCAACGTATTTACACTCGATTCCACAAAGCTCGCCCCCAGTTCTTCAACAAGACGACATCCCAGTAACATTTTCAAATGCTGATGAAGATCTTATAGACAAGCTCATACGCACGCTTCAAGCTCAACACTTGAGTGTCTCAAAAATTATTCGACGAACAACGAATGCACTTATTGATAAACAGTTTCAACTCAATAGAACTAAATCGCGCGCATTCAGGCTGGCAACAGAACGATACGAGAGAATTTTTAAGAAAACTAAAGCAACTGAGAGCATTACCGAACTCTTAAACAAATTCGAACGCCATGATCCTCTCCAGAGAATTTCAATCGAAGCAGAACAAGCGCAGATAATTCAAACCGATCTCCAATTTGCTGAAGATTTTTATCGAGATCACAAAGATGAAATCGAGGGAACCTTTGAGATTGCTCGTGAACTTCCTCATCAACAAAGTGAGTGCGCATACATGAGCGATCTTATGGCCGAAGCGCTTTTTAGTACCTATAGACCAAACCCCAACGCAGAGCTCGCCCAGAGAGATGTTACATATGCAGCTCTTAATTTACCAGCGCTTAAAAAAGTCATCAAAGCAAAGTATGATAAACAACATGGTCCATACACCATGAGCCTTTCTGCAGCCCCCGACCGAGAATTGCTTCGATCGGGCGATTCTTCCGCTTCAAACAAACATCCGTTGCTCGGCAACCAAATGCCACCAAAAAGACTTTCGCGTTGGGAACGGTTTAAAAGAACTACGCTCGGCCGCTTTCTTACCGACCCGTGGACCAAAGGAATCGGCGGGTTCTGCATTATCGGCGGCATACTGGTCGGCGTCTACTACACAGTGAATCATTATTGCCCAAATTGCACTATCTAACCGTGCAACTTTGATGCGCTGACACACTTATGGTATGGTAAAAAAGATAACGTAAGCTATAAACATGAAAGGGATCAGACCATCATGATAACAATTACACTCAGTGATGCACGCATTGCATCCCAAAGAGCACAAGGATACGTCATCTTCTGTGATGACACCATGAAATGTGGCCAACATATTGATGCACTTGCTGAACAATTTTATAAACCACTGCAAGCAACCATTGAACAACGCAAATTTGCAGGAGCTGCAGGCAGCTCATTGGTAGTAACAGGAATTCATGAAGGGAAACCGGCGCTGCTGATTCTGATCGGCCTGGGAGCAAAAACACGTCCCGCACATGATCGCGTTGAACAAGTCCGACGGGCAATGGGGCAAGTCATCCGCATAGCAGAACAGTATAAGATAAACCAACTGGCGATCCAAACTCCCGACCACCACTGGTGCGAAACAGACAGCTATGTGCTCGCACGAGAAATGACCAGCACCCTTATGATGACGGCGTACCACTTTGACCAATTTATTACCGATGCAAGCAGAAAACATTGCTCTGAATATAAAATAATATTCTGTGCCCCTGCTCTTGAGCATGAGCGCATGCAGGTCGGCATTGAGCATGGCCAACGTATCGGCTTTGCCGTCAACCAAGCACGTACTTGGTGCGACTTACCAGCCTGCTTTTTGACACCAACCGTACTGGCAGACCACGCTCAGCGTATTGCAAAAGCACATAATTTAACCAGTAAGATTTTCACTGAAAAGCAAGTGCAAGAAATGGGTATGGGCGGCCTCACCGGCGTTTCCCAAGGTTCTGCACAAGAGTGTCGTTTAGTCGTACTTGAGTACAAAACTGATGCACCCAATGCACCAACCATCGGTCTTGTTGGCAAAGGCGTTACCTTTGATTCAGGCGGATTAAGCATTAAACCTGCCCATCGCATGGATGAGATGAAAGATGATATGGCGGGCGCTGCTGCAGTAATTTCAAGCATGGAGCTTATTGCACACTTACAACCACGGGTTAATGTCATTGGTATTGCACCTATTACCGAAAACTTACCGAGCGGAACTGCATTACGCCCTGGGGATATTGTTCAATTTTATAATGGGAAAACGGCTGAAGTAAAAAACACTGATGCCGAAGGTCGTCTGATTTTAGCCGATGCACTTTCCTATGCGGTCAAAAACTATAAGCTTGATGCCCTCATTAATTTTGCAACGCTGACCGGCTCTTGCTCTTCGGCCCTTGGACCATTTTTCTGTGGGCTCATGAGTAAACATGACCATCTGGCAGAACAGATTACCCATGCATCGTTCCAATCTGGGGATCGCGCATGGCGCTTACCGTTCCATGATGATTATAAAGTCGCGATTAAATCGACCGTGGCTGATCTCTGCAATATTGGCAATGAAAGTTACCGCGCTGGATCAATTACGGCCGGCTTCTTTCTCCAAAACTTTGTCGATGATGTACCTTGGGCACATCTTGATATCGCCGGTACCTCGTTTAATGTCCCAGACGTCAGCTACTACCGCCCGGGATCAACCGGCTTTGGCGTCCGCTTGATCGCCAACCTACTTCTTACTTGGGAGAAGTAGGGCGCAGCCCGTAGGGGCCTGCCCTTCGTAGCCTGCAAGCCTGAAGGCGTGGATAGGCGAAGAATGGGGCGTTTGTGCTAAATATCCCCCTTGATAGACTAAGTTTATATACAAGCCTATCAAGGGGGTCATTTATGATTATCTCTCCAGCAGTACGCGCAATAAAATCCCTCTGGGGTAAACGGGGCGCCTTAAGTCTCAGCTTACTCCTGGGAAACCTTCTTCTTGGTACCCAGGCGCCTGTCGGGCTTGAAAACGGCAGCAGTATCTGCTACCTGAATTCTGTTCTCCAATGCTTGCTACAAACTGCTACGGCAGAACGCCTCTTAAACTGCCCCCTCAATCCATTTAAGGCAAACACCCCCGCCCATGCCTTTTATACCTTTGTTCATACACCGGCAAAACCAGGCACTACCAAAAGTTCACACGCAGTAGCCGAGCAGGTTAAAGCTAGGCTGGCACGCTACCAAGACCCACAGGGGCAACAAGACGCCTGTGACGCCTTTCGTATTTTAATCACCAGCATTCATGAAGATGTAAACGAAGATTTTGGGCAGCCGCAGTTTAACTCCTTTGATTTTCATCAGGCTGCCCAAATAGCTGAATCCAGACATACAAACCCTAACCACAATTGTTATGTCGGTCCTTTACAACCTCAGGCAGAAACTACCCTGACTTCACTCTTGCAGGACTACTTCGCTCCTCAGGCAACCGATACGGTCACCAAACAGGACTATTTCCGCTCTACGCCAACAACATTATGCATCTATCTCCCGCGGCTGGTCCGCATATCCTATGCGCCGATAGAAGATAGTTTAAATACCGATGCAGTCACCTTTTATCCACAGCTTAATCTGTCAGCAATTTCCTACGCAATTCCACCAGAGCCTGAACGAAGCCTGTATCAACTAAAAGGGCTTGTCGTCTTCATGGGTGGGACCAATGGGGGACATTATGTTGCCTACGTAAAACAGGGTGAAACATGGTACCTGTGTAACGATAGTCAGATTGTGCACCAAACGCCCAATTTTTCACATCCAGGAGCAACGCTCTTGTTCTACGAACTTATTCCCCAACAACGTGCATCTCGAGTAGCTACGACCAAACAAGCCGCTCAGCCAGAAGAAAAAACTTCTGTGATTACTGCTGTACCAAAGCCAAGCGCTACAACTCCATGGTGGAAACGATGGGCACAATCGCTCAAACGACCACGAACATGGCTTGGCATCGCGGGAGCCATACTCTTAACGCTCTTTATTGGTGACCGCACAGGGACGTTTTAGCCCCCCACCCCAGGGGCGGGTCGCCCCCGTTGATTAACACAGACCTTATCCGACTCAAGAACAAATCCCCCAGGGGCGGGTCGCCCCCCCCTTTTGCGTTTTCCGCTCTCTTGGTTATCTTGGATACATAGGAAATTATGCTCTCAATCAACAACCGAGGCAGGTACACCATGACAATTAGAAAACAAATACTCGTATTACTCCTGGCAGGAAGCAGTGCATTCTGTAACACATCCCTTGCACTCCCACAAGATGAGTTGCTCGCAAATACAAATGAGCATAAATCGCTCGAAGACAATGTTGCAAATCAAATTAAGACCTTGCGCATGATCACCTTTGATATTCTCGCTATTTTACGAGATGGAAGAATTCCACATAAAATTGATGAAAACAGGCTGCGCGAGTGGGTCTACCAATTTGATGGTGTTTTACAGCAATTACAGACGTACACCCCTGCAATTGCCACCACAAAGGCCGTCGTTCACTGTACGAAGCTCTTAAAGACGGCGTTTCAAGAAAAATTTGCAAAACTTCCTCAATACTCCAAAGAAACTATTGAGAAATTAGTGATAGAGGCTCCTGATGAAAAACATGAGCAAGCGCTTATTAAAGAAGTGACTAAGCTCGCTGAAGCTAATGAGAAAGAGATCGAGTACCTTTCAAAACAATCGCGCTCTTTTGGGCATACGTTGATCAACCGAGGTGCACGTAATTTCGAAAGTTTTATTAAGCATTCGTTTATCACCAAACTGGTTAAAACAGTGCTCATTGGCGCTACCTGCTGGTGGCTTGGCAAAAAATTATTTACGGCTCAGCCAACACAACTTACCCTTGCTGATGGACAAGTCGTTTCTGTTGAAGCTTCCCTTGCAAATAAGTATGCTCGCGAGGTATTAATCGGTGGCATTGGTGCCGCAGCAGCACAGTTGGGTGGAACCTGCTTTACCGGAAGTCGCGATTGGCTTCTTTCAAGCTTTACCTCACTCAAACGCACGGGGAATTTTTACTGGGAACGCATAAAAGGTACCCCAAGTATTCTTGATGGTGGGTACCAGCATGTTGAAGAAAATGACACGATTTTAAGCGATAAAAACATTATTGGGCTCACGCGACAACTGGAAGAATTACGCCCCTTAATCCAAATCGCTTTTAACGCACAGGGCTATATGCGTAAAAATCAAAAAGTTCAACGCTCATTCCTCTTCCAAGGACCTTCTGGCTGTGGAAAAACCTACTTAGCCTTTTATCTTAAAAAACTGATCGAACACACGTTCGCACAAAACGGCGCGCAACAACAGTCAGTTCGCTTTAGAGTTATTCAACGACAAGAGCTCTCATTTAAGTTCTTGAGTGAGATTATTGCTGAAGAACGTAATCAAGGCGGTGTCGTGATTCTCTTTATTGACGAGCTCCATTTATTGCAGCCACAAGATAATCAGAACCCATTCATTCTTAATGAGTTTTTAACTGAAATGACGGCGTTACATAACTCGCAAGATCCACAGAGCCAGATCTTTATTATTGGTGCAACAAACAGTCCCGAAAAATTGGACGTTGCATTAACGGTTGCTGGACGATTTAAACCAATTCACTTCGATTATCCTAATGCGGCAACCCGTCGGGAATTTTTTGAGGCACATCTCATCGACACCGGCTTCTTACCAACGCCTGAGCAGTTGGAAAGCTATGTCAGACAAACTGAAGGAAAATCATTTGCTGATATCAGACGCATTATTGAATGCAAACAGGGTAGCGGCGAAATTCTGAACCATGAGCATATTCAAGCAGCTATCTTTACTGAGCTCTATCGCTTTGTGAATACGCTTGAAGATTTGAATGGTACGGAAAAACGAATTATCGCTCTCCACCAAGCAAGTAAAGCAATAGCACACACTGCGCTTGGTTGTGAAGAATATCTGGAATGGGTAACCATTTCCGGTATTCAACCGAAAATACGGGAACGCAACCTGCTCAGCTTTGATGCCACAAAAGCAAATCCAAATGATCCAAAACCAAAGATTTTTGGTGCACTCATTTGTCACAACCTTCATGAAGCATTGCATACGGAAAGCCAAGATGCGAAAATCAAACGCTGCAAACGCTTACTTGCAGGCATTTGCGGACAAGAGCTCATGACCGGAACCCATAGCACCACCTATCATTCTGACGACATTACGAATGCCCTGGCGCTTGCCCAAGATATTATTCTCCATGGCAAACCGCTCAAGGATCTTTCAGAGCGTCGCCAGAACGAGGTCCGTGATGAGGCAGAACGCTTGCTTGATGCGTACCGCAAAGAGGTTACAACACTTCTGACAACACATAAGGCAGCTATTGCAACGTTGGCACAAAGATTAGAAGAGAAAACAACCATTGCAGGCGCACAAGTACAAGCGCTCATTAAGAGCAAATAAAAGATCTCGACATCATTCTTGCAGAACGTATACTAAACGGGGGGTGCTCTCAGCACTCCCCGTTTTTGTATTGTTGTGTGTAATCTACTTTGTGAAAGGATCTTTTCATGAACCATTCTTACGATCTACGAGCAGGGGCTCTACGAGTCGAGACTCCACGAGTTGAGACTCCACGAGCGATGGCGTTCGTGTCATATCTCGCCTTCTCTCTTATCTTTTCGTGCAACGCTGATGCTGCAAACCTTCCTACGACGGCGCAATTTGTGCAGCAGCGCAGCCAACTCCAGGCACTGGTTGATCGCATGCTCTATTGCACCACAACAAATCAGATTAAATCACCATGCAAACAGAAACTAATTTCTCTGTTTAACGTGACACGTTCACTCGTCACTGCTGAACAAACCACCGTTATGCACCGCGCCATCATCCTCAACAATCGTGTTGCAAAAGCACTCGATGCTGCGTTAACCAATTGCCAAAATTTTTCAATGCTCGAAAACCTAGCTAAAGAGCTTGAAAAGACATCAGAGCTCAAATTCGTTCCTGATAGTATCTGGATGTTTAAAGAAACAAATACTCTGATCAATGCGCTCAATCAACGGCTCAATAGCTGGGGAACTACCTGGTTCCAGCGATCAACACGAAACATCAATCAACTGATGCAAGAGTATAAAATTGATATTGCAGCAAAACGCATAGCTCCCTATGCACTCTTGGGACTCACCTTTCTTTATATTAACGAAGCGGGAAAAGTAGAGTCGATTAATCTCCCGGGAATTCCTGCGATTAAACGAATGATTGGAAGCCATCGAAGCTCAACTTTTACTGGGCTTGAGACCTTCCAAAAAACATTTAACCCTGCAGCACTCTTACTAACAACAATCGTTATGGGTGATTTAAAACAAGCAGTCAATTGGAGCGGAAATAAACTTGCTGCAACATGGGCATGGCTCCAAGGCAAGAACTATTGCACCTCTCCACTTTTCCAAAGCAAGCTTCGCTTTGCTGATTTTGCCGGAAACAGTGCTGCCAAAGAACAGCTGCAAACATTAGCACGTTACACCCTCATCGACAAACAAGCACAAACAGCTGGCCATGCGGTCACCAAAGGGTATCTGTTGGTTGGTGATGCAGCAACGACACAGCAATATGCGCATGCATTTGCTGCAGAAGTAACGGCGTTACAACATGCACAAAACCCTTCAAAAGTGTGCGCTCTTTATGACGTACATGCTTCAGTTCTGTTAACCAAGTCATTAGATGCGATTATTAAAGAAGTTGAAGAATGGAGTGATGCAAACCAAACGGTTCTTGTCATCAACGAAATCGACTGGCTCTTCACCGTCGACAAGCCTGATACAAAAGTAACAAGTGATCTGATCAATAATCTTGCTAAAGTTACACGACCAACAAGCAAGAAAGATATCATTGTCATTGCAACAGCCTCACCTGCAGGAGCAGCGAAACTCAATCCAGCATTGCTGACACCAAACGGACTTGGTATCAAAATTATTGTACAGCCGTTAACTGATCTCCAACGAGCAGAGATTATCAAGAAAGAAACGACAACGAAGGGGCTTGCCTGCTCTGATGAGTTTGTGACGCAGTTTGCAGCACAGCTTAAAGAGTACCAAGCACCTGCGCTAACCTTGCTCGTTAATCAAGCATTTTCTCTTGCACAAGCAAACCAAGAAATGTTTGGTGAAAAGCATCTGACTGCATCGTTAGAATTACAAAGTAAGTAAGACGTTACTCAAACGTATACGTTACAGTTCAAGAGCCACGCATCCAGCGTGGCTCTTCTGTATTTAAAAGTGATACACCCGCCAAGGGCTAATCAGAATAAAGTTTTAATTCTTATGGGGACCTTCGGCCCCCAAACCCCCGATAGAAAGTTTGCAATGTCAATCCACACAGTCATATTAAGCTAAGACAACTTCTTGCAAGCAGGGCCAGAGGCGGCAAATCGAAAAACACACCTATTCCTTGCAAAGAGAATAAATGATCCACGATTGGGGGCCGTGGGGGCGATAGTCCCCCACGATATAAAAAAT
>CAYYBE010000003.1:40160-42511 GCA_964470345.1 uncultured Candidatus Babeliaceae bacterium | reverse complement strand
AAGCCATGCCGTAACAATGGCAACCGCTTGTTCTTGCGAAATATAATCAGTGGGAAGTACCAGTACGTTAACATGGTCGTCAGCACGCATCGCGCGAGCAACATCAACATTCCAAGCAACCGCTGCGTAGATACCGGGCGTGCGGTTGGCAGCAATTGCCATGCCAGCACCCGAACCACAGAGTAAAATCCCAAGCTGAGCTTTACCTGCAATTATTGCAGAAACCACCGTACGGGCATAGATCGGGTAATCAGTCCGCTCTTGCGAGAAGGTCCCCGTATCGAGCCACTGCAACGCTAAAGAGCCAAGCGACTGTTGGCTCTTTAGATATTCTTTGCAAGCAAAACCACGATGATCAGCCCCAAGAGCTATGCTCATAGTATCACTCACTTATTACCTCTCCATGAAAAACTGACGTTATACTTTGCAGAACGAATAACTAATTCAAGCGGACGTTCGCTGGTTGGAAGTAGATCAGTCATTTTTGCAGAATAACGATTAAAATCAAGTTGATAAGCGGTGCGGTAACGGGAATATCTCTTTCCAAAAATTTGACGATACTCTGGCTCAAGGTCAACACGGGTTACCGTTTTTACCGGATATTCTTTTCCATCCTGGCGAAGAACAACCGCCCAGGTTGCTTGCGCATCACGAGCTGCTAATTCTGGCAAAATCCCATCATTATTTTGGGTCATAACAAGATAGAAGCTTAACAGGCGCTCATGTTCTTCTCGGATATCTTTGCGCATTTTTGCCACTTTATCATCGAGCAAGGCAAAGCGCTTGGCGATTTGATCTATATAATGGAGGCGTACCTCATCAGAGAGCCAGAGGGCATCAAACATCCCCACCGTCTGAAACTCATCATACAGATCAACCGAACGGAGATACGAAACCACCGCTTGGTCATCCCCCGCCCGTTTATCAACTTGTGTAAACTGCTGCTTTCCCCAACGGTAATACCGCGTACATGAGGATAACAAGCAGAGTGGCAACATACAAAATAGTATTCGTTTCATCATAAATAATTCCTTTCCCTCTCTTCCTTTGTTATAGTACAAAGGGTGGTTATGAAACAATAACATAATCGATTAAAATAAAAATATCTTTCGTAAAGCTTATGACAAAACTCCCATTCCTTATCGCCTGGCGCCTTGTAAGAACTTCTTCCTATGAACGTTCTATCTCCGCTATGATAAAACTCTGTTTTTGGGGCATTTGCATCAGCACTTTTGCCCTTGCCCTTATTGCCTCAATCATGAAAGGCTTTGAAGAGGTCACCCATCAAAAAATCCAGGGTATCCACGCAGACCTTATCATACGTTCAACGGCGCGCGGACTCAATTATCCAGCAATCCAATCGATTATCAAAAAAGATTTTTCGCATCTTGTTGCTGCAACAACACCCAGCGACATCCATCATACACTCGTCACATTGCAAGCCAACAATGATGTTCCCTCGGTTGCCTTTGTTACCAGCATTGACCCAGCAACGGCACCCTGTGTAAGCTCACTGGCTGGAACGATTATTGAACCGGTCGATCTCCCTTTTGCAGAGCTCTTTAAGGGGCGGCAGGTTTTGGTCGGCAAAGGGCTTGCGACAGAATTGGGAGCCCACACAGGCGACATGATCGAACTGCTCGTTCCTTCCCAGGACCAAGAGAGTAATTATGTTTCCCTGGAAAAAATACCTGCACAAATTGGGGGTATTTTCGCAACCGGCATCGACGAATTTGATATGAATGGCATTTTTGCTGCACAAAATTTTGTACGGTCGACGATTGCCCCTGACGCGCAAACAACCCATATCAACATTAAGCTCAAGCAAGGGGTTGATCCCCATGCAGCGCAACAAGCGCTCGCACGCCGATTTGCGCCTCTGTCCGTATTGGGATGGTATGATCTCTACCCTGCGCTGGTAAGTGCGCTCACCCTTGAAAAATATGCGATGTTGTTAATTCTGCTGCTTATTGTGCTTATTGCCAGCATGAATACGATTTCACTGCTGTTTATGTATGTCACCCATAAACGGCGTACGATTGCCGTCCTCTTTTCATTGGGCATGTCCCAACGGGCCATTATTTTTAGCTTTATGCTTATTGGGATCAGTATTACGGTAAGTGCAGCGGTTGTTGGTTTGGCCGGTGCCATTGCCGCTAGTTTCCTCATCGACCACTTCCAGCTTATTCATCTACCTGATATTTATTATTCTTCCTACGTCCCTGCCCATATGAGTAGTACGATTGTGCTTTCTGTCTTTTTCGCGGCACTTATCTTAAGCCTATTGGCAACGTGGTACCCAACGCGACAGATACGCAGCATTGATGTCTCGCATATTTTGAAGTTTGAGG
>CAYYBE010000003.1:0-40060 GCA_964470345.1 uncultured Candidatus Babeliaceae bacterium | reverse complement strand
TACCCAACGCGACAGATACGCAGCATTGATGTCTCGCATATTTTGAAGTTTGAGGCGTAAGATGCTGACCGATCGCTCTACACAACTTCGTTCCCCCATTGGCCAATGGGACTTGGAGAACAAGCGGGTCTTTTTACGCGCAGATCTCAATGTCCCTACTGAAGATTCGGTAATTCTTGATGATTTCCGGCTTAAAGCAATTATACCAACCCTTGATTGTTTGTTAGACAAAGGAGCCCACGTCACCATCGGTACCCACCGGGGTCGACCCTCTGATCATGATGAACAGCTTACTACAGCACCACTGGCAGCCTGGTTTGTAAATCACGGGTATACGCAACGAGTTACTGTTTTGGAAAATCTCAGGTTCTCTGAAGATGTGCAAAGCAACAGCATGGCCTACGCCAAGCACCTTGCTCGTTCTATCGACTTTTATGTAAATGATGCCTTTGCAAGCTGCCACCGTTCAGATACATCGCTGGTAACCTTGCCAACGTTGTTTGACGCAGAACACCGCGGAATCGGTTTTTTAATTGAAAAGGAGCTCCAGATGCTCGGCAAGCTCAAAGAGCACGCTGAACATCCAGCGCTTATGATTCTTGGCGGTAACAAAGCCGCTGAGAAACTGAGATATTTTCCCGGACTGTGTACGATTGCAACTGATGTGTTAATATGCCCCTGTTGGACCGATCTTTTGCCAGAGCTTACAAAAATTGCTGATGAAAAAGGGGTTAACCTCCACCTGCCGATCGACTATCTGGTAGGGCTTGAAGGTTGGGATGGCACCCTGGTTTATAAAGAGCCTCATGAAATTACGCCAACTGATACGGTTATCAGCATTGGACCTCAGACGGCAGAGCTCTGGAAGCCACTGATTATGCAGGCAAAAACTGTTTTTGTTAATGGGCCGATGGGTGATCTGGCAAAGCCAACGACAACCCACGAATTAAGAACAGTGCTGCAATCAGTAACCCAAGCGCACGCGTATCGCGTGGTTGGGGGGGGAAGTACTGTCGCAGCACTGAAATTTTTCAATCTCCTCAACCAGGTAGACTGGTGTTCTACCGGTGGTGGAGCTACCCTTGCCTATCTGGCAAACGAGCCACTCCCTGCGCTTGATGCGCTTTTACGTTAGCTCTTGGCCTTCGTCTCTGGAAACCACTTTTTTCCAATGAAACGGCCACGTTCAGCTAACCCAGCAGTTTTACTTTTTACCTCTGCAGGCAATAACCGCTCATTATTACTATGCTGAGCTGAAGCCTTCTTTGAACGCCCATCTGTTTCTATTTTTTTCATGCTTTTCATGTCAACACCTTTCTTATCTAGCTATCTCTTCTTAATTCAGTTTATTATAATATTATTTCAGATTGCAATATTTAATTAAAAAAGATATAAAACTTCTAAGAAAAGTGCGGAAAACTACCTATTCTTAATACAATTCTAACCTAAGAACACACCAGTCTTTTGTAAAAAATGGGTTCGAAGGGCGCAGCCCTCGCTCTTTCGCCGGAGCGATAAAAGTCTCTGGAAATACAAAGTTAAGAATAGTCGCGTAGGCAAAAAATCTTACTACTGTAAAGTGCGAGTTCTGTACTCTTATTGGTTCTGCGCTGCGCTCTTTTTCCCGCGCAACTCATCAAGATAAAAGATAAAGAAACCGGTGCACAGCACAGCAAGTGCTACAAAGAAGCTGAGCGAACAGCCCTCCCAACCCAAGAGATTAGAGCCCAGAAAGACCATGGGCGGAATTGAAAGACCGGCCAATGAAACCCAGACGGCGCTATGCTTTTTCAGTGCATAACTGTACAGCGTATACCCAAAAAGATTTCCGACGATAATCGTAAATGCAAATGCAGCAACAAACATCCCCATCTTTCCTGGAGCAACAAAGATTGAAGAACCATGAGTAGCTGCCAGGCCAAGCCCCATTGCACCACTCAAAAGCATCGTTAAACTATTCATCTCAACAGGAGTATAGCGATCTTTCTTGAGCATAAGCTGCACCAAGATCCAGCCATAACGGCTAAGAATCACACTACCAATAACAGCAAGCTCAGGAAAAGAGATATACAAAAGCTCGCCCCACTGCAGTTCAACGGGCGATGTCGTGAGGACATAGATAGAAACCCCAAAAAATGCGACCGCTATGCCTATAATTTTTTTCCATGAAAGTCGTTCATTCCATAAGATATAGGCATACATCGCAGTCACAAACGGCTCAATAGAGCCCAGTAATGCATACTTTGACATCGGAAGATAAGAGATCGCATACGCTTTTAATATGGCAGGAATTAATGAAGTACAAAACGAGATCAAAAGAATTTTAACAATATCAGCGCGAAGATAGGACCAACGAAGACGCTGCGAGGTAAACACCGTAAACACAAAGAGGAGCATGCCTGATATAAACATGCGGATACCAACAAACAGATCAAAAGAGATGCCTTGCAAAACAAACTTGTTTGCAATCATTCCACACGCCATTGCTGCAAAAGCAATAAAAATATCAAACACGAATCGCCCCCATAAAAAACCTACGTACGCCAGATCATCGTGATCTTAGGATACACGGTTTTTTACAGCAAGCCTATGTCGCACAGTGAAGAAACGTTACCTCATGGGACAAAACCCTAAAAAGGCTGCTCCGAGGGCAATATCTTCTTGTACAAGCGGGTGTGAAACTTCAGGAGATTCAAATACAAAAATCCCTTGGTTTCCATGCTTTGTTTTAAAAATACGCCAGACCGGTTTTTGCAGGGCAAGCGGACGGATAAATTTCGCAACTTCCTCGTCAACATGCTTTCCTGAGCGATACATGCTTGGACCAGTCAATGAACGCACTAACGTATTAAACGCCGAAGAACGCATCTGAGAAGCAAACTGCTCACGCTCTTCCCAAGCATTTGCCATACGCACTCCCGGCTCTTCAGTTGCTATCCCAGCAACTCCCTGCAGACAATCAAAGTCAGGGTTATCAATAAAAAATGCAGCTTTAGACAGATTAAAACACTGCGGGTGGGAAAGATCATGAAGAACCAGTTCTGCAAGGTTCTCATATTCAGAACACATAAGCATTTTTTGTGGCAATGAACTCATGCGATGCAACACTTGTTGTCGACGATTTTCCCATTCTGTTTCGGTACGCTCCATAACTCACCTTTTTGACTTGTTGGAATCAAAACAGAGCTCTTGTAACTTTTTGCAAGAGATCCAATCAACTGGCTTTAGCTTAACAGACGAAAAGAAAAAAAATCAACTTTCTTGCTTGGACCCATTTTTTTCCACTAAACTATCAGGTGAGTAGTTATTGTAAGGAGCAGTATGAAGAACCTATTCGCTTGGATCTTATCCACAAGTGCCATCATTGGCTCAACAACCGAGCTTGTCTGTCGCAGTATTTTCCGTCCACATGGCGAAGAAATTCCCCATCTTGCCGTTCGCTGGGTCCCACAAGAAGACCAAAATGATGAGGATATTGATGATCAAGTGTATCACCTCTACCACGCAAACCTTGAGGCAAATGCTGTCTTTGAACAATTTGATAAAAAATATCTCATGGCACGGTCCCTTCCCGATGCACAGATTCTAGCCCGTGACGGGATTACAAAAGTTCCTGGCATTATTATCAAAATACATCTTGATGAAGTCACCCATGAAATACAGGACTCAGTTGCCCAAAAGAAAGAGTACGCTAATTGGAAAGTCTTAAAAAATAGTAACTTCAATGCGATTACCCATGCTGGCGTTATTGTGCTCAAACATAAACAGTATCCCATTGTCGTAAAACTGTTCATGGAAACACCCAGCACATTCGTCAATCCGTTTTCCAAAGGCTTTGAGCCAAGCTTCTTCTTTTTAATGGGTGGTGGGGCCTCCCGCTTTCTTTCTGGGTTTAATCGAATAAAAAATGCTGAAAAAGTTACCAAAATCGTCGCAGAAAGCGACCTGTGGCGTGATAAAATCGCTATTCCAAAAAAATGGTTTTGGACCCCGCTCGACGCCCCCTGGTTTGAGGTGCGAGGAGACTATATGGCTCCCCAGCAACTAGTGACCCAATTCCCTTCAGTCTATGCGGTGGTCTGCCAAGCAATTACGGCAAAAAGAACCTTTGAAATCACCAATCAAGAGGAGCGTAAAACCGCCATTCAGCTCTTTCATCTCTTTGAAAACCGCATCGACCCGCATATCGACAATTTTATGTGGGAAGAAGGTACCGGGAAAATCGTTATCATCGACACCGAGTTTTTCCCCTATATCGTCGGCTTCCGCAAGCCCCTGGGCCCCGATGAGGTGAAAAATTACGCCGGCTGGTACAAAGGGCTTGCTATCAAGTGCCTGCATGACGGCTTTTTCCGCACCAAACAGGAGCGCACACTCTTACGTAACTATGGGTACGGAGCAATTATGTCCTGCTCTGCATAAGCTGCGGCCTAACGCTCACCTTTTTAGCCAAAGGCGACCTTATTCTTTCTCTGATTTCGACCATTGATAAATCAAATTTTTATGGCAGAATAAATCTGAAAATAACAAAATAATTTTGACCTCTTGCAAAAGCATACCACCTAAGGCAAGTCGCACATTGCTCAATTTGAAAGCTAGACAGCTCGCAAGAACTCTATTTTTAACGTAGATCTTCAATTAATCTACCTACCAGAAAGAATTTTATATGAATTTACACCCACAAAAACTCGTCATCATACTGACCGTCCTTGCCGTCGCTCCAGCCTTATATTCATCCCAGGCAAGCAGCTATAGCACTTCGAGTTCAGCAAGCACTTCAAGTGTTGATTCAACTTCATCAAATCAAGAAATCACCGACACCGACAAAGAACTCAAGCGCTTAGGTCTTAGGCTCCGAGGGCATTATACGGAAGATCGGAAGCTCGTTCGCTTAGGCACCGTGTACGAATATGGCCAATGTGGCGCAACCAAAGATATCAAACGAGCTATCGATTATTACGAACAGGCCGCCAAACTTAGTAATGCAATCGCTCTCTTTAGACTCGGTTACATACACTATCATGCTACTAATGGACCTAAAGACCTTAAACGCGCCCACGACTATTATCTGCAAGCTGCTCAACAAGAATCTTCGGTAGCACAATATGAACTTGGTCTCATGTATTTTAATGGAATTGGAACAAAAAAAAATCTCACGAAAGCATTTAAATGGCTCTTAGCTGCTGCTAACAGCGGAGATACCTTATCCACAGGATTTATGTACCCATTTTTACAAAGGGGGATATCGATCGAGAAGGATCTCAAGAAAGCTGCCGAATTCTTTGAAAACTTAAGAAAGAATTTAGTAATCGACTCAGCATCAAAGAACGCAGGAATCGAATCAACAGCAGCGATGGCGCGCCATTTCATCGTAAACATAGCACATCAGAACAAGTTGCCAGAACCACAGTTTCCCGTGTCAATCACTGAAGTATGCACTATCTGCTGCGACTCTTTTGAGTTTGGTGATGAAGTTGTCATTCTTCCTTGCAATCATTGTTTTTGCAAAGAATGCATCACTCCATGGATAACAGCTCACCATACGTGCCCCTGCTGCCGTAGAAACAACATCAATCCCGATCAATTTACTATTGGAATAGTTGTAGAGTCTCTATAAAAGCATCAAATCAAAAAGGATTTTATATGAATCTATACTCACGAAAATGCGTCATTGTACTGACCGTCCTTGCCGTCACACCAACCTTATATTCATCCCAGGCCAGCAGCCATAGCGCTTCGAGTTCAGCAAGCGCTTCAACTAAGAGCAATGAGGAAGCTGAGAAACTCAATCACTTAGGCTACATGTGCGAAAACGGCAATGGCGTAACCAAAGATATCAAACAGGCTATCGATTATTATGAACAGGCCGCCAAACTTGGTAATGCGGACGCCCTCTACCACCTCGGCGACATATTCTATAATGATGTTAATGTACCCAAAGACCTTAAACGCGCTCACGATTACTACCTGCAAGCTGCTCAACAAGGGCATCCATGGGCACAGCACAATCTTGGCGTTATGTATCTCAATGGAATAGGAAGAAGAAAAAATCCCACAAAAGCACTTCAATGGTATTTAGCCTCCGCTAGCAACCATCATGCCTGGAACAGTACTCGAGCTATTGTGTATCCCTTTTTGCAAAGCGGAATATTTATCAGGAAAGACGTCCAAAAAGCTGCCGATTTTTTTAAAAACATAAAAGATACTTTGGGAGGAAGCTCTACAAACTCAGCAGAAAGAGAATACAGAGCTCGCAATTATATTGTACAAACGGCACATAGAGGTGAACTGCCAGAACCAAAATTTCCTGTGGCCTTCTTAGATGTATGCACTATCTGCGGGGACTCCATTGAGTTCAATGACGAAGTTGTCATCCTTCCTTGCAATCATTGTTTTTGCAAAGAGTGCATCAATCCATGGGTAACAGCTCATCATACATGCCCTTCCTGTCATAAAAGCGACATCAACCCCAATCAATTTCACATTGGAATAGCTATAGGACTAAAATAAAACCATCACGTCCTGCTCTGCAGCATAGTCACCTGCAAATGTACCCCTTCCCCCCAGCCCCCTTTTCCCCTACCGATCAATACCTATTGACAGATTGAATTTTTCTGTCAAAATAGAGAGTAAGATAAGCACCAAAAGCCATATCCTATAGGTTTCAATTTACCTGGCACCCAGACCAGAAAGGACCTTTTTATGAATTTGCACCCACAAAATCTTGTAATACTCTTAGCAACTCTTACTATCACACCAACTACATACTCTTCACAGGCCAATAGTTATAGCGCTTTAAGTTCCGCAAGCTCATCAAGCGTAGGTACAAGCGTAACAAATTCTGGCGGAGCATCATCAATTTCTTCAGATGCTAGCAAACAACGAAATACTCTATCAAAGAACGCGAACCAAGAATTACGAGAACTCGGCGACGCCTGTCGAAAGACAAACCCACGAAAGGTTTGTTTTTATTACCAACTAGCTGAAAAGCTCAGCAACGCCGATGCCCTCAATACCCTCGGCACAATATTTTACGAGGGCGTTGATGTAGCCCAAAACTTTGAACGCGCCCACAATTACTTCCTACAAGCTGCTCAACAAAATCACCCCAAGGCACTCTTTAATTTAGGCTATATATACCAATCGGGCGAGGGCGTAACAAAAGATGTCAAGCGAGCCATCGATTATCTCGAACGAGCTGCCGAACTTGGTTCTGTTGAAGCCAGCAACCTTCTCGGCACCATATCTTACGAGGGCGTTGATGTAACGCAAAACCTTGAACACGCCCACGATTACTTCCTGCAAGCTGCTCAACAAGGACATGCAGATTCGCAGAATGAACTTGGCCTAATGCATTTTCGAGGACTTGGAACAAGAAGAAACCTCCCAAAAGCATTTAAATGGCTTTTGGCAGCTGCTAACAATAATCAAAGCAACGCTCAAGCTTTTATGTATGCTTTTTTACAAGATGGAATAGGAATTCAACGCGACACAAAAAGAGCTGCTGAATTTTTTGAAAAAATTCAAAAAAAATTAGGCTCAACAGAAGCAGCACGTAATTTCATTGTAGAGCAAACGCACTCGGACAAGCTTCCAGAACCACGATTCCCTATGACCATCACTGGCGAAGAATGCAGTATTTGCTCCAACGCCTTTGAGTTACATGACGAAATTATTATCCTTCCTTGCGATCATTGTTTTTGCAAACAATGTATCACGCCATGGATAACAGATCACAGGACATGCCCTTGCTGCCGTAGAAATGGCATCACATGCGATCAATTTAAAATTGGAATAACTTCAGCCAAAGAATAATGGAGCCACCCATGAAAACACCAAATATGAAGTTTCACCCACAAAATCTTGTAATACTCTTGGCAACTCTTGCCATCGCGCCAGTTGTATACCCATCACAGACGAATAGTTATAGCGCTTTAAGTTCCGCAAGCTCATCAAGCGTAGGTGTAAACCAATCAGACAAAGCAAATGCTGTCTCAGCGCCATCGACTTCTTCGAACCAAAATGCACAACCCAATGCTACGCAGATCGCCCTGATTCAACGGTTCTACAAGCTCGGCGATACTTATTTCAGCAAAAATCCGCAGCAAGCTATTCGCTACTACGAACAAGCCGAAATACTGGGCAGCAGCGATGCACGTAACGCTCTCGGCTATATATTTCTAACGGGGGCAGGCAATATAAAACGAGATTACAAAAGGGCTTTCGACTACCTTACGAAAGCTGCCGCTCAAGGCAATTCTGATGCACTCGCCAATCTTGGCTCTATGCACCAAAATGGCGTAGGTGTAACCAAAGACCCCAAACAGGCCATCTCTTACTATGAACAAGCTGCGGCTCAAAATAACCCTGTTGCACTCTACAATCTAGGCTATATGCACCGAATAGGCCAGGGAACGCCCAAGGACATTAAGCGCGCTCTCGATTGCATAGAAAAATCGGCACAACTCGGCTTTGCAGCAGCTCTCAACACGCTCGGCTATATATTGCAATCAGGTGAGGGCGACGTAACCCAAGATTACAAACGCGCTCTCGATTACTTCCGTAAGGCTGCCAACAAAAACTACACCGCCGCATTCTATAATTTGGGCAATATGCACCAAATAGGCAAAGGAACACCTCAGGACATTAAGCGCGCTCTCGGCTACTTCGAACAAGCCGCACAAAAAGGCTTTCTCATCGCCCAACGCGAGCTTGGCAGGGTATATTTTTACGGGTCAGGAACAAGAAAAAATCGCCGAAAAGCGCTTACATGGATCTTGGCTGCCGCAAAGAATAATTGCCACGATGCGCAAGTTTTTGTATATCCCTTCTTACAAGAGGGAATAGACATATCGCGAGACACAAAAAAAGCTGCCGAATTTTTTGAAAAAATCACAAAAGAAGTAGGCTCAGCGCAAGCGGCACGCAAACTTATTGTGATGAACTATTACCAGCACAAACCATCAGAACTACGCTTCCCTCTGCCCTGTGCTGGCGAAAAATGTACTATCTGCACCAGCTCTTTTGCGTGGAATGATGAAATCACCGTCCTCCCTTGTAATCATTATTTTTGCGAACCATGCATCACCCCATTGATAACCAAACATGGCGCTTGCCCTACCTGCCACCAAAAGACCACACTTGAACAATGCGAAATTAGAATAACTTCAGCTAAAGCATAATGGAGCCACTTATGAAAACACACAACATGAATCTACACCCGCAAAAACTTATTATACTCTTGGCAACCCTTGCCATTGCGCCTGTTGCCTACCCATCACAAACAAGCAGTGCCTGTGCAGAATCAAATTCTGCCGCCGCTACAAGCAGTACGACCCGTTATACAGGTGGGTCAACATCCTCATCGACTACAGCAACTCTCGGAGCTACAGGAGGCGAAAAAGAGTCTTCCGACAAAACCGCATCCAAACTCATTGCGATTGGCGACAAGTTCTATGAAAAAAACGACTGGGCACGTGCAGTAGAATGTTATCAACGGGCCCATAACGCGGATATAACCCTCAAAGCACAGGCGCACGAACGCTTGCTAAAAGTATTGCAAAACATTAATAACAATATTCTCGAACAAAACAAAAAAATTGTTATTCAACAACGCAACGACTTACGCAACGATTTACGAAAAAAAATAAGATCAAAGTTATCAAGTTCTGAAGAGAAAATCAGCGCCTTATTTATGAATGGACTAAATTGCTCCCAAGGACTGCTGGGAGAAAAAGACTTTGATCAAGCATTAACCTCTTTTACCCAAATTATGCGAAGTTCAGACCCTATTGCAATCATATTCAAAAAAGATACCTTGCCGGTGCTTTTTGACATGGCCTTAATGAAGATCAATGAGTTTGATTGCTCATATGCGACGGCTTTACAAGAAACAAAAAGAGCTTCTCATCAGATGGAGCTGTTAAAAAAAACAGGCGCAATACTCAGGCACCTTGTCAAAGTTCAAGATCTGATGTTCGATGAATATGGACTTCTTTTCGACAACGCAATAACAGAGCGAAAAGAAAAGTTCGATACGCTCAACCAACAGCTCAAACAACTCATGCGCGAAAAAAGATCCCAAGGAACAGCCTCAACAAGTAGTTCCGTTACACAAGTCGACAGCACACCAACAATCACCGATCCTACAATGGCTGCAAAAACCGCTCTGGATGTAAAAGCTGCAAGAGAGGCTCTTCTTCAAACGCTCCTCAAACAGGCTAACATCCAGTATGAGGCCTTCCTTAAAAAGCCTACTGATGCTCGCTACCAAGAAGCGAAAGTATCTTTACAGGAAGCACTTGCGCTTGCTTTAACAGATTCAACAATGAGAGATCAAATTACAGAAAAGCTCAATAGGCTCGCGACCACGTATGAACAGCAACAAAAACAAAACACAGCTCAAGCCACTCGTCCAACCGAAAAGCAAACACCTACCGACCAAGCGTGGGCTTTACTCGATCCATTCAAACAGATCAAAGCGAACATTTCTGGGACAGTGCAGACAAAGTTTAACGAACTCTGCAACGATTATCTGGAAGTATCAAATGTTAAAAAAATGGCAGGGTTCACCAACCTCTGGCGCACGCGCGTTGGCGATCTTCGTATAATCTATACCGTTTTACCACAGCAACGTGCTATAGGTATCGTGAAGATAGATAATCGCGACGCAGTTTACAGTGATGCTGAAGAATTACACAAGCGCGAAGCTCTGCTCCATGAGCAAGAGCTTGAAAAGCATCTAACCGAGCACAAAGCATAAGTAGTATGAAAAAACGTACAAAATTTGACCTAACCTACTATGGAGCCACCTATGAAAGCACACAACATGAATCTATCCACTATCAGCAGAAAGTTACTTGCCTGTCTTCTTCTCATCATTGCTCCAGGCTGCTTTAAAAAACGTATTCACGTTAGCAGCACCGCCTACGCAGACCGACAAGCAATCCCCCACGGCTTTGCTCCGGGAACATCATTTGCCATTGCCCAAAGCTCACACGAAGGCGAAGAAGCCCAACATCCTGAGCTTCTGGATAAAGAGCTCTCACAAAAAGCTTCTATTTTGTTAAAAGAGCGGGGTTATCGCATCAAAAAGCTAAAATCCGCCGACTACTGTCTTATGCTTGACTACGGAAGCTCCTGCGAAAAAAAAGTAACAGAATCGCTGCGCTATATTCCTGGCAAAACGGTCGGAACAACGACCACAACCATCGACTGCTTTGGCCATTGTCATCTTACTCGCCAAGAAACAGAACTGCCGGGCAAGTTTCTATTTGTTCCTAAAGAGTATATCGACTGTACCAAGTTCCTTTCCTGTACGGTCTACCCTGCCAAAGAATTCGCCAGTGCCCAGGGGCAGTTACCTGGCCAACTCTGGCGCGCAGAGTCCTGGACGGTCGACCAAAACACGAATCTCAGAGAGTATCTTGATTTTCTGCTGATACAAAACATTGATCTTTTGGGAGAACATTTGCAAACAGCGTACCACAAGACGTGGTATGAAGGAGATGAACGGGTGCAAACCTTGCGGGACATCTACACCAACGGCTCATTCTAACGCCGTAGGATCGACAGCTTACAACAGTCCAAGCCTTGCCCGCGTTTTAACCAAATTCTTGACAACACCCTGGATTTTCGACCAAACTTAAACTAATCATGTTGGATTTTTAACCAAAACCAACGCTAAACATGTTGGATTTTCGACCAAATTCATCGACAATGATGGTGGATTTCTGACCAAATACAGGGAGAATTAGCCCATGAAGCGGTTTATCAATTTTCACCTCAAGGAATGGGCGGGAGAAACGGGGCGTAAGCCTTTACTATTACGCGGTGCGCGGCAAGTAGGCAAGACCTACGCAGTACGAGAGTTGGGCAAACAATTTGATGTTTTTATTGAGATCAACTTAGAAGTTAACCCCAAGGCTCGAGAAATATTCGCAGCCGACCTTTACCCCCAGCGCATTGTTCAAGAGATAGCCTATCTAACCAAACAAGAAATTATCCCCGGCAAAACCCTTCTATTTTTTGATGAAGTCCAGGCAGAACCAAAGACAATACAAGCCCTGCGTTATTTTTATGAAATGATGCCAGAATTACACGTCGTTGCAGCTGGTTCATTATTAGACTTTGCAATAGAATCAGTTGGCATTCCTGTTGGGCGTGTAGAATTTTTGCATATGTATCCGGTATCGTTTTTAGAATTTCTCTCCGCGCTTGGAGAGTCGATACTGCTCAAAGCAATCATTCAGCATCCTCTCGATACACCGATCAGCACAATTGCTCACGATAGGCTTTTGCAATTAATAAAAGAATACCTTGCCATTGGCGGAATGCCAGAAGCCGTACACACGTGGGCTAAAGAAAAAGATGCTTTAAAATGCTTTAAGATTCAACAAACGCTCATAAACTCATATCGGCAAGATTTCACTAAGTATGCAAAAAAATCCCAGATTAAATACCTCGATATATTACTCGACAACATACCGCGGCAACTTGGCAAAAAATTTCGGTACAGCGCTATCCCCGGAGAATTTAGAAAAAGAGAGCTTTCCCCTTGCATAGACTTGCTCACCACTGCAGGCGTCATACATAAAGTGTACGATACTGCCGCCCAAGGGTTGCCGCTCGGTGCACAAATAGATCCCGATTCATTTAAAATCATCCTGCTTGACGTCGCATTAGCCCAAGCTATTCTTGGACTCGACATTACTGAGTGGCTCTTAAGCGCTGAACAACCGTGGGTGAATAAAGGTGAAGTCGTAGAAGCTTTTGTCGGACAGGAGCTCATTGCATATTCTCGCCCGATCCAAAAGCAACAATTATATTATTGGTTACGTAATGAGCGTACCGCGCAAGCTGAAGTCGATTATGTCACAGCTATTCAACAAGCTGTTGTACCGATTGAAGTCAAAAGCGGCCCGGGCAGTACGTTGAAAAGTATGCACCTGTTTTTAGAAAAACATCCAACATCACCGTTCGGGATGCGGTTTTCTACACAAAACTATTCTGTGTATGAGCATATTCACTCATACCCGCTCTATGCAGTAAGCACAGCTATCAAAAGTGAAGCTACAAAAATAGAGCTCTTTGTGTGAAGCACACTATTTTGTAACTGACTTGTTCCCAGGTTAAGTTACGAAACAAAGCCCGGGGTTTGTGTACTTACGGTACACTGCTTTGAAAGAGATCCATTGTTATGTTAGAAACATCTAACCCGCGCGACGCTTGGAGCGTACTTCCGGGTACCTGCTTGGTGAAGCACGAAAGTGCTTAACGTATGGGTTGCTTTCGCTCATTTCGATGGTCTCAAGAAAAATAGCTTTCTTAAAACCGCCTCTTTTACGGTAGATTGTTGCTTTGGCTGCTGAAACCTCTGTATACGTAATACCATACATACCTCTCAGCGCATCAATCACTTCAAAAACATCAGCAAGTTCATTAATAACTTCTGTCCGTTTGGTAGCTTCAGCAACTTCAAGCGATTCTTCGAGAAGCTTTTTTCGTAAAGCCTCAAGCAATTCTTCGTGCTTAAGCTGTTTATAGGTAGTTCGAATGGCGTCCTTTGCCATTCCTTCAATTGTGTTGTCACGTGCAAGCTTGTTGCAAATAAATTTAGCCATACTTCGTAGTGGCTCCTTTTTGTAATAAATAATACATAGTTGTTTAACCATTACACGCGTAATGGTTGATTGAACTCTGATTTGTAGATGAAAAATAGTGGGGAAACTTGATAAAACAACAGCGAATTAAGATTTGTTGTTCACGTTGCTTTAAAGAGAAATTCAATATATTCACATTATGATTATAACATATGCAAATATTTTATTCAAGTGCCAGACAAACCTCACACACCCTTCCGGCTAACTCTGATTTCTAAAGGAGGGATAAAGGTCTTTAAACAAACCTGCTAAGCTCCTAATTTCTTTAGACCTTTAACTTTTTGCGACTTTTCACTGCTTTTTTGCAAACCAGACGTGGTTCTTGCCCCATAACCGCACAAAGACGCGCAACGCTAGCTAGTGTAAGATTCGCTGTCCCTTTTTTGATTTTCGCAATATGCGCCGGGCTAACATCTAAACGATCAACCAATTCGTTGAACCCAATATTCTGCTCTTTCATGTAATCATTCACAACTTGGGTAACGTCATCTTGCAGAGCTTTAAAAGCCTGAATTTCCAACCTTGCTTCTTGCTCAATTTCCGCGATTTCTTCTTTTGTAAAGCGTTTTTCCATCAAATTTTGAAAACTTTTTATGACAATTTCTTTCTTTTTCATAACACTAATCCTTTAATTTCTCGAACCTGCAACAATCTTTCCCGCGCTACTTTAATATCATGCTGTTGTGTGCTCTTATTGCCAGAATGAAGCAAAACTATAATTTGGCCAGCATTAAATCCATAGTATATTCTATAGTTATAATTTCGCTCTCGTAACTCAAACAACCCTTTGCCAAGTGCTTTACTATGAGGAAGCCTCAGTTTACAACCGCTCATTTCTAACAGTTTCAGTTCTTTGGATACTGATTTCGCTTGCTCTTTCGGTAAGGCAAGCAACCATTGCTCTATGGAACGCTTGCCAGAATTATCTTCCCAATACCCCAAAACCCATTTTCCACTCTGCATTTCTACCTCTATCTCAATCAACAGGGCAATATTTACCCACTCACAGTACTATATTTTAATATAGTAGTCAAAACATAAGAGGTGAATTTATCCCTACCCACTCCAGGCAAAGTTCTCAGTTACTTGTGTAATAATTTAAAAGTAGGAAACGAAGACGGGTTGACGCTGCTCTTTGTAAAGGGCACCATCAACCCACGCAATGTTTGAAAGTTTATCAATATCGCATAGTTACAGGAGAGACAGTAAGCCTTGATGCTTTAAAGTACTGCTTACAGAATTCCCCTGCTGCATTTGGAGCAAAGGATTTACAGCTGAAAATATCAACGTGTGTCGATATCTCTTTTGAATGCGGAAATAAGTGGATAGCAATATTTGAAGTTTCAATCAGTTGAAGCGCAGAAATTCCCGTTAATTCCGGCGTTGGTCCCCAATTTTTCAGCAATGGTTCCCCAACTGTCTTCATGTCGATAAATGTAACTAAATCCTTAATAAATTGTCTGACAATTGCTTCATCATCAATCATCTTAACATCACATCGATAAATATCGATAGCGACGCTCATGCCAGTAGGTTTCTCTTTCTCATACTGCTTGATGACGGCCTCGTCAGCAATTTTGGCTGCTTGGCTTATTTTAATATTCTCAGCATTCGGACACATAAAACTCCTCAACAAAAAATCTGTTTGGAATAATATCTACCCCCGGTTTGACGCGTTCAGGAGCAAACATATTCAGTTTAAATGCAGCTTAACAAACGTCAAGAAGCCTATATTTGCCTGGATTCCAGGCTGCAGCGAGAAAAAAGTATCAGAAAATTTGGTAGAACGGAATCCCCTCAGCTTGACACATTCAGGAACAGAAAGACTCGTTTGATTGATATCCCAAGCAGTAGGCATCTACGTAGCTCCATAAACCTGAAGCCCCCCTTTCCCCCATGGGCTCTAGCTTGTAGCAGCGAACAAGCACAGGCATTTGACTTCAGAAATACAACACGTAAGATAAAACAGTATTGAAACGGACAAAATATAAGATAATTTTCATAATTGAATTATATCAAAGAGGGGTAAAATGAAAAATTCATGGAACAAAATCTTGAATATGTTAGTAAAACTCGGAAAGAAGACTTGCGTTGTTCTGTTGGGGGCAGGAATGCTTCTTCTTACTGGATGCGCTCATTACAAAGCACGGCCATTGCCACGTCTTATAAGCACGGTCAGCGACAAGGGCGTTTACCTTGCCTATCGCACGCTTGATAAAGCCGATTGTAAAACATATTTTGATCGAGATATTATCAAAAAAGGATACCAACCTCTGCAATTAACCATTATTAATAACACCGACGTCACCTACACCGTTTCTGAGTCAAGTTTGAGCTTGCCTTTGGTTCCCGTAGATGTCGTAGCCCAAGAAGTTCATACATCTACAGCTGGTCGAGCTGCAGGTTACGGGACAGCAGCGCTCTTTTGTTGTTTATTTGTGATTCCAGCTATTGCTGATGGAATAGGATCAGCGGAAGCCAACGAGCAGCTTGATGTTGATTTTTCAAATAAAACACTTCGTTTTAATGGCATCATTAGACCGCGTATGACATTAAATGGGGTAGTTTTTGTTCCACAAGAACAGTTTAGTGAAGATTTTACACTCACATTATTTGATGCGAAAAACGGAACTCCGCTCATCCTCAAATCGGTGGACTAAATAATCACAACATCAAAACAAATGGGCATTACAAAGCTTTTGTTTACAACAACCAGGTTGCACCATGAAGAAACTCTTTCTAAGCCTTGTATTTGTTAGCGGCTTCTCGGCCAGATCATTGGAAGCAAGTGTGCCAGAATACGCGGCAAAATCTCTCTATTACCTTTGTCGCGGCGGAAACACTATAAGCGCTTTTGTAAAAATTCCAAACGTACTTTTCAATCTTTATTTTGGGATCAAAGCAAAATCTCTCAGACAAGATCCTGAGCGTCTTCGCCAAGAACTACATGCCGAACTAAATCTTCCAGCTAAAACCAAAGCTTTTGTTGAAGAAAAGCTAAGAGAGCATAAACTTGACCCTTCCAAACACCTGTGCGTTGAGTGGGCAGGCACATCAGAACCGGGTACGTTTGAAAACATTATCTTCTTAGCCCCTGCAAACATTAAAGAACTTGAAACAGCACTCAGCCAGAAAAATGACCTGGCCGCTCAAGCTGTTGTTCTAAGATATTCCGCAATCCTTGATCATGAGCTAGGACACCGAGTACATCAAGATTGGATCATCGACCCCTGCGTAAACCTGATGAGTGCTGTCGCGCTTCATTGTGCAAACACTGCTTTATTGAAAAAAATATATCCATCAATCTACAAACCGCAAACAGTTAAGGACTAGCTCCTAGGAACTCTTTGTTTATGTGGAACTACCATCTTAAACGTAGCAATTGCTCGCACCTCCCATTGGCTCCTTGGAAAATTTCAGGAATATCGAGCCGATAGCTACGCGATTACCACCGCTAAAACGGCAAAGGATGCCCAGCGATTATATGCAATAAGCGACTATTTCAAACCTTCAAAAAGAAAAAATTTTATATACGGTTGCTTAGTCAGCGATCTCACGCACGTAACCTCAAAAACCCCCTATAGTTATTTCGATTCCTGGAGCTTCATCGTGCATATGACTCGCAAAAAGTTAGAAAAACGCTACAACCAACAAAAACCGCAAGAAGAGATTAACTCTTGGATCGAAAAACAGACTGATCTTCTGGACGAAGCATACGATTGGGCCAAGTTCTTTCACGACCCAGCAAATGTGCATCCTACACCTAATGGCCGCAGTAATCGCTTTCTCCTGGCTGCTCGAGAAATTGAAACACAACAAAAACACGGTGTTACCACGGCATCATAAATCTCATCAAAATAAAGCAGAGCTTCAAGGAAGAAAATCTTGCCCCCTGCAGCAAAGAACTGCGAGCCCCTTCCGACTCCATTCATCCGGGCGTTCAGCTCGGCGAACTACGCCGGACAGGTCGCCATCGCAATAGCAAATGGACAAAACAAGCTCAGCCAGCCCCACTCAGGAACAAACAGGTTCAGTTTGAATGCTACCTCACCAATCTTAAAGTAGTGCACTTCGCACCAACCCTTTTCTCTTTTCTAGATATTCAAATAAGCGTCTGAATAAAACTTATCATCGAAAGCATTGTCTTTGACAAGCATGAGATTCTAGAATTAAGAGTAAATTTGGCTGAAGCCTATCTTGCGGGTTGAGTAAAAGTCTTAAATGAGTGAATTAAAAAAAAAGGATACGTATGAATTATAAAACCTTTTTGTTGGTTATCATTTTTATAATGATTGGATCAGTCGATTCTTCCATGAGGGTACCTACGACTTCACCCCAGGAGCAATCACGTGCAAAAGCACAAACAGAGACCTATACTCAACTTCGAGCAAAACTAATTTCTTTTGCGTCAGAGTTAACAACCTTAGCTAACCAACTAGGAAAACAAACACAAAATCTCTCGACAGGCGATCTGAAGAAAATTTCTGACCAGTTAGCATCTATTGAACAACGTTACAATGATTTTAATTCAAATCAGGTGAAGCCAAGCAAGAGACAGAGTCTTATCGCAGATGAGCACCTTGCCCCCATTGATACGCTTTGCAGTTCATTTCAAGCTCTAGCTGCAAAAACACATCAAGATCTTAAAGTTTTGACCGATCGTTTGCAGGCACAAACACAAGATGCTCTTTCTAAAAAACAAGCTAAAGATGCACCTCCTAAAGAACTTGCCGGTGAATCAAAAGGAGTTATAGCAAGAGCTGCAGAGAAAGAAAAAGCCTCGTGCTCGAAAATTTATGCTAAAATCACAAAATTTTCCCAATATACTTCGGTAAAAAGTGGCAATAGAATTCGGTCCATGACAACAATACATTTGTCAGATGAAGGCAAGAGCATTGTATCGTTATTTAATGATTTAAAGATCACCCTAATGAATCATCAGTTATATGCTAAAGGTTTGAAATTTTCTGAGTTCAATGACGGTTTTCAGACTAATATGTATTCTCCACAAGAAAGTAACATAAGTTTTAAGTCTTTTATGAACATGCAAGAAATCAGCACTATTATTAATGAATTTAATGCAAGAAGGTGTAAAGAAGATCCAAAGGAAGTCGAACGTAGAGATTTAACCATCTCCAAATACAACGAATTATTTGGTTGGTATGAAATCTACAAACAATCAAATCCAAAACGAGCGTATGAAATTTTAATGACGATTGAAGCAGAAAGCAAAAAGGATGAACAGTCACCTTGGATAAAAGGTTTATTACAAGAGAAAAATCTTCCTGCAAAACAATTGGAAATCCAAGAATTAATACGAGCACGTGCAGCACGGGTGTTAAAAGTGCACCGTGAGTATACAAAACATGCAACCGAACGAATGGAAGAACGGAAAATCTCTGAAGAAGAAATCAAAGAAATAATTGCAACAGGAAGAAAGCTAAGGGGACGAGGAGGAGAAATTATCTATGTTGAAAAAGAGAACGGAGGAAACCCTTTGAAGGTTATTGTAGACCCCTCTGATAAGGTTATAATAACAGTTTTTCGACAAGACTTAGAACATAACGAGGATCTAAAGAAACAAGAAGCACTTATACGAAAAACGCTAGATAAAATTTTAAAAGAATTAAGAAAAGACAAAAGTCTATCTGATGCAGAAAGAACAAAAAAAATAGCTGAGGTCGAAGACTCTAGAGAAAAGCAGCTAGCCGATGCCCGAGGTCTCTATCTGTTACTATCCAAAGAAGAATAGCTTGTTCTGGTAAAAACTCGCGGAGCTTTCTACTCTAAAACTTGATCTTGGAAATTTGTTGCACTCTGTATGACATACTCAGGAACGAACAGATTCAACACCACGCTTTTCTCTTGCGAAACTGCAGGAGCAACCTAAAAGCAAAACTCTTGCTCCGCAACCCATGCGAACTATAGTATTAATGGAAAGCAAAGTAGTTCTATTACAAATTCTGAAAAAGAGATTTTCATGATAAAAAAAACACTAAGTCTACTGTTGGTCATAAACTCATTTCTGTCTGTACAATCAGCTAGTTTAAGAGAAGATATAATAAATAAATATCAGGAAGAGGTTTCAAGGAAAAATCAGCAAGAAATTTCAAGAAAAAAAACCAACAAACAAAAGACAAAAATAGCCAAATATCAGATTGAAGATGAATTTGAAGAATATCAACAAGATATTCAACTAGAAGCATTTGAAAAAGAGCAAAAACGTGCCAAGCTTGAACGCGAAGAAAAAAAGCAACAATGGCTTGAAAAACAAAAAGAGCTTACGAAACAAGCAAAGCCTGTAGAAGTTAAAGCAAAAAAGCAAAAAGGTCCTAAAGGTCTTCGCTACACAACACACGCTCTTGAGCGGATGGGGCAACGGGAAATCCAAGCAGAAGAAATTAATCGAATAGTAGCAACCGGGAAGAAGGAAACAGGAAATAGGGGCACACAGATTTATACCGAAAAAGGGAAAAAAGTTAAAAATCCGATAAAAGTTGTTTTAGATCCCTCATCAACTGTTGTAATTACCGTGTATCGACAAGATTTAGATCTGGAATTAATGAAGAAAAAAGGGATAATCATAAGATCTGCAAAAAAGGCTTTGAAAAAAATGGATGAAGATAAAAATCTTTCAGAGGAAGAAAGAAAAAAAAGGATAGCTACCATTAAATCTGAAAAAACAGATCAACTAGCTAAAGTAACAATTTATTACACCATGCTCATGAAAGAAAAAGCAGAATTTGAAAATCCAACAACATAATAAACTGAAACAGGGAATTGCTCTCATTCGATAGGCTAGAAAACTTCATAGAACTTTGAAACAGCAAATTCTGCTTGGAAAAAGAATGGTGCGCCCGGTAGGACTCGAACCTACAACCTACGGAGTCGAAGTCCGGCACTCTATCCAATTGAGCTACGGGCGCGACGAGAAATCTTAAAGAACTTTATGGAATAAACGTAGCACAAAAGCTGCTGAAATACCAGCTGTCTTAAGAGGCTTGCTCCGCCCCAAGCAGGCGAAGATAATCTTTCTGAGTTTCATAGACCCGCTGCGCAATAAAATCGATAAAGGGACGATCATCGACGTGAGCCCGTTCAAGGGCTTGAATATACTGAGCGCGAACAACTGGCGGTATAACCACAATCGTATACCCTTGCTGCAAAAGCACCAAATTCATCAAAAGGCGAGCTACGCGGCCGTTACCGTCAATAAAGGGGTGAATAAAGACAAATTCCTTATGCACAAGCGCCGCATATTCTACGGGGTGGTATTTTTGCTTAAGCTCGGTTTGGCGGGCAATAAAGTCAGACATCAGCTGCTCAATCTTGTCTGGTGTTGGCACTGGGTATTGAGATCCAGAGATAAAAACCTGCTTGGTTCGATACACCCCTGCTTCTTGCTCGCTCATCTTATGATAAAAAAGATAGTGCAAACGTTTGATCTCTTCTTCAGAAAACGAATGTCCGTGCATGCACTGAAATATAAAGTCATAGGCCTCGCTATGCCCCAGGGCTTCGAGATGGTCTTTAAGAGGCTTACCCGCAATGGTTATACCCTCTTCAAGAACCACTTTTGTTTCTGATTCTGTAAGCGTATTGCCCTCAAGCGCATTACTCGTATAGGTAAGACCAATGCGATAATATTCTTTAAGCTCTTTGAGCATATGCCCCTCAAGCGGGCGATATGTGTCGATCTGTTTTTTCGCTTCATCAATCTTTTGTAAAAGATTCATACGCCTATCTCCCTTAAAATTTATACCCGCACAAAGTACGCTAAAAACTCTTTATTCCCACTCGAACCATGAATCGGCGACTCGGTTGTCCCCTTATGCTCAAAGCCCCGCTCACAGATCCCGGCAACTATCTCATGAATCACTTTTTTGTGAACTTCGGGATCGGTAACGAGCCCGCCCGTCTCTACTTCGTCACGCCCTGCTTCAAATTGGGGTTTAATCAGAACAATAAGAGAGCCTTGAGGCTTGAGGACCCGCAAGACCGCGTCCATTACTTTTAAGACTGAGATAAATGAGAGGTCCAAAGTGACAAGGTCGACTAACTCGGGCAACGACTCAAGATGGCGTAAATTAACCCGTTCCATGACCACAACGCGGGGGTCGGTCCGAACCTTTTCATGCACCTGCCCATAGCCAACGTCAACCCCATAGACCCGCGCGGCTCCCCGCTGCAAAAGGCAGTCAGTAAAGCCGCCAGTTGAAAGACCGGCGTCCATCACAACCAAGTCTTTGACGTCAACACCAAACGTGTCAAGCGCTTTTTCAAGCTTAAAGCCGGCTCGCCCTACGTACTTGAGCTCCTGCACCGTCAGTTCGACGTTTGCATCAGGAGCAACTGGCGTTCCTGATTTCGTAACGATTTTTCCGTCTACCGTCACTTTCCCCTGCATAATCCAGCTTTGCAGCTGATTGGGGGTAAACTGCGGGTATTGCGCAAGAAGCAATTGGTCAAGGCGTTGTTTCATACTCACGGTCAGCTCACCTCTCTACTCAGGTTTGATACCAGCTTTTTTCATTAATGCCTGTACAGCATCGGTAATGTGGTAAAAATAGTTTGCTGAAAGACGCTTTTCTTCTTCAAGTATTTTTCTAAATGGTAATGCGGTAAAAACGTTTTCGCTCGTTTTCATTGTTACCAAATCATTTGAAAAACTCTTTTCAAGCGCTGCACGCAAATCATCAAGCGTCCCAACCGGCTCCCCGTTCACTTCGCTCAATACTGCCCCAACTCCAAGTGAGCGGGCACGAATTACGGCAGAGTCTGGCATCACATGGGTAATGATTAAGACCGGTTTCATCTGATTTTTAAAATCTAAATATCTTGTTAACTCAGGAGCCGCTTGAATTAAGAGTGGCAAATGATTAATCGAAAGTTGCATGATAACCATACCACCAAAAAGCTCGTAGTCTATTGGCTCATACCCAGGATAGATACGGCGAACTGGCGCAAGCTTCGTTTGGTCAAACAAACAGGTAACGTTCTTTTCTTTACCCTTGCGATACACCTTTAATGATACCTTGTCACCGGGCATGAGACGAGAGATATAATCACTGTATGAAATTTTGTCTTCACTCCAGGCAACATTCAAATCGCCAAAGACGTCAATTTTATGCCCATCGATCTCATAGATCATATCACCAGGAACAACGCCCGACTTGCACAGAGGGCTTCCTTCGTACACGGCGATAACATATAAACCACCCGGCTGAGGATTACCTAAATATTTCGTTAATTCTTCAGTGGCAATATTGGGAAGAACACCAAGAAAGGGGCGTCGTAAAAATTTAAGACCTGGAGTCGTAATCTTATCAAGCTGTGCCAAAAAGAGTTTTACGTCGTTGCTCGCAATAATATAGTTAATATTTTGAGCTTCGGCAGACGGCATCCCGGCTGTATTTACCCCAATAACCTGGCCACAGCGATTAAGCGACGGTCCGCCGGAGTTTCCTGGATTGATAGGCGCACTAATCTGAATCATATGTTGACCATTGATCGCTTCATAGCCACTAATAACCCCGGTCGTACTTTTTAACGACTGTTGGCCTAACGGATACCCGAGCGTCATAATTTCCTGAGAACGGCTCAACTTATCAGAGTCACCAAACTGCAAGAAGCGAATTTTACCGATAACTTTTTCAACTTCTTTGCGCGCTTCAGGACGCAAACGAACGAGCGCAAGATCATATTCATGCCCAATACCAATCACATCAACCTCTAAACGACGTTTACCGAGTGATGGAATTTGGATAAAGACCGCCTTTGCTTGATTCACAACGTGCGCATTGGTTAAAAGATCGCCCTCTTCACTAATAAAAAAGCCTGAACCACTCATGCGTCCTTGCTCAGGAGATTTGTAGGGTTCTAATAAATTAAAAAGTGCAATTTCAGAAATCACCTGCACAACCGTATCTTTTGTCAGATCTTGCAAATCTGACCATGAACGGACTTCACATGTCTCGGTAATGGGAGCGGGTGCCAATGACCCATCAGGCTCATGCACACGATTTACTTCTTCTTTAAGTCGTTCAACGACAACGGTAAGATCTTTGTGGGCAACGTAAGAACGATAGGCAAAAAAGCCAACGCCCAGCACTACCACTATCCAAAACCAAACAGACCGAACCATATTCAATAAAAAAGACAACCATGCGCTCATGAGACCCACCTTTGAGTAAAAAATAAGAACTACCTCTCCAACAATACCCCTAGTTTATCGATACTCGAGCAATATTGCCACTCTCACCAACACACACCCCCCATTCGGTTTGCCCACCAGTGTAAGTAACAGTATACTGAGCTGAGAGCCCAGCTCTCTGAGACAAAGCTCTTACATATTTAATATCGTTGTTTTGAAGAAAGTGTAGTATGGAACTTACCAGCGCCGAACCAACAAATCTGAATCAAAAAAATACTGTTACCCTTGATAAAATCGTTGCTCTCTGTAAACGCAGGGGATTTGCGTATCCCTCAGCCGATATCTACGGCGGGCTTAACGGAGTGTACGACATGGGTCCTATCGGTACCCTGTTAAAAAATAACATTCGCGCGGCATGGATCAACTCACTCAAAAAGCTCGACAAAGATATTCTTTTTATGGAAGGTGCCTTATTAGGCTCTGAGCCGATGTGGCAAGCCTCAGGACACGTCAGTAACTTTCATGACCCGCTCGTTGACTGCCTAGTCTGCAAAAAGCGCTATCGCGCTGATGACGTCAATCTCGAAAAGCCCTGCCCTAACTGCGGCAATACAAGCTGGACCGACGTGCGCCAGTTCCATCTCATGTTTAAAACACAGGTTGGGGCTGCAACAGACCAAAGCTCAACTGCCTATTTACGCCCAGAAACCGCACAGTCGATCTTTGTAAACTTTAAAAACATTATGACGACCAACCGGATTAAAATCCCGTTTGGTGTTGGCCAAATCGGTAAAGCGTTCCGCAATGAAATTACACCAAAGCAGTTTCTGTTCCGTATGCGGGAATTTGAGCAGATGGAGCTTGAATGGTTCTGCAAAGGCGAAACCGCACTCGAGTTCTTTGCCTTCTGGTCAGAAGAACGCATGAAGTTTTATAAGGCAATTGGACTCAATATGTCCAATATCCGCTTGCGCGCCCATGAAAAAGAGGAGCTTTCCCACTACTCCTCAGCCACGTCTGATGTTGAATATCAGTTCCCCTTTGGCTGGAAAGAATTAGAGGGCGTTGCCTACCGTGGAAACTTCGACCTTACCCAACACTCCAAGTGCTCAGGAAAAGATCTGGCTGTTTTTGATGATGAAACCAAAGCATCGTACACCCCTCACGTGGTTGAATGCTCAGTCGGAGTCGATCGCCTCTTTTTGACTATCTTGTTTGACAGCTACTGCGAGGAACCAGACAATGAAGGAGTTCGTACAGTCTTAAAACTCCACCCAAGCTTAGCACCAGTCAAAGCTGCCGTTCTTCCCTTGGTTAAAGCACAGGCAGAAGGGGCAGAAAAGCTCTACCGTGAACTCAAAAAACTCGGCTTTGAGATTCAGTACGATCTTTCAGGTTCAATTGGCAAGCGTTATCGTCGTCAGGACGAAATTGGGACACCAGTCTGCTTTACCTACGACTTTGAGACAGAAAACGACCACTGCGTCACCGCTCGCCAACGGGACTCTATGACCCAAGAGCGTATTAGCCTGGACAAAGTCGGCGACTATCTCAAGAACCTGGTTAAGTAAGTCTATTGTCCCAGAAAGACACTGCCTCTGAAGAGGCCCCTAACTGGGCGATAAAAACAGACAAAAAAACAACCCCGGGACTTTTAACTTAAAAGCTCCGGGGTTGAACATTATAGACCGAAAAGATCTAATCTTAGATAGCCGTTATGCGAACCACGGTAAATGGCTGGCGGTGTCCACGCTTTACACGGGACATATGGCGGCGTTTAAATTTGAAAATAATAACTTTTTCACCTTTACCATGCTTAATGACTTCAGCCTTAACCGGCACGTCCAGGTAAGGACGACCAACTTCGACCGTGCTGGCATTACTTCTGCGCAAAAGCACTTCGTCAAAGGTAATGTTGTCGCCAACCTTAGCTTCAAGCTTTTCGATAGCGATTGTTTTACCCTCAAGGGCTTGGTACTGTTTACCACCTGTCTGAATGATCGCATAGCGATCAAACGTAATTGCAATTGATCCGTTTTCGTTCATGAAAAACCCCTTTTGGGACACTAAAATCTAAAGTTGTCTGGCATATGGCTAGTGTACCAAACCAGAAGAATCTGTCTAGCAATAAATTCACTTTTTTGGCAAACTGAGGGGAAGTAAGGGGAGTATCCCCAGAAAGATCCCCTATAAACCACAGTATAACAAGGAATCAGTATGAGCACGATCAATCTTGAACTCATCCAAAAGCTCCGTGACAGAACCGGAATCGGCATGATGGATTGCAAAAAAGCCCTTGAAGCAACCAATGGTGACATTGAGAAGGCTGTTGAAGAACTTCGCAAAAAAGGTGCTGCGGTCGCTTCAAAGCGCTCCGGCAATGCAACTGCTGAAGGCTTAATCCATGCCTACATCCATCCAGGGTCACGCATTGGGGTTATGATCGAAATCAACTGCGAAACAGACTTTGTTGCGCGAACAGAAGACATGAAGCGCTTTGCCCAAGATGTCTGCATGCACATTGCTGCTTTTAGCCCAAAATTCTTGAGCCCCGACCAAGTTGACCAAACAACGCTCGAAAAAGAACGGGTTATTTACCGCGAGCAACTCTTAAGTGCTGGCAAACCAGAAAAGATGGTTGACCAAATTGTTGAAGGCAAACTCAAGAAATTCTACGCTGAAGTCTGCTTACTCCAACAAGCATTTGTTAAAAATGATCAGATGACGGTCGATGACTTATTAAAAGACTTAATCGCTAAGATGGGCGAAAACATCAAGATTGCCCGCTTTGTTCGCCTTGAAATCGGAGAAACGAACGCTTAATCGATTCCTACCACAACCATGAGGGATATATATGATCTCAATCACGCTCACCGAAGGCGGAAGCAGTAAGCCATTTGAAGCTTTTATTGAAAGCGAAATGGACAAAAGCATTAAGCACCTTGAGAAAGAATTAAGCAAGCTCAGAACTGGGCGAGCCTCAACGGCAATGATCGAAGACATCAAAGTAAGCTGTTATGGTTCGCTTATGTCTTTAAAAGACACTGCCGCTCTCTCAGCTCCAGAAGCAACATTACTTGTTGTCCAACCATGGGATAAGGGCATTATGCCTGAAATCGAGAAGGCTATTTCGATGTCCGACCTGGGGGTAACACCGCTTAACGATGGAACGGTCATTCGGATACAGCTTCCTCGTATCAGCAAAGAACGTCGTGACGAGCTGGTAAAAGTGTTGCAAAAGAAGCTTGAAGAATGCAAAGTCAGCATTCGCAATGTTCGTAAAGAGGTGCACAGCTTTATTCGAGACACAGAAAAAGCAAAAAAGATCTCTGAGGACTATGGAAAACGACTTCAGGATCTTGTGCAAAAGATTACCGATAAATTCTGTGATCTTTCGGATAAAGTTGCATCTAAAAAAGAAATTGAGCTTAAAGACCTTTAAACTGGTAATATGCATAAACTCTTGCCTCGCCAATAGTTTATGCATAGGCTAGTCCTGGTATGACATATACGATGTATGCAAGAGTGGCGAAATTGGCAGACGCGCTGGGTTTAGGTCCCAGTCCCTTAACGGGGGTGGGGGTTCGAGTCCTCTCTCTTGCATTTTTCGCAAAAGCGAAAAATGCCTGGCACAGACAAACGGGCTGAAATGGCTTAGCCCTCTCTATCTTAAATAAACGTAATGAAAGCACAAATCGACGGAGTAGGGTCATAGGTAAAAAAGGAGAACGTATGAAACGAAGCTGTCCATTGGCGATGAAACTTGAACAAGCATCTCCATCAAGTATGTTTGCAACAATTACGGTACACCAATCTTTTATTGAGTCGCTCTACCAAGAAGCGTTGCGTCTGCAAAAAACTGACGTGAAAATTCAGGGTTTTTCTCGAGGCGCTGCACCAGCAGATTATCTTGAAAAAATCCTGCGCTCTCCCTTGCTTGAGCATGTCGGCGAATTTGTCTACGCAAGCTGCGTCTCTGCCTTTTTGGCGGAAGAGCTTATGAAACAAAAAGTGGTAGTCTTAGGTGAACCAAAGCTTGCAAACATTGCTCTTGAACCAAAACAGGGCGCTTCGTTTACCTTTCAGGTTTCAACCATTCAGCCGAAAATCCATCAAAACTGGAAAGAATTTCTCTTTAGAGCGCCAAGTCGCAAAGGATATCGCGATCTTGATAAACAAGTGGAAGCATTTGTTACTGAAGAAGAAAAACGCACAGCCGCCCAACCACAAGCAGCAGTTATTAAAGTAGGCGATTGGGTCTGTTTTAGCTTGCAGCCATTAGGAAATGAACAGATCTGTCTCTTGGGCGAGCACAAGAATATCTTGTGGCTTAAAATTACTGATGACGAAACCGACGAAGAGTCATGCGCGCTGTTTGTAGGGAAAAAAACAGGCGATTCATTTACCTCCAATGCCTGTATTTTTCAAAGCCATGTACATAATACCTTTGACTCTGCCTACACATTTTTGCTGACAATCATCGACCATGTCGACCAAAGTATCTTTTCTCTTGATGCGTTTACTTCTTACTTTAAACTCAAATCAATGAAAGATATTCACCTAAAACTTATCGAAGTTTTTTCCTATCGCAATGACATTAGCCAACGACGGGAAACGATTGAAACAGCACTCAAAACGATGTTAAAGCACCATCATTTCATGGTGCCGTATGAACATGTTCATCAAAAAAAAGAGATGCTTTTAAACACCATGCGAGTCACTCCCGACTATTATGTGTATAAATCCCATCCCAACTTCCAAGAAAAAGTACACCAGCTTGCAGAAAAGCAGCTCAAAGAGACTGTGTTAATTGATGCATTTGCCTTTCATGAAAGCATTGCTCTTACTACCGACGATATTCGTGGTTATTTCAATTTATTAAAACGCTCACGAACACGTGACTTCGTCTATTTCACGCTCCCTGTTTCTCGCCTGCATGGGCAGGAGCTCCCCTTACCGCACGAATTGGTCTATCAGCAATGTTTGCGGGAAAAAGCACTCAATCATCTCATTAATAAATTAGCAAAACGTTAAGAGGCCATCTATGAGTCAAAACTCCCATCAACTTATTATTATTGGTTCAGGACCTGCTGGATTAACTGCTGCTGTGTATGCAGCACGCGCGCAGCTCCACCCCCTTCTGTTTGAAGGGCCAGAACCGGGCGGGCAGCTGATGGGAACAACATACGTAGATAATTGGCCAGGAACGGCCCACATTCGTGGTTCAGAGCTGATGAAACAGATGCGGGAACAAGCAGTTTCATTTGGTACGCAACTGGTCAGACAGACGATCGAGCGCGTCGATTTTTCCAAAACTCCCTTTACACTCTGGACCAAGAAAGAGCAGTTCCAAACGCGCAGCCTCATTATCGCCACGGGCGCATCTCCAAGGCAGCTCGGCTGTCCCGGTGAAAGTACCTATTGGGGCAAAGGAGTTTCTACCTGCGCCATCTGCGACGGAGCACTCTACCAGGATAAACAGGTTATTATTGTCGGCGGTGGTGATACCGCCATGGAATCAGCGTCGTTCATGACCCATTTTACGAATAAGATTACCATTGTTCACATTCGCGATAGCTTAACGGCTTCAGCGGCTATGCAAACACGCGTGCTTGCCAACCCTGCCATCAACATTGAATATGAAACAACGGTCTCAGAAATTATTGGTAACAGCGAGCATGTCACCCATGCAATTCTCAAAAATCTCAAAACAAACGAGACAAAAGAAATCCCTACCGATGCAATCTTTATTGCAGTAGGATTACGGCCAAATTCAGCTTTTTTACAAGGACATATCACGCTCGATACCAGCGGTTTTATCACCTGTACAAATGGAACACAAACCTCAGTTCCCGGTGTTTTTGCTGCAGGCGACGTCACCGACCCCGCCTATAGACAAGCAATTACCGCTGCTGGAAGTGGCTGCAAAGCGGCACTTGAAGCTGAACGATTCTTAAAAAACTCTTAATTTGGGTATGGAAGTAGCCGGACTCTACTTTGCGTACAACTTTTTTAGCTTTGATACCCAACAGCTTTTCCCATAGTATCCACCACATACAGCGGCTGCACACAAGAGAAGCATGGGTACATAGACTTTGGGCTTACGCAACGTTGCCCAGAACCACGTTGACCAAGACTTTAGCTTTACTTCTGACCGGGGCTGTAGCCCAACGAAACAATCTTGGTATAACCGCACCGTACCATCGCTAAACCCTACAACAATACTTTTCCCATCCCTTGTCACGAGATAAACCGTCATAATCTGTCCCGCTCTAGAAATCGCTTGCTTGACACCAGTTGCCTTATCCTCAATGTAATCAGATATTCCATCCCTACTCGCAACAATCCGAAATGGCAACTCGTGAACAAATTTATCAGGAGAAGAAATCGGAGAAAAGAGCGTCACATCCAACTCATCGTCTCTCTGCAAGGCAAACGGCAATAGTTCTGGCACCTGGAGATGCACTACTGCATAAGATGGAGAAAGAAGTTTTCCAATGCCTACGCGAATAAGAGCAATTTTTTTACCAGATCGGGGGTCACGATAATTTCCCTCGCCAAGCATTGTAATCGGCCCAGAAAAAGGCTTTATTTCATACTGCCTCATGGGCAAGATAGAAACCTGCTGCCCTTGGGCACCAAAAAGTCCCGAGCCCGCAACAAGAGAAAATAGAATCAGTGGTAAAAATATCATAGGCAGCCTCGCTGGTTGTGAAGAACCTGCGCAGCAAGCTGCGGGGTATCTTCAGAGAACTTACGTTCGCATCACTACTTCGAGGTTACCAGATTGGCCAAAAGGGGAAAAAGCCCCGTCTACGCCTGGTCCGTGCGTTCAGCTCGGCAGGCTTCGCCGGGCAAGCCCCCACGGGTTTTATTGCAAAAGAGGCAGCATTTGCTAGAATTAAGCTATCGTTATAATTATTCCGCTGCAATCTAGATTATCCAGGAAGGACAGCATGTCAGTTACTTTTATCGTCAAAAATAAGAAACGTAAGAAGAAGCACGGTTTTCGTGCCCGTATGGCAACTAAAGACGGTCGCAAGATAATCAACCGCCGCCGTGCCAAGGGAAGAAAACGTCTCGCTGTATAACAATGACAGCACCAAAAATACCGCCCGTATCACAGGCAGCGTGGACTAAGCAAGAATTGCAGCGTTTTTTTACAACTGCACGTCGTGTTTTACAAACAGCTGAATTTGACGTTCGTATTACTCCGAAAATGCGTGATACGATGCGTCTACTTATTGTGACCTCAAGAAAAACGGGGAAAGCCCACACACGAAACAAATTTCGTCGGCGCATCAAAGAAGTTGCCCGAGTACTGGCTCTTTCCCGTTTTGCGTATGATTGGGGCATTTTCGCCAAGCCATGCGTTTCACACGAATCATGCAAAAGTTCTATCGATACGCTTACTTTTGCTGAAATCAAAGCCCGCTTTGAACTTCTCATCGCTGAACTCGCTAAAAGACAACAAGTATGAAGCTCTCATCCCTTATCGGCACCCTCTTTTCATTACCAATCTATGCCTACCGGGCTTTTCGCCCCTTCTTAGGCTCAACCTCCTGTTGTCGCTTTACCGTCTCATGCTCAGAATTTGCGCTCATACAACTGCGCACACAGCCACTCCACCGTGCCCTCTGGGCAATTATAAAGCGATTAGGCAGTTGTCACCCATTTCATCGCCAACAACTATAAAAATATAATTAATGTGTTTGCAAATAGACGCACGCATGCTCATGCAGCGATGGCGAAATGATGCGTAAGCGGGTCAGGAAATTGGTGATGGGGGAATCAGCGTCATGATAAAGCTCAAGGACCATCTCAAGTTGTTTGATCATAGAGTCAGCAGAAATAGTTTCGCTTGATGTTTGTCCGTGATAAATCAACAGGCTCAAGAGAAATTCAGCATGGACAGCAGCACGTTTTTCCTGAGCAAGTGCACATGTTTGAAGAAATTTCTGAGCTTGCGCGCACTGGCCTTGGGCGCCATAGACACAGACAAGTGCACAGGCAGAACGTATCATTTTTGCTTCATAGCCAAGCAGCTGATACAGAGCAAATGAACGCTTCCAGCTATCAGAGACTTCATCACTTGTATGCTGCAAAACAGCCATACGTTCATAGACAAGCGCAGCTGGCAAATAGCGATCCGATTCTTCATAAAGTAGCGCAGCACGGCGATAGGACTCTATTGCGCGATCATCATGAAAAGCAGCAAAAAGATCCCCTTCCAACTGAGCAGTGTAGGCAGAATCATTAAGAGAATGGACAAGCAAACGATAAATGCTCAGTGCCCGCTCTTTTTCTTTTCGTTCTACGAACTCAGCAAGTTTAAACCACGCGACATTTGATTTCTCTGACAATAGTCGGACCATCACTGCCCTTTAGTGCTTCATATACTCTCTTACTCACCAATAGCTTCGAAAAACAGCCCGTTTGCCTACTGCAACCAAAAAGTTTCTCTCTTTGTGAACGGGGTAAATCCTTCAAACAATACTATAAGTTTTTCAGAAATAAAAGCATATGACAGAAATTCTTGAAAACTGGAGAAAAGTGTTTTGTTGTAGAAAAGGAAAATGAGAAAGAGTAAGCAGGTTTGCCCAGTCTTCGTTTGTCCGGGCGTTCAGCTCGGCAAACTACGACGGGCGGCACCATTTCACGCAGCGTGAAATGGTGCCGAGGGATGGAATTGAACCACCGACGCAGAGCTCTTCAGGCTCTCGCTCTACCACTGAGCTACCCCGGCACGAAATGAAATGTGCTTTTAAGTTACCGATTCCATCGATTTTGTCAACAAAAAAATCTGGAAAAGCTGCACATTGCCAAGCACCGCTACCTTTGTTAGGATGAGGGTCAATTATATACTGTACCGTAGGTAATGCGATTATGAAAATTTCAGAACTTGAGATTAGTACTCTTAAAGAGTCCCTTGAAAAAGCCCTCAGCCAAGCCTCTACCGAGCAAGCTGTTGAAGATGTCCGCATCGCATTTTTAGGCAGAAATGGCAGCATCTCGCTGGTAATGGGCATATTAAAAGAGCTGACGCTTGAAGAGAAAAAAGTTTTTGGTCCTCAACTCAACACCCTCAGAAGCGAAGCAGAACAGGCAATTCGTGCGAAAAAAGAGGCGGTCATCGCCGCCGAAATCGCCAACGTCCGCGCCCGTAAAGCACATTTTGACATTACCGCCTACCAGCCAACCTATCGCGCTGGATCGCTCCACCCGCTCACCCGATTTATTGAGCATATGGAAGATGTCTTTTTCTCAATGGGCTTTGAAGAGGCTGAAGGTCCGGAAGTTGACACACCGGAATATGCCTTCGATCTTCTTAATATTCCTGCAAATCATCCTGCACGAGACCTCCAGGATACCTTGTGGCTTGAACTGCCCGGACGGCTACTGCGCTCTCAAATGTCAGATGTTCAAGCACATACTATGAAAAATCGTAAGCCACCACTGGCCATATTTGCCCCAGGGCGAACGTTTCGCCATGACGCAACCGATGCCACCCATGACTTTACCTTTATGCAATGTGAAGGCTTGGTGATCGACAAGGGAATCTCTTTTTCCAACTTATTGGCAACAATTGAAGCGTTTATGCAGGCGCTTTTCGATAAAAAAACTTTAAAAATTCGTGTTCGTCCCAGCTATTTTCCGTTTGTTGAACCGGGACTTGAAGTTGATATCTCATGTCTTTTTTGTACGGGCGGTTGTTCCGTCTGTAAAAAAACAGGCTGGATAGAATTGGGCGGCGCCGGACTCGTTCACCCCAATGTGCTGAAAGCATGCGGTATTTCTCCAGAGATTTACAGCGGCTTTGCTTGGGGATTTGGCATTGAGCGGATGTGTATGATTAAAAATGGAATTAATGACGTGCGACTCTTTAAACATAATAAGATCAATTTTCTTGAACAGTTTTAGATTTCAATAGATGGTGAGCAAGGAGAGATTTCATGGATATTACAAAGGTTATCATTCCTGCTGCAGGACTGGGGACTCGGTTTCTACCTTACACAAAAGCAGTTCCCAAAGAAATGCTTCCTCTTGGCACCAAGCCAGCACTCCATCTTATTGCTGAAGAAGCGATCGCTTCAACCCTTTCATCGTTGGTAATTATTACCAGCAAAGGCAAAGAAGCAATTGCCGATTACTTTGAAACCTCGCCCAATCTTGATCTTATGCTCAAAGAGCGCAAAAAAGAAGCGCTGATGACTGGCGTTGATCGCATCTGTCGTTCAGCAAATTTCACCTATATCCGCCAACAAGAACCATTAGGTCTTGGCCATGCGGTTTGGCTTGCCCGTCATACGATTGGCAAAGAATATTTTGGCATCATGCTTCCCGATGACATCATCTTTTCTTCGCAACCAGGCATTGGCCAGCTGATGCGCATTGCGCGACAAGAACGAGCTTCGGTTATCGCCGTTCGTGAAGTTTCTTCTGATGAGATTTCGTCGTATGGAGTGATTGGTATTCGCAAACAGATTACGCCAAACTTGTTCCAAGTGTCCCATCTTGTTGAAAAACCACAAGCAAAAGACGCCCCTTCCAATCTTGCCATTGTAGGCCGTTACGTCTTGTCATCAAAAATTTTTCCTGCACTTTCTGAGATTAACGCCTGCACCGGCGAACTCCAATTAACCGAGGGAATCTCCTCAATGCTCCAAGGCAACGAACGGGTCTTTGCCTATAAGATTCAAGGGGAGCACCATGACATTGGAACCGTTTCTGGTTGGCTGAAAGCAAATATTGCATTAGGGCTTAAAAATCCTGAGATTGCACAAAAGATTCGTCCCTTCTTAAATCATGATGAGCCACTCATCACTCCGGCAACTCCCTTTCTTGAACCATCACGCAAAAAAGAACGCCCCACAACGCTGTAAGGCGTGTGAGGCGAATTTCTAAAAATCACTTAAGGATCTTAGCGTCCGAGAGCTTTATCAAGCCATGTTCTGTTTGCTTGACGTGTAGCTTCTGCTTTTTGAGTTGCAAGACGTGCGTTTCTTGCATTGCGTCTACGGTTGAGCTCGACTCCACCTGCAGTAGCAACGACAGCGCCGCCAACGATTCCAGCTGTTGCCAGTCTGTGGTCATTCATTAATGTACCAAAAGCCTTTGTACGTTCGGTAGCTTTACCATACAAGCCCTTCCAATCAACTGCCATACATGAACTTGCAACTAACAGTGAAAGTCCTAATGCTTTTGCTTGTTTACCATTCATAGTTAACTCCTTACAACTGATGATTAAACTAATAACTAGTTTCATAGTGTAGAGAAAAATCCTGAACAAGTACATGAAGTTTTTCGCGCGCGAAACCGGCACCATAGAACTATTTACGTGAAATATTTGATCTAAATCTTACAAATATATTGCTAAATAGAAATTATTTTTGATAGAATAAAGGTGGGAAGGGGGAATATTCGCCAAGAGTTATTTACGGGGGGTCTTATGAAAAATTTAATTCTTTTTTTATGCGTCTGTTGCGCATCAGCAGCACAAGCAAAGCTCGGTTGTATGGACAAGAGTAAGCATGGTGATACAAGTGATGGCTATGATTATAAAGCGCTTCACTATGTTGAGTGTTCCTGTCCCTGCGATCGTTTTCCACGACTTGAAGCTCGCGGACAATGCTTACGATGCAAGCACTACAGCATCCCGCACGATTCGTTCTAACATTACCGCTGGTACCGCTCGATAAACGGCAATACAGCGTCAACCGACAGCGAAAGCGAGTCGATCTTATGCTCAATCAAAAACTGGGCAATCTCAGGATAATCTGATGGCGCTTGACCACAAATGCCAATCGGTTTACCAACCTTTTTTGCGCCGGCAATGGCCATCGCCAACAGCAGCATAACCGCCTCGTTACGCTCATCAAAGATCGACGAGAGTAATCCAGAATCACGATCAACACCAAGTGTTAACTGAGTAAGGTCATTCGATCCAATCGAGAACCCATCAAAATACGGGGCAAATTTTTCAAGCAACAGTACGTTTGCGGGAATCTCAACCATCATGTATATCTCAACTCCATCTTTGCCACGCGTTATGCCATTTTGAGCCATCAGCTCAACAACCTGCTTTGCCTCATCAACCGTACGAACAAAGGGGATCATAAGTTTGATATTCGAAAAGCCAAACTCTTTATACGCTACTTTGAGCGCTTTACATTCAAGTGCAAACGCTGATGCATACGTAGGATCAATATAGCGCGACGCGCCGCGCCACCCAAGCATCGGATTTTCTTCAACTGGCTCAAAAAAACTTCCACCCAACAGATGGCGATATTCGTTACTCTTAAAATCTGAAAGACGTACAATCACCGGTCGTGGATAAAACGCAGCAGCAATAAGCGCAACGGAGCGTGCAAGCGTCTGCACATAAAAATCTTCAACTGACGCGTAGGCAGCCGCCCGTTCTTGTATCGCAGCAACAACCTGTTTGTCAGTAACGCGATCGATATTCGTAACCGCCATCGGGTGAATGCCGATCTCATTATTCACAATAAATTCTAACCGAGCGAGTCCAACGCCCTGCACCGGCAACAAAGAAGCGGCACAGGCAGCACGAGGATCGGCTAGATTCACATATAACGAACAGGGCAGTCCATTCATCCCTGTCGCCTCAAACTCTTTTATCTCAAACGGAACAACGCCATCATACACAAAACCTTGGGTGCCTTGACTACAGTCAACAGTGATTTCCTGCCCTTCATGAATTTTTTGCGTTGCATCACCCGTTCCAACAACGGCAGGAATTCCAAGCTCACGACTCACAATCGCCGCATGGCAGGTGCGCCCACCAAAATCAGTTACAATCGCCGACGCTTGTTTCATCACAGCAACCCAATCGGGGTCGGTCATCGGCGTTATCAAAATATCGCCCTTTTTAAAATCTTTCAGATCATCACGCGTTGCAACAATACGCGCTCGTCCACTTGCCGCTCGTTGTCCAACACTCTGCCCTCGAGCAATAACGGTCAGCTTGTCTTGCGTAGACTTGAGTTGAAAACGAGTAAGCAGTGCTGATTTCTTGGTACCATAAATTGTTTCAGGGCGCGCTTGCACAATATAGATCGTCCCATCAATGCCATCTTGTGCCCACTCAATATCCATCGGCTTCCAAGCGCCCTGGAGCTTTGAATAGTGATCTTCGATAATAACGGCAAGCTGTGCAAGCTCAAGTATCTGTTCATCTTTGAGCACGAAGTGCGTTCGTTCTTGCGCGGTTGTCGCCACCCACTCGGTTCCGCCAAGCTGTGAGGTTTTGTCGGAAAAAATTAACTTCTCAGCTTTACTCCCACAGCTTTTGCGTACAAGAGGCCGCTGGCCATGGGCTAATGCTTTTTTATAGACAAGATATTCATCGGGATTAATACGGCCCTGTACAATACTTTCACCAAGACCATATGTTGCTGAAATTGAGATCAGCTCTTTAAAACCGCTTTCTGTGTCCAACGTAAAAACAATCCCGGCAGCACCTTTGTCAGAGCGAACCATCTGCTGCACGCAGATCGAAAGTGCCACGCTCATATGATCAAAATGATTCTCTTGGCGGTAAACCATTGCGCGTTCAGTAAACAACGATGCAAAGCACGCCTTACACGCTTCCAGAAGAGCCTCGTAACCGACAACATTTAAATAGGTATCTTGCTGACCAGCAAAGGAAGCGGTCGGCAAATCTTCAGCGGTTGCCGAAGAGCGCACGGCAACTGCAAGCATATCTTGGTGTACACGGCGAGCAAGCGCACTATATGCATCAGCAATTTCACGCTCAAGCGCCGGCATCATTGTGCCGCTCATGATCAGCTCACGAATTGTTCGCGCAGCCTGCCCAACATTTTTTTTGTTTGTTTGCAGCTCAGCCAAAACTGCTTTGATCGGTTCAAGAAGATGATTTTCTGCAAGAAAATCACGATAGGCAGGCGCCGTAATTGCAAAGCCCTGCGGCACTTTAACACCAACACTCGTCAGCTCTTGCAACATCTCTCCAAGAGAAGCTGTTTTTCCGCCAACTAACGGAATATCAGCGAGCGAAACGGTTGTGAGATCCCGAATATAGTTCACCCCAACTCCTCTCAATATCACTCATCAATATGCTTTTGAAAATCCCGCAAAGGATCTTCTTCATGCTCATCTCGGTTATCCTCAAAAAGCTCCAAGTCTGCCTGTTCAATGGATTCATCATAGAACTCCTTTACCGCATCACAAATGTCAGTATAAAGACCAGCAAGAAATGTTACATCATAGGATACAAATTTTCCAACAATTTCTGGTAACTGTGGGTGATCGGGGCGTGCTGCAACAACAATTAACACATCACCATCGCGATCATAGGGAATAAAACCATTACGGAGCATAACATCTTTGGGAAACATCGTTACCAGATGATGATCAAAAAAGACACCAACCACATCAATGGATGGCAGAAGATAATATTCGCTTAATGCGTTTAAAATATCTTCTTTACTTACTAACCCCTCTTCAACTAAAAAATCTTCAAAATATAAAGCAGAACTTTTTTCAAAATCATGCTTCAAAGCAACTATTTCTTTGTCTGGCAATGCATGATGCTTAGCCAAAATGGTACTCAAACGATCAACCAAGCGAGCATCACTCCCTTTGGCCTGTCGTACTGCTTCTCGTGCCATACCCACTCTCCTTTAGTTTTAGCTTCCAAGATCACAAATGACCGCTCTTTGGGTATAGCCCATTATCCAAACAAAAAGCAAGCGTTTCTGATCCGATAGGTCTACACGCACCGCATAGCGGGCTTTGCATCTTAGAGTAAAAGACCAACAATCATGGCCGAAAGAAGATTAGCCAGTGTTCCACCCAGCACGGCAAGCAAGCCAAGTTGCGCAACCGTATGCCGTTGGTCAGGAGCAAGAGCCCCAATCCCAGCAATTTGAATTCCAATTGAAGAAAAATTAGCAAAGCCACAGAGCGCATACGTTGCCAAAAGCAATGCTCGGTCTGAAAGATGCGCGCATGCTACTTGCCCGTATGCTATAAGCTCATTCAAGACAAGTTTTGTTCCAATCAAAGAACCAACTTTTGTAATCTCATCCCCCGTTAAGCCCAACAACCAAGCAACCGGCGCAAAGAGCCAACCAAAGATCATTTGGAACGTCAGACATGGAATCTGAATCTCGCTACCAAAATAGGCGAAAAACGCAGTGCCGACGCCACAGAACCAGCCAAGTAACGAGTTAGCCAGACCAATTAACGCAATAAAGGCAATCAGCATTGCACCAACGTTTAACGCAAGCCACAAACCATCAGACGTCCCGGAAAAGAGCGCCGAGAAAACATTCCCCGTAGGCAGCTCACCAGAACCAACAATCGTTGCCCCTTTTGCTGTTTCCGTTTCTTCTGTTTGTGGATACAAAATTTTAGCAATTAATATCGTTGCAGGAACACCCATCACACTTGCTGCAAGCAAATGAACGACAGAAATCCCCATCGTCCCATAGACCGCAATCAACACAGCACTCAACGTTCCCATACCACTGACCATAACTACCAACAGTTCAGAACGGGTTAAGTTTTTGAGATATTGACGAATCACCAACGGAGCCTCAGTCTGCCCTAAAAAACTATTAGCCGCTGCACAGAGCGTTTCAGCGCCTGAAGTCTTTAAAAGTGGGCGAAAGATAAACCCAATCCCTCCGACCAGATATTTAATAACCCCCATATAAAAGAGCAACGACATAAAAGCACCAAAAAAGATTGTTACCGGCAAAACTTTAAACGCAAAGACACAACCCCATGGACCCGTTGTATCACCTAAAGCGCCAAACACAAAGTGAATTCCAACATCAGCTGCTTGGTAAAGCGAAGCAAACATATCTGCCAACTTCTGCAGCACCCATTGCCCAGCCGTCGTTTTTAAAGCGAGAAAAGCAATTAAAACTTGCATACCAAGTGCGGTAAAAACGAGACGGATGTCGATCGCTTTTCGATTGCGAGAAAACAGACCGGCAATACCTAAAATAACGGCTATGCCAAGAAGATTAAGAAAACGATTGTACTCTAAGAAATAATCGATTAAAAACATGAGACTGCTCCTTTAAACGCTTTATGGTTTTATCATCCCCCCATAATAAAATAGAGCCCTGGCATAAGCAACCCAATTTTGCATGAGAGAACTAAACGCGTAAAAGAGCAATTAAAATTTGGGATAAAAAATTAGTGAACTTCGACTTTGCGAGAACGACGCTCATCTGCCTCTTTTTTCATAAGC
>CAYYBE010000002.1:0-127674 GCA_964470345.1 uncultured Candidatus Babeliaceae bacterium | reverse complement strand
TCGGCGTGCAAAGATATAACAGAGTGGTAACTCTTTGGTATTGTAATAGTGGCGTGCAAGTTCCACGAGCGGTTCAGCTCGATGTGGGCAGATCATGTATGCGGTCAGATAATGGTCACGCGCCATTGCCCACGTAAAAGGGGTGTCTTTTTTTGAGAGTTCATCAGCAAGTATTCCCAAGCGATAGAGTGCTAAATAGGTTTCCTCTAGGTCAGTACTTATTTTGATGTACTGCTCATACTGAGCGTATGCTTGCTTGAGATCACCTAATCCATGATATGTTTGTGCAAGAAAAAAAAGCGTGCGTAAGTTTTTGGGATCTTTTTTGCGTGCTGCTGTGAGTAACTGTATATCCCGTTCCCACCGTTTTTTTGTTTTTTCATTTCCATAATCTGACGGGTTCCATGCAAAACAGATTGATGCAGGAGCTTTTATTTTTGCTTTCTGATCGAGCATCTCATGCACAACGCCCGTAAAGCGTGGATGTGCTGAGCGACGAATTAAACGTGTTGTATAAAAATCAGTATTGTTGTCGGTGATACGAATAAGATAGACTGGCTCGGTATCGTAGCGATGTTGTTTGCAGAATGAGATAAGTTCAGGAACGCCAGTTATATACCATTCAGCGTCGATCATGAGAAAAAAGTCTGCATGAGGAAATTTTTGCTCTGCAAGTTCTAGGGCGCGATTGCGCGATGTTGCAAAGTCGACAAACTGCCCCTGTTCAACAAGCCCATTTTTTGTCTTTTGCACTTTAAAGAATTTCTGAGTTACTGCAATTGTGTTGTCAGTTGATCCTGTATCATAGATCAAAAAGTCTTGAATACCCGCTTTGGTATACGGCTCAAGCGTTTGTGCAATGACGGCTGCTTCGTTTTTAACCATTGCAACAACGACGATCAGTGGTTCAGCGACTACTTGCGCAAAGTTTATGCTCAATGCTCCAAGCACTACAAATAGCTTGTTCATAACGCTTACGCAGCTGCTTCGTTGTGACGCGTGTTAGCAATGCGCCTGCACTGTCGCACAATGTCTTGTAATGCTTGATTGTCCGGCTGACTCTTGAGCGCAAGCATTGCTGCATTTTCACTTAATGCATAATACCCATGAGCAAAGGCTGAGCGTGCAAGCAAATAATAGCGATCAAAATTATATAAGTGATAGAGCACTAATCCAATATCGTTTTTTGGAATTGGTAATTCAGCAGCATGACGCGCGAACATGAAGCAGAGCGGCATATTGTTGTTATCATGATACTGTTGTGCGATTAACGTAAGCGGTTCGGCGCGATGGGGCAGAAGAGAAAATGCTTGCAAGAAGTAAGAAAGTGCATGCTGCCAGGTGTAGGTAGTTCCCTTTGAATCAAGCTTTCCGAGTTCTTGCGTTAACACACCTAAACGCAAGAGTGCTTGGAATTTTTGTTCTTTATCGCCATCGTATTGGCTGCACAGTTTATAATAGGTGTATGAATTTGGATAATCATTTAAACATGAGTATGTTTGTGCAAGATAAAAAAGTGTGCGTGCATCAGTTGGATTTTTTGCATGTTCATCCAAAAGTAGCTTGAGATCGCGATGATAGCGTTCTTCTGTTTTTGCTTGGCCTTCGCGTGATGGACTTACAGCAAAATAAATTGAGTCAGGTAATTTTGCAGAAGTTTCAATGTCGAGAAATTCATGTACGGCCCCTTTGAATCGTACGTGTGCTGTGCGACGTAAAACGCGCGGAACAAAAAAATCATGCACTGACGTTGAAAGCCGTATAAGATATGCAGGAAGCGTATCATGTTCCCATTTTTTGCAGTATGTAATCAATTGATCAACGTTTTCAGCAAACCATTCTGCATCAGGGAAAACAAAAAATGTTGTGTTGGGAAATGCTTGTTCGGCAAGCTCAATCGTGCGATTGCGTGAAACAGCAAAGTTAACAAACGGCTCCTGTTTAATAATTGCATCACTAATCTTATGTTTTGCAAAAAATGCTTGTGCAGCGTCAATCGTTCGATCTGTTGAGCCGGTGTCGAGTACCAGATATTTTGTAATGCCCTTTTGTACAAATGGTGCAAGTGTTGCTTCAATGTTATTTGCCTCGTTTTTTACCATGATAATAACAGCGATCAGATCCTGTGGTGCACTATTATGCGCTTGTACGGGAATTAACCAACTAAGTGTGCAAAGTGCGAGTAGCACATAGTTATGTTTCGCGTAAGCGTGAGCGGGTTGAGGGGCGCAGCCCCCTACTGTTCGCCGGAGCGTTGGTGCGCTATTGCGCACTATTTTGCGTAGGCCATTGATTATCTTTAGTATTATGCGCATGCGTGTTCTCCTTGAGCTTGAGCAGCCTGTTTTGTGCGATTGATAGCATCAATATAAACTTTAAGATTTTGTTGCAAATAATCTGCTTGTGGATTTGCTTCTAATGCTTTTTGGGTTGCCCAGAGCCCGATATCATACGCGCCAGCATACAGCGCAGATGCACTCACCAATATATAGCGTAGCGATGTATAAAAATTATCTTCAACATCATTAACGTCAGTAGGAATCGGAATTTCCAATGCCCTACGTGCAAACAAGAAGCAGGTGTTGTAATCACCAACGATGCCATAGTGCTGTGCAATAAAGATAAGTGGTTCAATGCGTGTTGGGCGAATAGAAAATGCCTGTAAGTAGTGGTCTTGTGCGAGCTCCCACGTGTATTGTGGATCGTTCTTACTCATTTCCGAGACTAATAATCCCATCTTTAAAAATGCTGAGTAGTTTTCTTCTTCAAAGCCAGCCATCGTTGTTCTGAGCTTGTAGTATTTATACGCATTAGGAAAATCGAGTAAGCATGAATAGGTTTGTGCTAAGTAATAGACGTTACGCGAGTCATAGGGATGTTCCTGGTATTCTTTGGTTAAGATCTCCAGATCGCGACTATAACGTTTTTTTGATTTCTCATGTCCAACTTCTGAGCGATTCAGTTCAAAATAAATTGATTCAGGAACGCGTTGTGGTACGTAGCAATTCAAATATTCATGTACCGGTGCAAGAAAGCGTGCGTGTGCAGTGCGGCGGATCAAACAGGGTTTATAGAGTCTAAAATCAGGACTTTGTAAATGGAAGAAATATGCTGCATCAGTTTCATGTTTATGCTGTTCGCAAAAAGCTACAAGCTGTTGCCCATTGTGCAAATACCATTCTGCATCGGGGAAAAGATAAAACGTTGCATTTGGAAAAAGTTCATCTGCAATGTCCATCGCACGATTGCGTGATTTTGCAAAATCCATAAATGGTTCTTGGCGGATATGATAATTCGTAATGTCGCTGTCTTTAAAAAATTGTTCAGCAAGCTCAGGGGTACCGTCAGTTGAGCCGGTGTCATAGACAAAGAAATCTTTGATGCCTGCTTCCACCAGTGGTTGTAACGTCGGTGCAATAAATGGTCCTTCATTTTTTACCATAATGACAACGGCGATAAGTGGGTTTTCTTTTGGTTGGGTGGGTGACTGCTGGCTCCCCTGTACGGGCATGCCAAACAAGAGGGTTATCGCACTGAGAGCAACGTAAAAATGGGTCAATAGTCTTTTGTTCATAAAACTCCTTCCATACATGTCGCCTTGTTTTAACACATTTATATGTGTCTTGGAAGGGGGGCGTTACCTCTATGTGGTAATTGTTTATGATGTTAGCGGAAATATTGTAATAAAAGATGTTGTTGCGCGATTCATTTGGGGGATAATTTTGATTGTCCATCAACAAAAACGTAGTGGGGGAGATAATCATCGTCGAGAAGTACAATGTCAGCACGATAGCCTTGCTCGAGTTTTCCAAGATTTTTGATGCCAAGACTCCGTGCTTGGTTAAGACTGGTAATTTGTATGATCTCTTTGAGTGGCAGTCCTACGAGCTTTTGAACCAGAGCTAACCCGTGGCAGTAACGCAATGTACTACCTGCAAGAGCATTGTTCTGCGTGAGACGAGCTACGCCCTTGGTGACTGTTACATCAAGCCCACCGAGCATATAACTCCCATCAGCTAACCCCGTAGCGGCAATCGAATCAGTAACAAGCATAAGGGAGCCCAAGCTTTTGTGTGCAAAAATAAGCTGTACCATCTCAGGGGCAAGATGTACGCCGTCAGCAATAATTTCGAGCATGAGTTCTTGGTCGAGTAATCCAGCGCCGACTAAGCCAAGTTCACGATGATGCAGTGGTGACATCTGGTTACAAAAATGGGTGAGATGCGTAAGTCCAGCCTCTTTGGCCGCCATACACTCAGCATACGTTGCGCCGCTATGTCCACCCGAAATAACGATGTTCTTATCTTTTAAAGTTTTGATAGCCTCAAGCGTGCCCTCTTTTTCTGGAGCAAGGGAAACGATGGCGATTTTGGCTATTTCGGCAAGCTTTAGCACTTCATGGACATCAATGCTTCTTATAAAATCTTTATTTTGTGCGCCGGCGTATGCGGGATTAATAAACGGCCCTTCAAGGTGTAGCCCAAGTGAGCGCGCGTACGTTTGCTCTTTCTCATACTCTTTTACTGCACCTGCTGCTTTTGCCAATGCTTCGTGCGAAGCGGTAAGTGTCGTCGGACAAAAGCTGGTAACGCCGTCGTTAAGCTTTGCTTTGGCAATGGTTGCAATTGCCTCAAGAGAACCATCCATAACGTCAGCGCCCGCAGCCCCGTGGCAGTGAATGTCGATGAAGCCTGGCACCGCGCGTAAGCCAGATGCGTCAATGACATGATCTTGTTTTTGGGGTTTTTCTATTTTTGCATCTTGTGTGTGCACGCTGTGAATCGTATCGTCTTTGATGACAATTGTGCCGTTGAGGATCTCAAGTCCGGGAGAAATGATGGTGCAGTGCGTGATATATGTTTTCATAGGTGTTTTCCGTTCTTTTTCAGCATACTGAAACGGTAGGAAAAAGCTCTTATTTCGATTATATATGGAGAGAGGCGCATTATAAACCAAAACCAGAAAGGAAATGAGTATGTTTCAAATGTATGCAAAGATGGTGGGTGTAGCAGGTGCTTTTTTCTTGGGGGCGAATCTTGTTGCATCCCAGGTACAATCGGCACAAGAGCTTTCGTCAAGGGGATTAGCGCAAACTCCGGTGCCTTATGAAGATGAGCTTCTCGTAGAGCGAACAAAAGTAACACAAGCGCTTGCACCTGTTTACGAAGAGCAAGTGCAGCAGGAAGCGAAAATGCAAAAACCGAAAAAGAGCTGTTGCAAGCGTACCTGTTCTTTTTGTAAGAAGCATCCATGTTTAGTTATGTGCGGATTATGCATGTTGTTTGGTGGAATAGCCCATGGAGTTAGTGCTGCAACGGCATCAAGAGAAATTCCAATGTCGTATTCGAGGCAAGTATGTCCAAGAACAAATCAATTTGAAGAGGCTGTTCGGGCTTTGACGGCAAAAGAGTCTATGTATAGTGCAAAAAATGATCTTTCAATAGAGTCTTTGGAAATGAAAAACGAGCCGGTACGGCAGCTTATGAGTGATGGAGAGCTTGCTCAGTTGGAAAGAGATTCTCGAGGTATCTCGAAAACCGATCTTTTTAGGGCTGGCAGAGTTGTGGAGCCACAGGAAGAAGAGTCTGAAGATTTGTAAAGTGATTGTGCCATGCAGGTTGTCGGAAGACGTGGCACCAAGTTGTTCGAGGCATATGTTCAGGTATGTTTTGATTTTACTCAATGCTTTGAGCAAAATCGAATTACAGGTTCAAAATAAGCGATTTCTTGATCCAGTAAAGAAATTGCTTGTTTTTATTCTGTAAGTTTGAGCTAAAATACCTCTGAGCTATCAAAAACGACCGTTGCCATTCATCGTGGCGTGTTTATTGCAAAAAGGCCAAAAAACGTCGGTCTATGGGTTTGTTCTCTAGGTTTTTCTTGACAAAGATGACAGGGGCCGGTAAGGTATAAATCGTACTTTTCGTATGTGAGCCGCTAGCTCAGTCGGTAGAGCAACAGCCTTTTAAGCTGTGGGTGGTTGGTTCGATTCCAACGCGGCTCACCAGTCTTTGCCTCTTCTTTGGAGTATAACTCTCGAAGTTTCAGGCTACGACTGGCGCAGCCATCTTTCGCCGAGGCAATTACACCTGGCTTTCCCTTGACAAAAGTCTCGCTGACTTGTACTTTTGAGATACGTCTTTTAAATTAGTGAGCCGCTAGCTCAGTTGGTAGAGCAACAGACTCTTAATCTGTAGGTCGTTGGTTCGAGGCCAACGCGGCTCACCATTTAGCGCACAGCCACTTTCTTTGATCTTTACGTCCCCATCGTCTAGCCCGGTCTAGGACGTTGCCCTTTCACGGCAAAAACAGCGGTTCGAATCCGCTTGGGGACGCCAGTCTTCGCTAAGGCTTTTTCTGGCTAGGGCAACGCCCTTTCACGGCAAAAGCAGCGGTTCAAAAGTTGCGTATGTGAGCTAATTTCGAGGCTTGTCCTCGTATGTTATGTTTTTCGCAACTTCGCAGAACTTCAGGTTCTGCACATCCGCTTAGGGACGCCAGTTTTCGCCAAGGCTTTTTCTGGCTAAGGCAATACCCTTTCACGGTAAAAACAGCGGTTCACAAGTTGCGTATGAGAGTTTATTCGAGGCTTGTCCTTGTGTTTTGAGTTTTGCGCAACTTCGCAGAACTGCAGGTTCTGCACATCCCGCCTACGCTTTCTGTTGGTTATCTCTTGCGAAGTCAAGAAAGCTTCCCTCTGCGCCTATCCGGACCTTCAGGTTTGGCAGGCTACGCCGGACAAGACGCCGGGCACGGCTGTTTGGGGACACCGCTCATGGACTCTTTTTTGTATTATCATTGAAGAATTAGAACATATGGCTTAACTCAAAATTTTGCTGGGCAATAAATGTCCACAGTAGGAAATTCAAGTTTTTCGGACATTATTCCCGGTATTTTAAAAACAAGCTCGAAAAAATTATAAAAAAAACAAGTCCACGAGCTGCGGATAAAATGGTTTGCATTGGTAAATCAAGCTTGATTGCTGCATACAATTCAGCCCCAGCTGCAATGGCCATTATTAATACAAACATGAAGCTAAACCCAGCGACACTTTTTGATTGTATTATTTTTATTACTTGAGGCAGCTGGTTTAATAAAGTCAGCACGAAAGAAATCCATCCCAAAAAATGGCCCAAAAGAGTTGCGCACATTAAAGCGAAAGGCATAAATATAAATGCTCCTAATATATTAGCCACATAAATCTTTTTAAAAAATCTTGATTCTGGTGAGTTGTTGTAATAGAGCCTCTGGCCTATCAAAATCAATGTTGCGATTACTTGCAATAAGCAAGCAGCTTTATATGCGACGGGTAAATTCAAACAAAATATGTAATAAATAATAGCGATGTAGGTATTTAGATAAGCGAGCAAAAAATAATCGCTTAATCCTGTTCCGGATTTTCTTTTATAGTTTTCCCAAATTTGAGGGATAAAAGACAATGTGTACAAGAACATTGAAACCCAGATCAGATTATGGGGCGAAAATAATTGTACTAAAATAGTCTGATTCATAGCATACCTCTCTCTCTAAAATGCTGTTTAAATGTTGCGCGAGTTGAAATTCTCGGGGCTTACCCCGTACTAAGCGCTATTTCGCAACCTCGACCTGTCCGTCGTAGCGTGCCGAGTCAGAAGGCCCGGATGGGCGAAGTCGGAAGATACTCCGCAGCTTGCTGCGCGAGTTCTTCACATACAGATACAACTACTGATAGTGTACTAAGAAAATTTTACAAAAAAGAAGAGCTTGTAAGAACTATCCCTGAAAAGCTTTATGACTTTTGTTCTTTTGCTTCTTTCGAATCAGTTGATGATCCCCGAGTTTTGATTTGCTGTAAAAACTCGGTAAGAGCTTTTGCTTGTTCTTCGTCGTTTCTCTTTCGTAACCCACGTTGTTCTAGATTGAGTAATTCTGCATCGCTCCATATCAGCGCGTCGTTACCTTCATTTTTCCTGCAAAACCTTGACTTAGCGATACTACCATTAGGTAATCTTGAGATAATGAATCTTCGTGGTTTTTAATCCGAAAGATATTTCTGAAGGGGTTTTAGATGAAATTTCCTATATTGTTTTTAGTTTTTTGCACTTTCGCGTTATTCTCTCAGACCGCAAACGCCGCGGCTGCACCAAGTGTACTTAGCACGGCTAAAAAAATTTTGGGGGTAACGGAAAACGCAAATCGGCAAGAAATTCGAAAAGCATACCAAAAGAAATCATTTACGCTCCATCCTGACAAGAGAACAGGTGTACCATACCAACAAGCAACTGAGGAATGGCGACCAATACAAGAAGCTTATGAGGTACTCATTCATGCAGAGCAAGCGAACTATGACAAGCTTAGCAAAGAGAAAAGCGATCAGGAGGCAAAGAAAAAAGACTCTGAAAGAAAGGCCTCTATTAAAAAAGAGCTGGATGATTTTCTTGAGGAATGTGACGCCATTGAAAAAGATGAAAAGTATGATGAAGAATTATTTGGCGCCGACCTTAAAGGACTCAAACATGAGATTCAAGAAAGGGCAAAATTGTATAAATATACAGTAGGTCTTTTTCCAGGAGAAGAAAGTCGTCTTGAAAACCTAAAAGAAGCACTTCAGTTCGCTCCGTTCACAAAGCAAATCAAGATAATAAGTGCGGCGTACGCCTTATTGGGAGATGAGAAAAAGCAGCAAGAAGTTAGCGCATTTGAAGAAAGAGTCCATCCTACCTATACACTGCCTGAAGGGCCGATAGCTGAATTGATAAAAAAGGCACAACCAGAGCTTGAAGAGTTGCAAAAACGGGCCAAACAAGACTTGGCCACCTATCTCGGTGCCTACCAGGCAACAGATCAATTTAAATCGCAATTAGCAGCTCTGCGAGAAAAAGTAGCCAAAGAACAAGAATTGACACGCGAAGATGTACAAGCGTTGGAAAAAATCAAGAAAGGGACTTCTGAAGAGCGGGAAAAAGAGTTAGCAAGGTATAATAAAATGCTAGGAGAACTTCGAGCTTTTCGTATATTTCGAGAAATGTTTCCGCAAGAGATATCTCGTTTGGACGAACTCAGTGAACTTACTCCTGCTACATTAACCCAATCAACAAAGGAATATCTTGAAAGAATTCACCAAAAAGCTTTTTCTTTAAGAGAAAAAATGGCTGCCAATGATGTGTTTAGAGCTATTGTTACAGCGTTTACAGATTCTTTTGAATCGATCATAAAAACGTATTCGAACATCACTAAAAGTGATCCTGGCACTATGTCTGAAGCTTATACTCTTATGACCAAATTACTTGGATTTATTCGAAAAAAATCCCTGGTACAAGAGTTGCTTACTATGAACGATAGTCAAATTGCAGCAAGGCAAGCAAGTTTGTTAGCGGCAATACCATTATTAAGAAATTTAGCTGAAATAATTTTGCAGTTCACTATAGATGAAACTCTACCGAACAGCGAAAAAAAGAAATTGGAGCAACTCATTGCAAACCTTGAAGGTTTCGATCTTTTACAAACAAGCTCAATCAAGCAACTCGAGGCTGCAATGCAAAATGTTTATAATCTCAAATTTGACGAGGCGTTAACAATAATATCTGCAACACCAGTCGCTCAACCTTCACAACTAGCACCCGCTGAGCGGCTCGCAAAGGTTCTTATAAGGGAAACGCCCTCTTTGCATGATACGATTCAAGCGATAACAGTTTTTAATCAGCAACTCACGGCACTTACCAGGGCACTCAGCCACTAGGAATTTTTGGTGAGGGACTTTATGACTTTTGTTCTTTTGCTTCTTTCGAATCAGTTGATGAGCCCTGAGCTCTGATTTGCTGTAGAAAATCAGTAAGCGCTTTTACCTGTTCTTCATCATTCCGTTTTTTTGCCCGTTCGATAGCTATGGTGATTGCCTGAGGGGTTGGGTTTAAAAACCAATCTTCACGATGGCGCAATAATTCGACCTTTTCATAGTCGCTATGAGGACCTATGTTGATAATGCCAACTCTATGTTGCGGTAAAACCACATAGATGATGCGATCGCCACTTCCGCAACGAGTTGAACAAGCTTGAGAAAGCGCTTGGAATTTCTCTGTCTGAAGCACCTGCAGTGGATTTGCTGCCAATTCATGTAGCCGAGTTTGGGCTTTCTGTCTCCACTCCTGTAAGTGTTCAATGTCATGATGATAAAGAAGAGTTCTTGGAGCTACTTGTTGTAAATTTCGCTTCTCTTCTTTTTTTTCACAATTCTCAGAAAAATCTGATACTTTTATGTGGTGCTCATATATTTTTTCAAGAATATTTAGTTGCTGCCGAATATGTTTTCGGATTGCCGGTTCTTGTCGTGAGAGCGGAAATGATTCACGATAAAGAGTCTCAGCCCTTTGATAACGGTCGTCTGAAGGTTTATTGCGATATGCTTCAAGCTCTGCATCGGCCTCTTTAATCTTAGCTTGTAAGGTTGCCTTGTTTTCAATAGCACTTTTTTTCTCAGCAGCTTCTTGGGTAGCTTTTTCTAGCGCTTGAATTTCAGCCATGCGTTTTCTTTCTAATGCTTCATCGGGCTTATCCTGGATTCGGTATGAAGCTTTTTTCGTAGCCTTATTTTGTCGATCTTTTTTTCTACATTCTTGTTGGAATTGAATAGATAGCTTACGGAGCTTTTCCTGGTTTTCGGCAATTATATTTCTAAGTTGAGTAAAGGAAGGCCCGTGGAGCATGCATTTGGTTCTGTCTGCTTCGGCTAGCAAGGTATGAGCTTGTTTAATGAGGTCATCTGTGGGATTGTCCTGTAGGATTTTATAAACATCATCAAACTGTTCGAGTTGCAAGGATGCTGTGAAAAAAAGCCCAGTAGTAGCACGTATCGCGGCAGGAAGCGTCAAACCCTTCGTTTTTGGGGTTAATTTAAGAGCTTCATGGAAATATGAACGAGCTTGTATGAGGTCTACTGCTTGTCCGAGGTCATCGAGACATAGATGGCCCAAGTAACTTGCTGCGTGCATTTTAATACTGAAAGCTTCTTTTCCGTTTGATTGATACGCTTGCATAAGAAATTTAAATGATTTTTGATCATTAAGATTATCTTCATTGTCTGTTCCATTACCTGTGCCTTCGTAATAAATTATTCCAAGCAGACATGCAACAAAGTCGTCAATTAATTTGTATTCCTTATGCATTTGGCTAGTTTTATCAAACTTTTCAAATATTTCGTGTGCTTGTTCAAGATAGGGAAGGGCTTCTTTGTAATTGTCCTGTTGGAAAAGAATTTTTCCGATTTCTTTTGTTATCTGTAGTTGAACCTTTTGATCGGGATTTGAGCTCTTTTTACTTAAGTCATAGGCACGCATATAGAAAGGCATGGCTTTATTATCTCGCTCAGCCAACTTTGTTCCAAGGTAGTAAAATGCTGCTATGTATTTATCGAGATTCTTTGGTTCATTCTGGCAGAGGTCATAGAGATGCTCAAGATAGAGCAGGGCGGTTTCCGGTTTATTTTGTTCAAAAAGAGCAAACATCGCTTCAAACTCTTTTTCAATGAGTTGTGGTAATTTGATTTGTAGTTCTGGTTGTGATTCTGGATCGCTTTTGATTAGGGCATATGCACGTTTATAGTAAAAAAGAGCTTCTGAAAAATTATTTTGTTCAAAAAAATCAGTTGCTTTTACTGTCATTAGGAATCCTAAGGCTGCAGGGTTCAGCTCCTCTCTTTCTGGATAGTGGTTAGGTTCGCATGCACATTTAGCTTCGTACGCGCGTTCCAAGAATTTAAGAGCGCGGAGATGGTTGTCGATGTTTGTGGGAGTCACATCAGCAGAATCGATTTTTTTCATATACACATTGGCACATTCAATCAATTGATTGTATTGGGCGACAGTAATTGTTGGGTTGATCGGCGCAGCGGTTATTGTTGTTGAAGCAGAGCTTGATCCTACGGCGCTTGTAGAAAGAGAATTTATACTTGAAGAGCTGGCTGAAGCTTGGCTATTTGCCTGCGATGGGTATACAACAGGGGTAAAGGCAACGGTTGCCAGGAGAAAGGCTGTGAAGATCGCCGAGAATTCAGTTTTATGGATTTTCATGAGGGAATATTCCTTCCAGGGTGTTTGTCTAGAATGATAATGAAATATTGGTTCAATATTCAGATTGACACAAAATATTGTTTTGTCAAACGCCTGTGCTGATTTTACCGAAACTGGTGGATGTACTATTGGTTCTCTTTCAAAAAAGTGTGCTTCACACCAACAGCTATTTTGCCTTGCACTTAACCTGGAGCCAAGCAGGTTCCTGCGTAGTCCGCTTAGCATTAAAGAGCACTATTTTGACAAGCCCTGCAATTACGCCAAACTTAACTATATCGAGTCTATATCCCATCCAAGACAACCAGGAGTTTCTCATGCTAACGTTGCGACATGTATCCCTCATTTTTCTCTTATGCGCGCCTCAGAATATCACGGTTTTCGCCTCTCAGGCGGCAAGGACATTCAGCTCATCAGCATTAGAATCCCTGGCTGCTGGTTCTTTGAGCTCTTTTTCGAGCAGCTCTGCGCAACAAGTGGTAGCGCTGGGAACAGTTTCAGAGGCTGAGTCAAAAAGTAAAGAAGAAGGCCTTAAGCTTACATACACCATTACAAGTAAGCCGCTTGATGCTGCTGCTCTTAAAAAAATTGAAGGTAGTATCGGTTATCAATTTAAGAATAAAAAGTTACTGGTTCAAGCTTTAACAACGAGAGCCAAAGATCCTAAAAAAAATTATGAACGGCACGAATACTTTGGTGACACGGTGCTCGAGATGCAAGTCACCAAGATCTTATTGCGTGAGTATCCAGACGCTACTGAAGGAGAACTTACAGTTGCTGGATCTTCTTTGGTTCGTCAAGAAGCCTTAGCAGCGCTCTGTTCGCGTTTAGGGCTCCATGAATATATTCAGGATAGTAAGCCTATCGTTCCGCTATCGAGCTTGTGTGATATTGTAGAATCAATTATTGGTGCAATTTATGAAGATGGCGGTGAAAAGGCTGCGCAAGATTTTACAGTGAGATGCTTTTTGCCGATGGTTCAAGGCAAGCGGTGTCCAGAGGAAATGGCAAGAATTATTTTTGCGGCTGCACGAGAAACTCAAGAAGATGTTATTTATAAGAAAGATAACAAAGGCTACATGCTCGTGAAATCTCCCGGCACAGGTCTTGTTATTAAGCCGCAGTCTCAGAAGAAAGTTCCTAAAAGCAAAACAAAAGCAGATCCTGTACGCCTTGCTTTATATCTTGCTGAAAAAGAATTTATAACCAGAGAATTGGATGCAAAATATCAACAAAGCTTAGTGCGTTTGGCAACAGATCTTGACTATAAACCCCTCGCAAAAATGCCTGCGCTTAATCTCACGTGGAATATTGGTAAAAAGCCCAATTTTCGTGTTCGTCTTCAGAACTTGATGCAGATGTTGGGTTGTAAGACTCCGGCCTATATGGTTCAAGAAGATGAGAGTAACCAAAAGGCACGTTTTGCATGCACCTTGGCCATGCACCCCTTTAAGCCGGTAACCAGCTCAGCCGCAAAATGCCTGCGCTTAATCTCACGTGGAATATTGGTAAAAAGCCCAATTTTCGTGTTCGTCTTCAGAACTTGATGCAGATGTTGGGTTGTAAGACTCCGGCCTATATGGTTCAAGAAGATGAGAGTAACCAAAAGGCACGTTTTGCATGCACCTTGGCCATGCACCCCTTTAAGCCGGTAACCAGCTCAGCCGCTACCAAAGCAGAGGCTGAAGAGGCTGCAGCAGAAGCGGCCTATAAACAGATACAAAAGACGGTTATAGTAACTGAAAATTTTGTCTACGATTCCGAAAAAGCCATCGATGTCTTAGATCCAAAAGATCCAGTCGCTAGTTTAAATTCATTATGCCAAAGCCTTGGATTGCGAACACCTACCTACACTTCCTATTTCAAAGAAAAAAATAACGCAGTTTTTCTCTATACCTGCTTGAGTGCCCCATGGTTAACAAGGGAAATTCGTGGGCATTCATATGTAACGGTTGACGAAGCGAAGGCAGCGGTGGCGGGTAAGCTTGTTTCTTTGCTGAGGCATTTTGCGGGAAGTTTTATTGAGCCAAAGAAATTGCAGATGCTCTGTACGTTAGGTAATGCACAGAATTCGGTAAGTGCGCTGCACAGCTTTTGCCAGACATGTTTACTCGAGCAGCCAAAAATGGACACGCATATTTGTGAAGGCTCTGTGTCGGATGGCTTGCTTTTTCAAACCGTCATAACGGTGGCCGACAAGCATTGGGGTAATAAAATTATTACTGGCGAAAAGTCTCATTCAAAGCCAGCTGCTGAAAAGAGTGCGGCAACAAAAATCTTAAACTACTTTGCAAATAAAATGTTTGAAGAAGAAATAGCGCCGGCAAGGGCATAATCTGGCCAAGCATTTTCCAACAAAGTTGACTTTCGGTTTTTGCCTTATTAATATCAATCAAAATTGATTCAATGGAGGTTGATATGTCTTTGGACTGTTGTTCTGATAAACAAACGTGTGATCACTTAGATCACGTAGTCGATTTTTTAAAAATAATTGCCGAAGAGAATCGCCTAAAAATATTATGCATACTTTCGCATAATGAACAATGTGTTTGTAATATCTGGCAGTATCTTGATATCCCTCAAAATTTAGCATCTCATCATCTCAAGGTTTTAAAAGATTTTGGCCTTATCAAGTCGAGAAAGGAGGGGCTCAACGTATTTTACTGTCTCAATGGAGACAATCTCACAAAGTCAAAGAAAATGCTTGATGAATTTTTAACAAAAAAGAACAAAGTTTGTTGAACGAGGGTCATGGTATGAAAAGAATTTTTATGGCAGCGATTATTATAACAACACCCGCTTGTGCTAAAGAACAAGAGTGTAGCGAATGTGCGTGTAGTGGGCGCTGTTGCCCAACGCAAAAAACGTGTAACCCTGTTCAAAGGCTTGCAACAGAAGATAAAAACGAAAGCAAAAAAACAGATCCTAAAGAAATTATTCAACAGGCATATGGCGCTGTTGCTCAAGAAGGTGGCTGCGGGTGCGCAAATGGCGGTTGTTGTGGTGGCGGGTCTGATCTTTCTCAAGAAATAGGCTACACACGCCAAGAGCTCGAAACGTTTTCAGATGCAAATTTAGGACTTGGTTGTGGCCATCCAGTAGGCCTTGCCCATATCCAAGAAGGTGACGTTGTTGTAGACCTTGGTTCTGGCGCAGGTCTTGATTGTTTCCTTTCTGCTCGCAAGGTTGGAAAATCAGGAAAAGTAATCGGCGTTGATATGACCCAGGCTATGCTTAAGAAAGCTCGTGAAAACGCCCAAAAATACCGCATGACCAACGTTGAATTCAGATTGGGTGATATTGAAGCTTTGCCGATTGCGGACAACTCTGTTGATATTGTAATCAGTAATTGCGTGATTAATCTTGCTCCAAACAAAAATCAGGTTTTCAAAGAAGCGTACCGAGTTCTTAAAGCTGGTGGCAAGATGGTTATTTCTGATGTTGTCTTGTTAAAAGATTTAAGTGATGTACAAAAAAATGATTCCAAATTACTCTGTGCATGTGTGAGCGGTGCAATTTTAAAAGATGAGTATATTGCAATGCTTAAACAAGTAGGGTTTGACGTAACCATACTTGATGAGGATACAGAGATCAATACAAAGTGGTTTGGTAGTGATGAATTGCCTATCTCAAGTTTAAAATTTGCCGCGTATAAAAAGTAAGACGCTCGAAGTTTTTAAGTAAGGATAGGGAACAAGTTTTTCCCTATTCTTACTCTGTTTTCATTGCATCTTAGCAAATCACTTTGATACGATTCCTATGAAGGTTTACATACTCAAATAGAGGGAAAGTGTCAGTATGATGTTTAATAAAAATGTTTTTGAGCTCGCGCAACACAACAACTTTTTTCGAAAAGAAATTGTCACTGGAGAACATAGTCAGATTGTACTCATGAGCGTACCGGTAGGTGGTGAACTTGGATTGGAAACTCACAAGGTTGATCAAATCTTAATAATTGTTGCTGGTCACGGACAGGCAATCATTAATGGTGAAGTTTCTGATGTCTATGCTCATCATGTAGTTTTTGTTCCAGCTGGCGCAGAACACAATTTTAAGAATAGTGGAACCGACGAGCTCAAGCTGTTTACTGTCTATGCACCACCACAACATAAACCTGGTACGGTAGAAAAAAACAAATAAGCATGCCAATGTGACTTGGCTTTATAGATAAAAATCAATATTGAGCCATGCTGCAATGGTATCAGGTGTGTTAACTGAAGAGCCACGTTCGTAGGCAACATTGAGGCCCACCTGGATTTTGTGACATTCGGTATCAAAGATATAACCAATTGACCCATACATTGAATTAGAGAGCGATGCTGCTTGTGCACCTGATTTGCAATTGATGTCATCTTGCATGTTAACGAGCGTAAATGACTGGTCGCTTGTCATTTGGTTAGCGCCTGGTTCGATTGTTTGATCAATCGTGGCAGTGCTCGCGCTCTGCGGATTTCGCGCAGCCATTCCACGTAGATCGGCTACAGCCGCTCTTGTTAGCATGCATGGCAGGGTTATTTTCTCAGCACTACGGTACCACAAGTCATAGCCAAGTTCGAAGTTCCAGTTCTTAAGGTTCGCCTGAGTTGCCAAGTAAAGATCAAACGAACTGCGCGGTGTTACGTACGCTTTAACGGTAAGATCGTTAATCGCAGGGTAAGAAGAGTATTTCTTGAACTCATTAACAAATAACATGTATCGCGACCATTGCCCATTTTGCTTGAGATCAAAAGAGCGACGCTCTTTCCCTTCAAAGCCGTAGCGATATTTTGCTTCTCCTCGTAATGACCATCCGCTACAGTCATTCTTGAGTATGTTCCAATATCCGTTGGTGCCAAGTCCGAGCTGCACGTGATTTGAACCTACCAGCGGCTCAAACAGATATCGGGCTTTTGAACCATTTCCTGTGGGGATGCCGAGTAAGCCATACACATCCCAAGAGATGCACTCATTTTTATAGCAGTGATAAAGCGCTTTAACTTGGACATCATCAAGACCTGTTTTTGTCTGAGTTCCGCAGATTTTTCCAAATTGTCTCTGGCTGTTTGAAAATGATTGGGTGATCGTTTCATAGCCAGGCGTGGTTCCGAGGTTTTGAATATTCGTTTCACAAAGATGCATATTGTTTCGCGCAGTTACCAGTGCCGTGTTGATGGAGAGTTGCATGTCGTCTGTGAGTTGAGCAGCAAAATATAATAAACTTCCGTACGTTTGTCTTTTGGGTTGAAATGACAATGTTGAGCTGTAAAACGTTTCTTGAGAAGATACCGTATTAAACCACAGTGAGCTTATGTCGCCAGAACCATCTTCTTGCACATTCAGAGAGCATGCATGGTTGATGGTAAAATATTTTTGAAATTTTGAGCCAACACTTTGCGTATATATTGGTTTTACTGAAAGAATATATGCATAGGGTGCCTCGGGTTGCGTGTTACAAGTAAGTGCGTTTTCTAAAATAGGGTTATATGACAATTGACGTGGAACAAAAATAGAGTGTGGATAACAGTTTGTACTTTTAACAGAATTGCTACTGGCGCAGAGAAAAAGTGCAAGCAGTGCTCCTGTTTTGTTGTTTGTTATGAGCATAAGGTTCCTTTGTGTTCTGTTGCGATATGGTTCTTGAGTATTATAGAATTCATTACGATAGTAAAATATCGCTGTTGTTTTTGTAAATAATTTGCTTGAGTTGCTCATGAAGTAACTCTGCGGGGAGCGTTAGATGTGTAAAAAATTATGTCTACTGTTAGTAATGAGTGTCGTTGTTTTTGCAAAGAGTGCTTATGCTGCGCTTGGGCAGCTTGATACAACATTTAATGGGGCAGGAGTACAACCAGGTACCGTGGCAACTGCGGTCGAAGATAATCCTGTAGAGCGATATTTTGGAAGATCGGTCGCGATTCAATCGGATGGGAAAGTTGTGGTCGCAGGATACACAAGCGCGAGTGGTCAATTTGCTGTAGCGCGGTTTAATACTGATGGGACCCTGGATACATCATTTAATGCTTCGGGCTCACAGCCGGGTACGGTAGCCACAAAGGTGAATAGTGAATTTGCAGAAGGCTATGCCGTAGCGATTCAGTCAGACGGCAAAATTGTTGTAGCGGGATATACAAAGTTCAGTCAGAAATTCGCGGCAGCTCGCTTTACTGCCGATGGAGCGCTTGATACAACCTTTAATGCTTCTGGCGACCAACCGGGTACGATTGCAGTGCAGATAGAGGGTGGAGCTGCACGTGCTTACGCAGTAGCAGTACAACAAGATAATAAAATTGTGGTTGCTGGCTATACCGTTCAAGGCAAGGAATTTGCGGTAGCTCGTTTTAATTCGAATGGGACACTTGATATCACTTTTAATAACGGCGGCACCCAACCCGGTACCGCAATGACAAAGGTAAATAACGAATTTGCATATGCTTATGCCGTAGCAATACAAACGGCAGCGCTGCAGGCAGACAGTAAAATTATTGTGGCTGGTTACACTGACAGCAATCAATTTGCTCTGGCGCGTTTTAATGACGACGGGACACCCGACGCAACCTTTCAGGGTTCTTCAAGTCAACCGGGCACGGTGGCAACAACGGTGAATGGTGGATCTGCTCGTGCGTATGCAGTAGCGATACAGTCAGACGGTAAAATTCTTGCAGCAGGGGAGACTCCGGGTTGGCGTGAATGTGCGGTAGCTCGATTCAATGTCGATGGAACACTTGATACTGAAGGGTTCAATACTTCTGGAAGTCAAGCGGGTACAACTGCAGTAATGATAAACAACGAGTCCGCGTATGGCCGTTCGGTAGCTTTACAGTCAGATGGAAAATTTGTTGTAGCAGGATATACGAGTGAAAGTGGTCAGTTTGCGGTAGCGCGCTTTACTGCCGAAGGGATACTCGATACGGAATTTAATAATTCCGGTGCTCAGCCGGGTACTGCCGTGACACAGGTAGACGGGGGAGTTGCGTTAGGTTATTCAATGGCGCTCCAATCTGATAATAAGATACTTATTGCTGGATATACTGGTGGGAATAGTAAATTTGCGGTGGCACGTTTTGCTACGAGCGGTAAACTCGATACAACTTTTAATGCTTCGGGCACGCAACGGGGTACAGTTACAACCAAGATAAATTCGGTAACTGCGTCAGGATATGCAGTAGCTCTCCAGCCGAACGGTGCTCTGGTATTGGCAGGGGGCGTTGTTATAGGTAATGTACGTAAATTTGCCGTAGCACGGTTTACGGCAAGCGGTACGCTTGATACGACCTTTAATCAGTTCGGTGTTCAGGCAGGTACTGCAGCAGCGACTATCGAGAATGTTGCGCTTGATAATGAAGGTCATGCAGTGGCGATACAACAAGATGGAAAGATTGTTGTTGCTGGCTTTGCAAATGTAAGTGGCGCAAACCGATTCGCAGTAGCACGTTTTACTGCCAGTGGCACACTCGACACAACGTTTAATGCTTCCGGAGGACAAGCTGGTACGGTATCGACGACGATTGATACTGCAGCAGTCGATAATCGTGGTTATGCAGTTGCCGTGCAGTCAGATGGAAAAATTATTGTTGCAGGTATTGCAAATGTGAGCGGAGCAAACCGATTCGGGGTAGCCCGTTTCAATACGAATGGCACACTCGACACAACGTTTAATGTTGCTGGATTACAACCGGGTACCGTTTCGACAACGATTGATGGAGCAACGGTTGATAACCGGGGATATGCAGTTGCTGTGCAACAAGATGGCAAAATTGTTGTTGCTGGGGTTGCAAATGTGAGCGGTGCAAACCGATTTGGGCTCGCCCGTTTCAATGCGAATGGCACGCCCGACACGACGTTTAATGCTTCGGGATTACAAGCGGGTACGGTTTCGACAACGATTGATAACGTAGCTGTCGATAACCAAGGGTATGCGGTCGCGGTGCAGGCAAATGGAAAAATTGTGGTTGCTGGCTTTACCAGGTCAGGCGAGGTCAACAGCTTTGCAGTAGCTCGCTTCAATGCGAATGGCATACTCGACACAACGTTTAATAGTGCAGGTGACCAACCAGGTACGGTCTCAACGGCGATTGAGGGTGTAGCGGGTAATGCGAGTGCTCAAGCTGTTGTTGTGCGACCTGATGGGGAAATTGTTGTAGCTGGGAGTGCGAGAGTGAGCGATGCAAACCGATTTGCTGTAGCACAATTTACTGCAAACGGTACGCTTGATACAACGTTCAATGCTTCTGGAGATGAACCAGGTACCGTATCAACGACGATTAATGGTGTAGCGCTGAATAATCGAGCTTTTAGTGTAGCTCTCCAGCAAGATGGTAAAGCGGCTGTAGGTGGGACGGCGTTTATTGATGACTTCAATAGATTTGCCGCCGCGCGTTTTTATGGAAGCCCTTCGAATAATGTAACAGCTCCAACGACGAATGTGTTTGCGTTACAGCTTATCGCAAAATATGGCCCAAGGCTTGCAGCGCAGCGTTGAGGTTAAGGCAAGAGCTAGATCATCCACGCAGGCAAGAAGAGAATGCGGCTCTCTTGGTCAAAGGCCAATGGTCCTGTGTAGCAGAAGACGCCGAAAGAAGCTTCAGGTGCAGCTTGCATGAACCCTTTGAGGTTGTTGAACTTTTTCGGTTCAATGCGAGAAGCATACGTAACTTCGAAAGGAATGACTGTTCTACCGAGTGTGACGATAAAGTCGACCTCTGCTCCGCCTGCAGTTCTCCAAAAATCGATTTGTTTGCTTTCTGTTTGTGTATCAAGCCACGTTTGAATTTCGTTTAAAAACCACGTCTCAAAGCGATGACCTATCAGTCCGGTATTTTTTAAAACAGTGCGATCGTGCAGACCAGTAAGATAACTTACTAAACCATTGTTAATGAGATACCCTTTGGGAGATTTTACCAAACGCTTGATGGAACTCCTGATGTAGGGAAACAGTTCAACATATTGAAGTGTTGCAAGGAGATAACTTCGGTATTTTGACAGCGTGCCTCTTGAGCAATGAAGTGCATCCAAAATACGCTTATCATCTCGAACTGAGCCGGTAGTTTCGGCGCTGATTTTCATAAGATTTTGATACACTTGTAGATCGTCGATTGAACTAATTGCTCGAATATCTTTTTCTAAATACGTTTGTAAATAATCACCCAGATATCGTAAACGAGCTTGTTCTGACGAAGCTTCTATAACCTCGGGCAGCCCACCCCAGACAAGGTGCTCTTGCAAAGATTCTTCAAGAATGTTCTGAAAAGGTCGTGTTGCGAGCATGCCTTTTTGCAAGACTTCCATGTCATTGGTATTAAAAATAGTATGAAAGATATCATGCGTTGGTAATGCAAGCTCTTGATGGGTAAGTTGCGCTGCTTCGCGAAGATTGAACTCGCGTAAGTTAAGAAGCTCTACACGACCGGCGAGCGATTCTGCAGTCAGTTTATGTAAGTTAAGATGCGCTGATCCGGTAAGAATAAATTTGATCGAATCTTTGCCCTTGTGGGTATCGTAGATGATTTTTACTTGATCAAATAATTGGGGGCTTTTTTGAGCCTCATCAATAAAGACCCACAATTTCGCAGGACCGCCGATTTTTTGCAGGGCAGCTTGTTCGATCATAAGTTCAAGCTCTTCAGCAGCGATTCTATCTCTTTGCCCCAAAACGTCCATATTGAGTTTTACCCACTTTCTTTCTGGGTGTTGGGCCATATAGTATTCAATCAGCGTGGTTTTTCCAACGCGGCGTGGTCCGAGCAGGGCACTTACAAACGGCCGCTCAAAAGAGTCAAAAAGATATGCCTCGTTCTCTCTGATTACGTAATTTTGCATAGCTTGCCCCCTTTTTAGTTATTTGGTCTCCCAACCTGCAATCACACTTGGCCCTCTCGCAAAGGATGCTTGTGAAACACGGAGAAAGCTAAGCGAGAGTGCTATTTTGCATGACAAATTTAACATTAATATGTTACTTTTTCGCTGCAAAAGTGTCAAGATAAGTGCTAAAAAGCGTTCCGGTCTAAGCATGATGCCAGAGTTTCCACAATCGCTTTCATCTCAGGGAACTGCATCTTTTGAGAAGCTTCTTCAAGTGTGACCCACGCGCCTTCAACAATTTCTTTGGGGCAGAGCGTTACGGTGCCTTCTGCTTCAGCAACAAAGTACGTTACCGTCTTGTCGACGTACTTACCGTGACTCACGCATAGATAGCGGGTTGCAAATGGTTCGACGGGCAGGTAGCGCGCGACGGTCAACCCTGTCTCTTCCCGCAATTCCCGTTCAGCTGTTTCTTGTGGGGTTTCAGTTTTATTATTGGGCTTGTCCATCGTCTGTGCCCGGCGTAGTTTTCTTTTCATCGAAGAGATGAGCTTCCAGAAAGCGTAGACGGGAGCCTTCTTGTCTGCGGAGAGATCGGCTTCGGAAGGCAAAGATGGCACTTGCCCGGCGTAGCTTGCCGAGCTGAACGCCCGGACAAGTGAAGACGGGTGGCCTTTGGGAAAGTCCCAACGGTTGCCATTTGCTTGTCTGATAATAAAAACGCACCAAGAACCAGTCTTTTTTGTGAGTGGGATAATGCCGAACGATGCGTCGAGTTCTGGGGTAGGATTAAGTTGGGGTGGCGTTGTCATTTGTTTCCTTAATGATCTTTTATTACCAGCGAGGAGCCGTGTTTAGTAACTTTTAGCTGTGCCGTGCCGCCAATGGGGTAGGTAATTTTAGGATCGGTGTGACCAAAATCAACGTTGGCAAGAACCGGCATTTTCGCGAGCTCTTTTTTAGATTTTATGATCTGTGTCAGCAGTGAGTCGGTCATCTTGGAAGCTTTTTGCAGTCTTCCGAGCACAATTCCCCTCACTCCTGTAAACGCAGGAAGTAAGAGTAGTGATTGTAGCCCTTGGTCGACGTGGTGCGGCTGTGATTCTTCGTCATCTTCTAGAAACAGAATCGAATTGGTGAGATCGGGGAAATATTCGGTACCCTTCAAGAGTGCAAACGAAGTTATATTGCCGCCCAAAATTCTTCCCTCGCATTCACCTTCGTTAATCACCAGAAAGCCAGGGTTGTCTATGACTGTTCGAGCATCTTGGTTGATGTACCATGGATCGTCACTCCATTGTGCACTCGGTTTTACCTCAAACGGCTCCATAGTCCACAGTGCTTTTTTTGCATACTCGAGTGTGTGCTCAAAGTGGAGCTTTTGTCCGAATGTTGAATAGTGCGGCCCCGAATAAGAGACCAGACCTGTTTTTGCGAAAATTGCATTGTTAAGTGTGGTGACATTCGAGTACCCGCACAAGATCTTTGGGTTCTTTCTGATTAGTTCCCAGTCAATATACTTCAGAAGCTGGTTACTATTAAAGCCACCGATAGCAGTGAAAATCGCTTTCACGTTCTTGTCTGCAAACGCTTCATGTAGACCTTCAACGCGATGCGCAATCGACGAAGAGCAAAAATCGTTTATCTCTTCAACATGCTTGCCAAAGCTCACACGCAGCCCAAGTTCTGCAAACCGCTTGTTTGCTATGTCTCTGGTCTCTTGTGAAATAATCTTCAGCGACCGCGACGGGGCGATGCCCCGTACTTTGTCGTTTGGAGCTAGTTTAGAAGGGAAGATGGCGGTATGGGACATGGCTTGCCTCAGTGGTTGACTTTATCTCTATGATCTGGTCTCTTTAAGTATAGCTCATTGAGAGCGAGAGTTTTATTTTACAAAAAGAGGATGCCATGGTCATAGAACAGAAATATTCAGAAGAACGCGAAAGAATTATTGGCGAAATAGCTTTGTTGAGTAAGACATCAGAGCGTTTAAGCATGTTGGTTCCATTGTGTGGGAATGAACCGGAAATAACTCTTACCGAGCCTGAGTTTAGGGAGGCTGTAGAGGCAACACGTAAAATTGAGGATCTTCTGAAAGAATTATAGGAATTAGCTCAACGGTACTGCCGAAAAAAGTCGTGTCTTTGCTCAAGAAAGGGAAGTTTGTAAAATAGTTGAATTGAATCCGCAAAATGCTTTACATTCGCTAATATTCTAGTACCATAAAAATATATTGGTTGTTTCTTTGATTAAGAGCACAAGATTGGTGTATATAAATGCCATTCTTCGCTTATTAGGTCTTTTTATAAAATTCAGTTGATTCGGGTTTTTATGGAAAGAAGAACATATTGTTTTAATATGTTTGTTTAATTGAATTGAACCTGAACTTTTGATTGGGACGTATAGAATTGATTTGTTACAAACAGGAAGGCGATTAATGCTGAATCAAAATAATTCATTTCTTAAATATTCTGTCAGTGGAGCCCTTGAAGAACTTAAGCTTGAAAGAGAAGCTCTTCAGACCTCTCTAAATAAAGTTTCTGGAGTTATTCGTGAGGCTGAGAATGGTTTGCGAGAGGGCAACCTGGGTTTATCCTTTAGTTTTCCGATTGCTGTAGAAAATACTGAAATTTTAAATACGCCCAAGGAAGGGCAGTTTCACGATTTTTCTTACCCAGTTGAGTATTATCATTGCAAGAAGCGATGGAGTTTGAGCTGGGAAAAAGACATGGAGTCTAAGCAATTTAGATTGTTTTTGATCGAGGAAGAAACTGAAGAAGTGTGCTATAAATTTAATAGTAGTCCTGAAAAGACACAGCATACTGATCTTCCATGGAGATTGGTTTCAAGGGTTCCTTTTATAGAAACAAAAATTCAGATAAGGATAAAGTATTCAGAATATCTAGCCCCTTTTCTTGGGGCGTTCAAAGAGTATTTAAAGAAGTGTCGTCTTTCTCTAGAAGAGGGAGATCTCTTTTTCTAAAATTCGTTTTTTCTGCAGAGTGCAATACCAAGGTCTCAGAGTAAGATTTGCTAAGTCTTCGTGCTTTGCGGGCATGTTGTTTTCTAACTTGTTTTTGATGCAAATAAATTTTCCATAAAGAGATATACGATGTACTTGAATACTTCTTTGCCACAAATCAGTTGGCGAAAACTTAACCTTTTCTTGCAGTGCCAACGTTGCTTTTACAAAGAGCAATTCCTACATATGAAACGACCTGACGTTGATCCCGACTGTTTTTCCTTGAATAACGCGGTAGATATTTTGTGGAAGAAAGAGCTGGATTCTTGCCGTACAGACGGCAAGGTCCACCCTCTTTTCCTCAAAAATGACATTTCGGCAGCGCCGTTTGTTAGTGAGAAAATCGACGAATGGCGTGATTATAAACGAGGACTTCGAGTCGCAGATACTGTTAACAATTTTGAACTGTATGGTGTTGTCGATGACGTTTTGCTCAACGGCAACAAGGAGTTGGTCGTTATTGATTACAAGACAACAGCAAACCCGGCCTATGTGTGGGCTGAACCACGAAGTTTGAGGGGAAGAACTAATCAGTTGCAACTGTCGTTTTATGCTTATTTGCTTCATAAAAGTGGATACGCGGTGGCAGATGTTTCTTACATTGTTTGCAACTTAGCTCTTTGTGATCGCCAATCTTTTCAGCAGAGTCTGGAATTTGAATCAACTGTTTCTACGTATGCTGTTGATTATGTGAAAATAGAGAACGTCTTGCGCCAGATCCGCTGCTGCTTAAATCAGGGGGTTATTCCTTGCGCGTCTGGATGGTGTAATTATTGTAAGTATGAGCTTGGAGAAGGCAAATAAATATGCAAAAAAAATTAGATATACAAGCATATGAGGCTACTATCAAAACTTGTAAGTGTGCTCGAGAGCATATATGTTTTGGTTTAGAAGTTTCGAATGCCATATTAAATGATGTTTTAAAACCAGAGCATCTTGAGTTTGACAAGGGATGCTACTGGAAGACAATAGAGTGGAATAAGAATATTGAAGTTTTTAAAGAACAGGCAGAATGGTTATCCTTTGCATGTTTTTCTTTTGCGGTAATTTTATTTTGTGAAACCTATTTTGATTTATATGAAGGAAAAACGGTAGATCCTAATGAAGAGTCTGATCTTTATTCTGCTCAAATGATTCTGCGAATAGTAAGGAATTCAATGGGACATGTTTCGGCAAATTCTTCTGAAATGGTTCAAATGCGGTGGAATGTTGAAAAAAAGGAGTATCGAAGGCCATATAAGGTCAAAGAAATCAACATGGAATTAGATGCAACAGATTTGAATGGACAAATTTTTAAATTAGATCCTCTCGGTGGAATGGTAAATTTTTTAAATCTTCTGAACTATTTGGAGAAAAATTTAATAGATGAAACTTCAAAGATTAAAGAATGACTGTTGGGTTGATTTCGTTGCGCCTCACCCCGATCGCCAGCGCCCCGAACTCTTTCACATCCTCTTTAAACCCCGGGAAGCTTTCATAAATTGCCACGCCTTCTTGAATACTGTTGGCCCCAGGCAGTATGTTAGTAAGCCCTTCGCTTTGCAGCAGTGCTTCAAACGTGGGGTAGACATGCAGCGTGGTGACAGTGCATGTGAGGATTTCACCCGTTTCTTTGCAGGTGAACGTAAGCGTATCACCTGGTTTAAGGGCGTGGAATTTTTCTTTGTTGAGTCGGCCTTCGACTGTTTTAATGCCCGCTTTGATGGCGTTAAAATATTGTTGGTTGAGAGTGAGGTTGAGCATGGCAGAAACCTTTGCTTACAGTGTTTGGTATTGATACCAGCGTGCGAGGAGTTTATAGATTGGCCCTAGGTGGGGATACTGCTCTAGATCAGGGCTGTTTGATTTGTTCCCGTATCGTTCTGCCCAATCGCGGAAGCAATACCAAATTATTCTTGCAAAAACAGCATCCTGGAGTTTGCTTGTTGTTGTTTTTCTTAAAGAGGCATCAATTGAGGCGTCGAGTTCTTTCAATGCAGTTTCTTTATCTTTTGAAAGCGGAGCCTCTCCTTTCCATGCGGGGAGATGGTTTATGGCTATGAGCGCGGCATTGAATTCGAAAAAGTTCTTAATGATATAGAGATTTTTATCTGTTCGCTCGAACCTAAATATCTTTTGCAAAAGTTCAAAATCATCTTGTCGTAATGTGAAGGTTCGTTGGCCTGTCGGAGAACTCCAAAGCGTTATGGTCACAGAAGGGGGCGTTTTGGTAGTGCCTGCGTACATAAGAGCTGAACTTGCAGTGCTTGCTGCTGCAGATGATTGTGATTTACTAAAACACTTGAGCTGTGATGAGTTCAATGCAGGGGAAACAAGAGCGGTTGCAAGTAAAGCGCTTAATACAAAAGAAGGTATTGTTCTTCTTTCCCTAACGGTAACCATGGGAACCTCGTTAGTAGAGCCAGAGCGAAAGAGCCTGTCCAAGACGTTGCAGTCGAGGATATTTTTCCAAGTGAGGGTCGCCTATTTGATTGCCAAATTCTATACTGCAATCGCAAAAACAATGCCAAGCTGCCCGCGAATTCGACTTTTCGCTATTCTTCATAACATAGTCCAAGAGCTCTTTTTCGGCACTATCTTCATCTTTTGAAAGATAATTAAGAGCAATGCGCGCTGCTTCATATTCGTAATAATTAGCAATCGTATAGTTATTATTACCGGTGAGCTTTTTGAAGGTAAATATTTTTTGTAAAAGATCAAAATCATCTTGCGGTAAGGTGAAGGTGTGTTTGTCTCTTGTGCTGATGAGTAACGTTATTGTCACTTTGGTAGAGCTTGAAGAACTTTCTGCCTTTTTTGAATCAGCTATGCTTGAACTACTTTGAGACGTTGCAGTGCTCGAACTTGCAGTACTTGTTGCTGAAACTGCTTGGGACGCACTGAGGCTATTGACCTGTGATGAGTACAGCGCAGAAGAGAGAGATAGCGTTGCAAAAGCAGTGACGAATAGGACGTGAAGAGAGGTTGTTTTTTGTGTAACCATGGACGGTTTCCTGACTGGAGATAAGTGACTAAACTTTCTTGGTATGCATGCGATCTGTTTCTCAGAATATAGCAACGGTTTTGGTTGTCAAAATGGTTCGGGCGCTCTTGATGTTTGCTTCGATAGTGCAAAGCGAGGTGGCCGATGTTATTACGCATCGTTGACGTGGTAATCTTGGCTTGTTATACAGATAAAGCTTTATAGCTTGTGAAGAACCCCCGCAAAGGGCAAAGCATTATAGTTTTCAGTTTTACGAATTTTTACTCTTCAAGGACCAATGTGAAAATACAAATATGGGGGATGTTAGCTATGTTGAGTTGTAATGCTGTACGTGCACTTATGGTTGGAAGCCAAGCACCTGATTTCTCGTTGTCTGATCAAGACGGGAAAACGCGCACATTGAGTGAATTTAAGGGCAAGTATGTGGTGCTCTATTTTTATCCTAAAGACAACACTTCCGGCTGTACCAAGCAGGCCTGCCAGCTGCGCGATAACTATGACGAGTTTAAGAAAGAAGCTATCATCGTTCTTGGTATTAATTATGATTCACCAAAAACACACAGAGAATTTAGCAACAAGCACCATCTACCCTTTATACTTTTGAGTGACGCTAAGAAATCGGTCGCCAAAGCGTATGGCGCAAAGCGATGGTGGTTCTTGCCCTTTCCCTGCCGAATGACCTTTGTCATTGATCCTCAAGGCATTGTTTGCTCAATTGTGTCGAACGTTGATGTTACCACACATGCAAAACAGGTTTTGGAGTTAGTGAAACAAGATCGGCGGGCGACAGAAGAACAGGCCATGAATCCTGGTGGCAAAAAAAAAGTGATTAAACTTGTGCGTGATCGAATTCCTGAGATCTGCAAGGGGAAAAATTGGCAAGCAACGTTTCGTGTTGCCGATGAAGCAGAATATCGTCAGCGATTGCAAGACAAGCTTCAAGAAGAAGTGAACGAATATCTTGCTGATGTAAACCTTGAAGAGCTTGCTGACGTGGTGGAAGTTGTTTATGCCCTGGCGCGGTTGGATGGACATTCGCCCGAAGATCTTGAGAAAGTACGTGCTGAAAAAGCGCAGAAAAATGGTGCATTTGCTGACCGATTGATTATTGAGTTTGAGAAATAGTGGCAAAAGAAAAACTCAAAAGTCTTGCTGTATTATTCCTGGCGGTTTAAAGTATTGGCGTAATAACAGGCTGAGATAAACACAAATTCCAATACGAAAGAGGATGTTCTATGACATTTGGCAATAAACTATTGCTGGTCATTTGTGTAACCCATATTCAATTGTCTACTCTTTTTGCGTCCCAAGCTTTGTGCAAAACTTCTGATAAACAACTTTCTATAACTATCGACAACACAGCAGAATGTATAGAAATAGAAGAAGAGACTCTTGGAGAAACATCTGAGCAGGAGCTTAAAAATAAAGTTTGTGAAGAAGGGGTGTTGAAGGACGAAACCGAACGGGATGCTTCTGAAACCGCTGGATTTAGTTGTAAAAATCTTAGAGTGGCCATCGAGGAAGCAGCGGGTGAATGTATAGAAGCGACGGATGAGCCCGATTGCTTGCAGAGTTGTCTATCAGAGCAAGAACTTAAGAATAAGGTGCGCGAGGAAGTCGTAAACAGCGCGAGTTCTCCGGGTACTGTGCAAGAGGCTGCGCAAAATAGTATTACCGAAAAACTTGCCTTCAGTGATACAGATGTTCGCCACTATCTTGATGAACGTTCAATTAGGTATAATCCTCAACATCAAGTAAGTGTTCAGAATGGGAAAGCTGCGTGCGCACTTGCATGTTGCGAGACGTTAGAGTTGCAGAAAAACGAGAAAGGGATGAGCTTTTTTGTTCCCCGCAAAATCTCTTCTCCTATTTTGATTGCCAAGTGCGGGGTAACGCATGTAAAAGTGATTTGTGCTTCGGCTGGAGAGCGTTGGATTGAAGTGTATCTTGGCTATAGCCCGCAATCGCAAGCAACTACGAGCTCGGATAAAATCTATGAAGCGAGTATCTTGTTGGTGCAGAGTTTGTTTTGCTCGAAACCTCGGAAAATTCTTCAGAGCAGACCATGCCGAATCTAACAAAGAGTGAAACGTTAGTATCGGCTTTCTAGACATTGAGAATAAAGAGAGCCGATTCTTACAAGAACCGGCCCCTTGGTATTGTTACTCTTCTGTAATGGTCAGGTTTGAAAGAGGTGGGTTTATAGTCAATGATTTTGCATCGGAAGAGTATTTTGTAGAATGAGTTCTACCGCCCATACCCTTAAATTCTAGTGTAAAGCTGTTGTCGTCATACATTACTGGCTTCGTTTTGCCGGGCTGAATAGTGACCGTTTCTTTGTCGGTTGCAACGGAGACGGCTTTATGCGCGGCGTTGGTTATTTTCCAACTCTCGGCAAAGATCGGGAGTGATGCGACAAGCGCGACGATATAGAGTAGTCCTTTCATAGGGACCCTTTCGTTAAAATGGTTGTTACGATGGGACCTTTGGGGCATTTGATATGTATGCTGTTGAGTCAAATGAGCCAATATTTGTGCTTATCTGACTCAACAGTAACTTATGCTTAAGATATGAGTCAATAAAACTTTCCTTGGGCGTATGATTCTCGTCGGTATACCTGGGGAGACCGGGGGGCTTTTTACAGAGAGCACCAGGTTTGCTAACCTGAATATATCTTTTACAGCAACAAACAGTGTGCAAAGGTTATATTCATGAGCAAATGGTATCTGTTTATCTGTGTAGTCTATTCTTGTATGAGTCTTGGTGTATCTTCATTGCATGCTGTGCAACAAAAGCAAGTCAATACCTTGTCTGATTGCACCATTGCTTTGTCTGGCCTGACGTCTCAAAAAGAGACGTGGGAATGGGATTTGTATATCTACCGACTGAGCAAGGAGGGCCCTTGTGTAGTGGGGAAAGTGTATTTTTCCTTTGGCCACAATGCGCAGGGAGAGCGTGTTGGCGAAATCAGACAACTTGCTGTCAATGCCAAGTATCGCGGACATGGGTATGGCAGTGCTTTCTTTGCTATGGGATGTGATTTTCTGCGTGCTTTGGGCGCTACGCAGATTACATTACAGATGCTTCCCGAGTCTGGGTACGAGGAAAAATTAGAAGCTTTTTATAAGAAGCTGGGATGCGTTGTCGACAAATCTGGTTATATGCATGTTGATCTTAAGCGTTGTGCAGAGTCGCCATTTTATGCTCAAGATTTAGCTGATTTTTTGAAACAATATAAAAACTATCATCAACATCTCAGCGTGAGTGTTGCTACGACAGACATGGTGTCTCCAAATCAAGCGCTCTTGCAATCATATGTACAGCATTACTTCGATCGTTATTCTGCATTGCGTTCATCGGTGGTAACAAAATCAAATAAAGATGCCTGTCGTGGACAGGGGAGAAGTTGTTGCCTGCTTACCACAGCGGCGGGATTCTTACGAGATCTCTTTTCTCTGCTCTATTGACGGCGCAATTTTTTCTTTGTTATACAGAGAAAGATAGTTGTTGTGATCATGAGTTAGGAGATAGAAATGTTGTATTATGCACTACTTTTTTTGTTGATAGCGCTTGTAGCAGGATTCTTTGGCTTTTATAGTGTTGGACATGCTGCGGCAACTATAGCAAAAGTTCTCTTCTTTATTTTTATTGTTCTGTTTATTTTTTCATTTTTTAGGTCTTCAGGGTTACTGTAAGCGTTTACAAAAACAGCTCTCAGCTTATATATATGGGGATAGTTTATGTTCTATTGTAAAAAGCTCTCAGTAGGGAGCAAGGCGCCCGATTTTTCATTGCCCGACCAAAATGGCAACCTACGTACATTGAGTGAATTTGCTGGCAAGTATGTTGTACTCTATTTTTATGTAAAAGATAATACGCCTGGTTGTACCGAACAGGCTTGCCAATTACGTGATAACTTTGATGACTTCAAGAAACAGGATACCGTTGTTCTTGGTGTCAATTATGAATCGCCAGAAACGCATAAAGCATTTGCTCAGCAGCATCATCTGCCCTTTATTTTATTAAGCGATGCCAAAAAAGAGGTTGCTCAAAAATATGGTGCAAAGCGCTGGTTGTTCTTCCCTTTTCCTTGCCGCATGACGTTCATCATAGATCCTCAGGGGAACCTCTGTTCGATTTTAACCAAAGTTGATGTTACCAAACATGCGGTACAGATTTTGAGTATGATTCAGCAACATCGCCAAGACATGGCGCTTAAGAAATAGCGTGCAAGCAATTTCTCTCTGGATTTGTTGATAAATATATTGACTCTGTATTTTCGGCTTGATATAAACAGAAAGAGTTGTATTGTTTTGTCATACAGGTAAGGAGATGGCTGTGTTGTATCTTATAATTCTCTTTTTGCTGATTGCAATGGTCGCGGGATTCTTTGGTTTTTATAATGTCGAGCACACTTCGGTAGGTATTGCAAAAATTCTTTTCTTTATTTTTATTGTGCTGCTTATTATTTCCCTTCTGCGCTATTCAGCGATACTCTAACTGCTCATCAAGAGGGCTTCGCCCCTTCATGAAGCTCTGTATATAAAAAAAGCTACTCCTAAAAAAAGTAGCTTTTTTCCTGCTTGCCAACAACTACTTGGTCTTGCTATTACTGCCCTCTTTGCGGCACACTAAGAGTAATAACATAAGAAAAGAGGTTTACATGAATTCACTGTATATTTTCCTGCAAGCAATAGTAGTTGGTTTTGCCATAGCAGCTCCGGTTGGACCTATAGGGGTTCTTTGTATTAAGCGTACGCTCTCAGCAGGCTTCTTTGCGGGGTTGGCGACTGGATTTGGAGCCTCATTTGCTGGTTCGGTGTATGCGGCAATAATCGCATTTGGTATTACCGCTCTTACGGCATTATTAACGAGTAATATATTTGTGATCAAATTGGTTGGGGGTGTGCTGCTGGTCCTTTTGGGTATACAAGAAATGCGTACGAAGGTCTCTTTTTCTGCTGTAACTGTTGGTAATCGCCTAAGGCCTCTACAACTTGTAACTACGGCTTTTTTTATCGCGCTTGCTAATCCCATGACGTTGCTTGGCTATCTTGGACTTGTTCCTGCTTTAGCAGCAGAGTTCTGTTGCACGCCAGCGCAAGCTACTACTATGATTAGCGGTCTTTTTACCGGTTCCATGCTTTGGTGGATTACCTTAAGTGGCTTGGTGAGTTCATTCCGTCATCGCCTCTCAGATAGAGCTTTACAGGTAATTGGGATATCCTCAGGTATAATTCTTATCGGCTTTGGTCTGTTTGTTTTTATGAGTGCATTAGTTGCGTAAGAGCTTAATCATTTATCCTAGTTTGACGTCGGGCGTTATTGTTTTTAAAAATTCTTCGCATGGCATACAGAGAACATTGTTTTTACGTAGACGCTCTTTGCCGCGATAGAGTAAGAATGTTTTTGCTTCAGGATAGTCTTCTTGAAAAGTCATCAATGGTCGTAGGTCTTCAGAACGAATAGTAGTACTGTTTTTTACCTCGATTGCCCAGAACCCCAATGGACCGAATACGACAAAATCAACTTCGACACCTGACCGCGTCCGCCAGAAGGAGATCTCGTGCTTTTCTGTTGTATAATCTCGCCAAGCTACCAAGTGTTGGGCGACGAGTCCTTCTAATCCAGCACCATCAATTTCTGAGGTGGTATCTCCAATCGATTTTGGTCGCAGGGCGCGGTACACGCCGGCATCAAAGAAATAAAATTTGGGGTGCGCGCTGAGCTCTCGCTTGGCTCGTTGGGTAAAAACGGGAATTTGGTAGCTAATAAGCAAATCTTCTAAGATCGACATCCAACTCATGACAGTCGTTCGTTTTACGTAACACTCTCGAGCGACGTTGGTGAGGTTTAGAAGTGAACCATGCGAAAGACTCATGATTTGCAAAAAACGGGTAAAGGGCTCGTAGTTACGAATAAGTCCTTCGGTTTTTACTTCTTCTTCAAGATACAAGCTGATATATGCTTGAAGTGTTTCAAAAGGGTTTTCTTGCCCAAATCGTAACGGGATAAGTCCATACTTGAGTGCGTCTTCAAGGTTAAATTGCTGTCCTAGCTCGCTGGCGATAAAAGGATGCAAAACTTTTTTGAGTGCCCGGCCACCGAGCAAATCTACTCCCTGACGCTTGAGTTTTCGAGCGCTTGAGCCGGTGAGAATAAACTTCCAACCACGTTTTTTTTCAATAAGTTTGTGCACTAAGGGTAGCAACTCAGGAATCTTTTGAATCTCATCAATAATAATGGTCTGCTCATCAGGCTGAGAGGTCACAAGCTCTTCAAGATAATCGGGATTTGCGGCTAGACGAAAACGGGTTTCTGCCAACCGAAGGTCAATAAGCAGGGCTTCAGGATGGTTTTTGATGGTCATTGTCGACTTACCGGTACCCCGAGGGCCAAAGAGAAAGTAGCTCTGTTTTGGTTCTTTAAAGCTTCGTTTAACGTAGGCTATCGACATATTTTCCCCTGCTTTTTCCGACTCTTAACCTGTGATGGTCGCAATATGACATCGCTAATGTCACTTTGAGACTCAATATGACATTTGCAATGTCGTTTTGCAAGAATTCAGGCTATTTCTTCTGCAAATGGCGAAAAAAATAGTTTTCCATACACTGATGAAGATTAGGGATTTTATTTTATGAATGAAAGACTTCGATGGTAAAAAATTGTTCTAACGCAATCGACATACAAAAAATTATCTCTCACATTCACGCAGATCTTCAGGCTGCCGTTGATCCTTTTTATAAAATTGGTGTTACACGGTTTTTTAAAGAGCAGGTCAAGGTGTATGGTGTTCGCACACCAAAAGTGAGAAGAATTGCAGCGAACTATGCCGTTGATTTGAAGAGTGTTTCTTTTGCAGATCTCTTATCTCTCTGCGAAAAACTTTTACAGACGGGTTACATGGAAGACGCGACGATTGCGCTTGCGTTAGTTTATAAAAGGCGAACAAATTTGAGCGTAGGCGATGTTAAAGTAGTTGAGCGCTGGCTAAACACCTCTGTTTCAAATTGGGCGACCTGCGACGATCTGAGTGTGCATATTTTAGGCTATTGCATTGAACAGTTTCCGGAAATAGTGCCAAATGTACGGACGTGGGTAACGTCAGGCAATCGCTGGGTTCGTCGAGCGGCAGCGGTAAGTTTTATTTTTCCTGTGCGTCGGGGTAACAATTTTGATGACGTTGTGTATATTGCTGATAAACTTTTGCATGACCAAGATGATCTTGTTCAAAAGGGTTGTGGTTGGATGTTGAAAGAAGCGTCAAAGTCTTACCAGCAGGAGGTTATTGCATATATTGAGAAACACCGAAAGACGATGCCACGTACGATGTTGCGGTATGCAATTGAATTGATGCCGCGCGAAGTAAAACAACAACTAATGAGGAAGTAATATTATGTTTTTTACAAGAAAATTATCGAGCGCATTGTTCATGCTGCTCATGACGCTGACAGCAGATACGTTCACAAAAGATAATGGTTTTTCTGGCTGGATTGTGATGATGGCCCAAAGGAAATTGAATGCAGATGGGGTTATTGGAGCAAAGAAGACGGTTTCGATACGTTGCAGCAAACTGCTCTCCGGCAAAGGATCGGTCATAGCTCCAGAAGTGACAATCGTTGTTAAAAAGTTTGATTTTCGAGGAACAATCGATTGCTCAGGTACCTGTGTTATAACTACGCAGGAGCCGTTTGATGAAATGATGTTTACCAAAAAAGGTGATGGGAAATTTATCGTAAATGTTGATCCATATTTGCGTTTTCCAGAAAATGAATGGACGCTGAAAAGTATGGTAAAAGCATTTGCAGTGTGCGCAGCGTGTGCTGGCGCAGCAGCAGCGTATGACCACTATTACGGGGAAAATCACACACGTAATTTGTGGAAATATTTTTCATATTAATAAGAATTTTGTAAAGAAGTGTACAAGAGAAGCGCGGCAAGAAAACCGCGCTTTTTTTACTTCTTTTTAGTATAGGTGCCCATCAATTCAGCTTGTCCAAGAATATGCCCATGCATAGCGTTGAGCAGTTGTTCTTTGGTAACGCCTTCTGCAATATCTAACGTTGCGTCAAGTGCGTATAATTTAAAATAATAGCGATGGGTGCCATCTGGTGGGCAAGGGCCGGCGTAGTGTGTTGTGCCATAGTCGTTGATGCCAGCAACAAACTCTTCGATATCCGCATTTTCGGGAAGTTCATGCACCGTTGCAGGAATATTTGCAAGAACCCAATGAACAAACATATGCTTTTGATTTGGTGCATCAGGGTCATCAACAATGAGTGCAAACGTTTTTGTTTTTTGTGGAGCGCCGCTCCAGTGGAGTGCTGGCGAAACATTATCACTGGTACCTTCACAGGTGTATTGTGAGGGGATTTCTTTTTGGTGCTCAAAGGCAGGACTTGTTATTTTAAACATCATACGCTTCTCCTCGGTTTGGCCATATTCGGCCTGAAAGAAACTGAGAAAACTAAAAACTATAATCTTGTCTATCGCTCGCACGATTATACCTCCCTTTATCGCACAGGGTTAGTCAGTTCAAGCTGACCTTATCAGAAAGGGAATGTGAAGATCAAGAAACGTAGGTATTCCGCTTGTATGGCTTGTGATTATGGGCTATGATTTTTAAAAGTAATTCATACAAATATACGTAGATGAGAGGACGGTGTAAGTATGGAAATGTTTTATAAAGAATCAAAGGGCACTCATTCAATGGTTAACACAAAAGAGCAACTTGTCGAATTAGGACAAGCTTCTTTGCTTACCAAGGGTACGGGAGTGCAATATTGGGAAGGTCGCGGAACTGATTTTTACACGTATCTTGATTAAGATATTTGAATGAAATGGTGGGTAGCAATAGAAGCGTAACTTAAAGGTACTATCAATAATGTTTCGAAGGATAATTATGCAAACAAACTATGCTGAACCAGCTGTTAAGATACAGAAATTATTTGAAAAAGAAGAACACTGTATTGAATTAGGTAGCGTGTCTGAATTAACTCTCGGGTATCTCTGGGAGGTTCCTGAGGGAATGGGCCGTTTTTATAATCCCGGATACTGATGGATTGTTGAAGGAATTAGAGAGTTTCAGCGTCGTGTGGAATTATTGCTATGCGGTTTATCAGATGAGAAGGTGAACAAGATATGAAACCACAACAAGATTTTATAGTTGCAGGGCAGTTTGTCGAGCTTGGTCAAGTTTCTGAGTTGACGTTGGGGGGATGTTGTAATGCAGTCGAAGGAAGTAGTCGTTTTATGTATGTTGACGAGTACGGTTGGTAAATTAAGAAAGGTTTTTTCATGAAACGACAAGATTTTATAATTGCAGGGCAGTTTGTCGAGCTTGGTCAAGCTTCTGAGTTGACGCTTGGTCCGGGTTTCTTTTACTTTGAGGGTTATCGTTTCTTGTTTTTTACACCAGATCCGGATTAGTAATGATTAATTGATTTGTTGCAATCTAGCTTTAAATTTGGAGATTGAGATTATATGGAAATTAAAAGTTATGAACAAGTCGTTGAACTTGGTCAAGTTTCTGTGTCGACACTGGGACCTTATGGTTCCTACATTGAAGGCTATCATCGGTTTTTTGATTATTATCCTTATGACAATTAATGATGATTAATTGATTTGCTGCAATTTGGTTTTAAATTTGGAAATTGGGATTGTTATGAATATTATCAATGGTGAGCAGCTTGTTGAGCTTGGTCAAGCTTCTGAACTTACGCTGGGGCCAGGAGGGCCTGATGTTGAAGGTTATGGTCGGTTCTTCCTTTTGGACTTATAATATTCGATAATTTTTTGTTAACTTTAATTCTATAAAAAAAGAGAGGCGTTCGTAAGAGATTGCGAACGCTTTTTCTTGGGTCAAACATACATGATTACGTTTACTTTAATACCACATTTATACGCTGCACGGTATGAAAATTCGATAATAATTTTAGATAGTGTTCAGGACAAATATCTGAGCGTTATCGATGATGCTGCAAAATATTTAGCTTTTATTTTAGAGGCTTCTTTTATTGGTGATGGTGAATTTGCCCCTGTAGGCAGTGCACCAGAAATCGATGTTCAACAACTTAATGCATGGATACAGCACTTTTCTGATAAAAAATTGATTATGCAGAGTTTGCAAGACGGCATAGTGAGAACGCCAGCTGTGCAACCTTTAAGATCGGGTGGGCTGATTGAGTATAAATGGGATCATAAGCCTTCATGGAAGCCATTTGCACAGGCGAAAAAAAGTGAAATTCTAGGAACAGTTTTCGTTTTGGCAAAAGTTCACAGAGCTCTCAAGCGGCACGGTATTAAAGGAGTGTTGGATCTTATTGCTTCAGCTTGCAACAAGCAAGCTTCTTATAAAAATCCGACCGAATCAGAGCTTGAAGTACTGTCTGCTACAGTGGACGTTGCAACAATGTTGTATCCTAAAAAGACGTTTTGTCTTGCATGGGCTGCAACGTTTGTTCTTCTCGCTTTAAAAAAACAATGGCAATGCCAATTAGAGATTGGTGTTCAAACGAATCCTTTTTATGCGCATGCATGGGTGACCTCATTGGGTAAAGTTATCCATGATGATCCTATGATTGCACAGGTCTTGTCTATCATTCTTAAGGAACCGCGAAACAACTAGGGGCGAATATGTCATTTTTACTAGGGACATTTGGAAGATACTGCACATCAAAATATGCCAATAAACTGTCATTGTTGGCAGAAGCAACGGCGATTGACGGAACTCAGCAAAAAACTGTTTTTGAACAAGGGATTCTCTATTCAGGTCAGAGTAAGCACAAAGAATCGCAACGGAATCGTATTATTCCATTGTACGGTAGTGCAGGCATATTCGTAGGAAAAATATTTGACCGTCAAACCTATAAGCCGGTGCAGTTTGATGGCGATTTTACAAGAAAAATTTTGGAAAATCCTCGAATTCTTGCCAAAAATATATGGGGACGTTACGTCGGTGTGCTTTGCAATGAACAGAAAAAGACGCTTTCGTTGATTCGGGATCCTCAGGGATTATCGACATTATTTTACATCCAGACTGATGGCGGTGTTCTTTTTTCTACTGATTTAAAGCTTTTATATGAAGCAATGGAACAAAAACCTTCCCTTGATATGCAGTTTTTTGCAGAACATTTGGTCCATAGGAACCAGGCTTTGCCGACAACACCCTTTGAGCAGGTACGAGAACTTTTGCCGGGTATGAGTGTTACATTTACCGAAGAAGGGCGTGTAACGCATGAACTTTTGTGGGATCTTGATTCTATAAAAAGCCCGTTTATCAAAAACAGAGACAGTTTTGAAGAAGAGTTGCTTGCAACATTAAAATCTTGTGTAAGAGCATGGACTGATGATGCATCGGGGGTATGTGTAGAGCTTTCTGGTGGTACTGATTCAACGGGTGTAATGTTGCTTTTAAAAGAAGTTTTACCTCAAGATAAAAAATTAATTGCAGTAAACTATACCGATTCAAAGACCCCGAGCTCTAATGAAATAGAGTATGCTCAAGAAGTTGCAGATCTTTGTGCGGCTCCTCTGTATTTTACCGATTGGCAAAATGCAACCTTGTTGGATCCTTTGCCTTCAAATTGGTTTCCCAATAAGCCGAGCTCTTTTTTCATGTTTTATAACATTCGTAAGCAAGTTCAGGAATATGCACAACAGAATAATTGCGATGAAATTATGAATGGACAAGGTGGGGACCATCTGTTTCTTGCTCCGCAGCCAAGATATGCTCTTGCTGACTATTGGTTAGATCATGGTTTTCGCGGCATACGCAAGCCGTTTAATGAAATAGTTGGCGTATACCGATCGCCTTGGTTTGCCATAGCTAAAGAATCGTGCAAAAACGTTATAAACTACTATCGAGGAATTTATAAAAATCCATATCAGCAGCCAATAGAATATTTAGATAAAGACTTTTTCGCTCAACTTCCGCTCCATGATTTTTATCTTAACGATAAACTTGTTAATTTTTATCCAGCAAAAGCTGCTCAAATTGAGAGTATGTATCAAGCGGTAAATTATTCAGAAAGAGATCAATTTTCCTCCACTATAACGCACCCCTTGCTCTCTCAGCCCCTTGTTGAGATGGGACTTGCCATTCCGACGTATCAATCTTTTGCTGACGGCTTTGACCGCATCTTTTTCAGAAATGCTGTGAGTAGGCTACAAAAGCCAAAAGCTCTGTGGCGTAAGATAAAAGGACAGACAACGAGCAGTATGTCTAAGTCGTGCGCGCAGCAACATCAAGAAATACGGGATATTCTTTTTTCTGGAAAGCTTGTGCAAAGTGGTATCGTTGATAAACAGTGGCTTGATCGAGAATTAACGAGAATGCGGCATGGAAAAGTTGATAAACTTTGGCCGATTATTCATATGCTTACTGGACAAGTGTGGATAAATAAATGGAATTTATAAGGCTTAAAAATACGATAACCATATTCTTCTCTTTTATCTTGCCACATGAACGATCTGTAAGAATAAGATTATTGTTCATGTTGCTCATAACACTCATTATGGGTGTTTTTAACCTGGGCGTTCCCTTTATTTTTAAACGGATTATAGAATCATTTTCGCTTTCCCACGATAATTTTTTTAGCCTAATCCAAATTCTTCTCATAGCTTACGGCTTATTGTGGATTGTTGGACAGGTGCTTGGGCAGATACGAACGAGCCTTATGTTTTATTTGTATGAACGTTGCGTCAAGAATCTGAGCTTTAAGATTTTTGAGAAGTTACAATCATTGTCATCGCGCTTTCATACGGAGAAGAAAATAGGATCGATTACCAACACGGTTGAAAGGGTGAGGATAGGTTTTGAGACGGTGTTTTTGGGGGCATTATTATTCCTCATCCCGACCGTTATAGAGATGTTCTGTGCAATTTCGCTCCTTACCTATTTATATGGTTTTTCTTACGGAGGAATATTGCTGGTAACGATCGTGTTATATATCGTTATAAGTACTTTTACTTTGCCTCGATTAGAAGTACTGCATAGGTCATACAATGAGATGCGCAAGCAGGCCAGTGCAACTCTTGTTGATAATTTACTGAACTATGAGACGACGAAATATTTTGGCAATGAGTCTTTTGATCAACAACTGTGCGAGCAAGCTTTAGCGCAACAAGAAAAGGCAGGCTCGCAATGGCATGCGTATGAATTGGTAGTTCAAGGAATCCAAGTGTTGGTTGTTGGAAGTGGATTGCTTTGTTTGACGGTAATTTCAGGGAATGCGGTTCTTAATAAAACGTTAACGGTTGGCGATTTTATTTTAATCAATGGATATTTAATGCAATTTGCAGCACCATTGCAGCAGTTTGGCTATATTTTACGGCAAATACGTACTGGTCTTACTAATATGGGTGATGCGATTGATTTGATACGGCAGAAACCAGAGGTGTGCGATGCGCCTTGCTCTGTCGATCTTGTTCCCGAAAAGATTGAAATTACGTTTGATCATGTTTCATTTGGTTATAGCACGTCGAGAGAGATTTTGCATGATGTTTCATTTACTATTCCTGCGGGTAAAACCGTTGCGATTATAGGGCAGACTGGCTCAGGTAACTCGACGATTGCACGTCTATTGTTCAGATTCTATGACGTGCAGAGTGGTAAAATTCTTATTAATGGGTATGACATTCGCTCCATTAAGCAACAATCACTGCGATCATTGATCGGTATTGTTCCGCAGGATACGATACTTTTTAATAAGAGTTTATATTTTAATATCGCATATGGACGCCCAACGGCAACGGTACAAGAAGTTGAGCAGGTGATACAACTTGCACATCTTCATGAGTTCATTGCTAAGCTTCCCGAAGGGTATAATACTCTTGTTGGTGAGAGAGGTTTGAAGCTTTCGGGTGGAGAACGGCAGCGAGTTGCAATTGCGCGTATGTTGTTGAAAAATCCTTTACTTACTATTTTCGATGAAGCGACATCTTCTCTTGATATCTATACTGAGCAAGAAATTCAAAAAAACATAGCAGAAGTCTCTTTTGGACGCACCACCATTATTATTGCTCATCGACTTTCAACAATTAAACATGCTGATCATGTCATAGTGTTAGATAATGGCAAGATTGTTGAGCAGGGAGTCTATAATGATCTTTTGTTATCTCGCAAAGTAGCTACAAGTTCGAGTTTGTAGGAAATTAATGTGTGATAATGCAAAAACGTTGATGCCTTAACAGAATTTTGAATAATGGTACACTTGACCCAATCATTTAATTAAACGTAACATTAACACCCATCGCAGGAAGTATTATGCTCAAATCTCATCAAATTTTCTTATCAGTTACCCTTTTGCCTCTATGCTGTGCAAATAACCTTTTTAGTTCGCAGTTAAACGGTCAACGTGGTGATTTGCGGCAGCGACAGGTGATTACAGGCCTAACGGCTTCCGATTCAACTTCTTCTGCGAGTAGAGGGATAGCCCGCAGTATCGCGAGCGTGCCGCTTGAGACAACAAGAACTAATCTTTCGGCTGCGACGAGTGCTCTTCTTTCTCAAGATGCAACACGTGCAACGCAAGAAGCAGTTGAAAAAGAAGCCAAAGAGAAACGAGAAAATGCGATTTTGGGAAAAAAAGCGCAAAGATCTTGTGGCGGAAATTTGTTTGTAAAGTGTTGCTTGCAGGCTACTTGCCGAGGGCTTGGCCGGGCGTATGGTTGGTGTAAGGAAAAAGTCTGGAGTGCGCCGAAAAGCAATGAAGTGTTACGCGAACTTGATGAAAAGGCCAAAAAGGAGCAACAGCAGTCTTTGGCTGCCCAAATAGGTGTTGAAAATCAAAAATCTTTTCAAGGAAGATTGGGAACTAGTCAAATGCGAATTTCCCAGGACGATCCGTTTAGTTATTATGAACTTAAGCGTACTATGATTTATAGTCCAATTGACAGAAGTAACGCTGAGCGATCCTTCTCTCTCCTTGCCTGTGCCGAAATGCAATGGAAAGAAGGTAGACCAGATTGGTTGGATGAATCTGTTATTGATAGGACGGCGTGGTTGGATCTTAATCTATTCTCTGGCTCATTAGATAAGCCCGATTTGTATGTGGGATCTCTATTGGGTAAGTATGTAGCTTCAGACATGGGAAAGGCGTATCTTTGCGGACTGCTAGGACGTCCAACTGATAGACAAAATCACTTAGAAGCGCGTCAAAAAATAGTTAGAACGCTTTCGGGTAATTTGAGTGGACAAGTAGAATGTAAAGAATGTTCTCAAGGTTTTGAAGCTTTGAAAGCAGAGCTTAAAGTATTTGCAGAACATGAAAAATTCCTTACGGAATTTTTAGATGTAAAGTATCCGCGTTTCGCCGCTGATTTCATTGATTATTATCAAACTCCATTCAGTTCCTATCTTAATCGAAGCGTTACTGCTTTGGAGGTGAAGGCGTTAAAGAGTTATACTACAGCTGTTGTGAGCCAAGTTCTCCTTACAGGAGCAGTGGCTCTAGTGCCATATGGCCTGTGGGAACTTTTATCTTTATATTCAAAGTCTACACCGCCAGAATGGTTAGACTATTACGTCAATCTTGCTGCGGTGGCTGTAGGAGGACCAGAATGCGCTTTGTTAGACTACACAAGAAATCCTCTGGTGAGATCATCCTTGGGGGCTATTGGGGTGCTGAGTGCTGTAGAGGCTAGAAAACACTGGTTAATGTCTCGTGCCAATCTTCTAGATCATGATTTAATGCGTAAAGTACTTATGCATGTTGCACAAGTTGTTCAAAGTATGAAGAACATTCATGGGATCATCAACAAATTGCCAAAAGATATAAGGACAAATTTGACGTTCTTCAATCGATTTGAGAGCGAATTTATCAATGCCACTGATAAAGATGTTCAGCAATTGCTTTCTCTTCTTGGCTCAGAGACTTTCAAGCTGGAATCTGATGACGTTACTCGCTACATATATAGTTATGGAAAAGTATTATGTGGTTGGAGACTATTACGTGGTTGTCGAGAAAAGGTGGCATTACCTTTGGCGGCGATCGGTGAAATTGATGCTTATGCAGGCTTGGCACAATTAATAATGGAGAAAGATTCTAGATTTCGTTTTGCACAGTATATAACTGGTTCCGGGACGCCTCTTATACAAGCTAAAAAGTTTTGCAGTCTTTTTGTGAATTCTGCGACAGCAGTGACCAATGACATATCTTTAGGAAGGCAATTTAGTGCACCCAATATGATTTTGACTGCTCCGAATAGTGCCGGAAAATCGATGACCATATTCGGACTTGTTCAGCAAGTTGTCATGGCTCAAAGTGTTGGCATTACGTTGGGGGAGGTCTCTCTTACGCCGTTTTCAAGTATCGAAACCTATCGAAATATTTCTGATTCCCAAGTTGATCAAGAGTCACGGTTCCAGGTAGAAGCGCGTCGCGTTACAGCATCGATGCGAAAAATTGATGAATTAGCCTTAAAGGGTAAATTCAAATTTACCGTTTTTGATGAACTTTTTAGTGGAACAAATCCGAAGTCAGCCGCTGCTTTAACATGCAAACGTGCAATAGAATTGGGGCAAAAGACAAATTCTATATGCATTATCTCAACGCACTTTCCAGAGGTTCCGGAACTGGGTAAAGCTGGGAAAGGATATGGGTTTGTTAATTACCGTGTTCCTGTAAATATACACTATGACTCTTTAGGCAATCCCACGGGAGCGACACGCCTTTATAAGCTTCAAGAGAGTATCTGTGGTCAAGAGCAAGATATTACAGAAATAGTACTTAAGGAAATTGCGGAAAAAGAGAGGCTTAAAGCGTCTTCAGCAGTTTTGTCTGCATGCGCTTCAACAAGTGCTGCAAGTGTAGGAACAATGGGAAGTTCTCAATCAAAAACCGAGGCCTCCCAGTCTGTTGCAATATCGCCATCGGCAGCAACGACTTCAGGATATGCACAAGCTGTAGAAAGTGCTTCCAATGATACGCATAGCAGTTCATCATCTGCGGCATTAAGTTCGCAAAGTGCGAGCAGGTGTTAGAAAAGTTTATCTACGCTCCAATTAACAGACTTTTCGCATTATAAAGAGTTGCCATACTCCATATGCAACTCGCCTCTAAAAGACTGTTTGGGTTATGTTGGCAGATAGCCATGCAAGCATAACCCAAACCCTTAAGAGCAAGATTACTTGCTCCAAGAGCGCGGGCTGTTGGTCGTGTTAGACGATAGATGTCGAGTATGATTGTTATTGCGAGCATGCCGTCAGTAAATGGCCTCATGAATCGATACATGTTTAAAGCTGATTTTGTATTACCGCGAGCTGTATAAGTTGCGGCGATGGCGGTAGTGATGGTATTTGTGAGTGCCACCGAGATGCAGTAGCTTTGTGCGAGCGCTGCGCAGCTTTTAATTCTGTCATTTTCTCGTTCGCGCCAAGTGGTTTGAAAGCTTTCTTTCATTTTTTGATAGAGAGTGCCAAGGGCAAAAAGACCTATATAATTGAGGGTCGCAAAAGCATTAGTTGTTGTACGTTCAGAAATTCGTTGTGGAAAAAGCTTCCCCAAAAGATATATTGTATCGACCGTCCAAATTGCACCATTTGAAATCGTTTGCCCATGCTTGGTATAAATCGTTTGCGTAGTACGCAACATTGACTGTAGGCCATAATTCTTTGTTGTGTAGCCGCATGTAAAGATGAGATATAAGATAATTGTGCGAGTGTAAGACATACCGTTTGCTGTGCTTTGAGTGAAAAAGATTATTGACTCTTGTTTATCAGTATACAGAAAAATCCCGCGGTCTTACCTTAAGATAAAAACAACGGGATTAAAAATTGAAGAGAAGTTAATAACTTCTGGGAGTCCCGAACCACAAACTTTTAATGCCATACAGTGTTGCCATGCCCCACCAGCAGGTTGCTTGTGTGAGGCTATTGGGATTGTGGCGGCATTTGGCCATGCTGAAATATCCAAGTCCCTTGAGGAGCAGATCGCTTGCGCCTGCAAGGCGTGCGAATGCATTTGATTGCAGCATATGGTAACAATCGAGCCCAATGGTGATAGCAAGCGTTGCATCAGCCAGAGGCATCATTTTTGCATAGATTCTATTGGCAGCTTTTGTGTCTCCCATGAGCATGTATGTTGCAGCTACTGCCATAGCAAGCGCATCAATAAGAAATACTCCTGAACAAAAAGCTTGTGCAAGTGCAGCAATACAGGTGAGGTTTTGATTACCCTGAATTGCTTGTCCGGCAGTTATGAGAGCATGCTTTAGATGGGAATATTGGTAGCCAAGATACAAAAGCCCAACATAGTTGAGCGCCGCAAATGATGTCGTAGTCGTTTTGGTGGAAATTTTATCTGGATATAATTTTCCTAAGAGATAGACGGTATCTGCCCCCCAAATTGCCCCATGGTAGAGACTATCACCATGTTTTGTATACATTCTTTGTGCAGAGTGTAACGTTGCCTGTGCGCCGTAATTGTGCGATGTGTAGGTGCATGCGAGAAAAAGAGACAAGATAATTTTTTGCATGTGTGTCATGAGCGTTTGTTGCTTGGGGTGAAAGAAAAACAAAAGATACTGAGTATAAGTATATCTAAAAAAAATCCCGCTGCTTGTCACAAAGACAAAACAACGGGACTTTTTAAAAGGGTCAAAGTAAAGTCTATAAACTTTACTTCTTTTTGCGAAGCATTGGTAAGCCAGTGCGTTCGTTTTCAATCATTTCATATCCTTCTGGTAATGCATCGAGTGCATTCTTTTCAGCTACGCCAGCAAAGTAATAAATACGTTGCTTACGTCCACCTGCAAGTTCTACATCTTTTGCATGCAAGTAATATGTCTTACCACTCTTTTTTGATTTTACGTTGAATGCCATGAATAAACTCCTTTTCACGGATATAAGTTTTTCTTCTGTAAACCTCTGAACAAGAATCAAGGTAATGAATTGATTGGAAAAAGTCTAGGGCATGGAGTACTTTTTTTTCAAAATTTTACTCTGCACACTGATTTCTGTATATCAGTAAACCAGCCATAGGACCGGTGTTATGCGTATGGTATACCAGTTCTTTTTCTTCTTCCGTACAACCCAATAAAACTTTTATTTCTGAATCTTTTTTATACATATCAACCGTGCACATAATTGCATCAACGTTTCTTTCAGGTGCTGTACCAACCCAGACATCAATCTCGTGCCCATCAGCAGAGTGTGTGCCCTTAAAATAGCCATAATCAAGTGGGTATATAAAGTCGGGAAAGCGTGGATGTGCTGAACCCTTGGGTCGATCGATAACTACTTCTGATGCTGCTAGGAGTTGATCGAGTTGTTGCCAGAATTTTTTGTTGGTATGTGAGAAATACACGGCTATTTTTCTTTTTTGCTTGGTGATTTTGATTTTTTTGCGGGCTTGTTCACCTGCACTTTAACCCAGCGAACACCCTCTTTTTTCTGTATCTCTTGCCACTCTTTTTTCTTAAGGATAAATTTTTTATATGCTTCAAGGGGCAGGTAGACTTGTGGACTTTTTTGGTTTGCGTTTGTTTCAATCATAGATATCACCTCGTGGGGCTACTGAGATTACTAAAATAGTAATGGTTTTCTCATTGACTTCAAAAACAGCTCGGTAGGTTCCGATTCGTAACCGAAATCTGTGGTGCTCTTTACCTTGAAGCCTTTTAATATCAACATTTGGCATCCCTGCTGTTATTTCTTCAAATTTTTGTTTGATTTTTGAAGCATAACTTTTTTCGATATGCTTCAAATCTCTCTCGGCGTTTTTTGAGTAGCAAATCTTATAACCTTTAAAATGATGCACAAAAACCATTACTTAACTCAAATTTTTTGTTTTTTGTTAGAAGTCTTTTTTTTTGTACGTTGGGCATCAAATTTGACAATTGCCATATAATCGTCGTAGTCGTTTGATATATCGAGTAATCTTTCATATTCTTTGCGAGATACTAAGACGCCAATCTGTTTATGGTTTTTATCAAAAACAGGCTCTACTTTTGGAATTCTTTTTTGTGAGACTATTTTTTTCATGAGCGCTCTTTCTTTCTTCCAGGCTTGATTCTTAATAAAGATTTTAAACACCATCTTTATTTTGTAAATGAGCTTATGCAATTACACAACTGCTCTCAGCTTTCTTTTTCTCTTCTTGTACAGACTCGGCACTAGAAAAAGTAATTGGATCAGGTTCGACCGTTGTCATAATGGATGTTTCTGCACTCATCACTTTGGCTTCCATCTCTTTTCGCTCTTTTTCACGTGCAAGCGCTGCTTTCCATAGAAGATCAAGTTGCTTGAGATCAAACATATCAAGTGGCTCGCGCGAAAGCCTTGGTTCGAGTCTGTAGCCAGAGTCTACTTTTTTGATAGAAAACGTGAGGACCGGAAGCATATCTGTTTTGGCAAGTGAAACAAAAACGTAGGGGAGTTTTTCATGCATGAATTGTTCCAGTGTTGTTGTCGCGCGGAGTTGTGTTGGGAAATTGCTGTTATAGAAGGAGGTAAACTCTTCTTCGAGTGCTTTGGTAGTTATCTTTGTTGAATCTTTTTGAAAGAATGAATCAAGGGTGGCTAGCCTGCTAGCCATGATATTTGAAGCTCTTTCATTCCATGAATTCCCTTGCCACCAAGCAACGGTGAAGCCATGTGTGGCAGGTTCGAGCATTCGATATTCAAAAAATTCGACTTGATGGGGAAACTTTTTTAGCAGACTGTTGTACATGTCTCTTAACTCTAATTGTAAGCGTTCTTCTTCATCAGTCGCGTCAGAGAACAATAAGCCTAAGGGGGCGAAGAATTCTGCGATACAAACAATTCCGCCATGTTGTAATACCGTTGCAAGGTATTCGCGGATGTTTTTAAGGTGCTTAGATGCAACTTCTTCTCCAACAAAAAAAGATGAAGGAGGGAGTTTCCCTTGAAACATACTCGCATCAGTCAATCCCCAGTTTTCATCGATCAAGATAGATTTACATGTATACCTAGGATTTTGGCAAAGCGATTGTATAAATTCTGGGTATGATTGAGAGCTTGGAAAAGGATTATAACCGACGGACAATAAAGGTGATGTTCCTATGCCAAGATACACAATTTTTTCCTGTTTATAGGTGAGTGCTTCTGTAAGAGTTGTTAATGGAATAGGGTTGGTAACTTGTGCTCGCTGCCATTTTTTCTGTTCTTCATATTGGTGTTTTTGTTCAAGCATGTCTGCTTCAGAGGATTTGGTGGTAGCGGGTAGCTCTGAATCGACTTGCTGAGCTGCTTGAGACGCAACGCAGCTTTGGTTCGCGATGTTGGGTAAAACAAGTATGGACAAGTATACAAAAATACGGCGCATGGGGACTCTCCTGTAAAAATAAACGTACAGAGTTACCGTACTGTTTTTTGAACGGTTGAGTAAAGAGTGCTGGGAAATTTTGCGAAGCTTAAAATTTATAAACATCGTTCCAATATGCTTATGCAATCACACAACTGCTCTCAGCTTTCTTTTTCTCTTCTTGTACAGATTCGGCACTAGGAAAAGTAATTGGGGCAGGTTCGACTATTGTTTGCACTGATGCACTGATCGCTTTGGCTTCCATCTCTTTTTGCTCTTTTTCACGTGCGAGAGTATCTTCGCGGAGAGCATCAAGTTGTTTGAGGTCAAACATATCAAGCTGTTCACGCGAAAGTTGTGGTTCGAGTATGTAGCGAGAGCTTTCTTTTTTTATTGAAAAGGTGAGGACCGGAAGTAAATCTGTTTTCGCGAGAGAGATAAAAACGCAGGGGAGTTTTTCATGCATGAATTGTTCCAGCGTTGTTGTTGCGTGAAGCCGTGCGGGAAAATCTTTGTTGTACACGGTAGCAAAATCTTTTTTGAGAATTTTGAGTGTCGGCTTTTTGTTGTGCTTGTAGATTTTTTGTAAGAATGAATCAAGAGCATTGAGTCTATCTATTAAAATATTTGAGGCTCTGTCATCCCATGGATTTCCCTGCCACCAGGCAACAGTAAGTCCATCACCAGTCAAAAACCAACTATATCGATATTCAAAAAACTCAATTTGATTGGGGAATTTTTTAAGAAGTTTATTATACATATTTCTGACACCTATTTGATTGGCATTACGAGCTTCTTCAGGATGTCCTGGTGCGAATGGACACATGAAGTCAGCAACACACACAACGCCCCCATTACCTAATACTGTTTCGAGGTATGCTTCGATTTGTTTAAGATGTTTGAGTTTGAATTCGTCTCCAACAAAAAAGGATGCTTGAGGAAGAGGTTGTGAAAATATTGTTGCAAAATCTTGTTTGGTTATATTGCTCCAGAGCCCATCAACTAAGATAAGTTTACAATCTTGTTTATAGCGTGATTTCTGACATACACTTTTTACAAATTCAGGATAGGATTCGTCCATGGGAAATTGGTCTTGAACGGACCGATGTGTTCCTATCCCAAGATACACAATCTTTTCACCATGGTAGGCGAGTGCCTCGGTAAATGTGCTTAAAGGTACTTGTTCCGCCAGTTGCTGATTTTTTTTCTCCGATTCTTGATTTAGTTTTTTCGATGTAAGAATTTCCTTTTTGAGTGTTTCAAGCTGTTGAAAATCGTGAATATCAAATGGTTTTGAAGAAAGTCGTGGTGTGATAGAGAGGTGGGATTTTTTTTGCCCTATATCAAAAGTTATTAATGGAAAAGTCCCTTGCTTTGATAGTGAGACGAGTGTGAATGGGTCTTTTGCATGCATAAGTTGTTCAAGCGAAATAGTATTGTGTAATTTTGCGGGAAAAGATTGTCCATAGGATATGGCGAAGGATCTTTTGATAATTGCGGGTATAGCTTCTTCAGAGTGAGTGATGTTTTTAATGATGTCAGAGAATGTATTCATTCTCGTATCTAAAACGTTTGAACTTTTCCAAGGATTGTTGCCCCACCAACTGAAAATGGGATTTTCTACAGGGTAGAACAAATTTGCCTGTTCGAAAAATTGAATCTGTCCAGGAAATTGAGCAAGTAATTTGTTATATATGTGATGTGTTACCTGGTTGTAAGAAGCAAAATTAACAATAAAAATAATTCCGCCATTGTTCAGTACTGTGTCAAAATAGTGGATAGTCTCTTCAAGCCTCTTGGGTTCGAGCCCTTGCCAGTTTGATTCGATAAAAAGAGTGCGACACTGATCTTTGAGCTCAGAATTTTTGAGAAAAATTTTCATAAATTCGGGCGTATAGACGTTTGGATCACGAAATGTGAAAAGAACTGTTTCTTCGGGGGAATAATATTGCCCTACTTCAACGTAGACAATTTTTTCTCCAGCATACACGGGGGTGCTATCGTCCCACCATAGGATGTTTTTGGGTTGCGCAGCTGCTTGCGAAGCAGAGCAGCTTGGGCAGATGAGATTGAACAAAACGAGCAGGGGTAAAAAGATAAAAATACGGCGCATGGGAACTCTCCTCTCAAAAAATAAATTACAGAGTTACCGTACTGTTTTTTGAACGGTTGAGTAAAGATTTGCCAAAAATTGTTTTTACTCAAACAGTCGCATGTTTGGATGAGACAGATATTCAATTCGCTTGCGCACAAGCGTTAAAACTTCTTCAGCATCATTAATTGCAATCATGACATCTTCCCTGTCGGGGACGAGGTAATCATCGGGATAACGAAATTTTGCAACGTAAGGGGTCAGTGCGATCACTTTTGCCTTGAGTACGCCAAATGTTGCATCGATATCCATGCATTGCTTGAGCAACTTATCAAGGTCATGTGTTTTTTGTATGGAGATGTCTTTGAATGCGAGAAATGCCTTAAGTGCAAGTTCAGCGCATTGCTGCGTATGATAGATGGCGTGATCAAGTAGCTCGTCATTATTTTCGGCAAGCTTTTTTGCTGAACTTAGATTACCGCGTGCTTTAAACAGCCAGGCGCGATAATCGTAGAGATTGCTACGCTCTGGCATACAAAATTTTTCCTTGTTGTTTAATTTTATGCATCAAGGTTGTTTTGTTGCCTGCGCGCTCGTCAAATTCTTCTTTTGTTAAAACAAGTAAGTCTTTTGAGATGCCAAGGTCATGAAGTGCGTAAATACCAGGAATTGGTCGCTTGTAACTTTTTTCATCAGATTGATCGACGATGACCAAAAGATCAACATCGCTTTCTTCGTCAGGATGTCCCCATGCATAAGAACCAAAGAGATAAATTTCCAGTGGTTTGTACGTTTCCACCAATCGTTTTGTGACTTCTTGCATGAGCGTTTCATTGACCATCAGACTCTCCCGGCAAACTCAAGATACTTGTTCACAAACATTTTACCACAAACTTACCCGACCCGCTTAAATTTTTTCTCAATCTCATAGCGAGAAAGCAGCCAGGTCGTTGGACGGCCGTGGGGACAGGTGAGGCGGTTGGAAAGTTCAAAGAGTTGTTTTAAAAGTGATTCCATTTGCGCCATGCTCAGAACATCATGCGCTTTGACTGCCGCTTTACAGGCCATCATTGCTTGCAGGGTATGGTTAATGCGCTTTTGTGCATCTTGTGTTGTGATGTCACCTGTCTCTTGCAACGCTGTCACCAGTGCTTGTACAATTTCTTTGCTTGCATGTGACTTAATAAATGGTGGTGTTGCACGTATTAAGATTTGATTATTCTCCCACGCTTGTGCATCAATACCATACTGTTTGATTAAATCTAAGTGGGGCGTAACGGTTGCGTATGCGCTGGGAGTGAGGGGAATGAACTCGGGAAAGAGCAGTTGTATTGAATCTGCTTGTGCTAACCGTGCACCAATAATCTCATACATAACTCGTTCATGCGCTGCGTGCTGGTCGATGAGCACAAGCCCTTCATCAGTTTCTATCATGATGTAGGTTGCATCCAGCTGCCCAATAATTTTGTAGTTGGGAGTAGTGTCAACGGAGACAGAGTCAAAGAGCTCTTGTTGGTTTGTTGTTTGGCAAGCCGTTATGCTTTGCGGGAAGGGCTGTTCTTCACCCACAGCACTGAGAGCGGTGCTCGTTGGTGGTTGTTGCACATCTGCGATAGCTGTTGTGTCTGGATATAGGCTTAATGTAAGCGTCGGTGAAGCAGGCGTCGTAAATGGCGCAGAAAACGAAAAGTTTGGCTGTACGTGCTGAACGGGGATATGGGAACTTTGAATAGGTGCGCTAGCAGCATTGCTCACGCTCGGAGCACTGTTGCGAAATAAATAGGAACTAATTCTTTCTTGGAGATGGTGCTGCGCCATCTCTTCGATGAGCGCTTCGATTTTGCGCGGGTGAAGAAATTGTACCTCTTCTTTGCGTGGATGGACGTTGATATCAACTTCTTGTGGGTCAATCGTAATGCAAACCACAGCTTGTGGATATTGCCCCTGCGGCAGTACGTTGCGATAACCCTTGCAGAGTGCTGAGCCAAGCTTTTGATTTTTTACCCAACGATTATTTACGAAAAAATAGATTTGCGAACGGTCATAACGGCTAAACTGGTGATCAGTGATAATGCCACTCATAGCTACTTTTGCACCAGTGTCAGATGCACTGACGTCGATGCTATGTTCGATAACCGGGCGATCAAAGAGCTGCTCTGCCCGTTGTTTGAGCGTAGTGCATGGGGTGCAGGTGAGTACAGCTGTTTGGTTATGTGTGAGCGTGATTGCAAGCTGTGGGTAATCAAGTGCATAGGCCTGCACGAGCGTCTGTATCGCGCGCCATTCGGTAACGTCAGTTTTTAAGAATTTTTTGCGTGCAGGAACATTATAGAATAAATCGGCAATACGAATTTCAGTGCCGCAATTACAGGCAGCAGGTTGCTCGCTGATAACGGCGCTTTCTTTAATCGTCAGCTCGATGCCTGCATCAGCGTCGTGCGTGCGTGTGATCAGTTTCATGTCACTGACCGCAGCAATGCTTGAAAGCGCTTCACCGCGAAAGCCAAATGTTGTGATGGTTGGGAGCTCTTCAACTAATTTTATTTTGCTGGTTGCATGGTGGAGTACGCTTAAACGCGCATCTTCGGGACTCATGCCACAGCCATTGTCGATACAGCGGATCAGCTTTTTCCCGCCCTCTTCAATGATAAGCGAAATTTGTGTAGCACCTGCGTCAATCGCGTTTTCAAGCAGTTCTTTGACGACACTTGCTGGTCGTTCAACAACTTCTCCGGCGGCGATTTTTTGTGCTTCTTCGTAGGCGAGTATAGAGATCTTTGGCATGGTCACGTACCTGGTTGCAGAATAAGACTACGCTTAGTATACCAGGTTGGTTACCCCTTACAACGGTACGACGGCCGCGCGGAGGGTAAAGGCGTGCAGAGAAGAACGTGGTTGTTGCAAATCAAGTTCGGTGACGCTTAAATGGACTTTGTCTTGGAGTGAACGCATAAACTGCGTGACCTCTTCAACAGAACTGGCAAGCCCTTTGCACATAATCTCTTTTTGCCCAATCGCAAACTGGGTCAATTGAATATGTTGCGGTACGGAGCTTAAAATTGCTCCAAAAAGTTTAAAAAAGAGTGTGTGTTGTTCGATGAGCGTTTTCAGCTCATGTTCAGATGCAGTAAGCGCTGCTTCTTGTTCTGGGCTAGAGAGTGACTGTTGGGCTGTTTGCGTAAGCTCGGGGTGTTCTTGTGCTGCATGAGTGAGCTTGAGTGTTGTCGTAACGTGTATATAACTGATAACTAATAATGTTGCACAGCAGGCAACTGCTGAGATGGTGTACCAGCGATTAAGAGATTTGTATAACTCTGGTGGTAACTGATCAAAAAGTGAACTCATAATCTTCTCACGGTTTATTCCATACTCCATGCACAACACGGTCTCGCCCATATAAATCTTGCAAGAGTGTGACCTGTGTAAATCCAAACTTGGTAAACAGTGCCTGAACGTGTGCACCTTGTGCGGCACCAATTTCGATCCAAAGCTGTCCGTTATTGGAAAGATACCGTGGCGCTTGCTCTATAATTTTTGCAATAAGAGCGTACCCGTTTTCTTCGGCGACTAACGCACCTTTATCTTCCCATCTTTTTACCGACGGATCAAGTTGTTTCCAGTCATCTTCGTCTATGTAGGGAGGGTTGGAAACAATAAGGTCATATACGGGGGTGTCTGGGAGCTGGTCAAACAAGTTGGAATAGACAAAATTGACATTGGAAACGTGATTTTCCTCTCTATTAAAATGCGCCAGTTTAAGGGCCGTTTCGCTGATGTCGACCGCATCTATTATGCTCTCTGGTAGAGATTTTCCGATACTCAGGGCAAGGCACCCTGACCCGGTCCCGATGTCAAGGATATGGTGTGGCGAGGGGTTCGTTTCTGATAATTTTTTTAGCAGCTCAAAACACCACCATGCAGTCTCTTGTCGGGGTATCAAAATGGGGGGGGTGATGGTGAGGGTGAGGTCCAAAAAGGGAACGGTACCCAAAATGTAGTCGAGGGGTTTATGTTCGACCGTAATTTCATTAATTATGTTGGTAATTTCTTGCTCTTGGTCTTTTGATAAAACTTGGTTATGAACAAGTAGAGCAGTTCGGGTAAGCTTGGTGACTCGCTCAAGTATTAACCAGGCTGCCTGCAGCGCTGCTGTTGGGGTCGGATAGACCGGTAGAAGTTGTGTGGTGATGGCGCGGAGCGCCTCATGCATCGTCAGATGTTGCTTGTTCATGTTATTCGGGGGCTATGATGCCATCAACAAATGCTTGTGCATCAAAAGGTGCAAATGCATCCATCGTTTCTCCGTAGGAGATATAGGCAATAGGGATGTGGAGTGTGTTAGTGATTGAGAAAATAATTCCGCCTCTACCGGTTCCATCAAGCTTTGTGAGTACAATACCATCAAGTGGTGTGCTTGCATGAAAGAGTTTTGCTTGTTCAAAGGAGTTTTGTCCAAGCATGCTGTCGACGGTGAGTAGCGTTGTGATTGTCTGTAGTGGAAGCTGTTTACTGATTACTTTGCGCATTTTTTCAAGCTCGCGCATCAAATTTACTTTTGTTTGAAGTCGTCCTGCTGTGTCGATAATCAGGATATCAAACCCTTCGTTAATAAATTTTTGGCAGCCTGCAAAAATGACGGCAGAAGGATCTTGTTGTGGTTCGCCGAGCATAATGCTTGCGCCTGCTCGCTCTGCCCATACGGTGAGCTGTTCTTTTGCTGCAGCGCGATAGGTATCAGCAGCAACGAGTAATACCCGTTTATGTTGGGCTGTGTACTGTTGTGCTAATTTGCTAGCGACCGTTGTCTTGCCGCTGCCATTAATACCAACCAGGAGATAGACTTTTTTATCTGACGTAGGTTCTGTGTAAGCTTTTTCTTTCAAAATTTTACAGAGCTCGGCATGCACGATTGGCTTAATATCACTTCCCGTGATCGCCGTTCCCTTTTGTCGTACCGCTTCTTGTACTTTTGCAATAATTGCTTTGGTTGTTGCAATGCCCATGTCAGCTTCAATGAGAATTTTCTCAAGTTCTGCGATGGTGGCGACATCAACGGTTGGCCGTGCAAAGAGTTTTTGCAGTGGCGATGTGAGCGTTGTATATAATGACGTTACTGCTTTTTTAAAGGCACTGAACATGAGTGATTACTATCCTTTTCGTACTCAGATTACTTTTGAGTGTAGAAACTTTTGTTTTTTTTGCAATGCAAGAGCCCTCTTTAATGTGTTTGGGTAAGAGCTTCTACAACGACTCGAGCAATCTCTTTTGAGTTGTTTGCTGCTTGTGCTGCATCGGTGCTGTTAATCTTTGCTTTGACGGCTGTTCGGGCAGCATCGACAGCTTGTTCGGCTTTTTCCGCCAAGACATTCTGAGTGTTGTCTGTCAGTGGGTTAGTTCCTGTGAATGCTTCTACCCCACCTGCTACAGTAATCATATCAGCGGCGGTTTGCAGCGATTCTTTTTGATGTTTTTGCTCGACTCTTAACAAGGCTTCTCGATCTTGTGGGGTTCGATTATCGGCGGTGCAGCGTGCTTTTGCTTCAGCTGTAGCATCGCTCAACTTCTTATGAACATAGAAGCGATAACAGGCGTAGCATATGAGGCCAGCGGCGGCGATACCAACAGCGGGAAGAATCACTTTGAAAGTTGCTGCTTTGGTAAAACTCCAAGCTTTAGGGAGGGCGCTTCCAAGTAAGCTCATGCCTTTATAGCCGACCATAGTTTTAGTTGTGCCAGCATAGAGGTTGTAAAGACCATAGGATCCATACATGGCTGCAGTAGCGCCAATTCCAGTGAGCAACCAGTTTGATGTTTGCCGTACTGGTTGAGCTCTGACAAGGTTTTTCTGTGAGTAAATTGCGGCGTAGATAAACTCTTGGCGAACTGCATTAAGGCTTGGATTTCCTGCGTGACAGCTCAAAATATTTTGCTCAAACGCTTGATAAGCCTTGTTTTCGTCAAGTGCTTTGTGAATCTCTGCATAAGAGTGATCCCGATTAGCGTAAATGCATTGCGTTACTTCATTAAGCAACGTTGGGTGATCTTCTAGGTGTTTGATAATTTCGTCATGGAGCTCTTTGCGTTGTTGATGAGGATCGCTTTCTTGTAAATGGCGTAAGTGCTTCAGAAGCGCTTCGCTTCGTTCTGCAAGAGCTTGCGATTGTGCAGGAGCTTGTACTGGTGCTACTACTGGGGCTGCTGTTGTGCTTGTAGAGACCGAGGCGGTTGATAGGTCTATAACGGTCTCTTGTTTGCGATAGAAGTCAGTTGCGGAACTGGTAGAAGCTTTTGTGGGTTTTCCCGACGGTACGCTGGTGGTTGTCTGCGCCGCTGGCATTGTGCTTGATGATGAGCCAACAGAGCTTGAAGAGAAAGCGCTCGTGGAAGATGGACTCAGAGTTGTTGCTTGTTGAGTGGCTTCTGTTGTTTTTGTGGACTCTTTTTCATGCATCGCTTGGGCGATGATGTCGTCAGCTTGTTTCTTTTGTTCTTCTGGAGTCAATGGGGTCACTTCAAGAGCTCGAGGTTGTTTGGGTTGATGTAGTGCTGGAGCAGCTGGCGCTTGGCCGACGGTAAAGATATCTTGCTGTATGAGTTCGCGCACATTCTCTTGAGTTTGAAGCACGCGTGTACGCGGTGCAGGTATTGCAAGGCTTTGTGCTCTTACCCGTAATTCTTCAATAGGCATGTGCAACTGTCCGTACCATGAAGTTGCTCGTTTTTGTAGAGCATCAACATCCTGGCGCAATTGTTCAATTTCTTGAGCACTTGGATGTTCTTGGTCGGCAAGATTTTTGCGTCGTGTTTCAAGTTCAATTTCTGCACGAGTAATCTCGCCTTCTTCAAACAGATGGTATTGTAGTTTTGACGCTGCTTTTGAGGCGGTCGATTTGACACCATTTCCAAGAGTTGCTAGTCCTGATCCTGCTAAATCTTTAGTTTTTTGCGCTGTGGATGCAGCTGCGGACTTGAGCCAGCCTCCTGCGCGTGAGAATAAACCAGGCTTTTTAGGTTCTGGCCATTGCTTCATGATTTCAGTATTGAGCTCTTCAACGAGGCGTTTTGTGTTAGAGTTGGTTTTTGATTGCGCCTCTTGTAGGTATGCGTTGCTATCGTCCTTGATTGTCTTGATAGCAGCTTGGTCCTGTTCAGCAAGGGGTAAGGCCTGCAAGGCTTCAAAGCGACTTCTTAATTCGCCATTTCTGATTTTTAAGTTTTTTACCTGCAAGGGCTGTGCTGCTTGTGCGGCGACGCAATAGTTGCCAAAGCTGCCCAAGATTGCCACGAATATAAGTGAGCGAAGTGCGTTGTTCATGTTGCTTCCTTTTTTGTTTGCAAGCTTGATTTTTTTGATGCTTGGTTTCCATAGAGGAAACTGCTGGTAGTTTTTTAATTATATAATTCAGACTACCAGTCGGGTTCTTATTGTCAAACGGTCAAGAAATTTCTGGATTACTCCAGGGGAGGAAGCATAGTGGAAACTCTTTGGAGGAATAATTTGAGTCGGCGGTAATCGTTGCCAGTTAACAGGGAAAAGTGCTCCACAAACTGGTTAATCTTATCTTGGGTAAGCAGATTGCGGTGGGCAAGTTGTTTCAGAAGGGCGAGCAGGAGCTCGTCTAGGCTGGGCAGAGATGCTGCAGAGCCGAAAAGGGGGTGGATATACTGTTCTCCTGCAAAAAAGCGGCGATAATGCTCATCAGAGGCACGATGAATAAAGGCGTGGATCTTGGGCGGCTCTGGTGGCCATTGGTAGTTGAGGGCACCCCGCTCTTCAGACCCAACAACGGTGCAGGCAAACGTGGTTTTAAGAAAGGCAAAAATCTGTGGCTGCTCTTTAGCAAGCTCTTCTTCGGTTTTGCCAAAGGGGAAGGGGGTTCGCGCAGGGTCGAGTGAACCTGTCTGAATCTGGCTGACAATGCCAAAAAAGGTACGTGCTGGGGAGGTTATGGTTACCAGGGCTCCAAACTGGGGAAAATCATCCCATTGCCAACAGTGGCCTTGCCACGTGTTCAGGGAACTTTCAACGACTTCAGCAAATGCGCTGTTTTTCATACGGACACCTGTAATTGTGCAATTTCATGAGCGAGGGCAAAGAGTTCCTCTCGGTTTTCAAGCTTAGAAAGATTGAGTATCGCAGGCAGCCCAGAGTATGCGCCGATTAATGCGCCAGCCAGTGTGGCGATCGCAATATTGTTTCCAGGACTTTGGGCCCCTTCGGTTATGCCAGCCAACAAATCGTCACGGTGTCTAAAGAAGATATACAGCGCTGCGCCAACTGCTTCATCAGCGGCAAAGCCGAGTAAAAAGCCCTGTGGTGATCTTAGGTTTGCCTGGGCATCGTTTACCGTGCCTAAAATTTTTTCTGGGGTAGGGTGATTTAATCCTTTCCCGCCCCCCTGTCCGCCGCCGTAGCGAATCACGTCGGTTGTTAAGAGGAGATTGTCTTTGAACTGGTCGATTGTTGGGGGAGTTTTGCCATGCAGCCGCTTTGCTTGGGGGCGATATGGTTGTTCAAGGGTAATAAACGTTGCTGCCGTGCGGGTCATGGCTCGAGCGATGGCAAACTGATGAACATTATGCAGGGCGTGGGCAAGGCCAACCGCAAAGGCGACCGCCGCGCCGCGGGTAATAGGGTGGTCGCTAAGAAGGCGAACCTGGTAGTCGGTAAGCCTGCTGAGCAGGGGGATTTCTTCAGGAAAAACAAGAGCTAATGGCCAGGTTACCAGGAGCGCGTTCGCCTCAGGGCTTTTCCCAGCAAGAGCATCTGGGGTCACATTTTCTCTATAATAGGCGGCAAGTTTATCTTGGAAGTTCTGTGTGCTCCACCCCTCTTGCTTTGCGTGGAGGGCAAATTTGAGGGTTGGAATAAAGGGTAAATCTAAAGGTTTTTCTTGATTGTGGACTCTTGCCTGGTTTGCCAGTGTTGCTCCCAGGGCTGCCCCTATAATCGCCCCAGTAACGCGTTGCTCATAGGTGAGGGATTTTGAGTAGTCGGGTATGGGGAGGGTGCATGGCTTTTCTGCTGGCTTTTTCTCAGTAAAGCAACCAGAAAAACAGAGAAGTCCCGCTAAAATTATATAATTGTGTCGCATCATAATTTTTAACCCCTGTTAACATAGAGCGCAATTGCTGATATTTACCCTATCAGGGGAGGCGGGGTGTGTCAAAAAAGAATGCCCTTGTTCCTGGGCTGTGTTAAACTGTAACTGTTAGTTGCGGCGATTTTTTATTGGAGCATTTATGCGAAAACAAAAGCAAAGTGATACGGTACGTCTTACGATTGATATCCCCACTGATACGCACCTATGGCTTAAAAAGCGGGCAAAAGCTCTTGGTAAGAGCATGCGGGAAATTGTGATTGAAGCAATTGAGAAATGTCTTTGCGAATCTGATCCGCATATCCCCAACAAAAGAACCAGACGGGCTCTTTTAGATGCTCAAAATGGCAAGAACTTGACACATTACGAGAGTTTAGAAGATCTCTATAAAAAACTGGGAATCTAACCGCACACACCACAGCGTCCGCGGCGGGTTTTGGGCTGGTATGCCAAGCGGGGATTAAAGGGAAAGGCTCGTGCCTGGACAATGCGAAAGTGGTCAATATAGGTTTGCGCCAGATCAGCGTCTTGTAAGATAAGCACATTTTCTTGGTTAAACCGAGTAGCAGAATAGGTAAAATTAAATGACCCGGTCCACAAGATTGGCTGGTCGTTCAAATTTTTAGCAAAAACCACAAATTTGTTGTGCATAAGTGCCTTACTGTCTTCAGTAGGAAAGGTACGAACGGCGAGGCCTGCGGTATGCAGTTTATGAACTTTGCTTCCCCCTTGCTTAAGGCACATCGTATCAGCAACCACTTCAACAAGAATGCCTCGGTGGTGTGCTTCAATAAGAGCCTGGGTAATCTCGGCATCTGTCAGAGAAAAGACAGCAAGATAGATATGTTCTTGTTCAGCATGAATTAAACCAATCAATACTTTTTTGATCTGGTCATCGGGCGAAAAAAGCGCTTTCTTAATTACCCCGTTGGTCGTAATTGTTTTTTGAGCGTAGCTGATTGCTTCGTCTGGAGAAAGGAGCTTCTGGGCAAAGACAACGTACCCAAAACCACTGCAGAGTGCGATCGCACTATATATAAGCAGGGTAAGAATGTTGGAGGGAGAGATCTGTTTCACTTTGACTCTTTCATGCGCATCGGCGGCGGACATACGTTGTAAGTAGTCTAGTGGGAAATAACCTGTAAGGCTATACTGAAGTACATGGCACATAAACGTTTTTTTAAGGGACATCGATGGCAATAGTAACCGCTGACCAATCACTTGTGTACGGGATTCACCCGATTCTTGAACTGCTGAGGGCAAAGCGCCGTACCTTACGTATGGTCTACACAACACGTCCTGAACCGCAGGCGTGGGGACAGATACGCCGTCTGTTACCTGCCCATGTTCCTATCTCCTATGTTACTCGGGATCAACTTGCCAAGATGGCGGGTACCACTGACCATCAAGGAGTTGTTGCCGCTGCCGCCCCATTCCCTTTTCGTAAAAAACCGTTTGATCCAACGCGTTCCCCCTTTCTGATCGCCCTTGATGGGATCCAAGACCCGCGTAACTTAGGCGCTATTATTCGTTCTGCCTATTGCACCGGGGTTGATGGCATCATCATCAGTCGTAAGCAAAGTGCTCCTCTTAATGCTGTTGCTCTTAAATCTTCGGCAGGTCTTGCTGAACATATCGAGATCTGTGAAGTTGCCTCGCTTGCTCCTGCGCTGCAAGAGCTTAAAAAAGCCGGATATGCAAACTATATTGCAGCACTTGGTGGCAAAGACGTAAGAAAAACCGCCTTTACTCAGCCGCTCTGTATTGTTATTGGCTCTGAAGGAATTGGCGTTTCGGCTGCTGTACTTGCGCAGGGCGAACGGGTTATGTTGCCGCAGAAAACGGCTGACATATCATACAATGCTTCAGTTGCGGCGGGGATCTTATTATTCGCGATCGCTGTGCAGACGAATAAGATCTGAAGCAATCTATTGACTCTTTGTATCATAAAAAAGTATAACCTTCTTAGAAGCCCGCGTGGGGAAATCGCTGACTTTGTCAAAAAGGGGAAGGGATGAAACGTTCTATAACACAGCGCGTAATTCGCTATTCGGCGAGTTTTGTGGTTGGTGTTCTTGGGTTGGTGCTCGGTGTTCGCCAACTTTGGGCACCCCGCCATGTAACCTTTTGGCTTGATCCCCGTTTTTCGTATGAGATGCAATATATTATTCGAACGACCTTTACGCCGACAACGGTGCATGGAGTAACTTCGCAATCGTTGGCAGCTCTTTTAGGGCCGGTAGCACCGACCGTTGCTCGTGCACGTGTTCGCTATGTTGGGGCAAATACTGCCTATGTACAGATTGACAGCGTTCATCCATTTGTGCTGATTAATCACAAGTTTGTTTTCTCCAAAAAAGAGGGCGCTGAAGCGGGAGTGTGGGGAGCAAAAGAATTTTTTAAAGATGAAATAATAGACCGTCTACCCCAGGTCACGGTGTTGGATAAACAGATTAATAATGAACGGGTCAAGAAAGAGCTTTTTTCTTTTTTGGTGGCGTTGCCAGCTGATTTTTTTGATCGCTATGAGATTATTTGGTACGACAAAACCCATATTGACCTTATTGATCGTGAACAGCCAGGCCTGACTATTGGCGCCTGGCATAGAACTCGCTTTGATGAGAAGCTTCGTGCCGTGATTACGACATTGCAACAAAAGATTGAAGAGAAACGTGTAGGGAAAAAAGGGAGCGTGAAGAATCAACGTGATGCATGGCGCATTGACGTTCGCATGGGGGGACAAGCTGTGCTATGCCAAGAGAGGCTTTCACGCATGCAAGGGGGAATGTATGAAACAACGACTCGGGGCACATCAGATAGTGACCGCAATTGATATTGGAACAACAAAAATTTGTGTGTTAATAGCTCAACAAATCGATGATGAGCTCGAAATTATTGGTATTGGAAAAGCGCCATCAGCAGGTCTTGCACGTGGTGTCGTTGTTGATATTGCACCAGCAGTACATTCAATTAAAATGGCGCTCAAAGAAGCAGAAATGATGGCAGGCTGTTCGGTTGAATCTGTTTTCGTTGGAGCCTCTGGCGGACATATTCATGCCTTTAATTCCAATGGTATGGTTCCCATAAAGCATGGTGAAATTAAGCAAAGTGATATAGCCAGTGTTCTTGCTGTTGCCAAAGCAATTCCCCTTCCCAAAGGGCAGCAGCTTTTACATGCATTACCCCAATTTTATGTCATCGATAATGAACATCTCGTAAAAGATCCACTCGGTATGTACGGCGTTCGCCTTGAGGCGCAAGTGCATATTATTACCGGTGCTGTTGCTTCGGTGCAAAATCTGATTCGTTGCTGTGCGCTTGCAGGCGTTAAAGTAGAAGATGTTATCCTTGAACCCCTTGCTTCTGCTGATGCTGTGTTAAGTGAAGATGAGCGTGAGCTTGGCATCGGGATGCTTGATATTGGTGGTGGCACGTCAGACTTTGCTATCTATCAGCAGGCTAATATTCGCCACACACAAGTCTTTCTTATTGCGGGCAACATATTTACCAAAGATCTTGCCGTCTGCTTGCATACAACCATCAGAGAAGCAGAGCGGATTAAGAAAGAGTTTGGTATCGCCGATACATCGCTCTTTACGCAAAACATGCCTGTAGAAATTGAAACGGTTGACGGTCAAAGAAAGCAGACCGTTATGCTTTCGGATATTCTTGCAGTACTTGAATCACGTACTGACGAATTGTTGCATAAACTACATGATGAAATCGAAAAACAAAAGCTTCGTTCGTTTATGCCAGCAGGGCTTGTGTTAACGGGGGGTGGTGCACTTCTGGCCGGTATGAAAGAGCAGGCAGAACGTTTGTTAGATATGCCTGTTCGCATCGGCCGTCCACGTATCTCGCTCGCATTTAAACAGGCACTCGACAACCCTATGTATGCAACAGGGTATGGTCTGTTAACTTGTGCGATTAAGCGCAACCGTGAACAATTTTCCCGCTCGTTACAAGGGCCGATCTATCAGCAGGTCTTTGGCCGCATGAAGACGTGGGTCTTTGATTTCTTTTGATTTAAAAAATTTGTGTTTGACCTGTTTCAGGTTCAGAAATTTTTTTGAGAACGAACTTAAAGATACTTCGAGCATGTTTAATCGCAAGTTCAGCTTCAGCAAAATCAGGAAGATCATATTCGGTTGGATATCTAAATTTAGTTGAAAATGGATTTATATAATCGGCAGCATCAAATTTTTTTTGAAATTCTTGATCAAATGACATACACAACTCAAGTAATTTCAATAAATCATGCGTCTTTATAATCGCAGGGTATCTCTTAAAAACCAAATAACCCTTTAGTGCTTTTTCAGCACATTGTTGACAATTATAGGTAACATGAGAAAAAAGCTCATTAGCCAAACCAAGTTTAGCCATAAGCAAATCTTCCTTTGCTATTCGCAGCCAACCCTCATGCTCTTGCATAAATTACTTTTCCCTCTTTTTTTATTTTATGGCATAAAGAGGTCACGCTTTTTGAATATTTTTCAAATTCATCTTTTGTATAAACAATCATGTCTTTGGAAATTCCAAGTCCAAATAATGCTCGCTGTCCAGAACGAACGCGGTTATACGTTTTTTCTTCAGACTTATCGATAACAATTAATAAATCCAAATCGCTATCTTCGGTTGGCGAACCCCACGCATATGATCCGAAAAGGTATATTGCTATTGGATTATATGTTTTTATTAATCGGTTTTTAACTTCGTTGATAACTTCTCTGTTTATCATAAAATCCTCCCTAAAAAACAAGCTTATTCAATGTGCTACAAAGAAGCAACTGAAAACTTTACAACGCGCAAATATATTGCATTGCGCGTGGGCGGCGTGCTAGCTTGCTAACGAGTTAGTGCTAGATAAAAAAGGAGGAGAGGTATGATCACCTTTGAAGAAGCAGAAACGACGCACTCGCCCATTGTCCGTATTTCCGTAATAGGGGTTGGGGGTGCCGGTGGAAATTCAGTTACCATGCTACTTGGCGCAGAGCTTGAGCATGTTGAATGCCTTGCAATGAACACTGATTTGCAAGCATTACAGCATGTAAAAGCACATCACAAACTACAGATTGGAATCAAATCAGCAAAAGGGCTGGGGGCAGGGGCCAATCCAGATGTAGGTAAGCGCGCAGCTGAAGAAGATTTGTCAGAGATACTTGAGCGAGTACAAGAAAGCGATATCGTCTTTCTTACCGGAGGGTTAGGCGGAGGAACGGGATCAGGAGCATTGCCAGTTATTGCACGAGCATTGCGTGAACGGGACATGTTAACGATTGCAGTAGTCACCAAGCCATTTTCTTTTGAAGGTAAACGGCGTATGACCGTTGCCAATGAAGCTGAAGCATTGTTGAAGAAAGAAGTAGATACACTCATCGTAGTGCCCAATCAAAAATTATTAGCAATCACCCAGGAAAAGCTTTCACTGGTACAAGCATTTGGCAAAGTAAATGAGATAATCTGCAATTTTGTTAAGGGAATTGCAGATATTATTACTCGTCCGGGACACATCAATGTCGATTTTGCTGACGTCAAAGCAATCATGAAGGGCATGGGGCCGGCGGTAATGGGAACGGGAAGAGCTCAGGGTGTTGATCGTGCTTATCAAGCAGCATTAATGGCAGTAGAGTCACCATTGCTTGATGCAATGAGTATCCGCGGTGCCCGCGCAGTGCTGGTAAATATTGCAGGAAGTTCAAATCTTGGTTTACAAGAAATGAGCGAAGCAATCGCACTCATTACCGATGAAGTGCATGAAGATGCGAAAATTATCGTAGGCTCAGTGATTGATGATAGCTTGGGCGAAGAGGTCCAGGTAACGGTTATTGCTACGGGTTGTATCGATACCGCACAGGTTGCTGCCGAAACACAAGCTCAAACGCAAGCATCGCAAACGCAAGCATTACAAATGCAAACACCAGCTGTTCAAACAGCATCAGTTATTCAAGAGGCTTCTGTCGTTGTTTCTAAAGTACATATAGCCCCTGAAGAGCCTGTCGTACAGGCTGTTGCAATCACACCAGCGCCGGTTACTGAAACGGTTGAAGTTGCGCAAGTAAAACCGCAGCCTTCGTTTGAAGAACTGTTATTGAGCGAACATCAACCACTTCTAGAAAGTAAAGCTGAGCAGGATGAACTTGAAGTGCCTGCGCTTTTACGTAAACTTGTTCAAGAGAAGCAGCAGTTACAGCAGAAAGAATAGTTCTTTTGTTTGATCGACTTTGGAAAAGGCGTTCTGGTAACTCAGGGCGCCTTTTTCACGTATATTACGTTAACCAAAGAGAAGGAGTCCTATGCGCGCTCTTACGCTTGACCATCTGACCATCGCCTTTGGGGATGCACACTCGGGCTTTGCCCCAAGGCAATTTTTTGGTGTAGAAGATCAAGACCAATTATTACGAGCCCCTGAACTGAACAGTCTTTTAAACGTACTTCAACTTTCTCGGCTGTTAGTACTTGAACAAATACATAGCACCGTAGGGTATGCTTTTGTTTCGCCACAAGCTTGCGCAACGTATCGTCCTTATGCATGGCAGGGTGATTATCTTGCAACATCAGTGCCTGGTGTTGGTATTGCTGTTGCGACAGCTGACTGTTTACCGGTTGTGCTCTATGACTCCCGGCATCAAGCTGTTTCTGTTGTGCACGCCGGTTGGCGTGGCTCGGTAGCAGAAGTTTCTGTTGCAGCACTGCAGCAAATGCAAGCAGTTTTTGGGACGGTTCCTGCGGATGTATGTGTCTATTTTGGTCCTGCAGCTCGGGCCTGCTGCTATGAGGTGCAACAAAATATTGTTGCTGATCTTTCTGACTGGTCTGTAACAGAGTGTCTTAAGCAACGATCGGGAAAGCTGTTTTTAGATGTACCGCTTATGAATGAACTTCAACTTCTTCGTGCTGGAGTACAAAAAAAGAACATAGCTTGGGATTCGTGTGAATGTACAATTTGTGGTTCTGGCTATTGCTCATACCGACGGGACGGAGCGACTGCCAAGCGGCAGATGACAGTTGCTGCAGTGAAATAAGCTTGGACATAGCTTAACTTTCCCTGACAGACGCTGTTGTCTATGGTAAACTAGTGACAATCACTTTTTGATAACGATAGACTAAGATTCGAATGCAATAGATCATTGAATCTTTATGGAGAAAAACGTATGTTAGCCAATCTTTTAGCCCGTATTTTTGGAACTGCCAATGCGCGGGAGCTCAGTAAGTTGCAGCCTTTGGTTGCCCAGATCAATGAATTTGAACCGAAGATTAAACCATTGACTGACGAGCAACTTGCCCTGAAAACGCAAGAATTTCGTCAACAGATAGAAAATGGAAAATCGCTTGATGCTATTTTGCCAGAAGCATTTGCAGTGGTGCGTGAAGCTGCTTTGCGCAAGCTTGGCCAACGCCATTTTGATGTCCAGCTTATGGGTGGTATTGTTTTGCATGAAGGCAAAATCGCTGAAATGAAAACAGGGGAAGGTAAAACATTAACGGCTACATTGCCTCTCTATCTCAATGCATTGAGTGGTAAGGGTGCTCACTTAATTACCGTGAATGATTATCTTGCCCGTCGTGATGCTGAATGGATGGGAGCGGTCTATCAAGCACTCGGCTTGTCGGTTGCAGCACTTCAAAATACGATGCATGATACTGATCGTAAAGCTGCATATCAAGCAGATATCCTGTATGGTACCAATAGTGAATTCGGTTTTGATTATCTGCGCGATAATATGAAATTTCGTCTGTCAGATTATGTGCAACGTGATTTAAATTATGCAATTGTTGATGAAGTTGACTCGATTTTAATTGACGAAGCACGAACACCGCTGATCATCTCTGGTGGCTCTGATGAGAGTAGCCAGCTTTATGAGATTGTGAACCGAGTTATTCCTAGTTTGGTAAAAGCTGTCGATTATGAAATTGAAGAAAAAGAACGTCGCGTAACGTTAACTGAACTTGGTAATGATAAAATTGAGCGGGCTTTGCGCGTTGACAATCTCTATGCAGTTGAAAATATTAAAATGTTGCACCATGTTAACCAAGCACTGCGTGCACATACGCTTTTCAAAAATGATGTTGAATATGTAGTACGTGACAATCAAGTATTAATTGTTGACGAATTTACCGGACGTATTTTACCGGGACGTCGCTACAGTGATGGTTTGCATCAGGCAATCGAAGCAAAAGAGGGCGTTAAAATTGAACAAGAAACGCAAACGCTTGCATCGATTACGCTCCAAAACTATTTCCGTCTCTATAAAAAACTTGCAGGTATGACCGGTACTGCTGCAACAGAAGCGGAAGAGTTCCATCAGATTTATAAACTTTCGATTATTTCGATTCCAACGAATGTCCCAGCAATTCGTGTTGATCAATCTGATTTTATTTTTCTTACGAAAAATGCAAAATACAAAGCTATTATTGAAGATATTCGCAAGCGCCATGAGATGGGTCAGCCTGTTTTGATTGGTACAATCTCCGTAGAAACTTCCGAGTTACTCAGCTCGATTTTTGATGCGCATACGATTCCGCACGAAGTATTGAATGCGAAGAATCACGCGCGGGAAGCTGAGATCGTAGCACATGCTGGTGAACCAGGACGTGTGACAATCGCAACTAACATGGCCGGTCGCGGTACTGATATTAAGTTGACCCCTGAATCAAAAACAGCGGGTGGGCTGTATATTTTGGGTACTGAACGTCATGAAAGTCGACGTATTGATAATCAGTTGCGTGGTCGTTCAGGACGCCAAGGTGATCCGGGAGAATCCCGTTTCTATATTGCACTGGAAGATGATCTGATCCGTGTTTTTGCCGGTGAAGGTATCAAGCGCAATATGGAACGTTTTGGTATGAAAGAAGATGAGGTGATCGAATCACGTTTCATCTCCCGTAATATTGAAAACGCACAAGAGAAAGTTGAAAAATATAACTTTGAAATTCGTAAACATTTACTTGAATATGACGATGTGCTCAATCAACAACGTACGGTCATTTATCGTTATCGTCGTGAAGTGCTTGAAGGCGAAGAGCATATTTTTGAATTAATTCGTGACATGATCGGTGCTGTTGTTGAAGATGTTGTTTCTCTCAACACCAACCAGCGCGCACTTACGAGCGAAGCATATGATGCTATCATCAAAACACTTGAAACGATGTTTGTCGTGTCACATGAGGAATTTGAAAAGCATCAACTTTCCAAATCAAGCAGTGAGACGCTTCGCATTGATCTTATTAACTTCTTGTTGATGCGTTATCGTTTGTATACCGAAGGGCCACATGCTCAGCAGATGCAAGAAGCGCAAAAATGGCTCATGCTTGAATCAATCGATCAAGCCTGGAAACAGCATATGCTTAATTTAGATAGTCTTAAAGAAGGAATTGGATTGCGCCAAGTAGGTCAAAAGAATCCGCTGATCGAATATAAACGTGAATCATTTGCAATGTTTGAAGAGATGATGCGTAATATTCGTTGGGAAATTATTAATAATATTTTCCATCTTGATCTGTCGCTCTTTGATCAACATGCTATTGAACAACGACGTGACCAAGAGCTCAGAGAGCTGAATTTGGTCGGTGGACAAGAAACGATTGCTGGGGTAACGGTTACGCCAGAGCAAGAAAAAACAGCAGACATTGGACGCAATGACCCATGCCCTTGTGGTTCAGGCAAGAAGTTCAAAAAGTGCTGCGGCAGATAGTTTTCGATTAGATTAGTACATACACAGCCTCGTAAGTTTTTACGCTTACGAGGCTCTTTTTATGCACCGAGTGGCCTGAGAAATTTATCGTAATACTCTTGATATCCAGGCTGCGTGCCGAATAAGCGCTTAAACTCTGCGCATGCCTGTTTAAGTTCTGGTGAAAGTTTAATAGTTTTATTTTTTGCTGCTGCTTGCGCTTGAAGATAGATAGCACTACTCATATTATTCATAAGTCGTTTGATCATCGGTGCAAGTCGCTCTTTGTAGAGATTTTCTGTCAGGCTATTGATCTTGCGAAACTGTGCAATGTCGGGGAGATATTTTTCTGTTGAGTGCAACCAACGGGCGATTGACACGTTCGGTTCGTTGTTAACAAGCGTTGCTAAAATCTGTTCAAAATTTTTGCTCTGTTGTTCCCACGTAAGCGCGCAGGCCGCACTACTCGTGAGTATTGCGCACATTGTAATGACATATTGTTTCATGAATGTCCCTTTATCTGTTAGAGCATCATGCTCAATTGACCCCATATAGTCCAACGATTGAGTGCGGTATTGGGTGCCGACCACTCGTATGATCCGCCGAGACTGAGCATCAGTGGGTAGTTACCAATATCCCATTGGTGCCCAAGAGCGCCATAGACTATATTGGTTAAAAATGCTGGATGTGCTGCTGAATTTAAATCAAGATCGGCGATACTGATGATTGCATCGGGAAAATCGCTTGGATTGGTGATATTTGAATCGGTAAAATTGTTGTTAATTGTTCGAGCCAGCGATGTTGCGCCATTGCCATTGATACCTTTAAATGCTGCATGATGTTTCCAATTTGTTCGTTGAGTTTTAGGGAATTCTACTGATTCGCTATTGCGTACGAATAAATGGTAACCAGCTTCTAGCCGATATTTGCAGTGTTCATATAAAAGCCCGCAATGTGCATTATAGGTATTGCGTGGATTGACTTGAACGCAACTGGTAAAAATATTAATGCCGGGTGATCCGCTCATATCAAGATGGTCGTTTGCCGCTTCTTCAGCATCGTCTTGCGTGCGATAGATCGCCATATAACGACTCCACGGTTTTCCTTTAAGGTCAAATGAGCGAACTTGATAATTGCTCAGCAATGTGCGGCCTGCCGTGTCAATAAGAATATTGATGACATCATCATTATGATGGAAAATTTCGAAATCCATATGACTATCCATCACAAAACCCCAGTGGTGATTGTTGCCTACCACTGGTGAGAAGAGATATGCTGCCTGAGCTGCATTGATCGTTGTTCCGGTTGGAATGATAAGTCCAATCGACGAGTTTACGCGACAAGCATCAGAGCGATAACCGCGCCAGTTTACTTTAAATTCAATGTCGGCGATGCCCCATTTATCTAATTTTTTTCGATTATCGATCTTTCCAAAGCGCCAACGCTGTTGTCGAAACGCAGCTTCCATGCTATCTACGACGGGACTCTTGCTGAGACCGGCTTCGGGAAAACCGTTTGCTGTGCGTGCAACACCACCGCCATTATCGATAATCGTTTCATGTAGATGCATCGCTGTTTTTATATGCTCGACGGGAAAAGCGAGCTCAAACCATGCTTTTGGATTGGTGCCGTCCCAGCGAAAAACTTGTTTAAAGACAAAGCCAATACCAAATGCTTCGTAGCGTGGATCAAAGCTGATCAAGCTTCGAAAGGCACGTGGAGTATTGGGATCAGTTTTTATATTAAAGTTACGTGCTTCAATATCACGCTGTGATTGTGTTGTGTCTGTTGTTGATACGGGGTCTGAAGGCTTATATTCATAGACCAGCAGTTTATGTTTTTCTTGCGGTAAAAAATATTCGCTGATTTTGCAGCCGTTTGTTGATTTACTAAAATAGGCGGTTGATTGCATCCAAAAGCCGCAACGGTTGCAATTACTTTCCATGTTGCGCATACGAGCAAAGGTGAGTCGTGCAGGCATGCCTGTGACGAAGAGGCCTGGAATTGAGAAGAATGTTCGATGATCTTCAGCATGAACGTTGAGCGCTATGCTTGCTGTGCAGATCAGTGATATAAAACGAATACAAAACTGTTTCCTCGGGACATAATCCAATTTTTTTCGCGTAAGCAGAGCGGGTTGAGGGGCGCAGCCCCCAGTCGTTCGCCGGAGCGTTCCGCGTAGGCCATTGATTGTTGTATTGTTATAGAAGAATCGAATAAGACGCTTCATGGGTTCCCCGCTCCTCTCTTTCTTTATACCCTGTCTCCTAACGGTATATCATCTTTCGTAAGCGAAGCAATAGTTTTGTTTTGATTTGTTGTTTCGTATATCTGCTGATGAAACTGATGTGCAGAGGTAATGATTTCGCAAAGTGCACGTTGTGGCTTCCAGCCGAGCATTTGCGTTGCATGCGTAGCTGATGCAACGAGTGTATCAGGATCTCCTGCCCGTCGTGGTGCATAGATCTTTTGTATCGAATATCCTGTTACCGTTTCAATTGTCTGCAATACTTGCTGCACTGAATAGCCTGATCCTGTGCCAAGATTGCAGATAATGGATTCTTGCGTTATCAAAAGATATTCAAGTGTCTTGCAATGTGCATCAGCTAAATCTGCTATATGTAAATAATCTCTGACGCACGTCCCATCCGGCGTTTGGTAATCTGAACCAAAAATAGTAAATGCTTGTTGTGTGTATGCAGCGCGCAGTGCACAGGGGATCAGATGTGTCTCTGGATCATGCCGTTCGCCAAGCCAATAGTCAGGTAATGCACCGGCCGCATTAAAGTAGCGCAAGATGCCATACTGTATACCATACGCCTGTGCATAGTCTTGCAGAACCGATTCAACGATAAGTTTTGTACGACCATAAGGGCTAATCGGATTTTTTGGATGTTGCTCGTCAAGAGGCATGTACTGCGGTTTTCCATAAACAGCGCAGCTTGAAGAAAACATAATTTTTTTTACGCCAGCTACACGCAATGTATCAATAAGCTGTATCGATTTTATTACATTGTTGTTGTAATACGCTTGCGGTTGTTTAACCGATTCTCCAACTTCAATAAATGCTGCGCAGTGAATGCAAGCGATAATATTGTATTGAGTGCACACTTGTTGTATGAGCGTTCGATTGGCAATATCAGATTGTACGTAGACACCATGTTCGGGTGAAAGAATGAAGCGTAAGGGGAATGTTGCTTGATTTCGATGGTCGACAACGACAACAAAATAGCCCCTTTGCGCTAACAAAAGCGCAATTATTGAGCCAATGTACCCGGCACCACCCGTGACGAGTATGGCGGGGCGATTTTTTGCGTTTGTTGTTTTTGGTTCGGCCATCGGCGGTCCTGCTTTACCTATGAACAGTTGTTCCTAGTATATGCCAAAAATAAAGACTTTGTGAAAAATAAAAGTCCCGTGTTTTTCACACGGGACGTATGCCTCTGAATATCGAGATCGAGTTTTACTCTTGGCAAGTATCAGTGTCTATTGCAACAGAGGGGGTTTGCTCTGGGTCTTGATGAAGGGGGTTTTCTGATTCAGATTTTTCTTCGTTTTCATCAGTTGGTTCTATGCGCGCTGCTTTTTCCGTTTGTGCTTTTTGTTCTATTTTTGCTTGCTTTTCTTTTTCTTCTCTCTGTTTTTCCAATTTTTCTTCAAGTAGTCTGCGCGTTTCCCGTTCTTGTTCAAGTTCTTTGGTCAGCTCTTTGGTGCGGCGGGTATGGCCTTGGAGCTTGGCATGTTGTTTTTCGATACGACGAATCAGCTTGTCAAGCCGTGTTGTTTGGCGGTTGAGCTTATTGACTGGTTCAAATGCGCAGGCAACATCAGTTATCATTGTTTCGTTGTGAGTAAGCATTTGGATGGCTGGAGCAAGTTCTGCATAGAGTTGTTCTTTGTTAACTTTTTCAAGATAAGCAGGAGTTATTTTGTCGGCAAGTTTTGAGTAAAGCTTTTGCGTTGCGTAACTGAGCTGTGCAAACTTTTTCTCATCAAGAGCAATGCAAACTTTTTGTGAAAGTACCTCATGTCTCTGTTGGAGCCCATGGGAGACTTCTTGTTCATGTTGCAGCTCTGTGGTGAGTTTTTCGATCTTGAGGTGAAGATTATTGCACTCGGCTCTGTTTTTATCCTGTTCATCTTGTAACAATGTTTTGAGCTGATCACGCTCTTTTTTTATTTCCCCAATTTCTCGCATAAAGTCGATCGGGTGCCCCTTCCAAGAAGCTTTTGCAAAAGAGGTGCTTGTGTAATGTTGATTGTCAGGCTTCATTTTGAGTGTATCAAAAGCTTCTACAACCTCTTGTGCTCCGCGAACGCTTGGCCGTTCTAAGTAATTTTTAAAAGCTTGTTCAAACATGCGAACATCATCGCGGTCGCACCGTGTGGTGGTACTGAATATGAGTAGGGGAAGCCAGATGAGAAGAAGCGTGCTCTTGTGCTTAATCATAATTTTTCCTCGTTTGCGAGTGGTATTTGGTAAACCTCTTGCATACCATAAAATGGTAGTGAAGAGAAAATCAATATTTTTAGTGAAATGTTGCGGGATTCTTCGCATCGGGTAATAAAAAACCCCGCGGGCATTGCGGCCAGCGGGGGTATTATTGTTGTAATAATGAGCTTATGCTCCTATTGACCTTATGCAAGCATCAATTGCTCTTTTGGGCTCCGAAACACCGGCAGCAACAAAGGCCTCAACCCCAGAAGTTTGTAGAACTTGAGCGAGAGCAGCTTTAGGATCTGTTTCTGCTTTCTTACGTATGTCTTCTCGTAATCCTGTAGCAGCCGTAGCACTTGGTGTTGACGCAGCATTAAGTTCAGCTTCTGTCGCAAAACTTCCCGCCTTAAGATTGGCCTTAATAAGGGTTAGTTTTGGATCATTAGTGCTTTTGGCAAGGGCATATAAGTGAAGCGCAGCTGGCTTGAGTCCTGAACCTTTAGCGTAGAGAATCAAGTCTTTGAGGTCTGTCCCTTGCAAAGAGACAAATGCGCTCGAAGTAATTAAGATCGGTAGAAGATAAAAAGACTTCATCGAGAATCTCCTCAAAGCAGGGGTTCAAGCGAGGTGATAAGTGTTGTCTTTTCTACTGCGCTGAGGCCGGCTAAGTTATTAATATGTTTTGTAACTTCCTGGATTTGCGCTTGAGAAAGTTTGGTGCCGGCTCCGGTTGCATCTTCGATCTTCTTGTTCAGTGCTTCAGCGGTGTTCAGGGCTAGGAAGGCTGCTACTGCTGCAGTCTCTTCTTTCGAGACTTTTGCTTCCGCTTGTGCTACGGCAGCGCGTGCTTCTTTTGTTTTTTCAAGACGATCGCTTAATATGTTTATGAGCTGGGCGCTTGTTGGAAAGTTACGTTTAAAGTCGGTGAGTGCTTTTTCCATCTCTGCAGTTGGCATTGTTCCTTGATCAAACGCGGTATTCAGGGCAAGAAACTGTGGAAGTGTATTTTCAGCGATATTGATTGCATTGTTGAGGTGTTCAAATACTGCTGGAGTTAGTATAAATTGATTGTTTTGATGAAATTCTGTTGCCTGATCGATAAGATCTCGTGTAAGCGTCTCAGAAGTAAGTATCTTTATCCATTTTTGTGCCTCATTATCGGCGCGGTTAGTTTCTGCAGAAATTTTTGCTTCTTCTGCAGGACGTGCAGCAGCAGGTCGTACGTACGGTGCTGCTGGAATTGCAGGAACAGCTGGTGCGACAGGGATTGTACTGGCTGCGGCTGCTTGTGCTTGACGGAAATCAATGCCAAGGCGACGGAGCGTTGATTGAGCTGAAGCCTTTTCGCGAGGATTTGTCAGCGTAGCATAAATTTCCAAAAGTCTTTGGCTGTTAGCGCGGCCGCCTCGATTAGCAAGAGCATTAAATTCTTTGAGATCGCCGAAGAGTTGGTTGGCGCCCAAAAGGCAACCAACCAACGATATTACTACCAATTTTTTCATGAGTTTTTACTCCTTAATTTCTTATATTAAATTATAGAGAGATTCCAACTTTGCCCCATACTGCCCAATGGTTAATGGCGGTATTAATTGAGCTAAACTCGTAAGAACCACCAAGACCAGCAAACATAGGTACATCACAAACATGCCATTCATAGCCAAGGCCACCATAGATGATATTTGAAAAGACGGCTGGGTGAGCGGCTGAGTTGAGATCAAGGTCTTGATACTTAATGGTTGTTGCTTGGAAGCCGTTTTCCCCGGTAGCAGGGTTGGCGGCAAAGCTGACGTCGGAACCTTGGAAGTTCTTATTGATTGTGCGAGCAAGTGAAGTGTGCCCACCGCCTTGCAGAGCTCTGAGAGCGACCGATTCTTTCCATGCACCATGTTTTAAGGTTACTTTTTCTTGGTGACGGACATAGAAGTTATAACCGAGTTCTCCGATAAAGTTGCAATACTTGTACGTCAAGGCTGTATTAAATGTTGCGCTATAGTAAGGCTTGACCTTGAGGCATTTCGTAAAGACGTTGATACCGGAAGTTCCTGAGTTAGGGTTATCCGTAACAAATGCGGTTTCGTCTTGTGATTCTGGGGTGTATACAGACATGTAGCGTGACCATTGTTTATCTTTTAAGTCAAATGAACGTACTTGGTAGTTTTCACACAGGTAACGTGCATCCATGTCATAGACAACGGCAAGGTGGTGGTTGTGATGTTGCCACAGATCAAATTTCATATGGCTACCAAGCATTACTCCCCAGTGGTGGTTGTTACCGATGACGGGCGTAAAGACATAGGCGGCATGTTTTCTGTCAATTTTAGTACCGGTTGGTGCTACAAAACCAACATAGCTTTCAAACTTGCAACAGTCGCTGCGGTAGTTCGTCCAGTTTAATTTTGCTTCAACGTCAGCAACTTTCCAGTCTGAGTGGCAACGCTTGTTGTCGATTTTGCCGTAGTTCCAATTTGATTGCTTAAATGCTGCAATCATATTAGGAACTTGTGGAGCATCATCAAGCCCTGTTGCTGTACTCATAGCAATATCTAAAGCCTGGAATTGTGGATCGATTTTTTCAGAAAGATGCATCTTGTTTTTAATTTGTTCAACAGGGAACGAAACTTCAAGCCACAATAGTGGATTGTTGTCGTCGCAACGCATTAAAATTTGGCGAATGTCTACGCCGACACCAACAAACTTTTGTTCAGGAGCAAATTTGATCTTGCTTCTAAAACCGTTAATGCTGCTGTCTGATTGAATATTGAAGTGGCGTGCTTCAACATTTTTTGAGCGATCAAGATCGCCTTGTAGCGTTGCTTCGTCTGCTACTTTGCCTTCTGCAACGATTAATTCAGTTTTGCCAAAGGGCATAAAGAAGCGAGCTAGATCACAACTTTCTGTTGATTTTCCACCAAATCCAACTACTTGAATAGCAGTTCCCCAGCCGTCTTCACAAGCGGTGAGCCGATCTGAGCGGAAAAACATTTCTTTTTCTGGTGAGGCTGACTGGAAGTGTGGACGAGCAGAAAAGAATGTATGGCTGGTGATCTTGCCTGCCGAATCATTGGCAAGGAGACCACTGCCTATGCATGCCAGTACCAGACCGGCGCATAATTTCTTCATAAAAACCTCCCTTAAAATAAGGAAAAAAGTGAAACTGATACCTAGATTTATGTATAGTGAGTCGCATAAGTAAACGCAAGAGTTTTGTTGTTTTGTTCTTCTCTTCCTCCTTATTACGCTGCGCGTATGGCATTGCATGAAATTGCTGTAAGGAAAAAATATACTTACATACATCGATAATATTTCTATGCATCTGAACGCAAGAGTTTTATTAAATAATCCTCTTTTTTCTGGCGTATACTGGGGAGAGAATGGTATAACAATAAGAGAAGAAAGGTATTCGTGTGCGTCATTGGCTCTACGCATGATGCGCGTGGGTATCATTGTGTAGTCTTATAACGGAGGTTTACGATGATTAATACAGGAATAGAAGAAAAAGCACGACTTGCAGTTGCCCAACGCTTGCATACACTTTTGGCCGATGAATTTGTGTTGTATACCAAAACACTCAAATGTCATTGGAATGTTGAAGGAAAGCATTTTGGCGCAATGCATGCATTTTTTAAAGAGCAATATGAATCACTTTTTACGATCTGCGATGATGTTGCTGAACGAGCCCGCGCGCTTGATGTAATGGCGCTTGGTACGTTAAGTGAATTTTCAAAAAGCACACGTCTTCAAGAACAACCAGGCACAAATCCTGATGATCTTGGTATGTGCGCTTGGTTGTTAGCTGACCATGAAGCAATTATTCGCACCCTGCGCAGCGATATTAAAACTGCTTCCCAAGAAGGTGATGAAGGAACGGCGAATTTCTTGACCGATTTAATGGAAAAGCATGAAAAGATGGCCTGGATGTTACGTGCATTTGGGGTAAAGAAGTAAGCCTTTGCTTTTGACTGGGCTTAAAATGCAGGTTTTTTTACAGAGAGTATGGGTTTTATTATCGATTTTTATACAAAACCATAAAAATAACGGCAAGAAGAAGCGCAATCGTTAATCTAAGAATTGTTGTATGTACGAAATGAAAGCGGGCGCATTTCGCGCCCGCTTTCATAGTAAGATTATAAGCGTGAGCTATTGTCTTGTACTTGCGGTTACTTGAGCTATTTGTGAAGTTGCCGAACTTGAACTACTTGAGCTCGAGAAAGATGCAAGTGAATTATTTGTAAATGCACTGCTTGATGACGAACTGGTAGAAGATGAGCTTGGGGTACTTACGCCCGCAGAGCTTCCACGGTCCACAGGACCCATGGCATTGCGGTTGCGAGGAATCATCAGGAGAGCGTTCTTTGCTAAAGCAAAGTCTTGTTTCGCCGCAAGTTCAAGGTATTTAATTGTCTGATTTATGTCTTTATCAATTCCTTCTCCATTCATATAACAAAGAGCGAGGTTGTATTGAGCAAGGGGCAACTCTTGGTTAGCGGCAAGTTGGTAAAGTTCAACTGCTCGCTTCTTGTTAAGAGCAACGCCTTTACCCGTGTGGTAGCAATAGCCAAGATTACATTGGCCGAGAGCCCAACCTTGGTCAGCAGCATCTTGATAAAGCCCAGCGGCTTTCTTTTCGTTGGCTTCAACGCCCTCTCCGACTTGGTAGCAGTAACCGAGATTACATTGGGCTCTCGCATTACCTGCAGCGGCAGCAAGTTTGAAAAGATTAGCTGCTTGTTTTTTGTCAGCTGCGACTCTGCTGTTGAAAAGGCACAAACCCTCCTGACATTGTTGGGCAGGAATAGCTTTGTTGCGTGCGAGATTTGGCACAGTTTTTTTAATGATATTTATTTGTTCCTGCGTAAAAATGCCATATTTCTTTTCATGTGCATCAATGAATTTTTGTTTTTTATCTTCATAGTCATCGAATAGGGCAGTGTTTTGGGGGTTTGCTTTGAGCAATTTTTCTTTTTCTTCGGCCAGATGTTTTAGGTCTTGCAATAGGTCACTAAGATGGTTCTCTGCTTCTTTAAGCCGTCCATCTAACTCTGTATTTCTCTTTTTCCTGGAGATGGCCGAAGGCTCTAAGCTACGTTGAGATTCTGTTCGCATAGCGACCTCTCGTTGGGATCTTAAATTTGCAAGATATTGGGCGTGTCGCGTTTTAAGATCATTTTGAAGTTGCTCCGGCGTTCTAATGTCTTCAGCATCTTTTTTTGCTGCATTGATTATAGTTGTTTGATTTTCAGCGGATAGTTTTTTAAGCGTCTCTTGCTTTTGCTTCAGTTCATTTTCAAGATAAGCGATTCGTTCGCGATTTACTTTGATTGAATGTTCAAAATCCTGTGAAATTGAATCTGTTTGCCCTTTGTTTACATTGTCTATTGTTTTTAAATAGAGCAGCTCATTTTCTGCGGATTTGATTTCTCGTTCTAATTTTGCACACTCTTGCTCTTGAGTCGTTGTTTTTTTAGTCTTTGTGTTTGGCGCCGGTAGTTCTGCCACAAAGGAGCCATCAGCGATAGCTGCATCTCTTCGTTTGGCAACTTGTGCTTTTGTGTAAGCATCGTGTATGGCTAAGCTTTCATCTTTTTTAGTGAAATAACGGTAATCTCGTTCGAGCTTATTTTGCGGCTTTGAGTGATTGAGAGGTTTGTTCAACTCAAGAGTTCTGCGTCCTTGCGCTGTTGCTATGAGGTCATTGAGCGATAGAGTGCGGGTTGTTTTTACGAGAGATTCGATGTCAGCCTCAGCTGTATTGGCAGGCATCAGTAGTTTAATGAGCGCGCGGCGTACTCCCGGAGTCATAGGTTCATACTCGCTCTCGCGAGCGTCTGAATCAACAGCGCTGCCGATGAGGTTGATGTGGGCAGTAAACATTTCCTTTAAATTACTTATTTTTTCGTTTTCAGATGCACTTGTTGCAATGACGGTGCAAGATTTATTTTGCATGTACTGCTTGAGCATTGCTAGAATCGTTTGTTGCTCACTTGCATTTGTTGATGTGCATTCGGCGTTATCAACAAGAAGGTCAATTCTATGTAAGAAGAGGAAATAGTGTCCTCCGCTTTTACTTTGGCTGCTGAGCTGTTCGAGCTTCTCCATTTTGCTTGTCAGATCAGATAATAGTTTTTCTGTATCGAGCTTTTTGGGCGCGAAACTTTGTGAATTTGATCTGTTGAATTGGTGAAATGTGTGAGCGGTGCCATAGACTGTTTTGTTTTCAAATGGGTGTTCATATTTCGCTTGTTCAACGAGAGCTGTTGTTTGGAAGTAATCTCTAACGTCAATGAATTCGAAAGCATAGCCATTACTCAATCGTGCGTTGCTATAAAAAGCTTTTGCAACAGACTGCAGTAAGAAGTTACCTGTTTCTGGTTTTGCGCTGATCAAAGTAGATTGTGCTGCGTCTGGTGAACTTTCTATAGATTTAAGCTTCTCGATTTCAGGTTGGATGCTAGCGATTACAGGAAGCTGACTTGGTGGAACTGCATTTTGGAGCTTTTCGTTCAGCGTAGCGTATGGATGCTCTTTGGTTATTAATTGTTCAAAAATATTTTGGCAGATTTTCCATAGAAGACCCCCAAGTATCATTGAAGTCCCACCCAAAAATTCCCAGGGCATATAATTGGAATTGCTTGCAATATTGTAATAGCCCCAGCCAATGCAACTTAAAAGTGTCAATTGCGTTGCTAGTGGCAGTATTTGGGTGCCGCGATATAAGTAAGGGTGGTTGTTTTTCAGGTTGGGATCTTCTTTGTGGTTTTTCGCATAGTTACTGGAATAATAATAGAGCGTCCCGAGAGATGTGAGTAAAAGGGCTGTTTTGCCTACCCCAGAAAAGCTATCTGGATTTTCGGTATTGTTCCATGCGGCATTTACATTTACTTTGGCCCAATCAAGCAAATCCCAGATTAACCCCTCTGCCTTCAGTGGGGCTTGGGTAAAACAAAGGGAAGCAGTAATTGCCAAGATTGTGGTCCGGAATATTGATGAGTGACGTTTCATGCTGGAAAACCTTTCACACTAAATTATAAGCGTACAGAGTAAAATTTCTTAATTGAGTATGCCTTAAGCCTACCTGATTCTGGAGATTCTTCAAAAGGGGGTAGGGCAGACCCTTTATCAATTTTTCTTCTGTTAGATAGAGCGCAGCACCGATGCTAGTATTGACGATGACGATGTTGAAGAGGATGACGTCATGCCTGTTGGTAATGTCATTGTCAATGGTGGCAGCTGATGCATAAAATTTTGCTCTTTTGCCTGTTGCTCAAGATGTAAGATTTCAAGGCGGTGTTTAAACTCATGGTTAAGGATTTCTTCAGTAAAAGGTTCACTGTTACTTTGTGCTTGATAGGCCGCTGCAGAGATGACACCAGCAATAAATCGAATATCGCGTCCTGTTGTTGCCTGAGCAAAGGCTGCGGCAGTACTTTTTGTATCTTCGGAACTGCAGGATAAAGATTGTGCTTCTTGGAAACCGTGTTTTCTCAGCAATTGTTCAATGACTTTAGTTCGTTTTTCTTCGCTTGGAAGTTCAACAAATTCCATAGAACCAAACAGGTTGAATCGGCTTTTAATTGCCTCATCTATCTGCTCAATATGATTTGTACAGCCGATGACGATAACGTGTGGGTAGTAGACCTCTAAGAGCTGGAGGAGAAGCATAAGCTGGGCGGTCAATTTGACGTCAGTTTTTTGGCTGGTTGTAAGTGCACGACTTTCTCCGAACATTTCAAGTTCGTCGAGCAGGAGAATACATCTCTTTGGTTCGTTCCTCTGACTATTTTGTAAGGCGGCAGCTTCGGCTCGCATAAACATAAGTTCGAGATTACCTTCGGTTTTGCCATACCCTTCTTTTTTGATATCCGCGATTGAAAGAGAAAGTAGGGGAATATGTGTTGTTCCTGCAAGAGCTTTGGCAAATGCGGTTTTCCCTGTACCGGGCGCTCCAAAAAGAAGGAGCGTTCTGTAATGATTGTTGGATTGCTTGACGTCTTTGACGACAGATCGCGCTAGTATTTCAAGTGGGGATATTGGTTTCTGGGGAGCATTGTCCAGCATGGAAATTCGGTCACAGCGTGTGAGGCGTTCAAATCCGGCTAAATCTGCAAACGTAGTTGTTGGGTACGTTGGCTGGCAATTGATTGAATTCCACATCGAACTATTATTGAAATAAAGTTCAACGATAAATTTTGCAAGACCTATGAGAAGCGCATTGGTTATTTGGCGTGTTCCATTAGTAAGGCCGGTGAGTGCGAATATTTTTGAGATTCCGAGAACGCCGGCAGTAAAGAATGACGTGTCGATAAGGGGTACCGCAAGCTTCTCTATGAACCAGGTTGCGTTCGGATTATTTTCTTTAAAACGTTGCGAGAGAGCTTTTTCTTTGCAATGTGACCGTACTTTGAGGAGCGCGGCAATGATTGCGACTGAAGCACCTGTCTTTACGAGTCCTAGTGTGCTTGGTCCTTTGACTCCCCAGAACAAGTTGAAGGGAGTGCAAAACCCTTGCCAGGCATAGGTTGTCATTGAGGAGATAATTGAGTTGCGTTGCTGAGCGAGTAATGTTTTTGCAGAACCGTTGAGCGAAGTAAAAGAAGCGGTTAAGAACATTGTGAATACGAGTGTCTGTAAATATTGTTTCATTTTGTAAAACCTCTCGTCTTGCCGGGGGTGTTTGTTTTTCAGGTTATATTTTTAATTTTACCTTGTTATGAAATTTCTTCAAAAGGGGGTGGGGTATGCTTATGGGCAGCGGGGAAAAGATCAATTTGCAGGGGAGTGTCGGGGGTCTGGTCAAGAAAACTGCAGAAGCTTGCCCGGTGGATGAGGCTGAGTCCCTTTGCCTGTAAAGCATTTTTATGGACAGGGGTGGCGTACCCCTTATGTGCAGCGAGCCCGTACCCTGGAAATACCGATTCGAGCTGTTCCATGGTTCTGTCCCGTGTGACTTTTGCAATCACTGAAGCGGCAGCAATAGCCAGACACTGCTCTTCCCCATGGCAAAAAGAGATGACTTTTCCCCAGGGGTTGGTGAAGGGGTCGTCAGGAGTAAGTTCGACCGTGGTGTCCGTAAGTTTGGCTTCAGAGAGGCAGGCTTCGGGAAGACAAAGACTGGGCATGGCATCAACGAAAATAGCAGCAGGGCGCTGGGTAGTTGAAGCCATTAACTGGGCAACGGCGCGTTGCATAGCCAAAAGGGTCGCTTGGTAGATGTTTTCTTCGTCGATTTCCCGGTGGGAAATGCTTGCCAGGGCGTACCAACTGTTTTCTAGTAACCAGGTATACGCCACCTGCCGCTGGGCGGAAGACATCTTTTTTGAGTCAGTAATGAATGGCATGGGAGTTTCTATGAGGACAGACGGCTTGAGCATGGCCGCAGCAACAACAACCGGTCCGGCAAGACAGCCCCGACCAACTTCATCGATTCCGCAGATGAGCACGCTGTCGGCGGCAGCTTTTTTGTCAAAATACTGCGGGGGGAAAGAGGCAGAGATCTTAATTGTTTTCATAGCCAATGTTTTCCATTTGACAAGAATTGTTGCAGGTGTACACTTAACTATATCAAAGGTTACATAAGCTTGCATTATTTAGGTATGGTGCCTTGATGCTGAAGCATAGATTATAGAAAAAGCAGTACGATCAAACCAGGGTCACCGACCCACAGGTCACGGACCCGAATGAAAGGAATACACATGTCGTCACCAACAGGATTACGCGTAAAAGAACTTCTCCGAGAAAAAGGTTGGACAACCAAAGTCTTGGCAGAAAAGACCGGCATGTCTGAAAGTTACCTTACGCACATTAAAAACGGAACACGCCGTTGGAACGAAGACTCATTGCGAAAGCTTGCTGAAGCTTTTGAAATCTGTCCCGTAGACCTTTTTGTACAACGTCGTCCCCGAACCGACAATGTTGAAAATAATGTCAGTTTGCCTGAGTCGGCAAATGTAGATCTCCGTGTACAAATCGTCCCCTTAATTGCTGATATTCCATCAGCACCGTCACCCTATAATAACCAGCTTTTGCAGGTGACCAGTGGTTGTAAGGACATGTTTGTAACGGTCTTAAATTCAAATGACTCATCGATGTTTGCCTACCTGGTTAACACAAACCAATTCGCTCCAACCTTTGAAAAAGGTGACTTATTGGTCGTTTCTCCAGAAGTATGGACCCGCTCAGGCGATGTCGCCGCGGTCGAATATGGCAACGATGTTAAGTTAAAATCGATTATGAAGGTGACCTATACCGACGACTTTATTGTCTTGGAATCGGTCAACTATCGCCAAGCTCCTGTTGCGTTAATCCGCGGCAAAGACCACTTTAGAATTATTGGTCGTGTCGTTGAACGTCGCCAGAAGTTTATCGACTAAGCTTTCTGAAGCTAAGAAATAAAAGGGATGGGGCCTTGCTCCATCCCTTTTTCGTTGCTCGAATAGATTTTTCCCCTTGATGTGCTACACTTATTCCTGATTATCGAACTAAATACGGCGCTTTTGCGGCACCGTATACTGTTGAAAACAGCCGGGATAGTGTGTTTCGGTTTGGCTTTCAGCAATTCCAGTTAGTTAAAGGGGCTTCATGAATACACTTGCGCGTTATGAAACGCTTTTTTTGACTGTGCCTGAAATTACCTCTGACGAAGTCGCTGCAATTGAATCTCAAGTGCAGAAGCTCGTCAAGGAAAACCAAGGTACGTTTATTTCGTTTGAGCGCTGGGGTAAGATGCAACTTGCATACCCAGTTCGCAACAATCAATATGGTGTTTATTTTCTGACCCGCTTTGAGGGTGAAATTGGAAAAGTTGATGGATTGCTCAAGGCAATTAATGAGCTTTTCGCTGTTAAGCTCAATACAACGGTTATGCGTCATCTCAGCAGCAGTCTTAATCCAAAGGCTTCTTTGGTTTACCAACGCCCACCTTCTTTGGAAGAAGTGCCTGGTAAGATGACTGATGCAATGATGAAGGAACACCGTGTTGGTTTTGCAGGTTCACGTTCACGTGATGAATTTTCAGGTGAAGATATTGTAGGGGAAGATCATGGCCAAGAAAATTAAACTTAAGGTAAGTGGTCGGTTACTTAAGAAAAAGGTTCGCCGCAATGGGTTTAAAGCCCCAAAGCGCTGCCGTTTTACTTCTGGTGAAGTGCCAGTAGAAGCAATCGACTACAAAAACACGCTCTTCTTGCGTTCTTTTTTAACAGAACGTGGTAAGATTTTGCCATCTCGCATCTCAGGCAACGAGGTAAAGTTCCAACGTTTAATTGCACGAGAAATTAAAAAAGCTCGTTCAATGGCGCTTTTGGCTTACCTGGGCGGACGAGACTAAGCGCTCGTTTTTACGTAAGAATATGACCCGCAGTTTCGGCTGCGGGTTTTTTATTGCCCTAAGGCGAAATAGGGGGGCGTGCCCGCCGACTGCGTCCGGCGTAGTTTGAAGCTTCGAGAGTCATACTTCGCTGAAGAAACGTAGACGGAAGCTTGCCAAGCCTGAAGGCGTGGATAAGCGTAGGGGGGTTGCTTTTTTATTTTCTATCTGTAAATTGATAATAGAGTTAAATTACGTAACCTGGTTGCCAATACTGTGGTATGCTAGGTAACAAAAGGCAACAACTTTAAGGAGATATTATGGTTAAAACAGCTATGAATCGACACCAAAAATCAAGAGAAGTTTCACCCAATACCCCAGGGGCAGACGTCAATGCGTGGCTCGGGGATACCGGGGTTACTCTGTTTGATTTTCCCTTTAAAATAGAGGCAATTTACGGTTGTGGCGAACAAAAAGCCCAAGAAGGCACTATGGACGAGTCTGATAATAATCGTCGTCCTAAAGGCGACCTTTGTTTTGCCCGTCTTGGTTCTGCCCATAAGCAGGGTAAGGGCAAGGTCCATGACTTGCAGCTCCAAGATCAAAAGGATCGCGATAAGCTTTTAATTTTAAACCGTACCGCCCCCTGTGTTCCAGGAAAATGGGTTGTATTTGGTTGCCAAGGTGGCTTGTGGCTTGAGCGAGTATTAACGATGACTGCTGATGAGGTCACCTTTGCTTCAGCTCCAAAGCAGGTAGTTCCTTGCGCTCAAATCGATATTATTGGTGTTGTGGCTCGGGTTCAATATGCTGGGTTTCATTAAAATCGCTCTTTTGTTTAATTTCTCGGTCTTTTTTTACTAGACTGTGAAGAACCCTCATAAAGAAAACCCAGGAACCGCCCATGAACTATTATAGTTATCTACTTGTAGGATGCTTATTCGCTATTACAAGCGTATCAGCTTCTCATGTTTCAGCAGAAAAGAGTGTAATTCACAAAATACCAAAGCCATTGCTTCATGGTAGACATGACAAGAAATTTGGGTATCAGCGTGAAACGGTGAACATGGCTCGTGTGAAGGTTTTGCTCAGCAAATCTCGAGCTGATTTTACTTCTGCTCTTGTTGAGTACCGCTTGAAGTATCTCATGCAGAGTGTTCCCCAAGAACTTATAGCCAGTATTGATCAGTATGAAGAGGCCCTGGACGCCTTGGTGTTCAATACCATTAAGCAACAGGATGTTGAAGACGCAGGAGCTTTAATTAAAGTTTTGCGAGATTCTTATCCAAGAAATTGTCCTCGAGAGCTTATAGTACCGCTTTGCCGGTTTATTTCGATGGTCTTTATGCGTTCGGTTGAGCGATATAAAGGACAAGCAGCTGCTGAAGAACAAGTACTCTTGCGCTCCTGTGGAATTCTGTAAAAGAGTGTATTGAAAGAGGCGCACGTGAGAAGAAAAGTTTGAGGGCTAGACTTTTTCTCTCTTTTGTTTACAATGAGAAATAAGAACAATTCCCCCTTTTTTCTGTGAGGTTATGATCTGATGGAAGCACGTCGTAGAGATTTTATTCGAAATATTGCCATTGTAGCTCACGTTGACCATGGAAAAACAACCTTGGTCGACAAACTGCTTTCTCAATCAGGGACTATTGCCGCTGGTGGTTCTGATCGCGTTATGGACTCAAATGATATTGAGCGTGAACGCGGTATTACGATTTTGGCAAAAAACACAGGGATTAAGTACGGTGATTACTTCATCAATATCGTTGACACTCCCGGTCACACCGACTTTGGTGGAGAGGTTGAACGAACACTCCAGATGGTTGAAGGGTTTTTGTTACTTGTTGACGCTGCTGAAGGTGTATTGCCCGGCACTCGCTTTGTGCTCCAAAAGGCATTACAGCTCAATCTACGTCCTATTGTTTTGATTAATAAAATTGACCGAAAAGATGCTGATATTGACCGTACTGAATCAATGATTCATGATCTGTTTCTTGATTTAGCCGCCGATGATAGCCAGCTTACCTTTCCTATTCTCTATGGCTCATCACGCTTAGGATTTGCAACAACTGATGTTAACAAGCCAAGTGATTCGTTGACGCCACTTTTTGAAGCTATTATTAAAGATGTTCCTGCTCCTGTTGAACGTTCCAATAGTCTTCAAGTACTGATCACCAATCTTGATCACTCTGATTACTTGGGACAAATTGGTGTTGGTCGTGTATTAAGCGGAACAATTACCTGTGGACAACAGGTCGTAAACTGCCAAGATGACCACATCAGTCGTCCTTTTAAAGTAATGAAAATTTATAAATTTTTAGGTCTTGAACGATTTGAAGCACAGGAAGCTACGTTCGGCGACATTGTCGCCCTTGCTGGTTTTAATGATCCTGTCGCAATCGGTATGACGGTTTGTGATGTAAACAGCCCAAATCCATACCCTTATGTTAAAATCGACGAACCAACGATGTCGGTAACGATCTCCGTTAACGACTCGCCTTTTAGTGGTAAAGAAGGAAAATGGTTAACGTCACGTCAAATTAAAGACCGTCTTGAAAAAGAATTAAAGACAAACGTTGCTCTTCGTGTGCAACCAACAGAATCAACTGACTCATTCAAGGTTTCTGGCCGAGGTCAGCTTCACTTGAGTATCTTGATTGAAAATATGCGCCGTGAAGGCTTTGAGTTGCAGGTTTCTGCTCCCGAAGTTATCTATCACACGGTCAATGGTCAAAAGCATGAACCAATTGAATATTTGGTTGTTGACGTCCCTGCTGAGTACCAAGGCGTTGTCATGGAATCTCTCGGTAAAAAGAAGGCTGATATGAAAAATATGCACCATTATGAAAATGGGCGTATTCGTATGGAATTTGAAGTTCCATCACGCGGCTTGCTTGGATTCAGAGGACAATTCTTAACTGACACACGTGGTGCTGGTATTGCAACATTTAGTTTCCATGGTTATCAACCATATCGTGGTGATATCCAGATGAGAACTAAAGGAACGCTTGTTGCAATGGAAGGTGGACAAACCACAAACTATGCGCTTGATACACTCCAAGAACGGGGCACGCTCTTTATTACTCCTGGTGATAAGGTCTATGAAGGACAAATCATTGGTGAAAACAGCCGTGAAGGTGATATGGACGTTAATCCATGCCGTGGTAAAAAGCTTACCAACATGCGTGCATCAGGATCTGACAGTCTTATCAAGATTGAGCCACCACGTATCATGACCTTAGAAGTATGTCTTGAGTGGATCATGCCTGATGAACTTATCGAAGTGACGCCAGAAAACGTTCGCTTACGTAAAAAGATTTTGCGAGCTTCACTGCGAAAGTAATCCTGAGGTCTTATGCAAAGCTATAAGCTCATTATTGCATATGACGGGACTGCGTATCACGGTTGGCAAGTTCAGCCAGAAGCTTTGACGGTTGCAGGAATGCTGCAAACTCGATTTAAAAAAGTCTTTGGTCACGACGTTCATTTGCTTGGTGCTTCACGCACTGATGCTGGTGTTCATGCGCTTGGACAAGTTGCTACGCTCACAACTTCACTCTCAATTGATCCGCAAAAACTTTGTAGTGCATGGAACGGCCGTTTACCTGCTGATATAAGTATCCGCTCGGCAGAAGCTGTTCCTCCTACGTTTCATCCACAGCGCAATGTCGCTACAAAAATCTATTGGTACCATTTTTTTACCGAGCGGCCGCTTCCGGGCTTTGCTCGGTATGGTAGTTTTTATCGCTTTCCTATTAATTATGAAAAATTATATGCAGGGCTGCAGCTTTTTGTTGGCACGCATGATTTCCGCTCGTTTTGTACGGGTGATGAGCAGGAATCTACCGTTCGCACGGTTGTCGCGATTCGCATTATTCCATTGCCACAATATCGTGCTTATCGCATTGAAGTTGTGGGTCCAGGCTTTTTGCGCTATATGATTCGTCGTATGGTTGGGGCAGCGCTTTTTGTTGCTTCACATCCAACAATGCCTGTTGCAGAAATTGCTGCGGTACTGGCTGCCTGTAATCCGTTACACACATTGCCATCTGCGCCCGCGCAGGGGCTTGTCTTGCGAAAAATTATCTATCGGGAGTACGCTAAGTAAAATACCGCTACGGTTGGTGACCATCACCGACCGCCAAACAGTTATGAGAGGAAAAACTATGATTTCAGTACGAACACGTAAACTAGGACTCGGCCTGCTGGTTGCAGCAGCGCTTTCTTTTGCTGGCTGGTATACCTATCGCCATTTTTATGGGATATCTGAGTATCGCTATCCAGCAGATAAACAAGCAGTTATGAAAATTTTACAAGATAATTGGTATATGATGGTCAGTGAGTCATCGGTCGATTTTTCTGCAGAGTACGAATTTACCCATAAATCTGCTTCAACAGAATATCCTGACGGAAGCCTCCATATTTTTGTCTATCGCAAGCATGGCAAGCCAGTAGCATTTTCAACCTACTATCGCTCTGAACCGGGGCTTGCATTGATTCAGTTTTTGGGAGTTGATCGCGATTATCGCCGTCACGGCTATGCACAAACGTTGCTTGAATATGTGCTTGAACATGCTCTGGCTCATGGATTTACGAAAGCTCGTTTGGCTGTACGTGAAAACAATGTCCCTGCGTCTCGCTTATATAGCAAACTTGGGTTCAAAGAATTTTTGAGAGATGATGGCTTTATTTGGCTCGAGAAGTCGCTACTGTAAGGACGATTTTCGGAAAAAAATGTCTTAACATAAACGATTTTCCAGAGCTTGTTTTCAGATATCGTTCAAAGGCGAACGCACAATCTTTGTCAGCAAGAGCGATATAGGCGAGTAATTTCCAAGGTTTATATTTATTTGTGTGTGAAGACTTTCCGGCATTGTGTTCTTTAAGCCGTTCGTCGACATTTTGTGTACAGCCGATATAGAGCTGGTTGGGATTATTCAGTGATTTTATGAGATAGACGTAATGCATGATGAATGATTTGTTAGAACTTCGAAGATGGCCCGTTCTTCGCTTTCTGTAAGTTATCTCTACGAAGTGGAGAAAGCTACGAAGGGCAGCCTTCGCCTAGATTCTTTCCTTAAAGAGATTGGCTCGCCAGGCGTAGCCCTCTTGTGCTTCGGTAGAGCTTGCTGAGAAGGGCGAAGTCTGGTTGCGGGGGCTGGATTCGAACCAGCGACCTTTGGGTTATGAGCCCAACGAGCTACCAGGCTGCTCTACCCCGCGATACAATTTCAAAACAGAGACTTTCATCTCGAAAGACGCCTCAAGAGAAAAGATTTTCTTGGACATCTTCAGGATAGAGCAAATCGGCTCTTTGTCAAGAAACAGTTTTATAAAAAGATGCGATAAATAAGCATTAGTTCTTCAGTTTGGATTATCTGCTATCTCACAAATGACAACTGCCCCTGCAGTGGTGGCCGTATGAGTCAAAGAGAGGTGAACCTGGGGGAAATTTGCTGCTCCGAGGGGGAAGCCGAGCTTTTCCCAGTTTACGTTCATGCGTGGTCCCGTAGCGCTTACCGTAACAGAGCAGTGGCGGCAGAGGGTTTGAAATGATAGCAAGGGAACGAGATAGGGCGAAAGAGCCTTGTAGAGTGCTTCTTTGGCGGCAAAACGGGTCGCAAAACGTGCGGCTGATAGGGTTCTGTTTTTTAAACAGTAGTCAATTTCTTCTTGAGTAAAGACTTTTTGCAGTCGCGATCCATAACTCTCCCAATGGGAAAAACGTTCAATCTCGACCAAATCTATTCCTATCCCTTTGAGCATCTGATTCCTACGACGTTCTGCCAAGTGCCTTGTCGACTGAGCGATAGAGAATGGCTTCTTGGATGTGCGGATGTTCAATAATCTCTGAATCTTCTAAATCGGCAATGGTACGAGCAACTTTGAGAAGCTTGTGGTAGCCGCGCATGCTCAAGCCGAGGCGATCAAAGGCCTGTTTGACGAGCTGTTCTGCTTTTTCGCTTAAGACGCAGTGCTTTTCGAGTGCCGTTGGTGACATCTGGCTATTCCAGACAAACGTCTCTTGTGAACGTGTGCCTTGCGAACGTGTTCGTTGGCGGGCGATGGCGCGATCGATTTTAGCATGCAGCGATGAACTGCTTGCTGGGTCAACCGGCGCCTGTACCGCTTCGTAACTAATCGATTGCACGGCAACCTGCAGATCGATACGGTCAAGTAATGGTCCTGAAAGTTTTTCAAGATAGCGCTTCACATGCTGCGGCTGGCAGATGCATTGGCGTCGGTCGTCGCCAAAAAAGCCACAGGGGCAGGGATTAAGTGCTGCGATGAGCAAGAACGAAGCGGGAAAGCTGATCGAATGTTGTGCGCGAGCAATATTAATCTCATGTGATTCAAGCGGCTGGCGCAATACTTCCAGTGTTGAACGCTTAAATTCGGTTAATTCATCTAAAAAAAGAACTCCGTGATGGGCAAGGCTAATCTCTCCTGGCTGTGGAAAAGAGCCGCCACCAACAAGACCCGGTTCTGAAATCGTATGGTGTGGCGCGCGGAACGGTCGTTCTGTTACCAGCCCTGTTTGAATAAGCTTGCCGCTAATCGAGTAAATTTTGCTTGTCTCAAGCATCTCTTGAAATGACATGGCGGGAATAAGACGTGCAAGCCGCTGGGCGAGCATCGTTTTTCCCGATCCTGGTGAGCCAACAAATAAAATATTATGTTTGCCAGCTGCCGCAATTTGTAATGCCCGTTTTGCTTGGTGTTGTCCTTTAATGTCGTCAAGAGAAACGCGGCTTTGGTTGCCTTGTTGTACAAAGTGGCCAATATCGACCGTCGTTGGAACAAGCGGTCGCTCGTGACGCAGCCAAGAGACTAAGGTAGAAATATGGTCGATGCCAAAGACTTCAAGTCCATTAATTAATGCAGCTTCGTTCGCGTTTTCTTGGGGAAGTATTATGCGTTTTTTGCCCAATTTTTGGCAATCAAAGGCAATCGGGAGCACCCCTTTAACGGGACGTATTGTCCCATCAAGTGATAGCTCTCCTAAAAAGAGTGTTTCTTGTAAAAACTCTTGTGAAACAGCCAGATGGTCAGCGCCCTGTAAAATACCGATTGCGATCGGCAGATCAAAGAGCGTGCCTTCTTTTTTTAAATCGGCAGGGGCGAGATTGACGGTAATTTTTCGTTCGGGAAGCTTGAAGCCGCAATATTTAAGGGCGGTTACAATTCGTTGCTTACTCTCTTTAATGGCAGTATCGGGGAGCCCAACAATATTAAATTGGAGCATGCCAAGCGAGAGGTCAACTTCAACATCAACTGAAAAGGTTTCGATTCCAAGGGTGGTTGCTGATGAAATTTTGGTAAGCATAGTCGTGATGTGCCTATCAGGTTTTGTAAGTTATGTATAAGATCACCATAAATAGTTTAAACGTTTTTCCAGGTTTGTTAACCTGAGGTTGTGGGTTGAGTGATATCTGGTAAACTTCTTTGACAAGTACCTCAAAGGTCAACCGTCAGAGTTATTGGATGGGGAGGGGAATGAGTAAGCCGAAGGTGAATGATGAAAAAGAAAAAAATATCAAAGAAAATTTCGGATAAGACGCTTAGTCCAGTGGTTGCAAAGGATGAATATGTCCAATTTCTTGAAAATATAAAGACTGACATTCTGCAAACACAACTGAAAGCTGCTTTATCTGTTTCAAAAGAGCTAACCATGCTTTATTGGAGAATCGGGAAAATTATTTCAGAAAAAATGAATGCTGAAGGGTGGGGAGCAAGGGTTGTAGAAAGGTTGTCTAACGATTTAGGGAAGAGCTTTCCTGGTATTGCTGGTTTTTCGATACGCAATTTAAAATATATGCGCAAATTCGCAGATTGCTATACAGATATCAATTGTGCAGCAGCTGTTGCACAAATACCTTGGGGGCATAATATAGCCTTGTTAGAAAAGCTTCAAAACAGTGAGCAGCGCCTTTGGTATATTCAGCAAACAATTGAAAATGGTTGGAGCAGAGCCTCGTTGATCATGTGGATCGAATCGGATTTATACAATCGACAGGGGAAAGCGGTCACCAATTTTAAAGCTACTCTCCCAAAATCTTATTCAGATTTGGCTGAACAAACTCTTAAAGATCCCTACAATTTCGATTTCTTAACAATTGATAAAACAGCGAGAGAGCGAGAAATTGAATTAGGGCTCTTATCGCATGTACAAAAATTTCTGTTGGAGTTGGGGCAGGGTTTCGCTTTTATAGGTAGTCAATATCCTATATCTGTTGGCAATAAAGATTTTTTTATTGATATGCTCTTTTATCACATAGTCCTACGATGTTTTATTGTTGTTGAATTGAAAGCTGAAGAATTTGATGCACGGAATGTGGGGCAAATGAACCTCTATCTTTCGGCTGTGGACAGCTTGTTAAGACATCCTGAAGATCAACCAACGATTGGGTTATTATTGTGTAAAACAAAAGATAATTATGTGGCAGAGTATGCTTTGAGAGGTACAACTCAACCTATTGGAGTAGCAAGTTATAAGACAAAACTTGTTGAATCTCTACCCAAAAATCTTAAGGGTAATTTGCCAACAATAGAAGAAATTGAAGCTGAGCTTAAGAAGCACAAATTTCGTAAGAGATCCATTGAGTAACAATGATTCCGAAAAAGCACATCTTTATGGGGCGCTACAAGTTCCCACGTATCAGGGGTTCCTCAAAGAGATGATTGAGGGAAAAATTAATCTTGAAAATGCTGAGCATAAGCTTAAGTATGCAAAAGTTATAATAAATCATGTCAGTGCCAATACGGAAACCGAAGAGTTCCGCGATGCGCTCAATATCTTGCAAGCGGAGACTTTGCAACACAAGCAGGTGGTTTGATGAGTGTCTACTTTTCACGTCCGACAGGTCAATATGCGGTCGCTGCTGGAATTCTATATTTCGAGGATCACGCTCGTAAAGAGACGCTCGTCCGAGATCCAAGACATCCCTATAGAGAGTTGGTAGTCCATGTCTGGTACCCATCTCAAGGGGCACTGCAAAAGAAGCCAGATTTTCGTTATTTCATTCCTCGCCTTGCCTACACAGAAAGCCGATCATGGTTGGGTAGATTACGAACATGGTTACGTAACAAAACGATTGAGTCGGTCTATTCTTACTCGATTCCTGATGGCGCATTTTCCAGTAACCAACAAAGCTACCCGGTTATCTTTCTCTCTCCCGCTTTGGGCAGTACAGCTGATTTCTATGTCGCATACGCAGAAGAGCTCGCAAGTCACGGTTATATAGTGGTAGGAGTTAACCACACCTACTATTGCAATTCGGTAAAATTTCCCGATGGGCGTATTATGTCCAAGCGAATTTTAAACGAAAAATATAAAAATGCTCGCGAGATTGAGAGATTTAAAGCAATGGACACGTGGGTTGAGGATATTGAATTTGTTCTTGCTGGTATCAAACAATTGAACGGTGACCCAAACTCGTTCTTTTATCAGCGCTTTGATCTTGACCATATTGGTATGATGGGACATTCGTTTGGTGGGGCGGCAACTACACAGCTTTGTCGTCGTGATAAACGATTCAAAGCATGTGTGAATATCGATGGTCGGTTACATGGAAAAGACCTGACAAGGCCCTTCGATACGCCCTATATGTTGATACTTGCTGAAGAACTTATTAGACGCAAGCAAAAAACTGTGACGGATGCTGAACTGGTAAAACTTGGCATTACACGAGAAGAAGATGAATACATGAAGCAGCGGTATGTGCCAGAGCTTGAAGAGCTACGCGCTAAGCTTGCGGGTGATGTGTATACGTATGTTGTTAAAGGTGCGGACCATCTGGATCTTTCTGATCGAGCGCTCCTCAAAAATATGAAAAATTATACAAAACTATTTGGCGATTATGGTGTTGGCCCAATCGACGGTTACCGGGCGATAAGCATTGTTAATGGATGTTTGGTGAACTTCTTTGACAAGTACCTCAACGGTCAACAGTCAGAGTTATTGGATGGGGATGGGAAGCAGTATTTTGAAGCAAAACGTTGGACGAATCAATAGCACGAAAAAGATCTTTTTTGATACGAGCATTTTATGTAGAATTGCCTGGAGTCAGAAAAGTGATTCCGAAGGAGAAATGCGCAGTACGTGGGATTTCTTTCTGGAGCAGATGGATGATCTTTACCCAGGTTTTTCCGAAGAAGATTTTTCCTGGATCACATCGTCTGCTTTGTATCTAGAAATTATTGGACTTGGTCCCATAAGGGAGAAGACACCTAAGTATTCAATCTATGCAAAACATTCATTCAAGCCTCTCAGAAAATTAACGATAAAAGATGAATGGAAGCAATTTGCAAGTCCCGAAGATTTTGTCCAGGAGATTAAAAACCGTATTAATAAGTTTGTTGAAGATGAATTAAATCCATTTAATCTTTATCGCCAAACATCAAGATTTTTAAGGAAGTATTCTTCTCATTTTTATTCTATCGCCTTCGTTGCGGATATTAAACGTTGGGCAAAAAATATAAAGAAAAAGCCTGAATATTATGCTCAATTTCGAGAAGCTTTTTTTTGGGACTCTGTTTTTCGCTATCCAATTATCAATATTGATACAATAGCAAAAGATGATCGTCTGGCAGCTATGCAATTTTGGGCGGGGGGAATGGCCATTTGGTACAGAGAATATTATGGGCAGTATGTAAAAAAAAATTCATTGGAATGTCCTGTCTTAGGCCTTTTTGCAGAAATAGATAGAGTTGGCAGTTTTTACAATGGAATTACAATTCAGAACGAATGGGTGCCAGTTTTGAGGCGTTGGGATGATATGGTTGATGCAGATGCAATACATTTTGCCTTAATTGGAAAAAGAATGACCTTAGAGATTAATGATCCGGTTATTGTTGTTACTGGGGACAAGCGCGAAGATGTTGAACGAAGATTAGAATGTTTACATAAAAATTTACAGGAGATGTCGGATAAGGGTTTGCCGATAAAAGAGTTCCCAGGAACAATAGTCTTTTTTTCACTGGAAACAATGAAAATTACTGGTAACCCGTTAGATGTTCGGGATTTTATTAATCAGCTTGATGGTATTTAGCAAATGAACGTCGCGTTCGACCTTGCCTGCAAAGTGAAGTTCGATTTTTGGTGCGTTTGATAATACATAGACGGTAGTGTAAACTGAGCCTGGTGATACACCGGTCCCAGTTGGTTAACGGGAAGGATTCTATGGACAAAACAAGCCAGAAGCATGCTCAATTGCTACGAGCTTTGGAAACGTTACGCATAGCCCTTGTGTATCTTGATCAAATCAGAGAACAAAATAATATGTCCGAAAATAGAGAAAAGTATGAAATCGCAAGAGACTCTGTTGCTCAGCGGTTTGGATATACGACAACCCTTTTTTGGAATTACGTGAAAAAACTCGATGCTATAACAAAAAAATTATATAGTGATCAATCTGTTTCAGACAAAGAAGCGCAACTTATCTCAAATATGATGAGAGATCGTAAACTTACTTCGCTTCTTTATCTAGAAGAAGTCGCCGAACAATTGATTGGTGCCATTCCTCTGCACTATCAACTTATGGTGGAGATCGTTGCTCGTATGAATCCGAAGAGGTAAAGCGAATCTTTGGATGTTTCGCATGATCAAATGTATGCAGTACTTGCAGCTCACAAGTTGCTTTTGCCAAACTCAACATCACGGATACACAGTATCGCAGATACGTAGTATCACAGATACGTAGTAGCCAAATGATCCACATCTGGGTAATATAAGACTGTTCGTAAACTCTTGTTGATGGATTGTGGTAGCGCTATGAAGAAATTTTTATATTCTCGGTTTATTCTTTTCACCGTTGTTTCTCTTGTCTTTTCTCTGCATGCCTATGATCAGATCGGGATCAAAGAGGCGGCGGCGCTTCCATTCCCGATTAAAGCAAAAGCATATCAGCCGCAAGATGGCCTTTTGTTTGTTGGTGCACATCAAGTGCCACCTGATCCTTATAAAGGGTTTAGTATTGCGCTGGCAGGTGGCTTAAGCAAGGTATTTACTGCCTATGTTGCACCAGAAAAAATTCGCATTAATGGCGTTGCTGATCAAAAAAATCCTTTGCGCGGAGCGACCATCGCTCAGATGAGCTTACTTACCAATCATCCGTTTGTTGCTACCGACCAAGAACCGGCGATTGTGCAGCTCGTTCAGTTTTTTGATCCTAAAAATTTTTCTATCCTACGCTCAGATGTGTTGAAGGATGCCCAAGGAAACCCATCGTCTGGCATTCTGGCGCTGGCAGCGCTTTCTAACGTTACTGATGGAACAGCAGCGACGGCACCAATTGGTCTGGGCATGGTACTTTTTGCTGCGGTCAAACCACAAGCGGGTGTCTTTGGAGATATCGGCAGTGGTATTGCTATTGTTCCAGTGGAGGCTCAAAACGGAACGGACAAACATGATGCAAAAAACTTGATTCTTGAGCAGAAGATGACCTTGGGATTAAATACAACGTCTCCTGAAGTGAAAATTGCGGGAGGAAGTAACCTTGTTTCTCTCTCAGCACCCATTCTTGTTGCCGATCCTGTCCGTGACAATGTATATATTGGTTTGCAGGGAGTTGGTGGTGCTGCTGCTACCGATGGGCTTCAGGCTCTGGTTGGTCTTAAAGTTTCTAAGACGTATGCAGGTCAGAAAATGACCATGAGCTTTTCTCTTTTTGATCTTATACCTCAAGCGGCGCTCAACGTTGCAGGTGATTATATTATTGCAGCCGTAGGTGCATCAAAACAAGTTTCTATCTTTAATCAGGCAGTGATGCAAACGACAACACGCTTGCCGTACTTGGTTGTTGTTGGTGGTGTTGGCGATCCAGCAAATACACAAACAACCGTGTATGCGTTACCGCTTGTCAGCCAAACGGGTCGTTTAGCAAGTAAGACGGCAGTGCCCGTGCAACAGTTTTCAAATACCTATCCATTTGTATTAACCAACCGTGCGTTTACAACGCCAGTAACAACGAATGCAGACTTGTATCTACAAAGTGATATTCGCGTTCAAGTCGGTCTCGGTGCAGCTCCAGGAAGAATTACTGATATGGTTGTGAGTGGTGATGCGGTCTTTATTTCTGTTGCAGAGACGACCGGTGGCCTTACTCAGCCAGGGATTTTTTATTCCCAAGCGCTATTTGATTCATTTGGTCGTATTAAAGGTTGGACGCTATGGCAGCGCTGCTCTGGGCTTGCAGAGCCTGTGTGGGGGTTGGCACTTGATGAATATTTTGGAAATTTCTGGGCATTCACGGGACAATCTGCTGACACTATTACTACGGTAAAACGCACAAAGTGGGGACAGCAAACGGCAGGACTGGGCGCCTTGTACAATCAATTTTTCCCAACCGACAAAGGCGGAGCGCAAGGGCTTTTGGATTTTTCAGAAACAACTCCTGGTTTTTCAACGAACGCAGCAACGCGCTTAGCAGTTACTATTTTGACAGGGTATCAACAGGTGCTGCTTGCACAAACAGGCATATCAACACTCGTTGGAGCAGATAATCTTTTTGGCCCTAATAGAGCGTTGAGCGAAGCTTTTGTTGGCACTGATGGAACGTTGCGTGGTTTTGCACCAGGAACATTTGCGCTTGCCTGTAGCGGTGGTGCGCTTACATCACTGGGCGCAATTACTGCCGCTGCAATTGTAACTGACGGAACCTATGGTTGGTTTGTGGTTGGCGGTAGTGGTGGTATTGCAGTACTTGCACATGAAGACGGAACTGGCTTTGATGCGGTAGCAGGCTTGAGAAGTGGCTTTTTGGGTCTTGCGCCAACAATGCGCTGGATCAAGCTGGGAACAACAACGCAAGTTCGCAAATTGATGGTAGGAAATGGATTGTTATACGCCTTAACCAATACAACGCTTGAACGTTTTACTCTGAACGCGGCAACGGTGCAAATAGGGAGTTCGGCACGATCAACTCTGCTTGCGCAAGTCGGAGTTGTAGCTGGCATTCAAAGTAGCTATTTTTCTGATGCACTGATATCCGCGCCATTTGGTCTTTTGGCAACGAGTGGTGGATTGGTACGAGTAGGCAACGGCGCAGATATTGCGACAGCAGTAGATCAAGCTTCTGTTGGTTGGACCGTTGTTCCCTTTAACGAATCAGTCGGTCCGGTGAGCCGTTTGTATGGGATTAGTAGAACGGGTAGAGAAGAAAATCTGTTTGATGTTAATGCAGGAAACATCTATTTCTTAAATGCTTTTGTCGGCTACCATCAAACACGCCTCTATCGTTTTACGCTTGACTATGGATTAGCTCAGATAGCTGATACAACATTGCAAACATTGCCTGACTATTTTGTAAAAAACACACCGACATTCTATCTTAACGTTGGTGATTATCGAAACTATCTTGCTACCGATGGGGCCATCATGGCGCTTTCTCAAAGCCGTTATATTGAGCAGCCACCCTACGTGAGCCTTTTGGGGCCAAAATGGCATGTAGGTGGAGTGCCGCAGCCTCTGCAACAATCGGTAGAACGTGCACAAAAAGTGGTACAACCGTTGACGGCAAAAAGTATGGGTAAGATGTTGCGACAGTTTGCCTCAGGTTCTTGGCTTGTCGGCACTGATGTCGGATTATTTGTGAATGAATAAAATTTTATAAAAATGGGGTTTGGGGCGAAGCCCCTCCCACGTGGTCGCCGGAGCGTTAGCGTAGGCCATTGATTGTAGGTACGAAATTTTTAAGTATATGTTCGCGTAAGGGATTTGTGGGTATGATTAAGCAAGTGCAAAATTGGAGAGTTGCCGTTATCGGTTATTTATTTGCAACATTGTGTATCAGCGTTAACGCACTTCCTCCAATAAACCTTTTTCAACCGTATGATGTTTTAATTAAACCACAGCGACCACCGCTTCACACCTGGCAACTGATGGTTGGTTACGAAGGTGCTTTCCACATTCGTGGTTATATGGAAGATGAAGATTACTCTGGACAGCATATTATCTGCGGAAAAGGAAATGTGTTGCAATTGTGGCAAAAGAAACAAGATGCAATAGCAGCCTTTAAAGGGCAACCGGCAACGAGTGCTGCTGGTGCACAATCACAATTTTTCAATATTAATGATGACAACCGTACCCATGGAATTTTTTGTCCCTGCGCATCGTTGCATATACCGGTCAATATGCTCTTTGGTTTGCAATATCGTTTACCATGGAACTTGACGCTTGCAGCCTATCTTCCCTATCGTGTTGCAAAGCTTGATGATGTTGTCTGGCGCGAGCAAGCAACGGACGTAACATTTGAGCAGTTGACTTCGCCCGATCTTATCACAAAGATGGAAACGGTCGGAAATATGAGTTTGCGTGGATGGAAGCGCCACGGTGTTGGTGATCTTGCATTGCAACTTGAGTACTATCGCCATTTCCCACAAGCAAAACCATATCTTCGCAATGTTGGTCTTGAAATTCGTGGAGGCTTTTTAGTTCCAACCGGTCTTAAAACTGATCCCGATAAGCTCCTAGCATTTCCTTTTGGTTATGATGCAGGGCTTGGTATCATGATAGCTGGACGTCTTGAGTTGTGGTACATCCATCATCTGCGTCTTGGGCTTGATGTTGAACTGTTGCATCTGTTTGGGAGCACTCGTCAACGTCGTATTGAAACCGATCCAGCACAAACTGATCTTTTCTTACTTTCAAAAAGTGCAACATTTAAAGATCCTGGTTTTGTGCAGCACTATACAATCTATGGTGATCTGTTCCAAGCATGGCGTGGGCTTTCAGCTCGTCTAGCCTACCAATACACAAAGCATAATGAAGATCGTTATTATCCATGCGCACAAGGGGTAAGCTTTACGACGGTTAATAATGCAGAATCATTGCAAGAGGGTACAACGCACAGTGTTATTGCAGCACTTACGTACGACTGGAATCGTCCGGTGAATGCCTGCTGGAAGCCGTCGATATCATTGCTCTATAAAAATGGGTTTAATGGAAAACGGGCGCTGCTTGTTGATTCTGTCACCTGTGTCTTGAGTGTTGCATTCTAACAGAAAATTTTTATACAAATTAATTTATTGACTTATATCTTTGCGTATCACTAGAGTCTTCTTGATATGATTTTTTCATGAAAGGAAGAGACAGTGAAATTGAAGCACATACTCACGCATAGTATCTTGTCGGCGCTCGCATTCTGCAGCCTGTACGCTCATACGCAACCAAACGCTCAGGACCCAGAAAAAGCTCCCCGTCCGGGACAGGTGGTTATACCATCTTCAACAACGCCCCAGTATGCACATGCAATCCCTAACCAAGAACAAAAGCGGGATGGTGTTTTTCGTAAACTCCAAGCTGATACCATGGTGGTAAATAACACACTGACAGCAGATACTATTCATGTGCAGCATTTTGATGTTGCGCAAACGACATTTGAAAATCTTGATGTGTTACAAACGTTAACGACAAAAAATTTATTTGTAACCAGTGGGGCTCAGATTACTGGCCAGGGTACAACGCAAGCACCAGCGCTGCGTTTACTCGGTCTTCCCAATACACCAACTCCAACTGATACCATTTTGACGATTGATGGCTCAGGCAATGTGATTAACTCAGGAGCAACAATTGGTTCTCTTGCAGGTGGAACGAGTAGTAATGTGCCTGGAGCAGTTGTGCAGCGTAATTTACTTGATGGTGGATTTTCTGCGGGAACAATTACTGCATTGGGTCTGATCGGTAATCTAACAGGTAATGTGAGCGGTGATGTTATCGGCAATGTTTCTGGCGCCGCATCAGCAAACGTTTTAAAAGTTGGCGATACGATGAGTGGCCAGCTACGCATTGCTGACGCAAGCGATGCTGCATTGGTATTAACTGGCCAAGGTACAACACAAGCACCAGCACTTCGTTTGCACGGCCTTCCCAATACATCAACTCCAACTGATACCATTTTGACGCTTGATGGCTCGGGAAACGTGATTAACTCAGGAGCAACCATTGGAGCTCTTGCAGGTGGTACCAGTAGCAATGTACCAAACACGCTTGTATTACGTGATGGCTCAGGCAACTTTGCAACGAGTGCAATTACATTAAACTCCGGTACAACGGGAGTTGCCGCACTTAATAATGTAGGCAGCGCTGGTACAGGGCTCTATTTCCCTGCAGCAGGGCAAGTAGCACTTACTGCAGCAAGTACACAACAATTAGTGGCTAATAGCACCGGCATTGGTATTGGAACAACACCCTTTACCCAATTGGTGGTTTCGGGGCCACTGTCAGTTGCAGGAAATTTAGCAGTAGATGCTGGTCCTCATGGCATCTATCTACAAGGGCGATATTTGTATATTGCTAATGTAGGTGCAGATACCATGTCGATTGTTGACGTGAGTAATTCGAGTAATCCAGTAATTGTTGGGACCTTGAGTGGTTTGTCAAACCCGCGTTCACCTTCAGTGCAAGGTCGTTATGCATATGTTACTAATTCTGATATTGGGACTATGTCAATTATTGATATTAACAATCCGTGTAATCCGGTCATTGTGGGAACATTGTCAGGATTGACGACCCCAGTTTCACTGTATGTCCAGGGACGCTATGCCTATATTTTGGAAGATGATACGAACGTACTTGCGGTCGTCGATATAAGTAATCCATCAAATCCAGCTATTGTGGGAACATTAGGGGGGATTAATGCGTTTGTAGTGCGTGTACAAGGTGTGTATGCATATGTTATAGAAAATGGAACAGCGCAGATGGAAATTATCGATGTGAGTAATCCTACGAGCCCCACCCTGGCAGGAACAATCGCGCTCTCAGATGTGGTAAGTGATATCGTTGTTCAAGGACGCTACGCATATCTTCTTGTGGGACAGGCTGTTCAAGTTTTTGATATAAGCAATCCTACGATTCCTCTGCCCATATCTGCCTTTTCTCTTGCTCCTCATTCGCCATTTGCACTGGCTATAGAAGGGCGCTATCTCTACACCGTTAACAATGGTTCTAACATGATGTCGGTGCTCGACGTGAGTGATCCAACTAATCCGGTCTTAGTCAGAAGCTTGGTACAGGTAAGTGGTGGAAGCTCATCGCTTATCGTGCAGGGCCGCTCTGCCTATTTTGTTGAAGATACTACCAATACGTTACATATTGTTGATCTTGGTGGTGCGTATATCCAACAGCTTGAAACGGGTGGACTCGAAACGGGTACACTTGCAACACGAGCAAATTGCGCGATTGGTAATGATCTTGATGTCAAAGGTGGCGCAACAGTTGGAGCTAATTTGTTCGTGAATGGACAAATAACGGCAATGAATGTGTCAGGAGCTGCAACAACGCCCAACACTATTTCACCGCTCTGCTTGGTTAACGTGCCTACCGGAACTGCGAATGCACTTCATGTTGATGCAAGTGGTTATGTAACACAAACATCTTCAAGCAGGCGATTTAAAGAAAACATTGTTCCACTCAGTGCAGAATCAGATTTGCTCTATACGTTAACTCCGGTGAAATATGATTTTAATGCTGCGCACAGCGGTAGAAAAAATCTGTATGGCTTTATTGCAGAAGATGTAGCAGGCGTGTATCCATCGATTGTGAACTATGACGGGCAGGGACTGCCATGCAACTACGTCGCTGATACATTGCATGCGTTGACGATCAAAGAAGTGCAAAAACAGAAACAGAAGCTTGATGCACATGACGGAATAATAAAAGCACTCTTGATCACGATTGCAAGTATGCAGGCGCAGATTGCTACCTTGCAGGCACAATAGGATTGAGTTTAGACTTGACTAAAGCAACAAATTATGACTAAAGTCTACTCACAGATCTGGAGAGGGTAATCCCTTCATTGAAGGAGTAGAACGTGAAGCTTAAACGAATAGTCATATGTGCTCTGTTGGCACAGATGTTTTGTGTTGTGTATTCTAAAACTCCTGCACAAGGAGAATCGTTAGAAAAAGCGCCACGTCCTGCGCCAGTTGCTGTCGCTATTCCGCCCTCGACCGTACCACAACAGCCCCAAGCATTGCCTGGGCAAGAAAAGCAACGGGATGGTGTCTATCGCCGTATCGATACTGATACGCTGGTGGTGAATCAAACGTTGATTGCAAACACAATTGATGTACATCATCTTAATATTGTTCAAACAACGTATGACAATCTTGATATTTTGCAGACGTTAACAACAAAAAATCTCTACGTAACTGCTGGAGCTCGGATTACCGGCCCGCTTGATATGAGCGGTAATCAAATTATTAATATCTCAACCGCACAGGCGCAAGCATTTATGGGGACGGCATCGCCTTCTGCTCCTGCAGCGGTATTAACTGGCCAAGGAACAACGCAAGCACCAGCGCTGCGTTTGCTCGGTCTCCCCAATACGCCTACCCCAACAGACACCATTTTGGTATTGGATCCATCAGGCAACGTTATTAATTCTGGCCTGACAATTAGTTCGATTGCTGCTGGTGGTACGAGTAGTAATGTTCCCGGTACGATTGTAAAACGTGATCTTATTGATGGTGGCTTTGCTGCAGGAACAATAACAGCAAACTTATTTGGGTATCATACGGGTAATGTGACCGGTGATGTGATAGGGAATCTTTCTGGTGTTGCATCAGCCAACGTGTTAAAAACCGGCGATACCATGACCGGTACACTTTCTATTAACAATCTTACAGCACCGGCATTACAGTTGCAGACCAATGCAACGTCGGCACTGACCGATTATGTTTTGGCAATAGATAGCTCTGGTAATGTAACGCAATCAAGTGTGCAGATTGGGGTTTTGAGTATAGCTGGCACGAGCGGCAACGTTCCTAACACACTTGTGCTGCGTGATGGAGCAGGTGATTTTGCAGCAGGTACGATTACAGCCGGTTTACTTGGCAATGTAACGGGCAATGTGAGTGGTACGGTTTTTGGAAGTTTGATTGGTAATGTAACGGGTGTCGTTGCTGGAAATCTGTTGGGTGATGTCACAGGTAATCTTTCAGGAACGGTTTTTGGTGGCTTGCTTGGTAATGTAACCGGTAATGTGGTTGGTACTTTGCTTGGTGATGTAACGGGTAATGTAACAGGTAACTTGGTCGGCAATGTACTGGGTGACGTAACCGGTAATGTGGTAGGCAATGTTTCTGGTGCTGCATCAGAAAACGTCTTAAAAGTGGGCGATACGATGACCGGACAACTACGTATTTCTGATGGAAGTGACGCAGCCTTAGTGGCAACAGGGCAGGGAACAACCATTGCACCAGCGTTACGCTTGATCAACAATCCCCTGTCAGAACCAAATGATGTTATTATGACGATCGATGCGCAGGGCAATGTAACACAATCGACCGTACCAGTAAGTTTATTAATAACGGGCACAAGTTTTAATATTCCCAATACCCTAGTACTGCGGGACGGTTCAGGAAATTTTGCAACGAGTGCAATCACCCTCAATGCTGGTTCAACTGGTGTGGCAGCTATTAATCAAGTGGGTAGTCCAAACACGGGGCTCTATTTTCCAACTACCGATGCCGTTGCATTAGCAGCAGATGGACTCGAGCAACTGGTGGCTAATACCACGGGAATTGGTATTGGCAATGCGGCACCATTTACCCAATTGACCGTTGGTGGAAGGCTTTTGCAAGCGGGAAGTACTGGGACCGGCAATACGCCCTACCAGGTTTTTGTACAGGGTCGCTACGCCTACATCGTAAATTTTAGTGATTCGACCTTACAGGTATTTGATGTGAGCAATCAATCGAGCCCTACGCTCTTGGCGTCAGCAGCAACAGTAACGAACCCGATTGCACTGCACGTCAATGGAACGTTGGCCTATGTTGTTGCAGATCCTGGTTATTTGCAAATTCTTGACGTGAGTAATCAGAGTGATCCTCATTCGCTTGGAATTCTCTTTGGCCTTATTAACCCCAAAGCGCTCTATGTGCAAGGGACCTATGCCTACGCGATAGCAGATAGCGGACAGACCTTTTATGTTATCGATGTCAGTAACCCGTCCCATCCATATATTGCGGGAAATGCAGGAAATTTAAATGGAGCATTTCATAATGCCGAAACCGTTTTTGTACAGGGGCGGTATGCCTACGTAACTAATAAAGGCGACGGTGTTGCCTTTCCGGGAGCACTGCAAATTGTGGATATTATGGATCCGCTTAATCCTCAATTGGTGGGATCTGTTGCAATGGCTCTTGATGCTTCAACGCAGGCAGCTGATGCGCAAGGGCGGTATGTCTACGTTGTCAATGCTGGTAATGATACCTTTCAAATTATTGATGTCAGTAATCCAAGTAATCCTATACTTGCCGGTGTTGTTACCATTCCTGGTGGTGGCCAGCAGCCATGGGACGTCTTTGCGCAAGGGCAGGTTGTCTATATCGTTGCAAATGGAAGCAGCTTACTCTATGCAATCGATGTGAGTGATCCTCAAAATCCGCGAGTTGTCAGAAGTATTGGTACCGGTGGTGTTGATCCAAAATCATTATATGTTCAGGGCCGTTATGCCTATGCGATGAACTCTACCAATAATCGCTTACAGATAATCGATCTTGGTGGTGCGTATATTCAGCAGCTTGAAGTGGGTGGTATTGAGGCTGGAACTGTTGCAACGCGCAGTGATACGGCAATCGGTGGAGAGCTTGATGTTCGTGGTGGCATGCTCGTTGGTCGTGGTCTCTTAGTCTCTGGGGATGTTGCCGTAGAGGGTAAAATAACAACGACCAGTGGATTTCAGTTGTATGATGCAACGAATAATGGAACCTCTGTTGGACTGAATGCACCAACAACAGTTACTGCAACCTATGCACTGACATTACCAACGAGTCAGGGGATTGCAGAACATCAGGTACTTGCACAATCAGCAACGCTTGGACAGTTAACGTGGTTAGCTGCAACGAGCAGTAATCAACCTTCAACGTTGGTGTTGCGTGATGCTTCGGGCAATTTTGCAGCAGGCGTTATCACGGCAGATTTGCTGGGCAATGTGACCGGTAATATTGTTGGTAACGTTGTTGGTGATGTTACGGGTAACGTTGTTGGCAATCTCTTAGGCAATGTAACGGGTAATGTCGTTGGTAATGCCTCTGGAGCTGCATCAGCAAACGTTTTAAAAATTGGCGATACTATGACGGGAGCGTTGCGCATTATGAACGCAACAGCGCCAGCGTTACAATTACAGACCCTTACTACAGCAACATTACAAGATTATCTGTTGGCAATTGATAGCTCTGGTAATGTCACGCAAACTGCTGGCACGATTGGTCTGTTAACGACCGGCACAAGTGCAAATATTCCAAACACGCTCGTTTTACGTGATAGTTCAGGCAACTTTGCCGCAAGCACGATTACTGCAAATCTTATTGGCAACGTGACGGGCAACGTTAGCGGTGATGTAACGGGCAGCCTGTTAGGCAACGTAACAGGTAACGTCGTTGGCAACGTTTTGGGCGATGTAACGGGTAACGTTACGGGTAACTTAGTTGGTAACGTGTTAGGTGATGTAACGGGTAACGTCGCAGGTAATCTCTTAGGTGATGTGACGGGCAATGTCGTAGGTAATGTCTCAGGCGCCGCATCAGCAAACGTTTTAAAAATTGGCGATACCATGACGGGAGCGCTGCGCATTATGAACCCAACAGCGCCAGCATTACAGCTACTCACCAATAGCACAGCCTCTGCACAAGATTATCTGTTGGCAATTGACAGCTCGGGTAACGTTACCCAAACGGCAACGCCGATTGGTCTATTGACGACCGGCACAAGTGCGAATATTCCAAATACGCTTGTTTTACGTGATAGCTCAGGCAACTTTGCTGCGGGCACGATTACTGCAAATCTTATTGGCAACGTGACGGGCAACGTTAGCGGTGATGTAACGGGCAGCCTGTTAGGCAACGTAACAGGTAACGTCGTTGGCAACGTTTTGGGCGATGTAACGGGTAACGTTACGGGTAACTTAGTTGGTAACGTACTTGGTAACGTGACGGGCAACGTCGCGGGCAATCTCTTAGGCGACGTAACCGGCAATGTCGTTGGTAATGTCAGCGGCGCAGCATCAGCAAACGTTTTAAAAATTGGCGATACGATGACCGGTACATTGCGCATTCTGAATGCAACAGTGCCAGCGTTACAGCTACTCACCAATAGCACAGCCTCTGCACAAGATTATTTATTGGCAATTGACAGCGTGGGTAATGTTACGCAAACAACAACGCCTTTGAGCTTATTAACGACCGGTACAAGTGCAAATATTCCAAACACGCTTGTCTTACGTGATAGTTCAGGCAATTTTGCTGCGAGTGTTATTACTGCCAATTTGGTCGGTAACGTCACGGGTAACGTTGTTGGCAATGTTACAGGAAGCTTACTTGGCAACGTAACAGGTAACGTCGTTGGCAACGTTCTTGGTGATGTAACGGGTAACGTTACAGGTAACTTAGTTGGCAATGTGTTAGGTAATGTAACGGGTAACGTTGTAGGAAATCTCTTAGGCGACGTAACAGGCAATGTCGTTGGTAACGTCAGCGGTGCTGCTTCAGCAAACGTTTTAAAAATTGGCGACACCATGACCGGTACGCTGCGCATTCTGAACCCAACAGCGCCAGCGTTACAGTTACAGACTCTGAATACAGCCTCTGCACAAGATTATTTATTGGCAATTGACAGCGTGGGTAACGTCACGCAAACAACAACGCCTTTGAGCTTATTAACAACCGGAACAAGTGCGAATATTGCAAACACGCTTGTCTTACGTGATAGTTCAGGCAACTTTGCTGCGAGTGTTATTACTGCAGGCTTAGTGGGTAACGTAACGGGCAACGTTACAGGCAATGTAACGGGAAGTTTACTTGGCAACGTAACGGGTAACGTCGTTGGCAACGTTTTAGGCGATGTAACGGGTAACGTTACAGGTAACTTGGTCGGCAACGTGTTAGGTGATGTAACGGGTAACGTCGCGGGCAATCTGTTAGGTGATGTAACAGGCAATGTCGTTGGTAACGTCAGTGGTGCAGCATCAGCAAACGTTTTAAAAATTGGCGACACAATGACCGGGCAGCTACGTGTGGCGACAAGTGGAGCAGAACCTGCTGTGGTTCTCACGGGACAGGCGACCACGCAAGCGCCTGCATTGCGACTTCTGCAAAATCCATCCGCATCGGCTTCTGATATGCTCTTGGCGATCGACAGTTCAGGAAACGTAACACAGTCGACACTTCCGCTCAACCTCTTAACGCAAGCGACATCGAGTAACGTACCAAATACGCTGGTCTTACGTGATGGAACCGGTAGCTTTGCTGCAAATCTGATAACGGCAAATGGGCTTGATCTGCTTGGGACAACAACGTTTACCGGGCAGGTCTATAACCTCTTTGCAAACGTGTCACCAGAAAATATTCTCTACGTTCATAAAGGTCCGCTTACGGCACCAAACCAATTTAGTACGATTAAATCAGCCTTAGCCGCGATTACCGATGCAACTACTACGAATCGCTACTTGATCTCAGTAGCACCGGGTACTTATGTTGAAGATAACCCAATCATGCTCCAATCATATGTGAGTATTATTGGTTGCAATGTTGGCCTGGTGATGATTCGAGCGAATAATGCCAATCAAGATCTGCTGACGGCACCTACGCTGAGTCCATTTTTAACAGAATGTTTCTTGCAACGTATTGTATTAGATGGAGCCACAGGAACGGGTAAATCAGCAATTGCATTGACCGGTGGTGAGTTAGTCATGTACATGGTTAATTTTGGTTCGAATGATATTGGTATTACCGTCGACAATAGTCTGTCGGGCGAAAATGCATTTGTGAAACTGATAACAGGAGAAGTGCTTGAAGGTGCATCAGTAAGAACTGTTTTTGATATTCTCAGTACTTCGACCTGGAGAACGTCGGGAATGTTGCTCAGTCAATTTATGTCTCGTACTCCTCAAGCCAATTCGACCGTGGCCGTGGTGCATGGGGTCGGTTCATTCTTCTATGCCGGGAATTTGAGTGTTGGTTCGCCAGCTCTTCCGCCAGCAGTCGGTTCACAGTTTTTATCGATGACCGACGGAGCCCATGTCCAAGTTGGGACCTCAAGCGTTAATGGATATGAAACAGCCTTTAATATTCTCTCAGGGGCAACAGGGTCAATGGTTACGCTTTCAGGCATTGCTACTTCAAATAATACGCATGACATCGTGATTACTGACCAACAGATTCAAGGTTCTATTTCGGGTCAGTTTGATAGTGCAAAAGTTACGATTGATCCAGCAGTTACCGGTCTTTCAGTGTTGTTAACCGAAGCAACCAATGGTGGTCTGACAACACTGGCACCATTTAATTTAGGGCGTACCTTTGATGTTGCAACCGATGTTGCTCCTGCGCTCAACGATGGTACAAGTTTAGGATTAGGTATTATTCAAGCGGGCTCTCTGCATGCAACAAGTGCATCACTCGTGGTAACTGTCTCTGCCGGAAGTGGTTATTTAGTACAAACGACCAATGGAGTTGATAATTTGCAGTTGGTAAGTTGGCCAACAACGACAACCAGCGTTGTGCCAGGCACTGACAATTTTATCTACATCAATAACGCAGGTCTTGCGCAAGTTACGCTTTCTCAGCCGTCTATTATCTATACGATACCACTTGGTAAAGTTCGTGCAGGAGCAACGGGTGCGCTTTTTGTGCAAGATGTTCCTGATGACGCAGCGCATACGGCAACAAAATTCAACGATGCGTTTATCAACGCGTTAGGACCGCTCTATGTGTCAGGATCAGATGTAACAGGTACCTCTCAACTCAACGTTACGAGCGGACAGTATGTTTTAGGGAGCCATCAATATGCTCCAGCCGGTGGTTCGTTAATTAGTTGGCAGGCATATTTAGGAACAACAAATGTATTTGTCGAAAATCAAACTGCAGTTGATTGTCAGCGTTATGACTTGAATGGTGTCTTAACAGCAATTCCTGCAGGCTATTTCGCAAAGCATGAGCTCTACGTGATCGGTGGCGTTGATTCTATGAGTGGCTCGACGGCAGAACAGTATGCATTGGTCTATTCTCAAACTGTCTACCCTGATCTTCCCCATGCGCGTGTGGGTGATAATCCTACCAAACCCGCAACCTGGACCGGCAATATTGTGCCGATTGCATCGCTTATTGTTGAAAATAGTGGTACACCACAAATTGTTGATATCCTTGATGAGCGACCAACGCTTGGATTTGTCTCAAGCTCAGTGGCCGGTGTTACGGTACACGGAAACTTACTTGGCCTGTTGGCAGATGACCATAAGCAATATCTCTTGGTGGATGGATCTCGCGCAATGGGTGGCCCTCTCAATATGGGAGCAAATACCATTACCGGTGCTGCGCAGGTGAATGGCGTTGTTGTTGAAGCACATGCAGCCCGCCATCTTCCCAATGGAGCTGACCCGCTTGCTGTTGGAGTTCCAACTTCTATCTCGGGCACTTTAGCCAGTGATGCAGGTTCTGCCAACAGCTTATCTCGCTCTGATCACCGCCACTTCCATGGCAATATGATTAGTGATTCGCTCCACCAGGTTGCCAATGGAACAACGGCTGGTTTTATGCGTAGTGTTGACTATATCGCAATGCTCAATGCAACAAGTAATAATACGATAAGTACTCTTGTTAAACGGGACGGTAATGGCAACGTTGCTGCTTCGACCGTAACGGCCAATCTTGTTGGTAACGTGACGGGTAATGTTGTTGGCAACGTACAGGGTAATGTAATAGGTAACTTACTCGGCAACGTTACGGGTAATGTCGCTGGTAATCTCTTAGGCAACGTGACAGGCAACGTCGTCGGTAATGTCTCGGGCGCTGCATCAGCAAACGTCTTGAAAGTTGGTGATACGATGACCGGCCAACTGCGCATTAACGACCCAAGTGTAGCATCTCTTGTTGTAACAGGTCACAGTACCGCCACCGCTCCTGCATTACGTCTTACGGGTAACGTAACGGCGACAACAGCAGATAGTTTCTTAGCAATCGACGGTTCGGGTAACGTATCGCAAGCAACGCTTTCTCTTAGTACTCTTACCAACGCAACAAGTTCCAACGTGGCAAACACGCTTGTGCTGCGTGATGGTAACGGCAACTTTGCTGCAGGCACCATTACGGCTGGCTTGATTGGCAATGTGACGGGCAACGTCACGGGTAACGTAACGGGAAGTTTACTTGGTAACGTCACGGGTAACGTAGCGGGCAATCTGTTGGGCAACGTAACAGGTAACGTCGTCGGCAACGTTTCTGGCGCCGCATCAGCAAACGTTTTAAAAATTGGCGACACAATGACCGGCCAGCTACGTATTAATGATCCAAGTTTGGCATCGTTAGTTGTAACGGGTCACAGTACAACCACAGCTCCTGCATTACGTCTTACGGGCAATCGTACGGCGACAACAGTAGATAATTTCTTAGCGATCGATGGTTCGGGTAACGTCTCGCAAGCAACGTTGCAAGTTGGTGCGCTTACCAACGCAACAAGTTCCAACGTGGCAAACACACTGGTGCTGCGTGATAATAACGGCAACTTTGCAGCAGGCACCATCACGGCTGGTTTAATTGGCAACGTAACGGGTAACGTAAGTGGCCAAGTAACGGGAAGCTTAGTAGGTAACGTAACGGGTAACGTTGCTGGAAATCTTTTAGGTAACGTGACGGGTAACGTCGTCGGTAACGTTTCCGGTGCAGCATCGGCCAACGTTTTAAAAATTGGTGACACGATGACCGGCCAACTGCGTATTAACGACCCAAGTGTAGCTTCACTTGTTCTCACGGGCCACAGTACAACAACCGCGCCAGCATTACGTCTTACGGGCAATCTTGCGGCGACCTCTTCGGGGAATTTCTTAGCAATCGATGGCTCAGGCAACGTCTCACAAGCAACGTTGCAAGTAGGTGCACTTGCCAACGCAACGAGCTCGAATGTTCCTAATACGCTTGTATTGCGCGATGCTTCAGGTAACTTCGCAACGAGTGCAATAACGCTTAACTCTGGAACAACTGGTGCGCTTGCACTTAACTTTGCAGGCAGCACCGGTACGGGACTTTATAGCCCTGGCACAAATCAACTTGCGCTCGTAGTTAATAACGCACAAAAATTATATGCAAATAATACGGGTATTGGTATTGGTACTTCAACGCCAACAACGCAGTTAACGGTTGGTGATGCATATATTCAACAACTGGGAGCGGGCGGTATCCAAACGGGCACGCTGACGTCACAAGCAAATGTTAACGTCGGTAATGATCTGAACGTTCTTGGTAGTGCGACTATTGGTGGCACGCTCCAAGTTACTGGTGATGCAACTTTTGGTGGACGTGTAACGGTAGGCAACGATCTCTTGCTCTATGATGCGACCGGCGGCCAGTATGTTGGACTTAAAGCGCCGACGACGGTCAATACGAGTTACACACTTACGCTCCCAACTGACCAGGGCACAGCAGCCAACCAGGTAGTAGCGCAATCTTCAACGCTTGGTCAATTGGCATGGCTGAGTGCAACAAGTAGCAATACTCCAAGCACGCTTGTCTTGCGTGACAGTAATAACAATTTTGCAGCAGGCACCATCACAGCAAATATAATTGGCAACGTAACGGGTAACGTTGTTGGTAATGTACTCGGTAATGTAACGGGCAATGTCGTTGGCAACGTTTCTGGCGCTGCATCGGCCAACGTCTTAAAAACGGGCGACACGATGACTGGGCAACTGCGCATTAACGACCCAAGTCTTGCATCGTTAGTAGTAACGGGTCATAGTACGACAACCGCACCAGCATTGCGTCTTACGGGTAATCGTACGGCGACGAATAATGACAATTTCTTAGCAATCGACGGCTCGGGTAACGTATCGCAAGCAACGCTTTCTCTCAGTACGCTTACCAATGCAACAAGTTCAAACGTTGCCAACACGCTCGTGCTACGTGACGCTAACGGCAACTTTGCAGCAGGCACGGTTACCGCTGGTCTTATTGGCAACGTAACAGGTAATGTGAGTGGCCAAGTAACGGGAAGCTTACTCGGTAACGTAACGGGTAATGTTTCAGGTAATCTCTTAGGCAATGTAACGGGTAACGTCGTCGGCAACGTCTCAGGCGCTGCATCAGCCAACGTCTTAAAAGTTGGTGATACAATGACTGGCCAGCTGCGCATTAACGACCCAACGCTTGCGTCACTTATTCTCACAGGTCACAGCACGACAACCGCACCGGCGTTGCGTTTATTTGGTAATGTAACATCAACAAGCTCAGATAATTTCTTGGCGATTGATGGCTCGGGTAACGTCTCGCAAACAACCCAACTTGGTATACTTGCCAACGCGACAAGTTCGAATATTCCTAACACACTCGTACTGCGTGACAACTCAGGCAACTTTGCAACAAGCGCCATCACATTGAACGCAGGCACAACGGGAGCGCTGGCACTTAATTTCTCGGGCAGCGTTGGCACGGGACTCTATAGCCCAGGCACCAACCAACTCGCACTCGTTGTTGCTAACGCACAAAAATTATCTGCTAACAGTACGGGTGTTGGTATTGGAACGTCGGCACCATTTACTCAATTAACCGTTGGCGCGGCGCTTACGGCTGCGGGAAGTACGGGGACGGGTCTCAATCGTCCAACTACGGTCTATGTACAAGGGCGGTATGCCTATGTAACCAATAATGCGGGTGCCTCGTTACGTATCATGGATGTGAGCAACGCAACCGCTCCACGTGCCTTAGGAGCCGTTGCTCTTTCAGGTACTCCGCAATCGGTGTATGTGCAAGGGCGCTATGCGTATGTTGTTGGTTCAGCAGGGCTTCAGATTGTTGATGTAAGTAACCCGTCAGGGCCACTGCAAATTGGAACAACGTTGAGTCTTGGTACAACGCCATGGTCGATTTATGTACGAGGGAGCTATGCCTACGTAGTCAGTTATGGAAACAGTAACTTACAAGTGATTGATGTCAGTGATCCAACGAGTCCGCAAATTGTGGGACTCATAAGTACTGGGTTTAATGGTCCTCGTTCAGTCTACGTACAAGGGCGTTATGCCTACGTCGCGAACTACGGAAGCCATAATCTTCTGATTATTGATGTTGCCAATCCACGCATTCCTACGTTGGTGGGCAGTGTGAGCACGGGAGCATCGGGCGCAAGTCCGTATTCAGTGTACGTACAAGGGCGTTATGCCTATGTTGCAAACTCGGGCCTTGCAAACAATACGTTACGCGTCATTGATGTCAGTAATCCTGCATCGCCAACGCAAGCCGGGACGATTACGATTCCTGGTTCAAGTCCACAACCGTGGTCAGTCTCTGTTCAAGGTCGTTATGCATATGTTGCTAATCAGGGAACAACGGCGCAGGGTGGAAGTACGCTTTCGGTGATTGATGTCAGTAATCCAAATAATCTAACGTTTGTGACAAGTGTAAGCACCGGAACCAATGGGCAGCCGTGGTCGGTCTTTGTCCAAGGTCGTTATGCGTATGTAGCCAACAACGCAGTCAGTTCAAATACGCTTCAGATTATTGATCTTGGTGGCGCGTATATTCAGCAGCTCGAAACGGGTGGTATTGAAACCGGTACGCTTGCAACGCGTGCTAATGCTGCTGTTGGTAATGATCTTGATGTACGCGGCGGTGCCGTGATTGGTCGTAGTTTACAGGTAACAGGTGATGTAGCATTTGACGGTAAAGTAACGGTAACCAGCACGCTCCAACTCTTGGGTAATAGTACTGCGGCGCTTACTGAAAATCTTTTAGGCATTGACAGTTCAGGTACGGTGCTCCGTTCATTTGCGCAAGCGGCCTTGTTGACGAGCGCAACGAGTGCCAATGTACCAAATACGCTTGTTGCTCGTGACAATTCGGGCAACTTTGCTGCACAAACCGTATTGGCGAATCAAGTTGGTATTGCAACTACCGCGCCGTTTGCTCAGTTAACGATGGGAGTTACTCCCTTGTTGGCAGGGAGTACGGGGGGAGGAGCCGCCCTTGAAGCTGTTTATGTTCAGGGACGCTATGCCTATTTGGTTGATGCTACCGCCAATACGTTAAAGGTCATTGATGTGAGTGATCCAACAAACCCAATGGTCATAGGAACGCCGGTCTCAACAGGAGGAACGTCGCCGCGGGCTGTATTCGTGCAAGGAAATTATGCTTATGTGACGAATTATGCTTCGGGAACGATTGCTCTTTTGGATATCAGTAATCCACGTAGTCCGAGTTTAAGAGGAACAATTACGATAAGTCCACAAATATCTTCGTCCTATGTGCAGGGGCGATATGTATACAGTGTGCAAGACAACTCTGGTACCTTGTATATTATCGATGCAAGTAATCCCGACAATCTTTCGCTTGTTGGTTCTTTGGCTATTCCAGGCGCTGCCTTCTTGTATCGTTTGTATGTGCAAGGGATTTATGCGTATATTATTGATGCTACAACAAATAAGTTACTGATTGTTGATGTAAGTAACCCGAGCAAACCAATACTTATTGGAACGCAAACAGGATTGAATGTTCCTGCTTCGATCTATGTCCAGGGGCGCTATGCGTATATAATAAATCAGACTGGCAGCACGCTGGTGATTGTTGATGTGCGTAATCCTGCTAGCCCAAGTATCGTAGGATCCTTTTTCCCAACAGGAGGAAGTTTTCCTACTGTTGTCTTTGTACAAGGCCGATACGCATACGTTACGAATTCGATCAGTGGGACATTGTCAGTAATTGATGTTAGCAACCCTGCAAGCCCATTCGTCGTCGGAACGCCGTTTCCATTAGGTTTAAGTAGTACAAGAAGCCTTTTTGTACAAGGCCGATTTGCATATATTGTTGATGCTACTACTGGTCTCCAAGTAATCGACCTCGGCGGTGCGTATATTCAGCAGCTAGAAACGGGTGGAGTTGAAGCAGGTACTTTAGCAACGCGTTCTAATGCTGCCGTTGGTAATGATCTTGATGTAAAAGGCGGTGCTGTTATTGGAAGAAGTCTGGAAGTAAATGGGCAAATTGCGGCGATTAATGCGTCAGGAAATTCAGGCACCGCTTTCACGTCACCGCTCCGCTTGGTGAATGCACCTACTGCATCACTTACCGATACTTTGTTAGCAATCACGAGCGCGGGGAATGTAACGCGAACATCAATCATTGTTAATGCAACGAGTGGGAATGTTCCTAATGCCGGTGTATTGCGAAATGCAGCCGGGAGCTTTGCTGCCAGCGCTCTTACCGTCAACGCAGGAACAGCTGGAGCACCCGCATTAAACTTTGCGGGCAGTGGAACAACGGGACTTTATTCCCCCGGAACCAATCAGCTTGCTCTTGTGGTCAATAGCGCGCAAAAATTATACGCCAACAGTACCGGCGTTGGTATTGGTACAACGGCACCATTTACCCAATTGACGGTAGATGCAAAGCTTACGCTTGCCGGCAGTACCGGAACGGGAAGTGCTAGTCCGACCTCTGTCTATGTACAAGGACGCTATGCCTATGTAGTGAATTATACGACTGCCGGGACTTTGTCTGTTATTGATGTCAGTGATCCGAATAACCTCACGCTTGTGGGATCGCTCGTTGTCGACATAAACTCGAATCCTTTTGCAGTTCATGTACAGGGACGCTATGCCTATGTACCAACGACAAATGGGTTCTTGTATATCATTGATGTGAGTAATCCTGCGAACCCCTTGGTCGTGGGTATCGCTACGATTGGTGGACAGCTAGCTGGGCTTTATGTGCAGGGACGGTATGCATATGTAGTAAATTCAGGAGGTTCATTATCGATTGTTGATGTGAGTAATCCAACGAATCCTTTAGTGGTTAGTACTATTACCACCGGAGGTTCAGCTCCATTTTATGTTTTTGTGCAAGGGCGCTATGCCTACGTAACAAATCAGAATAGCGGCACGCTGGCAATTATTGACGTCAGTAATCCGAATAGCCCTTCACTCCTGAAAGTATTTGCAACAGGTATTGGGTTTGGAGTTGGTGCTCTGTATGTCCAAGGGCGCTATGCCTACATAGTAGGCCAGACAAGTAATTTGATGTCGATCATTGATATTAGCAATCCAGGCAACCCATCCCTTGTCGGAAGCGCGTTTGGAACAGGAGGAACAAATCCTAATGGAGTGTATGTACAGGGGCGCTATGCCTATGTAGTGAATTATGTGAGCAATACGTTGGTAATTCTTGATGTCAGCAATCCAAGTAGCCCAGTTGTGCGGGATACGATCTCTGTTGCAGCTGGACCATTTTCAGTGTTTGTGCAGGGACGTTATGCCTACGTCGCTAATCGAAATGCCAATACCCTGCAAGTTGTTGATCTTGGTGGTTCTTATGTACAGCAGCTTGAAACGGGCGGCATTGAAACAGGAACGTTAGCAGTACGACAGGATTGTGCCGTTGGCAATGACCTTGATGTACGTGGTGGCGTAACGTTTGGCCGCGGGTTTATGGCATCGGGTAGTTCCAGCGTGTTGGGTGATCTTGTATTAACCAATACGGTTGGTACTGTCAGGGGTAGTGCGGCGACAGGAGCAAATCCAGCGGCTATTTATGTTCAAGGCCGGTATGTCTATATAGCCAACCAAGGTGCGAGCGTAATGACAATTATTGATGTGAGTAACCCAGATGCTCCTGCTCTTAAGGCAAATCTTGCAGGTTTTACATCGGCTATTGGTATGTATGTACAAGGGCGCTATGCCTATGTTACGAACCTTGGTGCGAATACGATGACTATTGTTGATGTCAGCAACCCAAGTAGTCCTGTTATTGTAGGAACACAAACAGGTCTCACTGGACCCTATCGTGTCTATGTGCAGGGCCGTTACGCCTATGTAGGGAATTATGGTTCGAGTAGCGGGACAACGATGTCGATTGTCGATGTGAGTAATCCAGCCGCACCAAACATTGTTGCGACGCAAAGTGGTATGAATGGTCCTGCGGGTGTGTACGTACAAGGTCGCTATGCCTACGTCGCTAACTTTGGTGCGAGTTCGTTGTCGATTATTGATGTCAGTAATCCAACGGCTCCAAGTATTGTAGGAACGCTTGGCAGTCTTGGTGGTGCACATGATGTCTGCGTGCAGGGGCGCTATGCCTATGTCGCGAATCTGAGTGCCAATAGTATGTCGGTTATTGATGTGAAAGACCCAACTAACCCTGTGCTTGTAGGGACACTGGGCAATATTATTGCGCCACGTACTATTTGCGTGCAGGGTAACTATGTCTATATCCCGGGCATTACCAATAATATGTTAAGCATTGTTGACGTGAGTACACCAAGCAACCCTTTGCTAGTTGGTGCGATGAAAAATAGTGGCGGGCCGCGTGCCTGTTGTGTGCAAGGACGTTATGCCTACATAGTTAACTACAATACGGCCAGCATGCAAGTTGTTGACCTTGGCGGTACCTATATCCAACAGCTGGAAGCAGGGGGTATCGAAACAGGTACGCTTGCAACACGTGGTAGCGTTGCAATTGGTAATGACCTTGATGTTAAAGGTGGCGCGATCATTGGCAGAAATCTTGCTGTGCAAGGGCAGATAACGGCGATCAATGCTACGGGTTCGGGCACGGGAACAGCAACAACTTCGCCGCTCCGTTTAGTGAATATTCCAAGCGGAACTTTTGGTACGCAATTGGGTGCTGATGCCAATGGTAACGTTGGTGTCTTCTCTTCAAGCCGTCGCTTTAAAGAAAATATTGTGCCATTAACAACTGAAGCAGATCTGCTCTACTCGTTAACTCCCGTCAAATATGATTATAAACAAGCCTATGGTGGCGGAAAAGGCATGTATGGCTTTATTGCAGAGGATCTTGCACAGGTCTATCCAACGATTATTAATCGTGACAGTAATGGATTAATTATGAACTATATCGACTCGACGTTGCACGCTCCTACGATTAAGCAGGTGCAAAAACAGCAGCAGCAGCTTGAAAGTCAGCAGAGAACAATACGTGCTCTCTTACAAACTGACAGTAGTTTACAAGCGACGTTTATAACACAAAAGAAAACGATTCAAGATTTGTTGGTAACGATTGCAAGTATGCAGGCGCAGCTCAAGACGCTGCGTGAGCGATAGTGGTATGAGATTACCAGAACTTGACTAAAGCACTCATTTGTGACTAGAGTCTACTCATTAATTGAAGAGATATCCCTTCATTGAAGGAGTAGAACGTGAAGCTGAAACGAGTAGTAGTATGTGCTATAGTGGCGCAGCTTTTTTGTGTCGCATTTCCCCAAAGTCCTGAAAAAGAGATTCCAGAAAAATCACCACGTCCGGGGCATACGGTCGTTCCAGCCCATATTCCGCAACATCCCCAAACGTTGCCGACGCAAGAGGCACTGCGTGATGGAAGATTTCGCAATCTTGCAACAGACACTATGGTGGTGAACCAAACATTGACGACCGATACGCTCAATGTGCAGCATACGCATATCGCGCACGCTACCTATACTGACCTTGATGTGGTGAACTCAGTAACGACAAAAAACTTGATCGTGACCAATGGAGCTCGGATTACCGGACCACTGAATATGGCCGGTAATCCTATTGTGAATATCTCAACGGCATACGCGCAAGAATTTATTGGCACGGCTCTGCCATCGGCTCCTGCAGCAGTATTGACCGGCGATGGGACAACGCAAGCACCTCCGCTCCGTTTGCTGGGCCTACCAACTTTTTTAAACCCTTCAGATATAATTTTGGCCGTAGATGGATCAGGAAATTTGATTAACTCGGGTATTACGATTGGTGCTGTTTCTGGCGGTACCAGTAGCAATGTGCCGGGAGCTTTGGTGCAGCGTGATCTTATTGATGGCGGCTTTGCTGCCGGAACCATGACAGCAAACTTGATTGGGTATCATACGGGGAATGTGACGGGTGATGTTATAGGAAATCTCTCTGGTGCTGCATCAGCTAACGTGCTGCGCACGGGTGACACGATGACTGGAACATTGCGTATTGCCAATTCGAGCGCACCGGCGTTGCAGTTGGTGACCAATGCACCCTCAGCATTGACCGATTTTGTTTTAGCAATCGATAGTTCCGGAAACGTAACCCAATCGAATGTACAGATTAATGCGCTCGGCGCTTCAGGAACAAGTGGTAATGTTCCCAATGCACTTGTCTTGCGTGATGGCTCAGGCAATTTCGCTGCCGGTACGATTGCGGCAGGTTTGCTTGGCAACGTAACGGGCACGGTGAGCGGAACGGTTTTTGGCGGCTTAGTTGGTAATGTAACAGGTAATGTTGTCGGAAATCTTTTGGGCGATGTTACGGGTAATCTTTCAGGAACGGTTTTTGGTGGTTTGCTGGGGAATGTAACGGGCAGTGTTGTTGGGAATTTGCTTGGTGATGTAACCGGTACGGTATACGGCAATCTTATCGGTAATGTACTGGGTGATATTACAGGAAATGTAGTCGGTAATGTCTCTGGTGCGGCCTCAGCAAACGTTTTGAAAGTGGGCGATACGATGACCGGACAGTTGCGTATCAGTGATGCAACTGATGCAGCGTTGGTGCTGACGGGGCAGGGGACTACGCAAGCGCCAGCAGTGCGCTTACTCAATAATCCGCCCTCACAGCCAACTGACGTCATGCTGATGCTTGATGCTCAAGGTAACATACTACGGTCAACGGCGACGATTAGTGCATTAGCAGTTGGAACAAGCTCTAATATTCCAAACACCTTAGTCTTGCGTGATAGTTCCGGTAATTTTGCAACAAGTGCCATAACGCTTAATGCTGGTTCAACCGGTTTTGCAGCGATTAATCAAGCCGGTAATACTACGACCGGATTATATTTCCCTACTGCCGATTCTGTTGCTTTGGTTGCAGGTGCTCTTGAACAATTGGTTGCCAATCCAACGGGAGTTGGTATGGGAACCGATGCGCCGTTTACGCAATTAACGGTCGGTCAAAAATTTTTACAACGAGGAAGTACGGGAACTGATAGCGGGCCGAATCAAATTTTTGTGCAAGGTCGCTATGCCTACGTTGTCAATGGTACGAGCAATACGCTCCAGGTAATTGATGTTAGTAATCAAGAGAGCCCAACTCCTTTGGGCCGCGTAACGACTGCTGCGCAGCCGAATGCCATACACGTCAATGGAACCTTTGCCTATATCGTGACAAATTCGGGGACTTTACAAATTATTGATGTGAGTAATCAGAGCGCTCCACTTGTCATAAGTACTATGTCGGGAATCTTGAGCCAACCGACATCTATTTATGTGCAGGGCCCCTATGCCTATGTTGTTGACACGAGTGGCCAAAATTTTAATGTTATCGATGTCAGTAATCCAAGCCATCCCTTAAGAATTGGCGTTATCGCGGGTGAATTCACGGGCGTTGAAACACTCTTTGTCCAGGGGCGCTATGCCTATGTGACCGACAAAGGCGCAGACGCAGTAGAGGTTATTGATTTACATGACCAGCAACATCCTCTGTCGGTGGGTGTGGTATCTACTGGAGTGGGAAGCGCTCCCCAATCACTCGACGTGCAAGGGCGCTATGCCTACGCGGTCTGCTCAGGCAATGATACCTTCCAAGTTATTGATATCGGTAATCCGAACAATCCAACCGTTGTAGGAACTCTTACGATTCCCGGTGGTGGTCAACAGCCGTGGGATGTCTATACCCAAGGGCGGTATGTCTATACGATCACCAATGGAAGTCATCTTATTATCGCTATTGATGTTAGTACACCAACCAATCCGCAGATTGTCAGTAGTATCAGTACCAATGGAACCAACCCGAAGTCGTTCTATGTGCAGGGGCGCTATGCCTATGTCATCAATGCCACTGATGATCGTTTGCAAATTATTGATCTTGGTGGTGCCTATATCCAGCAACTTGAAGCAGGTGGTATTGAGGCGGGGACCTTAGCAACGCGCAGTGACTCATCCATTAATGGAGAGCTTGATGTTCGTGGTGGTGTTCTTATTGGTCGCGGTCTGTTGGTAACCGGTGATGCTGCGTTTGAAGGTAAAGTAACAACAACCGGCGGTATTCAATTCTATGATGGCACCAGTACGGGGAACTCTGTTGGGCTCAATGCTCCAACAACGGTTAATGCAAGCTATGCGCTCCTGCTCCCCACTGAACAAGGGACAGCGGAAAATCAGGTACTTACACAATCGGCAACGCTTGGACAATTAACATGGTTGTCGGCAACGAGCAGTAGTGTACCAACAACATTGGTAATGCGCGATGCTTCGGGCAATTTTGCAGCACAAACAATAACTGCTGATGTACTGGGCAATGTAACGGGTAACGTTGTTGGCAATATTTTGGGTAATGTTACAGGTAATGTAACCGGTAATCTGCTCGGCGATGTAACGGGTAATGTGGTTGGTGATGTGAGCGGTGCCGCATCGGAAAACGTTTTGAAAACGGGCGATACGATGACCGGAAGTTTGCGTATCATGAACGGAACCGCGCCGGCCTTGCAACTGCTTACCAACGCACCAGCGTCAGCGCAAGATTATCTTTTAGCAATCGATACTTTGGGTAATGTTACAACGACAACGACCCAAGTGAGTCTCTTAATCAATAGCACAAGTTCCAATATTCCCGAAACGCTTGTTTTTCGTGACAGCTCTGGCGATTTCGCTGCGGGTGTGATTACTGCCAATCTTATTGGCAACGTCACGGGTAATGTGAGTGGTCAAGTAACGGGGAGCCTGCTCGGTAACGTAACGGGTAACGTTGTTGGTAACGTCTTAGGTGACGTGACAGGTAACGTAACCGGCAACTTAGTAGGTAATGTTCTTGGTAACGTCACGGGCAACGTCGTCGGCAATTTGCTTGGCGATGTCACCGGCAATGTTGTTGGTAACGTAAGTGGTGCTGCATCAGAAAACGTCTTAAAAATTGGCGACACGATGACGGGAAGCTTGCGCATTATGAATACGACTGCTCCGGCATTACAGCTGCTTACCAACGCACCAGCATCAGACGCAGATTATCTTTTAGCAATCGACAGCTCGGGCAACGTCACAACGACACCAACAAGTGTGGGCCTTTTAATCAATAGTACCAGTTCCAATATTCCCGACACGCTCGTTTTTCGTGACAGCTCTGGCCGCTTCGCCGCGGGTGTAATTACCGCTAATCTCGTTGGCAACGTAACAGGTAACGTCAGTGGCAACGTAACGGGCAGCTTGCTGGGCAATGTAACGGGTAATGTCGTTGGAAATATTCTCGGTGATGTGACGGGTAATGTTACGGGTAACTTAGTAGGTAATGTTCTGGGTAACGTAACGGGCAACGTCGTGGGTAATTTGCTTGGTGATGTAACGGGTAGCGTTGTTGGTAACGTGAGCGGTGCCGCATCAGAAAACGTTTTGAAAATTGGCGACACGATGACGGGAAGTTTGCGCATTATGAACACAACTGCTCCTGCATTGCAGCTGCTTACGAACAGTCCAGCATCAGACGCAGATTATCTTTTGGCGATTGACAGCTCGGGCAACGTCACAAGAACGCCAACTGCCGTGGGCCTCTTAACCGCGGGTACGAGTACTAATATTCCGAATACACTGGTCTTGCGTGATAGCTCTGGCAATTTCGCTGCATCAACTGTTACTGCCAATTTGATTGGCAATGTAACGGGTAACGTCAGTGGCCAGGTTACTGGCAGCTTACTGGGTAATGTGACGGGTAACGTTGTTGGTAATGTCTTAGGTGACGTGACGGGTAACGTTACGGGTAACTTAGTAGGTAATGTTCTTGGTAACGTAACGGGCAATGTTGCAGGTAATCTGTTGGGTGATGTAACTGGCAATGTTGTTGGTAACGTGAGCGGTGCGGCGTCGGAAAACGTCTTAAAAATCGGCGACACGATGACGGGAAGTTTGCGCATTATGAACGCAACTGCGCCGGCATTGCAGCTGCTTACCAACGCACCAGCATCAGATCAAGATTATCTTTTAGCAATTGACAGCTCGGGCAACGTTACTACGACGCCAACAAATGTTGGCTTTTTAACGGCGGGCACGAGTACGAATGTCCCCAACACACTGGTGTTACGTGACAGCTCGGGCAACTTTGCTGCGGGTGTGATTACCGCCAATCTCATTGGCAATGTAACGGGTAACGTCAGTGGCAACGTAACGGGGAGCTTACTAGGTAACGTTACGGGCAACGTTGTTGGTAACGTTCTTGGTGATATAACGGGTAATGTTACGGGCAACTTAGTTGGTAACGTACTTGGTAATGTAACAGGCAACGTCGTCGGCAATCTGCTTGGTGATGTCACTGGAAATATCGTAGGTAACGTTTCTGGTGCGGCATCGGCAAACGTATTAAAAATTGGCGACACGATGACCGGCCAGCTTCGCGTAGCAACAAGCGCTGCAGAGCCAGCAGTTATCGTTACGGGACAGGCCACGACGCAAGCGCCTGCATTACGCCTTTTCCAAAATCCATCGACAACTGCTGCCGATAGTATCTTAGCGATCGATAGCTCAGGTAACGTTACCCAAGCAACGGTGCCGTTTGGCCCGCTGTTTGGAGCAACGAGTAGCAATGTACCCAACACGCTTGTTCTGCGTGATGGAAGTGGTAGCTTTGCGGCACAGGTGATTACAGCCAATGGACTCGACGTAGTGGGAACCTCAACGTTCAGAGCTCCGGTCTATGATCTGTTTGCAAACGTATCACCACAAAATATTCTCTATGTTCATAAAGGGCTTTTGACGGCACCAAACCAATTTAGTTCTGTTAAAGCAGCATTAGCGGCAATTACTGACGCAAGCCCAACCAATCTCTATCTTGTCTCAGTAGCCCCTGGTATTTATGGTGAAGATAATCCGGTAGCGCTCAAACCCTATGTGAGTATTGTTGGTCTGAATGAAGGATCAGTCATCTTACAGGCAAATGATCCAAACCAAGATCTGCTTACCGTTGACTATCCGTTAACCCGTTCGTTCCTTCAACAACTGACGTTACAGGGTGCAACAGGAGCTGGCAAAGCAGCTATCGGTGTAACGGGTGGTGAGATAACGATCTATAATATCGACTTTGGTTCAAATGATATTGGCGTCAGAGTTGATAATAGTGCTTTACCAAAACAAAGCGCGTTTGTGACGATTGTTATTGGTGAAGTTCTTGACTCAGCGGTGATGAATACGGTTTTTGATATTACCGATGGAGCCTATCCTCAGTCTGCTGGTGTTTTGGTCAGTCAATTTACAACCGGTGCTCCTGCAGCAAATGGAAAGGTCGCTTTTGTCCGCGGACCAGGTTCATTCTTTTTTGCAGGAAGTTTACGCTGTGGTTCTACCACGGTTGCTCCAGCGACAGGTTCACGCTTTCTCTCAATGCTCTTTGGAGCTCTCGTAGAAATTGGTAATGCAAGTGTCAGTGGCTATGAGCGTGCAATTGAAGCGACACCGTTCATGTTCGGGTCGAGATTAACACTCTTTGGTTTTATTGCAGCAAATAATACGAATGATATCGTCGTGACTGACGCTCAGATTCAAGGCTCTATCTCCGGTCAATTTGATAGTGCAAAAGTGTCGATTGATCCCGCAGTTTCTCATCTTGCACTTTTATTAACGAAACCAACTGATGGTGGCTTAACAACCTTAGCGCCGTTCAATATAGGACGTACCTTTGATGTGATAACTAACGTTGCGCCCGCGCTGAATGATGGTACGAACCTCGGTGTGCTTGAAGGTGGTCTGCTCTCTGCATCATCAGCATCGTTGGTTGTTACTGTTTCTGCTGGTAGTGGCTATCTGATGCAAACAACGGCAGGGGTTGATAATCTGAAATTGGTAAACTGGTTAACAACGACAACGACTGCTGCACCCAATACTGACAATTTTGTGTACATCAATAATGCAGGTCTTGCTCAAGTAAGTTTGAATCAGCCATCATCGATCTACACAATTCCTCTTGGCAAAGTTCGTACGAGTGGCACCGGAGTTCTTTTTTCGCAAGAGTTTCCTGATGATGCAGCCCATACCGCAACAAAATTGAACGAAGCATTTGTTAATGCATTAGGCGACGACTATGTTT
>CAYYBE010000001.1:0-158240 GCA_964470345.1 uncultured Candidatus Babeliaceae bacterium | reverse complement strand
GTTGCTGATGCAACATCCCGCTCACGAGAGGTAAACAAAAAACGTTCAAGCTCATCATGCGTTTGCATCCCACGGTTTACCAACGTTTGTATAAGTGGTACCGCCATATGGGTTGAGCTTGCAAGCGTATATACCTGCTGTTGGTCACAGACAGGCACCTGCCAGAGATATTTTTCACCGCGAATTTTAGAAGAGTTCACTAGTTGTGCTTGGTAAGAAAGTGTTCATACTGTTGTTCTACAAAACTCCAGTTTACCACATGCCACCATGCTTCAACAAATTCTGGTCGACGATTTTGGAACTTGAGATAATAGGCATGTTCCCACACATCGATAACCAAGAGCGGCTCAAGCCCTTGAGCAAGTGGCGTGTCATGATTTGGTGTATCGACAATCGACAGTTTTCCCTTTGGATCAGTTACCAAAAAGGTCCAACCACTGGCAAAATGTTTTTTAGCAATCTCAGTAAATTTTTGCTGAAACGCTTCAAAACTGCCAAAGCTTGTATCAATCGCTTGGGAAAGTTTTCCCGAAGAAAGCTTACTTCCTCCAGCACACATCGTATCCCAAAAGAGCGTATGGTTAAAATGACCACCGCCATTATTGCGCACTGACTCACGAATATCTTCTGGTACCGCCTTAAGATCAGTTATCAGTTCACGCAATGTTTTTTTCTCAAGCTCAGGATGTTTTTTGAGCGCTTCGTTCAGATTATTTACATACGCTTGGTGGTGCTTGGTGTAGTGAATTTCAAGCGTTTTAGCATCAAGATAGGGTTCCAACGCGGTAAACGCGTAGGGTAATGGAGCGAGTATAAAGATCATAATTAATCACCTAGATTAGAAATACTTCATCGTCATTTTGAGCCATTTGTAGCTGTTGACGAGCATGCTGCTCTTTAAAGAATGGATACTGTTCCCAATCTTCAAGTTCATCGGTAAGTTTAGCAATATCCTGCTCAACGAGAGCAATTTCTCGTTCAATAACTAAGTTTTTTTCAGAAAGCACACGCATTGATTGCAACCCGTGTCTTCCCCAGATACTGTAGCTGATAAAAAAGCAGAGTTCAAGCAGAGCGATTCCGCCCAAGAATATATGTCCAAGTTTCATGACAGCCCTTCCCATGCCTACACTTCGCTTTCAGCTACGTTCCGGCGACTTGGGGGAGTGCGGGGGCTTTGGCAGCCCCCAACCCCCCGCTTTTTTTTTACAAAATAGAGCTCTCGCCCCTTCGCTTATCCAAGATCTTTAACAAGATCACGGTGCTTTATAAAAAAGTGTACCTGTTCAAGGGGGATAAGAGCAAGCCTTTGCACAAATGCAACCGAACGATGGCGACCGCCCGTACATCCGATGGCGATATGAACCGAAGAACGACCTTCTTTATCAGCAGCTTTAATGGCAAACGCAAAGAAGTCGATCAGCTTTTCCCAATATTCAAGCACCTCAGGCTGTTCAAATAAAAACTGCTGCACGCGGCCATCAGTCCCGTCCAGTGGCTTGAGCTCAGGAATAAAAAAGGGATTAGGAAGTGAACGAAGATCAAAAACAAAATTTTGTTCGGCAGGAACACCATATTTAAAACCAAATGACGTCAGCGAAACAATGAGCGGTGCACGCCCCTGCTCACCAAGCAGATTACGTACCAGCGAACGCAGCTGATGAATCGTTAACTGATCAGTATCAACCACTTGGTCTGCACAGCGCTCAAGCGGCTCTAAGAGCGTTCGCTCACGCGCAAGTGCATCATGCACGTCAAGCATGTCTCCCAGAGGGTGCTTACGCCGCGTCTCTTGAAAACGTTTAACCAGTGTTGCTAGTGACGCAGTAACATAAATAACTTTAACAGAGCAGCCACGCTCACGCGCTTGGCCAATACACGTTGCAACTTCTTCTAACGCACTGCCACTGCGAATATCAACGCCTAACGCCATACGCCGATGGGGAGTATCTTCCCCTTCAATGGCAAGGTGATCGAGTGAGGCAAAAAAGAGTTGGACAAATGATAAGGGTAAATTGTCGATACAAAAGAAACCACTGTCTTCAAGCGCATGCAGGACCGTATTTTTCCCCGCTCCCGACATACCGGTCACAACAACTACTTCAGGTTGCTCACTACGGGACTCTGATTCGTTAATCATAATCGTTTCGCCCCCTTCGTTGCACAGAAAAATAGGTTATTCGACTGTTACCGATTTTGCTAAATTACGTGGTTTATCAATAGGCCGCTTCAGCTCGCATGCAATGCGATAGACCAGAAGCTGCATAACACCAACCATAGCAAGTGGTGCCAATAATGGGTGTACCGGTGAAAAGATAAAAACAGTATCAGCGATGGAAATCAACTCATCCTGCCCAGCAAAAGCAAAGGCGATAATGTTGCCACCACGGGTCTTTACTTCTTGTGCATTTGATACAAGCTTTTTGTAAATAATCGGGTCAAGCACCGAGAAAACAAAAACAGGCAGCCCTTTTTCTACCAGAGCAATCGGTCCATGCTTGAGCTCTCCTGCAGGATATGCTTCCGAAAAGATATAGGCTATTTCTTTCAGCTTAAGTGCCGCCTCTTGTGCAAGCACATGTGCCAGATGCCGTCCCAAGAAGAGTGTATGGGGAGCATGCGCATACCGAGGAGCAATAACATTTTCGATAGAATCTTTATAGGTCTCCATCGTCTTTTCCATCACTTCGGCTGCAATCAAGAGCTCTTCTTGCGCTGCAACCGCCTCACCTGCTGAAACCAAACCCTTCTGTTGAGCGATCATATGCGCTAACAGAAAAAGCGAGGCTAATTGTGCAGTAAATGATTTTGTAGAAGCAACGGCAATCTCTTGTCCAGCATGCATTAATAAAAACCCCTGTGATTCCCGTACCATAGTGCTTGAAGCAACATTGGTCAATGCAACCGTTGGAACTCCGCGAGCGGTCAACAACCGTACCACTTCAAGGGTATCGGCAGTTTCGCCCGATTGAGAAATAGCAATGCAAAGTGACTTGGGTGATAAAAAAATCTCTCGATGCTTAAATTCAGAAGCCAGACCAACCGTAACGGGAATAGTGCATAACCCTTCAAAAAAGAATTTAGCTACATGAGCCGCATGCCATGAAGTACCACAACCTACCAAAACAATATGTTCGACGTCACGCAGGTATTCATAGGAAACACCGAGCTGAACATCAAGCAGATGGCCGGAAGTGCGCATAGCCTTGACCGTATCAAAAATCACCCGTTTCTGTTCATAGATTTCTTTGAGCATAAAATGCTCATATCCCTGCTTACCTCCCTGTTCCCAGGACAAGGTAAGCGGTTCAACAGCAAGCGTTAAGCGTTTGCCGGAAAAATCATAAACCTCAAAGCGATCTTTATAGACAAGTGCATAGGAACCATCAGGCAAAAAAGCTACTTCGCGCGCCTTGCCCGCAAAGGCAATTTGATCGGACGCAATAAATGCCCCTTCGTCACTGATCCCAATGCATAAGGGAGAACGACGGCGAACGGCAACCAGAACATCCGGGTGACTTTGCAGGAGCGCAACAAAAGCATATGCTCCTTCAAAGCGATTAACCGTCTGTTGTATCGCCTGGTTCAGATTGGACGTAGCAGCTAATTCCTGTTCAAGAACATGGGCTATGACTTCAGTATCCGTTCCTGTTTTAAACAGATGTCCTGAAGCCTGTAATTGGGCACGCAGCTCAATAAAGTTTTCGATAATCCCATTATGGGCAACAGCAACCCCAGCATGGCAATCAGTATGAGGATGTGCATTTTCAATATTCACAACCCCATGCGTTGACCAACGCGTGTGCCCAACGCCCAAAAAGCCGTCAATCGGCTCCTCAGAACATTGCCGCACAAGACAATCAACGCCACCGACAGCTTTGACGACCTGAATTTTGCCACTCCCATCATTAAGACAGGCAAAACCGGCCGAGTCATACCCGCGATATTCAAGTCGGGCTAAACCATCGATTACCAAAGACCTACTCGGCTTTGAACCAATATACCCAATCACGCAACACATGACTTCAACTCCCGCAGGCAATCATGAGCTCTAGGCCTGCAACCATACGTTATTAACGTTTGACGAATTGGAATTTACGACGTGCAGCTTTTTGTCCGTACTTCTTACGTTCTTTTACTCGAGAATCAACTGTCAAAAGACCATTGGCACGCAATAAGCCACGAGCTTCTTCATCGATCTTGACTGCAGCACGAGCAATACCAAGTTTGACAGCATCAGCTTGCGCATGAAGGCCACCACCTTGAACATTGACTTGGATGTCATATCGTTTGAAGAATTCAGGCATAATTGAGACAGGCTTGACCGCTGCTAAGCGAGCAATGTCTGTATCAAAATATTGTTCAACGTTTTTACCATTTACGTTAACCGCGCCAGCTCCACGCATAACCCATACACGGGCAACGGCAGCTTTGCGACGACCAACACCATTGGAAACAACGCCCTTGGCGCCTGTTTTGACTGGGATATTTCCTCGTTTGGAAAGTTCCATAACTTTTATAAACTCCACCTGCTGAGAGAAAAAAATATTATTACCATTCAGCCGTCGCCAAAACTATGGCCGATACGACTGGAGCCGATGAGCGGATTTGAACCGCTGACCTACTGATTACGAATCAATTGCTCTACCACTGAGCTACATCGGCACTCCGTAAGAAGTATACCAAAGTAAGCAAAATACTCAATTATCAGCTTAAGCCACCCTCATGGGCCTCTTGGCAAGAGATACAGCGAGTAGCATTAGGGTAAAGCTGTAAGCGCTTTTCTGAGATAGGGGCGCTACAATCGATACAGACACCATAGGAACCGGTTTCAATCATCTCAAGGGCCTTGAGAATCATATCATACTCTTCCCGTTCTGTTTTTTGGATAGAGATGTTAAGATCTTCAAAATTTGAGAGGGTTGCCTGGTCGGTTGGATCTTGAACAACTTCAATGGTCATCCGTTCTTCATTAAGCCGATTCAATTCCTGCTCAATTTCTTGTTTACGGGCTGTCAATTTCTTTTTAACCTGGACTAAATTGGTGTTCATTTCCTATCATCCTTTTGTCTAAAAAAATCCTTCAATAATTGAGAGGCCGGCTCAGCGAGCACACCTTCTGTGATATTCTTAATACGCTTAGTGTATAGCGTGAGGGCACCTTCTTTGTCAAGACGATAGCCAAATACCGGAGAAGGGGCACCGAAAACCACCCGTTCAATCCTGCTTAAAGCAGTCAACGAAATACACATCATACACGGTTCTAAAGTGACATACAAGGTACAGCCATCAAGTCGCCAGTCTCCCTGGCGGCGACAGGCCTTGTTGATAGCACGCACTTCAGCATGCTCACTTTGGCAATGGGTTGCTTCAACCCGATTTGCTCCCGCACCCAGGATCTGCCCCTTGGCATCAACGACAACTGCTCCGATAGGAATCTCACCTGCCTTGCCCGCCCGTTTGGCGTAAGCAAGGGCTTTTTGCATCATTTCAACATCTCGCTCATGCATGGTTGTGGACATATAACCCCCATAGGTAAAGTCCAACCAGTATGACGATTTTTAGATTTTTGGCAAGAGTAGCTTTTAAGCCAACGATCCCGCACTTCGAGATTCAAGATTCAGCAGAGACGCTTTAAGCTCGAGCCCTGCAGCAAAGCCCGTAAGCGCACCATTCTTTCCCACGACCCGATGACAGGGGACAATAACCAACAGCGGGTTACGGCCAATAGCAGACCCAACCGCGCGGGCACTTTTGGAAAAACCCAATGACTTTGCCAAAGACCCATAGCTTGTCGTTTGCCCATAGGCGATTTGGGCAAGAGCTTGCCAGACTTTATTTTGAAATGGCGTACCCCAAGCAAAACGATACGGGATATTGAACTGCTTTCGGTTACCCGAGCAAAACTCCTGAAGTTGGGTCGCAAGCGTTACGAAAATGGGAAGTTCTGGGGCGTGCTGCCAAAAGTTGTCTTTCTGAGGCGCATGTTTTTGCCCGATAACATAGAGACCCGTCAGGCTTTGGCCATCAGAGAGCGCAAGCATGATCCCGAAGTTCGAGACTTTGAATTCTGCGTAATACGTTTGTTCCATAAAAAACCTCAAGAAACCATGCCGAGTTCAAGCTCAAGAGACTCAGCGGGCAGGAATCGTTACAAATAGGCAAATTTTACAATTTAATTGCTTTGAATTATAATAAAATTAATAGAAATAGCCAGTCTCTCATCATGATTTGCAAAAGGGCTCAACCGTGTTAAACAAATTTTCTATCTTACTTACCGTTCAATTATTGCTCGCCTCATGTATCCATACATCGCCAGGGTATGACCAGTGGATCCAATACGCCTTTCAAGATTTAAAGGCTGCAAAAATTCTTTCTCAAGAAAATGAAATCTGCTCCATGGCATTTTTTCTCTGCCAACAATCTGCAGAAAAAGCGCTTAAAGCTTTTCTCATCCGCAAACAACGACCCGTTCAAAAAACACACGACCTGACCATGCTTATCAAAAGCTGCTCAGTGGAAGTTCCTGCATTTAAACAGCTTGAACACGAAGCCGAAATGTTAAATCCCTTTGGACCTGACATTCGCTATCCTAACGATGTAGCTCTCCCAGAAAAAACAACGCTCAAAAGCTCTATTGATCACGCTGAACAAGTGCTCAAGTTTGTCGAAGATCATCTTCGCTAAACCCAAAATCAAACTCTCGCTTTCCAAATTGCTCTTATGCTAGAACTTGTTGGTGACCCCAAAACGCCACCAGTTCTTGCTCCATTTTTTTGCCAAGAGTTTCGCTTTAAAAAAAGGGTGTTTTGACCTATACTTGGATCATATAAAGTAACCGCTTATGCCGAGGAGAGAAGCTGCCTATGTCAACAAAAACGCCTGATATAAAAACAAATCCAGAATACTCCGCCCAGTCTATTCGAGTCATGGAAGGACTTGAAGCAGTCCGTAAACGACCTGGTATGTATATCGGAACCACAGGCCAAGCGGGCGTGCATCACCTTGTCTACGAAGTCGTCGACAACTCCGTTGACGAAGCATTAGCCGGTCATTGCGACACCATTAAAGTTTTTTTAACCAAAGACGGATTCTGCCGCGTTGAAGATAATGGCCGCGGTATTCCCACCGACATGCACCCTGGCGAAAAGATCTCAGCAGCCGAGGTTGCCCTGACCAAATTACATGCTGGCGGTAAGTTCGACAAAGACTCATACAAATACTCCGGCGGATTACACGGTGTTGGAATCTCGGTCGTTAACGCACTCTCCGAACAACTTGATTTAAAAATTTACCGTGATGGCAAAATCTTTGAACAACAGTATAAACGAGGCAAGCCACAGTTCCCTCTGAAAGTAACTGGTACGGCAACTCAACGTGGGACGACGGTTAGCTTTAAGCCCGACCATCTCATTTTCACCGAAACAACTGCCTTTGACGGCAAAGTATTGGCTGCCCGCTTTAAAGAACTTGCTTATCTTAATAAAGGGGTAAGAATTACCCTCACAGACGAAACTACCGACCAAACCTACGACTACTTTTTTGAAGGCGGTATTGTTTCATTTATCCAAGATATCAACAAAGGCAGACAGGTTGTTACCCCCGAAATCATCTTCTTCCACAAAGAAGGGGAAACGTACGACCTTGAAGTAGCACTCCAATATAATGATGGTTATGCTGAACAACTCTATTCATTTGTAAACAACATTAATACCATCGACGGCGGAACACACGTTGCTGGATTTAAAGGCGCTTTAACAAAAGTATGTAACAAACGTGCCCAAGAATTTGGTATCTTCAAGGAAGGTGAAAGCTTTTCAAGCGAAGATGTTCGTGAAGGGCTTGCCTGCGTTATCAACATTAAAGTTGCTGAGCCACAATTTGAAGGACAAACCAAAGGGCGACTGGGTAATAGCGATGTCAAAGGTATCGTTGAATCAGCAACCTTTGCGTTCTTAGATTCCTATTTTGAAGAAAATCCTACGGTCGCCAAAAAAATTCTACAAAAGGCTTCCCTTGCTATGCAAGCACGAGAGGCAGCGCGAAAAGCTCGTGAACTGACTCGTAGAAAGACAGTTCTTGAATCAACAATTTTGCCAGGAAAGCTCGCCGACTGTTCAGAAGAGGATCCAACACTTACTGAAATGTTCATCGTTGAGGGTGACTCTGCAGGTGGTTCAGCAAAACAAGGACGTGACCGTCATACGCAAGCAATTTTGCCTCTCAGAGGTAAGATTTTAAACGTAGAAAAAGCACGTCTCGAAAAGATTCTTTCAAACGAAGAAATTAAAGCACTGATTGCTGCAATCGGCTGCGGTATCATGGGTGAAGAGTTCAACATCGAAAAAGCACGCTACCACAAAATCATTTTAATGACCGATGCTGACGTTGACGGGTCACATATTCGTACGCTCTTACTCACCTTCATCTTCCGTTATCTTCGCCCCATTATTGAACATGGCTATGTCTACATCGCCCAACCACCACTGTATAAAGCAAAGATTGGCAAGAAAGAACAATACCTCAAAGATGACGGCGCGCTTAAATACTTTTTGCTCGACTGGGCTTTTGACCAAACGGAAATCGAAATTAACACCAAGAAGATATCTGAAGATCTTTGGCATGGACTTTTACGCCAAGTACAAGCATATGAGCTCCTGCTCGTTGATACTGCCTATGAGTTTAAATTGACGATTGAACAATGCCACGTACTGATCGGCTGCCTTGCTTCGCTTGATCCAAAGTCATACCACGATCTTGATATGATCACGGCAACTTTAGCACGCTCCTACCCACGGTACGTTGTATCGTTGGCGCACCCGCAAGCAAATGAAGAGGGTGTCGTACCTGAAAATGCTCCTTCCTCTATTACCTTTACCGATACACAAGGAAACCGAAACTGGCGTATTAATACGCTTTTCTTTGTTAACAAACCGGTTTTCACCCTTGTAGAAAAGTTCCAAGCGCTTACCGACCTTGAACAACCATGGAAAATCTCTATCATTGGTAAAGACAAGCCCTATGAAGGCAAAGGAATTTTGAATATTTTGAAAACAATTGCCACGCTCAGCAAGCCATTTATGACGATTCAACGTTATAAAGGTCTTGGTGAAATGAACCCAGAGCAATTGTGGGAAACTTCGATGGATGTAAAGTCCAGAAACCTGTTACAAGTTACAATTGAAGATGCTCAGAAAGCTGAGCTTTGGTTTAACAATCTTATGGGAGATGACGTCACCGCTCGCAAAGAGTTTATTGAAGAAAACGGACAGTTTGCGAAAAACCTTGATGTCTAAGCAACTATGGTAATCAATAAAGTAGAAGAATTTATCAAAGCGCATAATCTGATAACCCCAGGGACTTCGGTCATCCTGGGGTTTTCTGGTGGACCCGACTCAACCTTTTTACTGCATATACTTGCACAGCTCCAATGCTCACAACAGTTCACCCTCATTGCTGCCCATTTAAACCATGGCTGGCGCGCGGAAGCAGAAGATGATCTTTTCTTTTGCCAGCAGATGACAGAAAAGCTCAACGTTCCTTTTGTCCACGCTCATGCGCGCGATTTTACCGGTAAAGTAAAATTCAATGGATCGCAAGAGGATCTTGGCCGCCGCATGCGTCGTCTCTTTTTCTCCCAACTCTTGCGCGAGCATCAAACCAATAGCGCACAACCAGCACGCATTGCGCTTGCACATCACCAAGATGATCAATATGAAACATTTTTTATTCGACTTGCTCGCGGTTCAGGGCTTGAGGGGCTTGCCGGCATGCGACCACTGCATGGCGACTATATTCGACCATTATTGGGATTAAGTAAATCTGAAATTATTGCTTATCTCAATGCCAACAACATCTCTTTCAAGCTTGACGCTTCAAACTCCCACGCCGAAAAATATCTACGAAGCCGCATTCGCACAATGGCGCTCCCACTGTTAGCAAACTGCGACAAGCGCTTTCCTGCTATTTTGCAAAACACGATGGGCAACTTGGCAGAAGCAAATGATTTTGTGAATGAGATTGTACAAGAAACGTTTGCCAAGCTTGTAGAGCACAGAGAAGATCATATAACTCTTGATCTGTCTAAGCTCTTCACACTCCATCCCTACTTACAAAAACGGGTTCTTCTCCATTGGATTTGTGAAGAAGGAGTCCCATTCACCCCATCGCTCGGATTTTTCCAAGAGATTGAACGCTTTTTGCATCAACACCGTGATGGCGACCATTTGATCAATCAAACGTGGCACATTAAAAAGAGAAACGGGCAAGCCTCTATTATCTCTTAATACCACGCATTCTCTTTCTATTAATTCTTAAGAGCTCCCTCAAAGCAGGGGATAGCTCTGTGTATTTTTCGCAATCTTTTTGAGATATTCTTCTCTTTCACAGCCCTCTTGGCTATGCTAAAGGCAATAACGATAAAGGATGTAAAAATCTGTATGCTCATATTCGCCACCCCACGCGCTATCGCACTTACGATTTCTCTTGCGCTTCACGTTCTTCTAATCGTGCTTATTATACTCAATAAGTTTGGCTCCGATCATAAAATTCCCTTTTTTACCAACCGCAAAGAGGCTCAAGTCGTCATGCTCCCTCCCCGTGCATTACAATCCCGAGCACCGGGGCAACAAACAGTTGCGCAACCCCAGTCCCAACGTCAACAAGCTCTACCTCAAACCAAAGCACCCGAGAAAGTTTCGCTGCTCGCACCACCCGTCTTTTCTGAAGATGAAGAGGAACAAATAGCGAAAAGCATGCCAGCGCCCTTTGGCTCAGAGAAGGGAAAGAATAAAGCACCTACCCAGCAAGAGTCGCTTAAGCCGCATTCATTTGCCCGAGCTCGTTCATCGTGGGCAAACCAAGAGTCGCCGGCTCGAGAGTCCACGACTCAAGAGTCTCAGAATCGAGAATCACAAAACTCCAGTGCACAAACTAGTTCGCAGCAAAGTCACCAAACGGCTTATACTGAAAAAGACGGGATCGCAACAAGCTTTGGCAAAGCACTTGCTTACCATCCCAATTTTAACGCGATGGCAAGCGACCAGGCGTCTGAGACAGCTCATGGAACCAAAGATGGACTCACTACGGTTGTAAACCAAGAATTTAAAAATTTTAAGACGAGGCAATACATATCGTTTATCGGTTACTCAATTGGCTATGAGCTCAACAAGCAGGGAATTCATGAAGCACCTTGCGATGTTCCACGTCGCCTGGTCGTACAGATTAACCTTGCTGCTTCTGGAAAGCTCTTAGACATGCGCATTCTCGCAAGCGATGGCATGCCAGACTTTAACCAGGCGGTTCTGCGGGCAATTCAGGCAGCATCACCCTTTCGCTCATTTCCCGCCTACTACAAAGAGCCAAACCTCACCATAACATTCACTCTTACTCCCGACCCTTCAGTACTGGCCCAACCAAATTCAAGGGTACCGATTCCTATCTCGTTTTTCGTCTCAAACCCTTATGAGAGCTAGAATCCTGTTCGCTTTTGACACATAAAACCTTTTTGGTACAGTAAGAATGTCAGGTTAAGTAACTCAAAAAGTACCAGAATAGTTAAACGGGGGCATAGTATGACAAGACACGACAAGTTCCTCGCGATCATCTACCTCTGCCTCTTGAGCGGTTTTTTCCAGCCAGCACAGGGTGCACAGCAGGTCTTACAAGTAACAAAGAAAACATGCATGACATCCCGCTCACTGTTAACAAATGGGTTTAACGTTTGGATGGCCAACCGCAAGACGCTCCTTTACCTTGGAGGAACAGTCATGACCACATTTTTACTAAAATATATCTATCACGTTGTTCGACTAGGACAAGATAATAAGCTCTACAAAAAGCAATACGATCACCCCGAGTTCCAAGACGGCTTCGTCACCTTTGATGATTACGCAATAAAGCGGGCCCCCATAATCGACTCCATGATAGACCACGCCATTTTCCTGAATAGAGCGAGAGATTATGCACTCTGCAGCATCCTGGCCACAGCTATTGCCACAACTTCTTGGAAGCCTCTTTTGGCATTTTTACCTGTGCTGCTTCTGCCCCGAGCATTGATCGAAGTGGTTCAAACAGATAAGAAGACCTACGCCCCCAACGCACTCAACACGAGACGGGAGCAGCAATGTCTCATCTGCTACTGCTGGCTTTCGCTGCGACAGGCAATACGGGCCTGCTTCAATTGCTCCAAGAGCACGCAGACCGTAGCACCCGCCGCAAGACAAGAAGCCTAACATTCATCTTTAACCTCTGCTAAAGCTCGTTTTCCGATTGCCTTTGACCAACAAGAATCTTCTGGCATAATGAGTTACATAGTTTAAGACATAGTCCAAAACACTACTACTAAGAGCAGGAACTTATGACTTATAGACAAATAGCATTATCAATTATGTGCACACTATCGCTTGGTGGTCTTTTTAACCAAGCCCATGGGGCCCAAGCAGCTGCAACGGTAACAAAAACCGTTGCACAAAAGACCTACCCTCTTTTTAGCAAACCGATCTTTTCCCCTCAATTAACCACTTCCCTGGCAAGCTTTCTCGTGCGATCCAAAGGCACGTTACAAACAGCTTCTTGGATTGGTTGTGGCATAGCCCTCTTAATGGGAATTTATTACAAAATGGCCACCGAGGATGCTCCTGTACACACAAAGCTCCAGCCGGACGCGGTCAGATATATGCAACCATCCCACATTTGTTGGGGTCTGGCTATCGGCCTTCCCGTAGTAACCCGTCTCGCACTTGAATTACTCGCAGTTCCTACCATTGGACTGTCAACCACAATAGCAGGGGAGTAACACTATGTTCGCACAAATTTTAACTCGCAAAAACAGCCTTGTATTCTTATTTTTAGCTATGCTGGTCCAACAAGGTTCTCTTTCAGCCCTTTTCTGGACTAAAACCTTACCGGCTGCTCCTGTAGCCACTGCGCAAACCTTTCAGCTGGAAAGCCCTCTTTACCACACCAACGTTCCATTAAGTTGGGAATGGAGCTGGAACAACTTCAAGAAGAATTCTGCCTGGAGTGATTCATACTTTTTTGGCATTCCACGCGATGCAAAAGAAGCACAAGAGATGCTCACCGTCGCTTTAAAAAATAATTGCACTATTTTGAAATGGTCAACGATTATTTCTGGCGGCCTTCTTCTTGCAAGCGCAGCCCTTTGGTGGTATGAAAAAAACCAGAAAGACCAAGAAGAGCCTGAGTGTGGCCGCAATACTACACCCATAAAAGAGCTCAGAAACGGCCTTGCCCTGACTTCTGCTGCAATTTTCTTTGGAACACTGTACGCGCGCTCCTGGTATACCGGCAAACTTAAAGAGTTATCGTTAGCAAACTAAGCATGGAGAATCTGATGGCACTCAACAAGGGCGCACGCTCAACTTTCTATCTTGCCATCTTGTCTATAAGCTGCTTCGGGAGCTTTGCCCAAGAACACGGGGCCCAGGTGACGGCACCAATCAATGTTCCAAGCAACTTGTTTTTGGCAAATAACTTTTCCGCTAAACCGTTAAGCTGGGAATGGAAGTGGAACAACTACAAAAAAAATATTGCTTGGTTCAAATCAAACTTCTTTGGGATTCCGCGCGATGCAAAAGAAGCGCAGGAAATGCTTGCAGTCGCTTTGAAAAATAATCGCAGCATCTTAACCTGGGCAGCCATTATTTCTGGAGGCCTTCTTCTTGCCAGTGCAGGAGTCTGGTGGTATGGTCAAAGGCTTAAACAAGAGTGGGCAGAAGAATATAACAAACGAGGGCAAATGTTAAATGATGAAACAGTTCGGCCAAACGCCCCGCTTCCTCCGTTTCTTCGATACTACCATGCAACAGCCCAACACTTGAATGAACTTACAACGGGCCTTGTTGTAACTTCTGCCATCGTCTTTCTTGGAACGTTCGGTTGGCGATCCTTATATATCGGAAAACTGCAAGAATTTGCTGCAAGCTAAAACGCCTATACGACTGGCTCTCTAACATCTGGTTCAGAATATACTCCTGCGGGTCAAGACAACAATATGTAATGCTCGCGTAATAACCATCAACATTTACGTTAATCCGTTCTATACTATCTCCCAACAGATTGCACACAACCATAAAAAGCAGTGCAAAGGAGCAGTATGGCGCAGGTGGTTATTCTTGGAGCAGGACTTACCGGTCTTTCAGCAGCCTATCATCTCGAACAACTTGGTTTTGATGACTATCGTCTCTTTGAAAAGGAGCCGACGGTTGGCGGGCTCTGCCGCTCAGTAAAACAAGATGGGTTTACCTTTGATTACACAGGACATCTCTTACATATAAACAACGAATATGTTCGTCAACTTATTGCAAAGATCGCTGGCTTTGATCAGTTTACTGCAATCGAACGGCGGGCATTTATTGAGTCACACGGCACCCAAGTTGCCTACCCGTATCAGATGAATTTGTACGGCTTACCTGTGGACGTGATTGCAGAATGCATTGAGGGGTATCTCACGCGTACGGCACGTAAAACAGACCCTACAAAAACGCAAACATTTCACAGCTGGGTTCGCGCAAATTTCGGTGACGGACTGGCCAAGCACTTCTTCTTCCCTTACCAAGAAAAAATCTTTGACCTGAGTGTAAAAAAATTTACCGCCTCATGGACCAACAAGTTTGTCCCAGCAACTTCACTCACCTGTATGCTCACCGGAGCTTTGCAACCGCAGGCAAATACAAAAGTCGGGTATAACGCACATTTTTGGTATCCAAAACAGGGCGGCATTAACGAACTTGTTTCAAAACTTCATCAAACGCTTTCACTTCCCGTACACACGGGTTATTGCGTCGAAACGGTCGATCTTGCCCATAAGATCGTCACGTTTACCAATGGGCACGCAGAACCGTTTCAAACGTTAATCTCAACGATACCACTTGATATTTTGCTTACCAAACTGCATGAAAAAAGTGATACCACTCTTGCAGCTGCAGCCCCTAAACTTATGTGTACAAGCGTGATCAACTTTACCTGTGGCGTTAACCGACCCGATCTGCCTACGAATAGACCAGATACCCACTGGATCTATTACCCAGAATCACAGTTTCCCTTTTATCGCGTTGGGTTTCCCCATAATTTTTCTCAAAACTTAGTACCTGCTGGCTGCAGTTCTCTCTCTGGTGAAGCATCAATGCTCAAGCGAGATAGAACCTACCAAACGCAGCTCATGAACGCATGTCGTACATCAATAAAAAAAGTTTTTACGATCAGCGAACAGGAGATCATCACTGAACGAACCATGGTCCTTAACCATGCGTATGTGATTTTTGATCGTTGGCGTGACCAACATATCAACCAACTGCTCAAGCAATTAGAAATAAATCATGTCTATTCGATTGGACGATTTGGTGGCTGGAAATATTCGAGTATGCAAGACGCATTTCTTGATGGACAACAGGTAGCAAACACTCTTGTACAAGAATTACCCATGCACACCACGGCAACCACCCAACCCAAACGGAGTGTCCTATGAGAACAGAACTTCTTCATTTTTATAAAAACAAAAAAGTCTTAGTCACCGGAGGCGCTGGATTTATTGGCTCGCACCTGGTTGAAGCACTGGTAGCACTGGGTGCTTACGTCACCATACTCGACAACTTTTCTACCGGATCACAAGAAAACCTTGCATCGGTACAAGATCAAATTGCAATCATAGATGGCGATATTACCGAGTACGAAACATGCTTGCAGGCAACACACAACAGCTCTATCGTCTTTCATCTGGCTGCGCTTATTTCAGTTCCCGAATCATGCCAGAATCCCCGTGCATGCCATGAAACTAATGTTACGGGAACCCTTAACCTTTTAGAAGCAGCACGGCACAACAACATTCAACGGTTCATTTTCTCTTCCTCTGCAGCAGTCTACGGACCTCACGAGGGGCTGTGCTCAGAAACAACCCCCTGCAATCCCTGCTCTCCTTATGGACTTTCTAAATTTGTGGGAGAACTCTACTGCCACCAGTATGCCCAGCTCTATGAACTTGAAACAACGGTGCTTCGCTATTTTAATGTGTATGGAGATCGCCAGAAGGCAAATACTGGCGTCGTCGCCCATTTTCGGCACAGCTTAGCAACAGGAGTACCCCTCACAATCCATGGAGACGGACTGCAGGAACGGGACTTTGTACCTGTGCAAACCATTGTTACGGCTAACCTACTCTTGGGAAGTACCCCACGCACCACCGTTAACGACCATATCTTTAATATCGCTACGGGAAGCAGTATTTCTCTGATCTCCCTGGTAAACCGCCTCAAGTCACAGTACCCTGACTACAACCATCCCATACGCTTTGTCCCCGCTCGCCCGGGAGATATTCGGCTCTCTGCAGCCGATTGCACCAAATTCCACCAGATTCTTGCCGACAGGACCAGTGACCACTCCAGCATTTTTTATGGTATACTAGATCAAAATACACAAGAGATCAGTCTTTAACCCCCATACTATACAATCTACATTATGGCAAAAAAAGATTTCTACGAACTATTAGGCGTTCAGAAAAACGCCACCTTAACCGATATTAAAGCTGCCTACCGCAAGCTCGCCCTACAGTATCACCCCGACCGAAACCCGGGTGACAAAAAAGCTGAAGAAAAATTCAAAGAAGTTTCTGAAGCTTACCAAGTACTGTCTGATGAAGAGAAACGTCGAACCTATGACCAATATGGCCATGCGGGCATGGACGGTGCACAAGGTTTTGGTGGTTTTAACGGGCAGAATGCGGATATGGGCGATATCTTTAGTATGTTCGAAAATTTCTTTGGTGGAGGCGCAGGCCAACAAAAACGTAAGCGTAAAGCAACCGGCTTGACCCCTCAACGGGGACATGACCTTGCTCAAGAGCTTTCAATAACCCTTGAAGAGTCATTTACAGGGGTCGACAAACAGATTACCGTCTATCACTTTGTAATCTGTGCTGAATGTAAGGGAAAAGGCAGCCGTAAAGGTTCAAACCCGGTTACCTGCGACCACTGCAAGGGATCTGGTGAATTGACCTATCAACAGGGTTTCTTCATGTACCAACAAACCTGCCCCGACTGTGGTGGACATGGAGTAATTATTACTGACCCATGTTCAGCCTGTAAAGGGAGATCGAGAACACAAACGTATGACACGTTTACGGTGACGGTCCCTCGTGGCATTTATGAAGGAGCAGACTTACGCATTACTGAAAAAGGTGACGCGGGAGTTTACGGAGGTCCTGCAGGTGATCTGTTTATTAAAATTCATGTTATGCCCCACAAGCAATTTAAGCGTGTCGGGGATAATCTTGAGGTGAATCTTTTACTTACCTATCCTCAATTGGTCTTCGGCTGTCAACTTGAGATTACGTCGATTGACGGAAGCAAAGAGTTGATCAAAATCAAATCAGGATGTCCTGTTGGCGAACGAATAACGATTGTCGGCAAAGGCTTTTATAAGATTCGAACCAAGACGGGACGAGGTGACTTGATTGTCACAACCCAATGCCATATCCCGCAACAGCTTTCAAAAGAGGCTCGTGCAGAACTTGAGGCATACTCAAAAAGTATTGGCACTTCGGTCGATAGTCACACCGGCGGTATCACCGGATTCTTCAAGAAATTCTTGGGCTAATGCTTATACAAGCGGGAATCGCTTTTTTAAGCTCTTATGCGAAGCGCAAGGGAAGACTCCCAACTCACTCGCTTTTCGTGCAGCAAGTTGGAAAAAAAGCTGGCGATCAGCTTCACGAACCACTGCGTATTCATGCGCTTCAGCAAGGACCACTGGATATCCGTATCCCTTTTGCACTTGATCAATAATAATGCTGAGAATAAGCGAGCTTTTTTCAGGGTCTGCTGCAAGATAATAGGGTAGTTCTACTCGCACAATCTCACTCCCCACATGAAGATAGGTCATATACAGGCGTAACGGCTGTTCAAGGTCGATGGGACAGGTCGTACTTGCAAACCATGTGCTATGAAAGCCTGGCTGCAGAAAAAGCGTAACGAGATCTGTATCAGAAAGTTGTTCTAACGAGATTGCAGAACCATCGTCAGTTTGATTCTTGCGATGCTTGAGAACTGCTTCAAGCAGACGTACAAGTTCACGGGCTCGCGGAGCGCTCGTATACCCTGCGATCAAAATATTATGCTCATAACAGGTTTGTAGTGCAACTTTATACTGAACACCCAATTCTGCGAAAAGTTCCTGCGATGCAATAGCACCTTCTGAACTTAACGATGGGGAGAGTGGACCGTCAAAGAGTAAAAGCTTGGGTGGTAGATCATTAGGCTTAACCAGTATCTGTTCAATACCCTTTTGTAATTCAAGCAGTGACCGACGAGCATCCACCATGCTTGGCTCTTGATATTCAGGTATCAAAATCGGCGTTGAAGCAAAGGTTGCATTTCCTGACTGTGGTGTGTATGAAAAACAAATGTGAGCAATCGTAATGAGAGACCAGGGCAATCCACTATGGCGATCAGCATACACTTGTGACCCATCAACCCCCAATACACTGTAAGCTATAGGAGCCATACCCAGTGCCTGTACATGATCAATCGTCCCTTGCCAGGTCGTAACCTGAGAAAGGCCTGAAAAATCTAACGCGAGCTCTTGCCAGTTTTTCCCTTGCAAGAGTTGAAGCCAGGCTGTATGAGCCTTGGTTAATTCAGAGCGTTGTGAGGTAAAAAAAAGAGGTGCTTTTGTATCAAATTGCTGCAGGAGATCTTTATAGTCAATCACACAGAAATTCCAGATGAGGTTTCACGAACATTTGACGATCGATGCGCATCAAGATCAATGTCATAGCGTCGACAGTAACGAACAATAGTTGAACGATCAACACCAAAAATCTCTCCCGCCTTGGAAGAACTTTTGACAAGCGCCATTACCTTACGGAAAAGCTCCTCGTTTTTAAGCCCTGCTTTACCAAGCCGGCGCGCTTGCGCAATAACTTTATCTGTTTCATTAGATCCAATATCAAGAGCAACAGCGTGCGTCAGCCCTTGCTTATGACGTCTACTTTGCAATCTAAGCATGATATGTTCGCGTAAATCACAAATACTGCTTGGTAAAAGCTCAGTAACGAGTTCTTCAACTTCACCAGGAGTAAGCGTTACAAATTGGGCAAGCTCTTTTCCTTCACTAATAAACTGAGAAGTAATTCCCTTAACCAGATCGATACGCTCACTTTTTACCAGATTTGCCAGTGACGGAACCGCAAGGCTATTTTTGACCAAGTGCTCATAAAGTTCCTTTGAAAAACGCCCTTCTTCAACGAGCTGTTTTAGATCAACTTTACTTGAGCAGATGACGAGGGCCTCGCTTGCCAAGCTCCGCGTACTATGCACATGGCAAAATGTCCCTGTTGAAAAGAACTCAGACAATGCTTCTTGCGTCTTAAGAGAAAGCCGGTCAACATGCTCAATGAGAAGCATTCCAGAAGCCGAAAGCTTCTCGAGGAGTCCCTGCTGTTGCCCTGGCAAGCCAAAAAGTTTACTCGCAAGTTCATTGGTTTGTTCTACATATTCAGGAGTAAGTTTTTCAAAGATAGTGCGTGAAGCAATCTGACTATATATTTCTGCAAGACGGCGAAGATCATCCGTTGCACCTTGTAACAATAATGGTCTTCGGCTAAAGATCGCTCGCAAAAACCTTATCTTAAAAGTAAGCAATTCACCGGAATTGGCTGGAATAAAATTCTCAATCATTTTGCCAGATGCGGTTGTTCGTAAAAAGATCGAATACATCCAGTCATCATAGGTACGTAGGCCCATGATAGGAAGCTTTAACGATTCTGCAAGTGATGGGTAGGTAACAAGGACAACAGCTCCATGTTTATTGGTATCACGCATCGCGGTAAAACGTAAAAGATTTTTTTTCGCGTCAGGCAATAATACTGAGCGCTCTATCTTATATTTTTTAAAATCATCAAACAATTGCCGCACTTGAGATGCATAAATATCTGGAACAACTGCAGAACCTTCAGCAACCCCCAGCATAGTACGCGTATCTTCGCTGGCACAGAACAACTGTTTCTGCCTGAGAAAAACCATTCCCACCGATTCCGTAGCTTGAGCCTTCATAATCGTACGCATTCCCTCATACGTATGCTCTGTTTCCTGAAACAACTGATTGGTTTGATATTTGAGATCGAGATTGTGACGTTCCAAGAGTTTGATATCCGCCCGTTGTAATCGATCGATAAGATGAGAGAGATGATCAGCAAAGGCCAACATGCTACTCACTTCAGTATCACGTACTAATCTGTCACTTCGAACCTGACGATCAACAACAATATATCCTACTAATGCGCGTCTTCCATAAACGGGGATAAAGATCTCTGCATTAATACGTCCCATAAAAATAAAAAGCTCTTTTGCTTCAGAAGAGAGATCATATAATTTTTCATATTCAATATCCGCATAAATCAAAATACGTTTTCTCTCGATTTGTGCTGCCAGTTCCCCCCCAAGCATTTCAGAATAAAAAGCTTCAACAAAGGGGATGGTGCAAACCGCCTTTGCCGCCTCTTGGTTTAATTCATGATGCGTAGGACGAATATAAAGTTTTACTTCATCATGAGAAAAGCCAAAGGCACTCCCAAAAAATGATTTTACGATCATGCCCAGCTCAGGCAAACTGGTCGCATCACGTACTTCCCGCGTTGCTTGATAAAAAGGTTTGATAACTGAGGTTTCCCAGAAATAATCGGCTACATAACTCGTGGCGTTAAATAGACGAAGTTTAAAGAGGCGATAGAGCGAAAAATAGAGCCCACCGATAAGAACTACGCTGAGAGCCGGAATGATAAAATCACCAAAAAATGAAGACCGCTCTAACAGATTTTCTTTCAAAAGCCACAATGGCTGCATAATAACCCCTGTTACCAAGACCCACACTGTGGCAATTTTCGTCTGACTGCGAACAATGCTCGGCATATCAGGTTGGGTTAAAAACTTTCGTATCAAGACAAGAAGGGAAAGGAGGCATGCAGTAAAAACGAAAAGTCGTACCAAGACCAAAGCAAATAATTCTCCCGGCAGCTCCTGTCCTGAGTCCCAACAGCTCCCAGCAACATACATAAAGTAGCTTGCTAGAACTATTGCTACAGAGGCCAAGAGATAATGACGTTTTTTTCGCTGCCAATGGGCATCAGCTAAATGCTCTACAAAGATCGTATAAAGAAGTGCATAGAAAGGCCACGCTGCATTAAGTATTCTTGAAAGGAAGAGAATTATGGGAGGACAAACGCTCGAAACACCAAGAGTATACGAATTTTTCACTATCAAGAAAACCCATAAAAAGCTATCATACGCCAGCACAATTCCCAACAAAATCCACAGTTTTTTCAACGATGGGTGTTGTGAGACATTTTCATACGAAGGAAGAAAACGCATCAAAAATAAGACGGTGAACGTCAGGCAAAAAATATTTCCGATTAAACTTATAAACTCGAACGCCATACCCTTTCCTTCACACAGCACACTAAAAATGCTATTCTACAAACTGCACATGTTTGCAGTTTCAATATATTGAATTATAACAAAACCAATAAAAAACACCAGGTCCCTGGGCCTGTCGGAAAGGACAGCTTTCTATGTTTGTCAAACTTCATCTATTCCTTTTCGTTTCTTTACTGATGACCGCATCCATTCATACAGGAGGCACTGGCCACTCTAGAATCGATTTCGCTTCAGGGACAGGAACTGAATTTCTTTCCTAAAGAGAGATTCCTACTCGCTTAAGGCCTTTTGCAGGACTTCAAGGACGAGGTCAATACACCGAGCCCGGGTTGGTCCAACCGTAACCCCAACGATGGGATACACCTGAGCAGGGGTCAACTTACTAATTTCCACAACAGACATCCCTGTGACATGCTCAAGAATAATCGAAGCCGCTGCTTGGCTAAGCATGCATCCTGAACCCTCAAAACGAACTGAGTCTAATACCCCGTCACGCACAAGTCCCTGAAGAGAGATCGTATCTCCACAGGATGGATTACGACTGTTACCGGCAATTGAATACCCTGCAAGCGTACCGTAGTTACGCGGTTTGCGGTAATGATCAAGGATAAGAGGCGGGTAAAGGGCTTTTGTTGCATCTTCCATAAACGCTTGTTTCTCCATTCTCAGCTGATTTATAGTTTTAGTATAGCGGCTCGCTCTCATTACGCGAATGCCCACTACCACCAACCTACCAAAGGAGATCCATGGAACAACCAAAAGTTCTCGTTTTTCTACTTGTACTCATCTGTTTCAGCAAACCGCTCAACAGCTCTTCTTGCAAAGAGAACGGTGACCATAAGCCAGCCTCGTCGCCATCGCGCATCAAAAGGCTCAAACATTACGAGCTTACCGGCAACAACCTACACCCAACAGAAGAAGATGCAAACAAAAAAGCTCAACTAGAAGCTGCGGCTTCAGTCATCGACGCAAGTAGAAAAAAGCCGGGAATACCCATCAAATGCCTCAATGGTGACACCCTTGAGCGTGTAGCAACTCCAAGCGACTCTTCACAGTCTTACTCAGAAGAGATACCTGCGCTCCAATTCAGTACCATCGAACCCTTTATCACTACAAACATCACCGCAAACAATATGCAACAAATTATTGTTGTTGAGCCTGCCACTCCAACTTCACCATCATCAAATCAAACGAGTGAACGCAATTCTCACTCCTCATTATGCTCATTGTACGACGAAAGCCAAAGCTCATCTTCTTCTGCAAAAAACAATTCTCCACGTTCAATACATACACCTCATCTTCAATTTTTAAACAGGCTTCCCCAAGAAGTCTATGCTCAACAAGAGCAGATCAAACGCACATGGGACAAAGCAAATCCTACCAAACCATGTTTCTACGCTTTACCTACTACCGATCCAAAAGCTTGAATTATGCCAAGCGCCCGTGATACGGTGAGAGCAGTTTAGCTATGAAAGGGTTAGGGATATGAAAATTTTCCATTATACTGCCATGCTCACCTGTTTGTTTGGTTCATACACGCTGCACGGGGCACAAGCACGGGTTGCCGTACAACCACGCCAACGAACAGCTATTGCCTCCATTACACCATCGGCCCTCTACCCGCTGCTTGGAGCAGCGCTTATGACCTTTGGTCTCACTCCCAACAGCAAATTCCCCACCCGTTTTCGGGCTTCTGAAGAAACACAATGGCTTGTGCTCTTTGCCGGTTGCGTTGTCCTCGTCATGTATCTGCGCAAGCTTGCAAACCATATTGAAAGACTCGAGAATCGCGTTCAAAACTTAGAGGGAGAAAATAACGGGCTGAGAACCTTATTGAATGAAACCTTTCTCAAGCTCATCCCACAATCTAACGTACCAACCAACTCAGCACCTTCATCATCTTCAATGTCAAGCTATTCAGTAGACCCAGCTCACAACATTTAAAGCAAGGGAAGACCACGAAGATGAATAAGCTTTTTATTATTCTTTTGATAGGGTGCTCGGTCGCCCACAAGTCATGGGGAGCGGTCAGAGCGGCGCATGCACACTCGCACAGTTTTACTTCAAGCTTCCTGTCAACGTGCAAACAGGTTATTCCACACACGCCACCAATAATCGCCCTTGCGCTGATGGGAAGTACACACTTACCCCTCAAGCAACATTACCGTATTTCAACTGCCACGATGCAAAATATCCAATGGGGCTGTTTTACTGCAAGCATCATTGTTATCGTCTATTACCTATTCTGCATTCACAAAAAGCTAAGAAGAATTGATCACTGCATGGAGTTAAATGACGAGAAACTGGAAAGATTCAATCGCTACATGGAGTTAAATGATGCCGGAATATTGTCGGATCAGAGGAAATCGGCAATTTTGCGAGCTATGACCGCAGAAGAAATAGCCCTGCTCGTCCAAAAACTTCCTCCAGCTGAACAAGCAGATTTTAAACGTGAACTTACGAGCGCGCATGGAAGATTTGCGGACCTACGTGCAGCCTATCAAGAGCATCTCGAGAGCAATGACAAGGTAGGTGCGCAGTAATTTCGGTGATCTTGCTTGACATTTAAAACCTGCTATCTTGTAAAGATCAAGTTAATCTTTAACCCTAGATCTTGCAGGTTTACGATGAAAATCAATTTCTTAAAAAAATCCGTATTATGCGTAGTTTTTCCCCTTTTCGGCAGCTGTACATTAGCAGCTCGACAAGATTGGAACATTATCTTCGATATCCCCAACACCCTTATGGAGCCTGACAAAGTCTCCTATCTCAAAGATGTTATGGGCTTTTCGACCCTTGCCTACACCCTGTGGGACTGGAAAAATCCAACCGCGCTGCAAGAAGTTGTTTACAAAGTCTTAGAACTCCAGGGAGCGCAAAAAGGAAAATATATCACCCGGGACCCAGAAGGACGTGTTTTACCTCAAATGCTCTGCGATTTTCTTTCATCAAAATATACTGCCGACCGCACGCTCAACAAAGCATTACGCCACGTTGAACAATTGAAAGAAGAAAAATATTTTGCTTCAAATCGAGAAGAACAGCTGGTCAACACCCTCTTCCACATACTGTTTAATCCCGAAAAGCTTGCCAGCCACATGCGTACAATTGCAGGAGCCTCTTCGTTCGTGCAAGCCTGTGCCAGCAGTTGCGGCCATGAGCATGTATATATCATCGGTAACTGGGATAAGGCCTCATTTGCAATTCTCCTGACCGCACCGCAAACGAAGGATCTACTTGATCTCTTTCCCCGAAATAATATCTACATTTCCGGCATGACCAAAAAGTTGCTCCCTAACCCAGCAGCGATCGAAGACCGCCTTAAATTCCGCAAACTCGACAAAGACAAAGCGCATTGCGTCTTTATCAGCGGCCAACCTGAACACATAGAGGCTGCCAAAGATGCAGGACTCTGTACTGTCATGGTTAAAGACAAGAACTTTTCCCAAGCACGCGCTGACCTGCGCACCCTGGGAATTAACCTATAACGCACCCCCGTTTGACGAAAAAAGTGGGTATCCTATACTGATAATGTCTATTTGGCAAGAAAGTCGGGGTAATTATCCCAGCATCACAGAGGAGAACTCATCTATGAACAACTTCAAACGTTATAGCCGAACTCTTATATCTGCATTCGTATGGCTTTGCGCTACAAATTCACTTTTTGGTGAGCGCATTGTCTTTGACGTAGGATATGTTTTATTTGCCCCCTCAAAGTGGGCTATCGCTAAACATCTCGGTTTAAGCAAATGCGCCCGATACGTTTTGCGAGAAGGACACAAGTTTGAAGATCTCCGCCATGTTTTTTCCCAAGTTCTAGAAGCAGTACCTGCTTCACACCCACCATTTCTTGTTGCCGGCGATGAAAAAGGCACACCGATGAGTGGGATTATGTGCGAACAGCAGGCAGGAATAAAAAATTCACACCAGGTTTTTGAAGAGATATATGCCACGATTGGCAACCTAGATCAAGAACATTTTTTTAGTAGTCCGTGCGAACGAGACCTGGTTGAACGACTGACCGAATCAATCTTTGACCCCATTATTTTTTCTCAAGTTATGCAGCCGATTAAACAAGGGGTAGAACTGGTCAAACTCTTGGCGGCAGAAAAAGATGAAAACGGTAACCCACGCCACGAGCTCTGCATTCTCTCAAACTTCTCAGAAGAAGCGTTTCAGTTGCTCTATGAAAAATATCCCGAAATCTTCAAGTACTTTAAACCTGAAAACATCTTTATCTCAGCAAGCTTCAAATGCTTTGCTGGACTTAAGCCTAGCCCAACACTATACCATCACGTTACAGCAAAGCTCCAATGCTCTTCAATAGACATTGTCTTTATCGATGATCAAAAAATAAACTGTGATGGAGCAAAAATTGCTTGCAACTGGACAGCAATTCAGGTAAAAAACGAGAACTTTAAAGAAGTTAGACACGAGCTGAAAGCCCGCGGTTTACTCTCGTAACTTTAGCGCAAGAACTTTGCAAGACACGCGCTCAGCGCCGTAACGTCTTCAGGGGTATTGTAGATTCCAAAACTAACCCGAACTGAACTCTCAACCCCCAAGCGATGGTGGAGCAGTTGGCAACAATGGTGCCCTGCGCGAACACAGATGCCCTGCCTTGCGCAAAAAGCTGCGATATCATGACTATGGTACTTTTTGGAAGAAAAACTCACTACGTGCGATTTTGATACCTTTTCTGGCAACCCTAGGACCTTAAGCCCCTGGATACCTTCTATCTCTGTCAAAAACTGGTGAACCAGTGCCGTTTCGCGGGTTGCTAAGGCCTCCCCTGTTGCCACTCTTTCAAGATACGCCAGTGCTGCACCAAGCCCTATAACCTGGGCAATTGGAGGCGTTCCCGCTTCAAGAAGCTGGGGCATTGCCCTCCACACTGAGCCTTGCGCTTGCACTTCATAGACCATGCCACCGCCCACTTCATACGGATCAAGGTAGGCATGTTCTGATTGGCGAACGTATAAAACGCCAACACCGGTTGGGCCGTATATTTTATGGCCTGAAAATACCAGAAAATCACAATCGAGCGCTTGGACATCGATAGACTGATGCGCAACAGCCTGCGCTGCATCCAGAAAAACTCGTGCCCCTACTGCATGCGCACGGCGAACAATTGCTTGGAGCACGGCCCCGTCGGTTGGGCCGACAACATTAGAATCAAGCGTAAGTGCCACTAATTTTGTTTTTGGGGTAATCACGGCATCAAGCGTCGTAAGATCAAACTGTGCGTCAGCAGTTACGGGTAACCAGACCAACTTTGCCCCAACTTGCCGCGCAAGCCGTTGCCAGGGCAAGAGGTTTGAATGGTGTTCAAGGACACTGACCACAATTTCATCCCCAGCAGAAATATTTCTTTGTCCCCAAGCAGACGCAACCATATTACATCCAGCCGTTGCCCCGGAAGTAAAAACAACTTCTTTGGGTGAGCGCGCATTAATAAACTGAGCGACTTGACAACGCACCGCTTCATACTGCTGCGTTGCCTCTTCTGCCAACGGGTAGATTCCCCGATGGACAGGAGCATTATGTTTTGTGTAAAAATCGACCAAAGCATCAATAACCACTTGAGGTTTGTGGGTTGTTGCTGCATTGTCCAAGTAGACAAGCCGAGACTCATGTATAAGGGGAAAGTCGCGTTTGTTATTCATGCTCATAATCCTGTTCTGCTTTGCACGTCGAAAAAGTTCGACCTTTTGACTCTTCCTGAAAGAGATTATACCATATAATTAAGCTTTTTATCCCAATAGCCTCTGTCGTAACGTAGGAATTTTCATGCATAAATACAACTTCACACTTTTGCTTTCTATTCTGACGCTGACATGTTGCTTGGCGACTCTTGGCAAAGCACAAAAAGTAAAAACGCTCAAGGTCGCAACGCCGAAGACGCACACAACGCGAGTAACCGTTTTCATTCATGGGACGACGGCGCCGTACTTAGCCCTCTTTAATGTTCGCCAAACCTTAAAAGACACATTCTCTGGCGAGACCTTCTATGAACGTGCAATGCACGAGGTACGAACCAGCGGCCAATTAGAAGGGAGCGATCTACTCCTTGGACTGGGCATGATCGAGATTACTCCTGAAATTAAAGCAAAAAAGCTCAACCCTAAGCTTACCCACAAAGCTGCATATCATATCGTAAGAGCCTTTGACCAAATTGCCAAAACCGCTGATCCCGAAAACGAAATTCGCCGCTACTACACCTTCGGCTGGGATGGAAAAATGAGTGAAAAAGCTCGTTTTGCAGCCGCAGAGGAATTGTACGATGCACTTAAAGAAATCAAAGCTGAAGAAGAACTTCAAGGGCATACGGTTTCTTTTGAATTACACGCCCATAGTCACGGGGGCCAGCTTGTTTTTCACCTGCCAGTAATTCGCAAACAACGCAAAGAAAAGTCTTTTGTTATTGACCAAGCAATTATTTGGGGAACTCCACTCTACTATCCCAACACCAGAACCGTAACATGGGGAATGTTCAAAAAATTCTATAGCTGTTATTCGGAAGGTGACCGGATCCAACCAATCGATATTTTTTCAACACCCCATCACTTTTGTCATCATACGTTAACAGGAACAGGTATCGTACTACCAGCCGACAATGCCAACGCTCCGTTTATTGCTGATATCAGATTTTTAGTAAACGGTCGTCGTAATATTTTAGGCCACTGCTGCCTCTTTTTACTCGATCGTTATTTTTTGCACGCTATCGACATTCCAAAGCGTAAAGATGTGATGGCTATTCTCAACCACCTACGGCCACTCCCCCCATTAGTTCTCGGTCCACTTTTATTTCCCCATCTTACTCATCATTTTGATGCTGATACGTTTGATGGCTTTAATCCTGGCGGGTACCATCGCTTTGATATTAATCTTTTAGAGGTTGATAAGAATTTAATCTTAGAACTTTCTCGTTACGCACTAGATGCAGACGGAACAAACGTCATCGCAGAGCATCCACATATACAAGTGCCTGAAGTACTACGCAATGCGCATGATGAAGTTGAGCAAGCCTACGCTGACACAGGATATGTATCGGAAGTTGAGAAAACATTCTGGGCTGCAAAAAGTTCGCTTAAAGTCGTTGCTACACCCCATAAAAAATCCGTTAAAAAATAAAAAAAGCGACTCAAATAAGTCGCTCTTCAAAACGCTTGCTGGGCTGTCACACCAAGATGTTCGAGCCCAGCCGCAATTTTATACGTAAAAGTCTAAAACAAACGTTTTAGTTATTTACTGTACGTGTTCCTGCTGGGCATGTATATGTAGGACATGCTGGGCAAGGTACTTCCTTCTTAGGAGCTTCACAGGTCGTGACTACTTTATCACGTTCACATTTTGGTGGTTTAGGACATGCTGGGCAGCATTTCTTTTCTTCTTTGCATTCTTTTTTGCATGGTTTGCAGGTATTGCATGTGTTGCTACAATCTTTGGCAAGAACTGCACCAGCGCTTACCAAAACCAGAGAAAGAAGTAACTTTTTCATAGATTCTCCTTGAAAATTGAACCGATAAACTTCCCGTGAATACCACACCGGCATTCACGACATATAGTTTCATATAATCTTTTAGAAAAACGCAACAGATTTGTCAAAGTTTTAAGAAGAAATTATTGCATCTTCCCCAAAAATCATCTCATTCCTCACGATAATCGCACGTTTTATTAGGACAGGTCAAAAGCACTTTGCCTTGCGCGTCGAAACGCTTTAGCAAATAGGGGCTCTTACATTTTGGACATTCTTTTTCTTCGATGTCACCAGAAATCGTAAACTTACATTTTGGATAATCGGAACAACCCCAAAATACCTTTCCCTTCCATGAACGGCGCGTAAGCGTACCGCCTGATTGTGGGCAAGCAAATGATGCTTTGCGTTGATAGATATACTTACATTCAGGGTACCCAGAGCATGCAATGAACGGCCCGAAACGCCCCATCATCTGACGCAAAGGCTTTCCGCATTGTGGACATTTTTCTGCAAGCAGTTGTGGCTTTTGCGCCTCCACAAGTTTAATAACACCTTGTTCGTCCCGCTCAAAGTTTGTCGTAAACTTACATTCAGGGTAGCGTTCACAACCTAAGAATGAACCAGCTTTCCCGAAGCGAATCAAAAGCTTTCCCTTTTTGCACTCGGGACAATCGATATCGGTTATTTCACGCTTAACTGCTTCACCACCAAATGCTTCTAAACTTTTTGAAAATGGTTTATAAAATGCGCGTAAGAGCTTATCCCGTTCAAGTTCACCCTGCGCGACCTTATCTAAATCCTCTTCCATGTGCGCCGTAAATTTTATGTCCATGATGTCAGGAACATTTTCACTTAATAATTTAGTAACGGTCATACCAAGTTCTGATGGTACAAAACGCTTTTTCTCATCAAGCTGAGTGTACGCGCGCATTTGAATTGTCTTTAAAATTGCCGCATAGGTACTTGGTCGCCCTACTCCATTTTTTTCAAGCTCTTTCACAAGCGACGCTTGCGTAAAACGTGGCGGTGGTTGCGTAAAGTGTTGTTTTGGTGTTACCGCCGAAACAGCAACTGGTTGCTTTTCAACAAGCTGTTGTGGAAGTACTACTTTACCTTCCTCTTCTTCATCAGGTTCAGAATATACTTTTAAGAACCCATCAAAAAGAAGCGTTGATCCCGTTGCTTTGAAGACAAGGCCATTTCCCTCTAACGTTACTTGCCGTTGTGCATACTCTGCAGAGGTCATTTGGCAGGCAACAAAACGCTTCCAAATGAGAGCATATAATTTGGCCATCGCTGGTTCAAGATATTTTGAAACTTGTTCTGGTGCTATGGCAATATCAACAGGACGAATCGCTTCGTGAGCGTCTTGTGCAGCAGCTTTTTTTGTATAGGTATTTGCATGTGTTGGAACATATGCATCACCAAATTGGTGCTTAATAAACTTGCGAGTATCTTGTAAAGCGCTGTCAGCGATACGAACCGAGTCAGTACGCATATAGGTGATAAGTGCTACCGGTGTTGCTTTATCTTCAAGCGGCACACCTTCATATAACTTTTGCGCTAATTGCATCGTTTTATCAACAGAAAAACCAAGCTGATTATAGGCACTTTGTTGCAACGTACTGGTGATAAAGGGCGCTAATGGATTTTTGGTACGCTTGCTATCTTTTACCGATCCAATAACAAACGAGCTTTTTTTCGTACGTTCAACAATTGCTTTGGCATCAGTTTCATTCCCAACTTCAGCCTTTTTGCCATCAATCTGTGCAAGTGCCGCAGGTATTTTTGTGCCATCGAAACCAAACAGTGCTTCGATCGACCAATATTCTTCTGGCTTAAAGATACGAATTGCATCTTCCCGTTCACAGATTAATTTAAGCGCTACCGACTGAACCCGACCCGCAGATAACCCTTTTGAAACCTTTCTCCATAAGATAGGAGAAACCTGATACCCTACCCAACGATCAAGTACCCGTCGCGCTTGTTGAGCACTCACCATATTAAGGTCAACCTCATAGGGATGCTCAAGCGCTTGCGTAATAGCAGATTTGGTAATTTCGTTAAAAGAGATTCGACGAATAACATCAGCTTTTTTGGCAGCACAACGTAAAATTTCTTGCTCTACATGCCATGCAATGATTTCCCCTTCTCGATCAGGGTCAGGAGCTAGAAAAATCTCATCAGCTCCCCGTGCTTGGCGACAAATATCGGCGATAAGCTTATCTTTTTTCTCGATCGTCACATATTCAAGCTCAATAGACCCCTTTTTATCGGTACCTTCAATGGTCACTCCAAGCTTTTTTTGTGGCAAATCTTTGATATGCCCCATCGTGGACAAGATAACAAAGTCCTTTCCAAGGAATTTGCTAATAGTTTTTATTTTAGCAGGCGACTCAACAATTAATAATTTTTTCTTCATAATATTCGTGGACTTCTCCCAATCGGCTCACATATTGGCGCTTCCACTACTCATCCTAAGCTAAAAATTTACAAAAAGTCAAATAAAATCATTGCAACTTTTTGAAATCTTCTTGTAGGATAAGAATAGAAGAAAAAAGAAAGAAAGGCCAATAGCCCCTTTTTTCTCAGCCAAATATAAAGAGGAAATTAACTTTTTCTAACGCTTTATGAAACAATACTATTATACACTGATCATTTTTTTGCGAACCATACTGAGCTATATTCTCAGCATTATCGTTGGGACAATCTGCTTTATTCCAACATTATTACTTGTTGCTCTTTTGCCAAGCAGATACCGCTACGACAACAAACTCCTCTTTTGGTTTCTTGACTGTACGTACCAAGGAATTTGCGCAGCCATGTTCATCCGCATTAAGATCCGCGGCAAAGAAAATCTCCCCCAAGAACCTGCTATTTTTATTGCCAATCATCAATCATCACTCGACATCCCTGTCTTAGGGCTCGTAGCACGGGGGCATCCACATATCTGGTTTGTCCTCATTCGGTTTGCCCATACCCCCGTTCTCGGCTTTTTTGTCCGACGAATGACGGCACCGGTCGATCAAGACTCACCCACGAAGTCTGCCCGCTCTCTTATTACAGGACTTCGTTTGGTAAAAGACAAAAACCGACATGTCCTTCTCTTTCCTGAAGGGGGAAGATTTAATGACGGACAAATTCATGATTTTTTCGGCGGCTTTGTTATACTTGCAAAACAAACAGGAAGACCAGTAATTCCTGTATTGATGCGCAACCTTGGCAAAGTATATCCACCTCATAGCTTCTTAATCTATCATCATCGGGTGGAATTACTCATCGGAGCTCCATTACTCATGGAGCCTGAAGAAACCGATGAACAATTTGCCCTGCGCGCACATACGTGGTTTGAAAACAACAATAAGTAGCGTGTAACGAAGTTAAACAGATCAATGGCCTACGCGCAACGCTCCGGCGAACGAGTGGGGGCTGCGCCCCTCAACCCCGGGCTTACGCTTTGTACATTAAGATCAAAAAGCTGAAATATCGATGAATCTCACATTTGCATACCCATGGGTAATCGCCCTCGGCGTCCCACTTATTATTCTCGCGTGTATCTGGCACATCAAATGGCGTAAAGCCACACAGTACCAATTCCCCCTGACTGCCCTATTTCGCGCATCCTCTTTGTATACACATACATCAAGCGCCCTGCAACGCATCGCGCGGTACGCTTTACGAATAACCATACTATTGCTACTCGTAATCGCAACAGCACGGCCCCAAACACCTGACGAGCGATCAAGAATCGATATCGAAGGCATCTCTATCATGCTCGTTGTAGATGCATCAGGAAGTATGGATGCCTTTGACGATACTCATAACCGAAAAACACGTCTTTCTATTGCACAAGAAGAAGCAATCAAATTTATTAATCGCAGACCAAATGATCAGATTGGTCTTGTCATCTTTGGCGCTGACGCCGCTTCACGCTGTCCGCTCACCAGTGATAAAAAGATGGTAACTGAAAGTATTCGCGCTCTTAAAATCGGCATCTTAAATCCCGATGGCACCGTCCTTTCAAGAGCAATCGCCATGGGGATTAATCGACTGCGCACGTCGCCTCTTTCAAGCAAAATCATGGTTATATTAACTGACGGAGAGCCAACACCAGGCAAAGATATCGACCCTTCTATTCCTCTTGAACTTGCCAAAAAAGCAACTATCAAACTCTACACCATTGGCATCGGCTCAGAACAAGGGGGATATTTACAGCATCCTTTTTATGGACTTATTCAAATCCCATCGCCACTCAACAAAGAGCTGCTTAATCGTTTTGCTTCTGAAACCGGTGGTAAATTCTTTGTTGCCAGCAAACAAGAAGAGCTTGAAAAAATTTACTGTGAAATCGACGCTCTTGAAAAAAGTACCCATCAAACGCCTACCTACGCTGTTTACTACGAGTATTACGCAATCCCCCTGCTGTGTGCGTTTATTCTTTTGTTACTCGAAATTATTCTCTCTCTCATAGGAGGGATCATTCTATGATCTTGGCAAAAGCAACAGCTCTTATGCTCGCCCCGCTTGTACTGGTAGGGCTCGTTCTTGTAGCCTACAAGTATCTGCGCACCGTTAAACTCATTACCCGTTTAAGTACACCCAAAAACCGTAGCACTCTCTTTAAAAACTTCTCACGTACTAAAACAGTCATACGGAGTCTGTGTATTAGTGCGACGCTCACGCTCATATTACTTGCACTCATGCGTCCGCAAACACCTGATGCCGCCCCACAAACTCATGAAGAGCTGGGGCGCGACGTCGTTATAGCCCTTGATATTTCACGTAGTATGCTTGCGCAAGATCTGCAACCAAACCGATTAGCCTGCGCAAAACAAAAAATTATGGATGTAGTGAATGCACTTGGTACCGACCGAGTTGGGCTCATTGTCTTTTCAGGCGCCGCGCTTGTGCAGTGCCCCCTTACCAAAGATTTTGAAGCATTCAAACTGTTTCTTGATGCACTTGATGCAGAATCGGTTTCCAGTGGCAGCACCGCCCTTGACCGCGCGCTAACCGTCGCAATTGATCTCTTTAAAAACAACAATAAAGAACGTAAAAGTAAACTACTCGTAATCTTTACTGACGGAGAAGACTTTTCACAAAATCTTGAGAACGTAAAACAAGAAGCACAAGCATTGCAGCTTTCTGTCTGCACCGTCGGCGTCGGAACGCCTCAAGGGGCACCGATACCAATTTTTGACGAGCTTGGACGTATGCAAGGGTATCAAAAAGACAAGTCTGGGACGGTCGTCATGTCCCGTTTAAACGAACAGATTCTTGCTGATATCGCTAAAAGTCTTTCAGGACATTACGTACGAATTCAAGAACATGCCAGTGACGATGTCGTCAATCTTGTTGACTGGGTAAATCAATTTGAAAAAGAACATTTTGCCTCTGCCGAAATTACAACATACCAAGAGTATTATATGTACTTTTCTGGGTTAGCATTTTTGCTTATGCTTATCGAATGGATTCTATGAAAACAAAGCTCTTGTTGTTACTTATCTTACCCACAAACGCTTCTGCTCTCTTCGACTCATATAACGCCTATACTACCTATCAAGCGGGAAATCTTGAGAACGCCGAACAACAGTACGCCTCACTTGCTGCTAATAACCTTGATGACTGGCGACCATTATATAACTTGGGCACCATTGCACTCAATAAACAAAAATTTGAAGACGCGGTCACTCATCTTGAGAAAGCACGTGCTCTTGACCCAGAAAACAAAATAATCCAAGAGCGACTGGCTATTGCAAAAAAGCTGGGTAACGAACAGAAGCAACAGCAACAAGAACAACAAAACCAAGATGAGCAGAAACAGGACGAGCAAAACAAAAAAGATCAGTCATCAAAACAACAATCCGAGCAACAATCAAAAGAAGAGCGAGAGCAGAAAGACAAGCAAACCGATCAGCAAAAATCCACCAAGCCCAATGAACAACAAGGGCAGCCCAACCGTAAAGAGCAAGAGAAAGACCAAGCTCACAATGCCCAGAACAAACAAGAGGGAAAAGATACTCATAAACAGCCCGAAAGCGCTGGCCAGCAAGGGCAGCAAGAGCGGAAAGAAAAGAACGCCAAGAACAATACCGATAGTCAACGACAAGATCCAATGCATGGAACCTCCCAACAAAAACGACTTCAAGATTCTGCAAAGAAGATAACACAAGCGCAAACGTTAGCCAACGATACACGGTTCTCTGAAGAAGAAAAGAAGTTTATGGAGCAGTTAGACAAGCTTGATAAACAAGGGCAGCAACAGATGCTTGCCATCGCCCTCGCGCCATCACAGGCAGAGCAGCAGTTTGAAGATCATAATTGGTAAGATATACATATGAAAACAAAGATCATTAGTACAGGTATTTTTGCTCTTTTCAGTACACTTCCCATACTGGGAGCAGCAAAGTTGCAAGTTGCCTCATCACAAGGGGCGGAGCTAAGCTCTGTCGTTGCAGGGGCACCGTTTTTGGTCGAAGTGGTCGTACTAGGTAATGCACGCGTTACGGGCAAGCCAACGATTGCAGGGCTTACGCAAGACCAGATTGTAAGCGAGCGCAACAGTACCCAAATGTTTATTACGAACGGCCAACAGCGCAGCGAGCAGCATCTTGGGTACTTAGTACAGTTCGCAAAGCCAGGTGCGTATACACTCGGGCCAGCGCGTATTGAAACGGATAATGGGACGCTCACATCAAACACCGTCGCTTTTTCCGTGCACAATGCACCAAAAGAAAGCAAGCAACACCAAGCAGCATTTGCCCGTTGGAAAATAACAAAAGAAAAACTCGTTGTTGGCGAGACGGTCCCCTATAGTTTGCGTTTTTATTACACTGACCCCAAGACCGCACAAGTCGGCTTACAGGGTACCGATCAATATGAGCATCTCATCTTTACCCAAGAACAACCACGTCAAATAACAGAAAAAATCGGCAACGTGACCTACTCAGTCATTGAATTACCCGGACGGGTTACGCCAACGCAAGCGGGCGAGTTAACACTGCCGCGCGCATTATTTACCTATACACAACCAGACACAGACGAGCGGCAACAAGCACAGTGGGGACCCGTTATGTCGATGTTTGGTGGCTTTGTTGAACGGAAACAAGCAATGGCCAGCCCACACTCTTTTACCGTTGAACCCATTCCACACGCGCAGCATCCCGTACACGGCGTTGGAAAAATAGATACAGTAACTCTCGTCGTAGACGCAACCAAAGTAAAACAGGGCGACCCAATCACCTGTACCCTTACCATGAAAGGCACGTTTGAACCAACACTCATAAAAGCGCCTGAACTTACCGTACCCGAAGCGCTGCGCGTCTATCCGTCAAGCACCAAAGACGCAGGAACATATCCAACGTTAACAAAAACATGCGAGTATATCTTGCAAAGCACGCAAGCGGGAAAAATCACAATCCCGTCCCAAAAGTTCTTTTTCTTTAATCCACAAACGCACAAGTTTCAAACGTTTACAACAAAAGCTCTTAACCTCACCGTTGCCCCTAACCCACAAGCACGGCTTGAACAGGCGTCTGTTCAACAAGCAAACGACAAAAAAACGGACGCTGCTGAGAATTCTTCCACGCCAGCCTTCTCGCAAAGTCCTGAGACAGTTCCCGTACAAGAAATAACAATTGCATGGGAAGCATGGTGGGTGCCGCCCGAATGGTTATTCTTACTCTTACTCGTATTGCCCGTTATCTGGCGCTCACGGCGCGATTATTTTGCACGTTGTTACCAACGGTATATGACCTATCGAAAACAAAAAACCTGTATCAAACAAAGTCGCCGAGCGCTAGCAAAAGCGCTCACCGAAAAGAACCCGCTTCTTTTGTGGCAAACGCTGCATACCGTTGCACACACATTGCTGCCGGCTGCTCAAAGCTGGAGCGATCAAGCCGTTCTCGAATATCTAACGGCCCACGGTTGGCAAGACAGCGAACTGGCTGCTTGGAAAAATATATGGGAACGAAGTTCACAAGCAACATTTTTTACAACAAATGATAGAGAGTTCACAGAGCTAACAACAATAAGTAACAAGCTGATTACACGCCTTGAACAAACATTGGTGGAGAAACAATGGCACCATTTCTTTTCTTAATAACCTGGTGGGTCGCCTTGCTCACGCCCAAGCCTCAACGCCCCGCATATAAAAATATGTGGTATGCAATGCTCAGCATCGCTCTCATCATAAGTTTTATAAAGACAATAGACGCATATGATGAACACTGGCACCCACAGACTAGTATCAAAAATGAAAGCAAAGTCTACGTGGGGCCAGATAAGAATTATGGCGTATCTACAACCCTTATGCCAGGGGAAATCGTAAGGATATACCAAAAAGAAACGAGTTGGTGTAAGATAAAAAAACAAGATCTCGTGGGATGGATCCCGATCGAGCATGTAACGTAGGCGTACGAGGCTGCCGGCATAGATGAGTAGAAGTGAAGGATAGTGTGAATAACATCAACCAATGGCTTTTCCGTGGACTTGTTGCCAGTATCATTATCCTTGTAGGATTAATGGTAATCGCTGTTACCGAATCGCGATATTTTGCTCATCAAGCACAAGAACTCATTCAAGTTAAGCAAGATTATGTAAGCTATACGCAAGCACTTAAACGGTCGATCGACCGAACGCAACAAGCAAATCAAGAACAAATAGATCAAGAGTCAATCTCGAAAAAAAAAAAGATAGACGAAGCCGGCACATTTCTGGTCGTTAATCGCAACCCTGAGCACCTGAAACAAGCTGCTTTGATGTTTGCGCGCCAACATCAAATGGAGCGTACCATCGCCCCGCTGTACCAATCCAAAGAAACGGGCCGAACTCGTCTCGCCAGGCCTCGCCCCCCTCGCCTTCGCCATATACCATTGAGCGCACGACGTCGGGCACGGATAAACCATCCTCAAATGTCTGACGATATTGATACGCCAAAACAAGAACGACCGTTCGCCTGGCCACTACGTCATGGAAGCTTTAGAATTGGATCACCGTTTGGCCCACGCCGCCGACCAAATGGTACTTGCGGTTTTCACCATGGGCTCGATTTGCCCGCAGCACATGGCACCCTGGTTATGGCAGCAGCGCATGGCGTGGTCATTGAAGCGCACTATGGGGCAGCCTTTGGTAATACAATTCTTATCTCACATTCGAATAAACTTAAAACACGGTATGCCCATCTTTCAAAAATTGAAGTACACGTTGGTGATTTGGTTGAACAGGGCCAACGTATTGGACGTGTTGGCAATACAGGCAACACGCGTGGTCGCAATGGAAATCATCTTCATTTTGAAGTGCTAGTCTACGAAAAACGAGTTAACCCAACATATTTTTTACCATAAAGGACAAATCTTATGAATTCGATTATTGGATGGTTTAAGAAAAAAAATAAATCTTCAATAGAGCAATGGATAGAGGCAGCAATTATTATCTTACCCATTGCGTTTATTCTTCGCACCTTTGGCTATGGACTCTACCAAGTTCCCAGCGGCTCCATGGAAACGACCATGCTCGTTGGTGAACGCTTTGTAGCAGATAAATTTACCGTATGGTTTAAACCAATTACACACGGGGATATTATCTCATTTAATGATCCTACGTTTCAATATTCATCAAATAAGCTGGTGAATTGGTACCAACGTTACTTATGGGGTCCTTCAAATTGGACCAAACGAGTCATTGGAATTCCTGGTGATCATATTCAAGGAAAAATTGAAGATGGAAAACCGGTTGTCTATCGCAATGGCGTAAAGCTTGATGAACCTTACATTAACAAATATCCATTGATCTACGTATGGGACAAGTTTGTCCCTAACCAACAAGATATCTATCTTGGCAACTGTTCGTATACCCCAAAATCATATGATCCAGCAAAGTCTTACAACGAACAGCCCTTTTATCGAATTGACGAGAATCTTATTGTAAAGCTCCAAGGCAAGCCCGTTTTTAGCTACCCCCAAGTTCCTATGGAAAATGGAAGCGATGTTTTTGATGTACAACTAGGAGATAATCAATATTGGGCAATGGGTGATAACCGCAAAGGAAGCTTTGACTCGCGTGCGTGGGGACCGCTCCCTGGCCATTTAATTCACGGCAAGATCATCTACCGTATACTTTCGATCGACACCCGCGAAACCTGGTCATTCTTAATTTTCAGCGATTCTTGGTTGCTTTTGGATATCTTGACCCATCCAATCGATTTCTGGTCCAAGGTCCGCTGGTCCCGCTGCTTTCAATCAGTCCACTAAACTACATTGAGTTATCGTACTCATAGATATAGCAGTCAGCCCGGCACATGCCGGGTTGACTGCTTTTTGAGACAACCTTGCACACAATTCTTATCATATCACCATGAAAACGTGCGCCAAAAGAGCCTCATTGCGAAGAACCTTTTTCATTCAAACGCTCCAATCGTGCGACCAGATCAACTGTCAACAGAACGTATTGTCGCGAAAAATACATAAAAACCAACACCAGAGGCGCTTTTGACGCACGCATTTAAATAAACACATCCAAAGCAAGCTGCCTGAAGCATTATTACAAACACTTGCGAGGGAATGTATTTCTGGTACATTGAATGGTGTTCAACGGATTACTGATTGGCAGTAATTTTCCGTTAATTTTTCTCATTGGATCTCTTTCAAAGCCACGTCGTTTGGAAATTGTCTCCATACGACGCATAAAGGTTTCGCAAGGGTTCTGTTTTCCCTAAGGGGTTTCTATGTTCAAACGTTCAAGTCTCGCTCTCTCTTTATCTTCATTAGTTCTCGTTGCCGGCTGTGGCTGGGGCAGCAAAACTGAAGAAACTAAGGCCGTTGAAGGCGCATCTACAGCTCAAGCAACCGTCAAGGTTATCAATGTCTTAGATAAGGCAATGTTTGATGATGCCCACATCCAAGGTTCAGTAAATGTTGACCTTGCAAAATTAAAAGAAGAAGCAGCAAACTGGAACAAAAATGACACCTACGTATTCTATTGCTCAAACTATATGTGCACAGCAAGCGTAGCAGCAGCAGAAGAACTCAGCAAAATGGGCTTTGCTAACGTAATGGCATTTGAAGGTGGCATGGCAGAATGGTATCAATTAAGCAAAACTGATGCTACATTTGCAGTTGAAGGTGCAGCACAACAAGAATACCTTACGCAAGTTGTTGCCAAGAACGAAGCCGCTGTTATTCCAGCTGGCGTAAAAATCGTTTCTGCACAAGACTTGAAAAAGCTTATGACTGATGCAGGACTCTTGAAAGCTGCCACAGAATCTGTAAAATAAGAACTCTTATACGGGGCGGCATAGCCAAGTGGTAAGGCATGGGTCTGCAAAACCTTGATCCCCGGTTCAAATCCGGGTGCCGCCTCCAAGCAATTTCGAAGATGGTGTGAAACGCACCATCTTTTGTTGAAATATACCCGCTAGGGTGGCGAAAATAGCGCACTCGTTAGAGGGCGCCATGGTAGACGCACGTTTCTTTTGATTGAAATATACGCCTCCTACTACGCCATGTCAGCGAAGTGAAACTCTCGAAGGAGCTGGCTACGCAGGACACAGGGGGTGGCGAAAATAGTGCACCGATAGGTGCGCCATGGTAGACGCACCATGTTTAATTGACATATATACGCCGGGGTGGCGGAATGGTAGACGCAAAGGACTTAAAATCCTTCGGGGGTTTCCCCGTGCCGGTTCGAGTCCGGCCCTCGGCAATTCAAATTTACATACGTATGGCCCGGCCCTCCTTCTACGCTTATCCACGCCTTCCGGCTTGGCAAGCTTCGCAGGACACGGTCGGCATTTCAAACTCACCTCTCTATAAGTCTTCATTAAAACTTTTTGGTTAGTAGTCGCCAACTACTACGCTAAAGCTTCATAAGCTGTTTTTTCTTTTTCATTTCTAAAAAATCAGCTTTCACCGTTGTTTTGCCCGCAAAACCAACACTTTTTCGCAAAAACCCGTACCTGCCTCCAGCGTCTTCGACGCTTTTTTCACAAAAATCTTTCAAAAAAAGTTGACAATTTTTTTAGTTCGATTAGCGTACACTGTAAGTGCTAGTTTGTTTGCATCTGCTTATGGTAGATGTTGAGACACGATTTGAACTTAAAAGTTTGAAGGAAAGATACATGAACAAAGCAAAATTAATCGACCAAATGTCAAAAACAGCAAAGCTCCCAAAGGCATCATGCAAAAAAGCGCTTGAAGCTTTCATCAAGTCAGTAACACAAACACTTAAGACTGGGAAGTCAATTGCATTAACCGGTTTCGGAACATTCAGCGTTATGAAACGCAAGAGCCGCTTGGGTATTAACCCAGCAACGGGCAAGAAAATGCAAATACCTGCCAAGAAAGTTGCAAAATTCAAAGCAGGAAAAGCACTTCGCGATGCCGTTCTGTAAAGGCTAACGAAATGAGAAAAAGGGCGCTTGTGCTATCCAATGCATAGGCGCCCTTTATGTGTTAAATGATTAAATGTATCACAATTACCTTATACATTGAGAAGGATTGAGTATGAACGCTGATCAAGTTACCACTCAAACACCGCCTACCGTTGAAACAGTTGCCACTGCTCCTATGACAACACCGGTAGACGGAGTTATTGCTGCAGAACCAACCTCACCACAAAGCTGGTTTGAATCTGCACAAAAATTCCTCGAAGGATATATGCCTGCTTGGGCAAGTGAACTTTTAGTATTTGGCCTTGCCTTTTTCTTACTCGGCTTTTTACTCAAAAGCTTTGGACGCATGTTAGTTTTCACAATTCTGGCAGGACTCATTGTCGTTGCGATCTTGCATTACGCCCATGTTATCTCCTTAGATATGGAATTAATTAAACACTGGATCGGAATGGGTACAGCTTCATTACAAGAAGTTCCTGGACTCTTTTTCGCCTGGGCAAAAATGCACGTTATTGCCGTTGTCAGTGCCATCGTTGGTTTCTTGGTAGGGTGGAAACTTGGATGATGCTCCAGCAATAGTTACCGTTGACTCTCTTTTGAGCAACGCATTCAAGCGCTCAGCCTCAGATGTGCATCTTGAACCCACTGAAACAGGCTTGCGTGTAAGAATGCGTTGTGACGGTTATTTGCGCGATGTAGCATCAGTACTTGCAGAGTATAGCCACCACGTTATCGCTCGCATTAAAATACTTGCACGTATCGATATCGCTGAAAAACGACTCCCACAAGACGGGAAGTTTGTAGTTAAAGGGCCACATGGAGAGATAGATCTCCGTGTGGCCACCTTTCCGTCATTATATGGTGAAAAGATTGTTATTCGCATTCTTGATCGCAGCCATGCGATGCTCAAACTCGAGGACCTCGGCTTTGCACCCGCCATGCTCACAACACTTACAACATTGATGCAACGACCCCATGGTTTTTTTATTGTTACGGGACCAACAGGATCAGGAAAATCGACAACACTCTATTCTTTACTGCTTTTGATTCGAACCCCCGATAAAAATATTGTTACGCTTGAAGATCCGGTCGAATATACGATTGCTGGAACAACCCAAGGACAAGTACATCCCGATATCGGATTTACGTTTGCTTGTGGTCTGCGAGCACTATTACGCCAAGACCCTGACATTATGATGGTTGGAGAAATACGTGATACCGAAACGGCACAAATTGCCGTTCAATCGGCGCTTACCGGCCATCTTGTCTTAAGCACATTACACACCAACAATGCCCCAGGAGCAGTTGTACGCTTACTTGATATGGGTATTGAAGCTTTTTTGATTAACGCGGTTGTCAGTGGCATTCTGGCTCAACGGCTTGTGCGTATCTTATGTGAACATTGCAAGTGCAAAACACCAATCACTGCCCAAGAATTTGAATTTCTTCAAAAACGGGGTGTTACCGTCACCGGTGCATATACTGCACCCGGCTGCTCGGCCTGTGCAAAAACAGGTTATAAAGGCAGGGTCGGCATTTTTGAGCTCTTACCAATTACCGAAAAATTACGTACAGTTATCACCAATCACGTTTCCTATGATGAGCTTTCCAAGACAGCACAAGCTGAAGGTTTTCAACCTATGATTCATGATGCAGGCACCAAGATAGAGTCAGGCGTGACCAGTATCAGCGAAATCATGCGCGTTATTGTATAAAAAATACTATCGTAATTGAGTTCCATTAGGCACAGGAGCTCCGACGGTAACCATTTGCAGCTTTCCATCTGAACCTTCGGCAAAAAGCATCATACCGTGTGAGGTTAAACCCATCATTTGGCGTGGCTGCAAGTTTGCAACAAATACCCCCTGCTTTCCCACTAAATCTTCCGGTGTAAAGAATTTACGAACACCTGAACAGATCTGTCGAACACCGTGAGCACCAAGGTCAACCGTTAAGCGATAGAGCTTTTCAGATTTTGGCACAAGATCAACTGCTGTTACCGTTCCCACAAGCAATTGTACTTTAGCAAAATCATCAATCGTAATTGCGCAAGATTCGCTAGGCGTTGCTGTTTTACTCTCAATTTTACCTTGCTCTGGCGTAGTTTCAGTTTTTGTTGGTTCTGTTTTTATTGTCATAAAAAGTGGCTCTATTGGGGTTAAGGTAAAAGTTTGTTCCCACGGTTGGTCAAGCAACGCTTTGATATAATTTGTGCCCGCTTGTGGTGTTACGGCCACTCCCAACGCCTCAAAGAGCTTTTCCATTTTACGGGGCATAAGCGGCCAGAGAACAATCGCTATTGCGTATAAACACTGCGCTGTTGCAGAAATAATTGTTGCAAAACGAGCTGAGTCAGTCTTGACGACCTTCCAGGGCTCTTGCGCGTGAAAATAGGCATTAACAGCGCTAATGCATTTCCACCATGTTGCATACGCTCGGTGGTAGAGACCAAGCTCCATGTCAGCAACAGATTCACGTAACGTTACTTTGCAGAGCACAAAGAGTTCAAGCTCTGTTGAAGTCCAACTGCCCGCTGACAATTGAGAAATGCCATTATTTTTCGCCAAGGTTAACGTTCGATGCACAAGATTACTTAAGTCATGGACTAAGTCAGAATTGATGCGCTGCTCGAATTCTTGGATGCTAAATGGCGAATCTTGGGTCACCGCAAGGTGACGTCCTGCGAAATAACGAACAGCATCAGCGCCGTAGGTTGTTTGCAGCTGTTGAGGATCAACAACATTGCCAAGCGACTTTGACATTTTGCGATCGCCCATCAAAATATACCCATGCACGAGCAGCTTTTTTGGAAGCGGAAGATTGACTGCCATTAAAAATGCTGGCCAATAGACGGCGTGAAAACGGACAATATCTTTGCCCATAATTTGTAAGTCTGCCGGCCACCATTTTGCAAATTCTTCTGCACGTTTCAGATCACCATAGCCTACGGCCGATATATAGTTATTGAGCGCATCAGCCCACACATAACAAACATGCTTTTCATCGCCCGGAAAGGGAATTCCCCATTTCAGATTTGAGCGAGAAATAGAAAGATCTCGCAGCCCAGATTTCACAAACGAAATCACTTCGTTCAAACGTTCTGATGGTGTAATAAAGTCTGGGTGTTCTTCAAAAAACTTTAAAAGACGATCTTGATATGCTGACAATTTAAAAAAATAACTTTCTTCTTCTAAATACTTCGTCAGGCGTCCACAGCTTGGGCAGAGCGGAACCCCGCTTGCATCAAACGTAACTTGGTCTTTTTCTGACACAAATGTTTCATCGGGGGTACAATAATAGCCCTTGTAAGTAGCCTTATAGATATCCCCTTTTGCCTGCAGCTGTTTGATCCAAGCTTGAACCGAACGGATATGCTCAGGGTCGGTTGTACGAATAAACTTCGAATACTCGATGTCGTACAATTTCCACATCTGTTGAAAGGCTGGCACAACCTCATCGACAAACGTCTGTGGTTGTTTGCCAACTGCTTGCGCAGCTTGCTCTATTTTTTGGCCGTGTTCATCGGTGCCGGTTAAAAAGAAGACCTCTTTCCCTTGTAGCTTGTTCCAGCGGGCGGCAATATCAGCCAAAACAGTTGTATAGAGTGTCCCAAGATGGGGGCGAGCATTAACATAGTAGATGGGGGTTGTTACATAAAACTTATTTTCTGATGGCGCCATGGGAATAAACCTCATAAAAAGAGAACCTATATGAGATTAGTCTAATCTAAAGTAGAGTACTTGTGCACCAAAAATTCTCTTTACCCCAAGTGACCTCGGGTAAAACTACACAGGCGCTTATAAATAGTAGGGTCGTCCTTAAACTCATCCGTTGTAGCCGTTTCTACAATAGTCCCATGGTCAATCAAATACACAGTACAACTTAGATAATCAAGCAACGCCATATCATGGGTAGCAATGATAACACTATACCCTTTATGCGCCAACGCTTGAATCTCTACCGCTACTTGGCGCGTTAGCCTTGGATCTAAGGCTGACGTTGGCTCATCCATACAAATAATTTGAGGATCAAGGGCCAATGTACGGGCAATGGCAAGCCGCTGCTTTTCTCCGCCAGATAGTTGGTTGATCGATCCGAGCGCTTTATCGCTCAACCCATATTCTTGCAATAATCGTGCTGCAATAGCATGTGCTTCAGCTTTTGTTTTGCCAGCAACTTTTTCAAGCGCAAGCGTAATATTTCGTTCAACAGAAAGATGCTCAAAAAGATTACTATGCTGGAACACCATCCCAATGGCTCCTGTAGTCTTAATAGAACCACTATCATATGTTTCAAGCCCATTGAGAATACGAAGCAACGTTGATTTTCCAGCACCAGAACCACCCACAAGCAGCGCTATGCTTCCAGCATTCACCGTCAATGAAATATCTTTGAGTACCATTTTTCCGTTACATATCTTTGAAAGAAGTTCAATGCTGACCATACTGATTCATCCTTTTTTGTACGAGGGACATACTCATTGAAAAAATCGACGTCAAGATCAAATAGATGCAAGCAAGCATGATAAAAAGCGTTACCACGTCATATGTTTGATTGATAACCCCGGTCGCGACTTTATAGACTTCCATAACACCAATAAGAGAGGCCAAACTCGTATCTTTAATCAGCGTTGTTCCTTCATTGGCAAGTGCTGGCAGCACAACACGAATCGCTTGTGGCAGGATAATATACCAGACCGTCTGCAGCTTTGAAAAGCCGAGAACCTGCGCTGCTTCAACCGTTCCTACGGCAACCGCATGCATACCCGAACGAATAATTTGACTGATATATGCGCTACTATTTATGCCAATCGCAAGAGCTGCTGTCCAGAAACCCGAAAAAGTAATCCCTACCATTGGCAACACGTAATAGAGAAAGCTCAGCTGCACCAACATCGGTGTTCCTTGGATAAACCAAACATAACCAGCAATAATCCATTGCAACATTTTAGGACCACGGCTTTGTCCAATGCCAAGCAATGTACCAACGACAAATCCCATTGACAGAGCAATGCACCAGAGTCCAATACTCACCATGGTCCCTTGGAGTAATAAGGGCAAGGCTTTGCTTGCAATCGTATAATTAAACATAATTTCTCCTCTGAGCTCTGCAGGAATCTATTCCCAGATCAAATTCCACTTTTCTTTAAGCGCGTGTAACGTCCCATCATCGACCAGCTGGCGATACGCAACGTTCATCGCCGTATATACTTCTGGATAGATTTTTGAAACAGCAAGAGCATAGGTTTCATGCTGTTCTAACGTGAGGATGTTGTAGCGCTCAACACCAGCACAATTAAAAAATGATTGCGTTGCACTTCGTGCCGATACAAAAGCATCCCCTCTTCCTGCGTCTAACGCCAAAAATGCTTCTGCAACTGAAGTAACGCGCTTGAGGGTTACACCGGCCTGTTGCGCCATAAAACTTTCAGCGGTATATCCATCATTCACAATAACCTCTTTCCCCACGAGATCGGCAAGCGACTGCGGCGCAAACAAACCCCTCGTAATCACCTGCAACGGATCTTGCTCAAGGTACGCCGGTAGAAAAGAGAGCCGTTCGGCTCGTTCAGCTGTTGGCGTCATCGCTGAGGCAATTCCATGAATCTGACCACCTTGGGCTTCTAACAACAAACTGGTAAAAGCAATGTCTCTCCATTCGACCTTTTTGTGCATACGCTCAGCTAACGCTTCCATCAGATCAATATCGAAGCCGACAAGCTTGCCGTCGAGCATGTATTCAAAGGGAGGAAAGTTTGCATTGGTACCAACAATAATAACATCATTCTGTGCTGACGCTGACGACACCGCACGTCCATTAACAACGTGCAATGCAATAATTCCAGTACAGAGAGCCACTATTCCACAGAGATAACCAAACGTTATTTTCATGATCAAAACCTATCACTTTCGTCGATATTGAATAAAAATTCGTACTTAATTAGATAATTATTCATTTCAAGACAAAAGTCAAGTCCTCGGGAGTTTTATAACAAGCAGTTCTCATCAAAACGATGTGCTGCAACAAAAAAAATCCCCGAGACGTTCATCACGTCCCAAGGACTAAGGTTTCCCGAGAAATTATCTCTTCAGAGGGGTTACGACGCCTCGCCACCGCTCCAACCACCGTGGTCACTGCAAGCATTCCCGTAATACGTTCCAACGTGAGCAGGAACAACGGTACCATCATTACAGGTAACCATCACCGTTCCACGGCCCGGAATCATTCCCATAGCGTCGGTTGCTTCGGCTGTTCGCATACCCAATCCCAAGACCAGCGCGAAAAGCGCATATTGTATATAGTTCATCTTCTTTCTCCTTCTTGAACCGAACAATTGCTGTTATTTTTGCTGCGCACAATGACAGTAACTCATCTCATAGTTCACAATACCTCTATATCAGAAATGCGAGTCGGTATCGCTGCCACACCATTGCAATCACATTTACCAGAGTTAAATAGATGTTGCGATTTCCCGCTCCATCCACCATGCGCACTGCATACCTCTGGGCAAATCTTTTGAGGTCTTCTGCTCAGATTAAACGCACCCGTAGAATGCCATTCAGCGAAAAGCACCCCTTCAAATACTATTCCTGCAATCAACGCAAAAAGCACATATTTCATATTCTTCATACAATCGCCTTGTTGTTTGTTGAAAATAATAAAAACCACTCACAGCAAAGCTGTTTTACATAAAATAATTCTATCTTATAATTATTTTACAGCTTTACGACACCAAAAAACAAGATTTCGCTGCAGCTTGCTTGAGCATTAAGAACAAAAAAGCCTAAGTTTACAACGATAAGAGCACTTCTGCCCGACAATGCGTCAGAGTAAAAAAAGCCCCCGGAGATGCATACGCACCCCGAGGGCCCCGTCATTCTGGACTCAGTCCACTCTTTACAGAGCAGACGTTCTTAAAAGTTCACATTCAAGCCAAGATACAAGTCAGTATCACGGGTAATATTCTTTCCTGAAAAGACCTGGCTAAAGCCGGCAAAGATATTGCAGCAGTCACAAGCAAAGAAGAGCTCTGCACGAATTTTATTGGCTACTCGATTCGTATTGCATGTTAAGAGTTTTGCATCGAGCGTTTGGAGATTGCCATTAAAATCAAACGCCTGGGTACAGTCAAAGTGAATCTTATCTCTTTGTTTGACATACGCTTCATAGCCAATAGTAAGTCCAAAATTCTTACTATGTGGGTGCAGGAATGTCAGATTCACATGACCCCAGAAATAGCCCCATGAAACTTTTCCATCAATTTCAGGTCCAATATTTTGAATGGAAGCCCCTTCAAAGGCGGCGGCTAATTTTTCTCGTGCCTTTAATACCCATGAATAGGTCAAATCAAAGTTAAGATAGATATCACCCCAGTGTTTGCAGCCGGCAGCGATTCCTGGCCTAAACTCAAAGTGTCCATTATTACCCGTTGGTTGTAATAGTGGCTTGAGAGGATCACGTACTTTTTTACCCGTTGGCGCACGCATTCCAAGCTGGAATTCTCCCCAGAAATCCTCACAATGGCAGAAACACCACTCTGGGTCATAACCTACAAAGAGCTCTACATCAAAATCACCGAGCCCCTTTGTTCTACCTGAACCAAAGTCGATACCTTTTTCTTTAATAAATCCTGCGATTGATGAGCTGTTAAGCGCACTGACCGATTGTGATATTTCAGTCCCAACCGTATTACCACCACCGAGAACTAATCCTGTTGTTGGATCTACATTAGGCACAATCCACAAACCACTTTGTGCTGCACTGTCAGTACCGAGCGTTGCGTAATTAACATCATTAACAAAACGACCACGCTGTAAATTGCTCAAACCGGCCCCATTCGCACCAATCACTGATGCACTACTTTGAGGAGTGTCAGCCCAACGTACCGAAGCTGGAACTTCCCCAGAATTACTTTGAATCCCTGCAACAAACGGAGCTGTGTTAATTGGAGCATTAGCTGATGAAAGACCGCCGGAAACCTTTTGATCTCCAATCGTCATCTCATTACCTTTGCTCGAATTATTATAGATCACTAAATTTTCAGTTCCACCATTTGCAGTAAAAGCTATACGCTTTAATGAAGAGAGAAAATCGAGACGTGCAGCATACACTTGTGAATTGGTAACTGGTGCTCCAGAAAATGTATTGGTTTCTTGACGCACAACATAGACATCTTCAAGTGTCTCACCAACAATATCACTGTTTGCTTTTAACTCTTGTTCAATATCTCTAAAGGGCAAACGAGCGCGGACACCTGAACGCCAGCGATCTTCACAGCCAAACCGTTGAATAATATCACAACCAAAAAATGCACCCATTTCTCGATAATCAAAGCGTGGCGAGAGCGTTGAAATTGAAATAAAAGGATTATTAACAGCTGCTCCTACTACAGCACCGGCAAACGTTTCTGCTAAACGAAAATCAGCTTTACCAAATAAGAGTGCCGCCAATTCAACTTTACGCGAATCACCACAACCAACCGGCGTTGTTGTTGGACAATTACAATCTTTTTTATCACGTCCAGGGCCGTAGCCATTAATCGCACTGCGGGCATAGCCAGCACCCCAAACATTAATATCAAGATAGAGGCAGTTTTCAATAACACGATTGCGATCAACAGGATAGTGGATATACCCTTTATAGAGCGGCAATGGTGTTCGCATTTCTCGCGCAGATACTGCCATACAGCAGCCCAGGATCACAACGATCCCTCCCTGTAGTATCGATCTTTTTCTCGTTATCACGGCGCACCTCTTGGTAAAAACTTTCAAATAACCTCTCACTTTGTATAGTGGGTGAGCACAACCGCCCACCCACGCTGTATATCTTTAGTATTAGGGATTTAAGATTGCATATGATGGAGCACGGCTGGTTGGTTCAAGTGCTAACCCTGCTGCACCAATCTTTAAAGCTCTATCCGGCCCGACTTGCGCCGAACCAAGACGCAATGACCCGGCAGGATCACGAACAATCGTTGTCCCATCGACATACGCTGTCGTTGCTATTCCCAATGAACTTTGAGATATCGCTGCTGTTCCAGCTGCTTGATTGGCATATGAATTCATTGCCATCAAAATAAAGATTCCCGCTGGCGCTTCCGAAAGAACAATTGGATCTGCATCATTTGGCATTTTACTCGTATCAAGGAGTGTCGCTTTTGACGAGAAAATTCCAATATATTGATTTGCATCAACTTGACCGATCGTCGTTGCAATCGCAGGATGGAATGAAGTTGCCGCCGTTGTGTACAGCATATTGCCACCACCTAAGATTTCAGCATCAGTTCGATCAAAGCTGTAATCAACGAAATTCGTTGCTGGCCCCATAGCCCAGAGCGCTGCACCACTTTCAAGACCAGTATAAATCTGTTGATGGCGAACCGTCCCTTCAATAACACTCAATCCATAGGCATCAACGTTAAACAGTCTGCGGACAAACCAATCATTTACGTTTTTACCTGCGCCATTATTGACAACACCAACACCCAAGCCCAAAAAGCCTCTGCTGTTTAATTCGAAAAGGGTTCCAATACCTGACAAGCTGAGAGAAAAGGCAATACTATGACCTGTTTGAGCCGTTACATTTCCTACCTGGAATGCTCCGCCCCATTCATCTTCAGATCCTATAAATAGCTGAGCATCATCGGTCAATGACCAAAATTGATGTGAACTCGTAATTCCTAAAATTGCATCGGTTTCAACGCCGATTTGCACACCCTCAAAAACCTGCAACTGCGAGCCTTCGGTGAAACGAATTGAGCCATTACCGATTACTTTGACCCGAGTACTATCCGTTGTTGAAAGCTCTGATGAGACCGGCAAGCCAGCGCTATTAAACGGCTCGCCTTTCATAATCGCTTGACCACTAAACTCAAGAACACCGCCATTTAAGAGCATTTTTGCTCCTGGTTCCATAACCAAAACTACTTTACCACTGATGACAAATCTCTTAAGTCCCGTATTAAATTGCGTTAAATCGATAACACCATCTGATTTAACACGCAATTCACGCGGAACATCAGAGGTGATAACCAATGACTGTTGTTCGGTAATTCCAAACGCAGTACCTGTTAAGACGTGGCAGACATTGTCAATCAGCGTATCTTCGTTTAAGCGAATCACGCCGTTACCGTTAGCTACCAATGTAATACCATTAATTCCCAATTTTACTGATGCATCAAGTGAGTCAACATTGCGATGGGCAGTTCCAAGGCCCACAAGTGCATTATTTTGTACAACAAGCAATCCCGTTGGAGCAACACCAGAATCGGCACCATTTAAAAAGACTAACTCACGAACAAGACCACCATCAACAAGCAACTGTGCTTGATCTCCAACACGAGAATTCTTCACTTGCATTTGATCAACCGATCCACGAATAACTGGCATCGAGAGCAAGTTTGCATCGGTCATAAGGGGCGCTTGTCCCGGCGCTGGGACATATGGCAGTTCATACGGAATATTAATAGGTGCATTACACCAATCTTTGATAACATTCTTCCAATCAAGTGTGTAGTCTGACAGAGTTGTATTAGCGTTAATGACTTCTGTTTGAGTTGGGACACTCAAATCAAGCTGCCACTGAGCTATACCGACGCGTGGCGCCCAGAAACATTGTTCTTTTGGCAAATCGATAATTGCATTTCTGCTCTTGGTAACCATTTCGCCAAACCAGGCCCTAAAGGTACTTCCAATCGTCACTTCACCATTTCTGTCAACAAACATACCACCTTCACCGGTCACCGAACTGGTCGATGGTTGGTTAAGCGTGCCGCCCTGCGTACTGAAGGCAAAAAAGTCACCGTTAATCGCAAGGGTTGGGAATGTTACGAGAGGGAATGTTGCACCCGTGTAGATATTCGTTCCAACATCAGCTGGGGTACCTATTGATTCATTACTTGCATACCCCAAGAAGATTGAATTGACACCAAACTGTCCCGAAATATCCTCGGTAAGCCCTTCGGTGATCTTTTGGTTATTTGGCGCAACAATACATTGCAGCGTCTGAAGAAACGAAGAAGAGGCCGTTTCCGTCTGCACAACATCTTGCATAACATCAAGTTGCGCATCACGATTAATAATGTGAGCAAAATCTGATGCCAACGCCCCTACTTCAGTTCCCAAGACAAACTGTCTACCCGTACCTTGATCAAGACAACGTCCATTAAAATAGAACTTCAAGGCACTCGTATTTCCTTCAGCAGCATCATTATTTGGAACCAAGAAAGTCATACCTGTTGCTGCAAGATCAGTGTGTACTAAAATTCCCGAATTATAAAATGCTGCTGTATTTTCTTTTGCTGCATTTGGTGCATTTAAGACAAGGGAATCACCACCAACATATGTTGGCGCCGATTGGGCAACAATATTATTTTCATATACTGCGTGATTTTCGTCACTATGTTGTAAAAAGACATTAATAAAATTAGCACGATTATTGAAGAAGAAGCAGCCGCTACCATACCGTATATATTCGCCATTGGCATCTCGAGCATAGGTTCTTAAGGGGAACGTCGTGTCAGTGCCTTCAATGAATACCGAGCCACCGGTTGGAGTTACTTGAAGCGAAAGAACATTCAGCACATTTTCATTCGTTCCACCAGAACCCGTAATATCAACCATTCCTTCAACATCAAATAAAATCGTACCTTCGGTTGCTATGTTTTTATTTGGATCAATGGTAAATGTCAAAACTTGCGATTGAAGGCTTGATGCTCCGGTAATTGTTGAAACCCCCAGGCAATCAACAGCCGATCTAAAATAAATCGCCGAATTTTCAAAGAACGTAATTTGCGCCTTACTTGCCAAAGGATCCGTATTACCATCAACAATTAATGCCGCTGCATTACGATCTTTGGTAATCTGATTAATAAAGCGCTGACAAGGATTATTAATAACTGAAAGAGGAGTTGTAAGATCAAGCGTCTGATTCGTTTTGGTAACAACATAATCAAGATAAGAACCACCGACGACCTGTAGTTCTCCATTAGCGCCAAGCACAAAGCCATGACGTATCGATGTATAATTATTTTCATAAAATGGGTCGCGCATTAGTTGAGTCCAGGTGGCATTATTATTAACCACCATGTTTCCTCCGGGCCCAAAAAAGAGTATTGTTGCACGAAGACCGGCTGGACGAGTTACATCAATATCGGCAAGCGTTGGAGCTGTAAGGGTGGTAATATATGATCCTTCAATAATAAAGGAAGATGCATCTTCTAATTGCAAAACAAATCGACCAGCATCAGTAACCAAGCCAGATTGCCCCCAAAACATACGCGCTGACTCGGTTGCTCCAGAGTCTACCGGAGTTGGCGCAGCAAATGATATCCCACTTTGTGGACCAACTTGAACATAGGTATTGGCAATTGTAGGAAAATTAAATCCAAAAAAATTTGTACCTGAGTCATTCGCCGTATTCATAATCTGATAATAATATGCACCTGCCGCACCAGAACCTGTCAGTTTAGTAAAACGCAATACTTGACCAGCCAAAAGCGTAAAGCCAGCAGTACCCCGTCCACTGTGCGTAATTAAAAAATCGGTAACTGAACCGGTCAGTGTTAAATCGTGCGAAATATTAAAAATAATATTATGGTTATTAGCCGTATAAAGATATAATGGCTGACTTGACGTAATAATAGAGTCAGCTGAAATAGAGATCCCGATATCTTGCGTCGTTGCAGCCACCGTAATTGGTGCAACAAAATGGTTTACTCCCTGTATATCAATATTATCATTAAATACACTTGCACTAATGGCAGGATCATTGTGCCAATTAACAACAGAAAGCACCGTTCGGCTTGTACTTATCATACAACCCAAGAGTACCAACATGCGTGATAGGAAACAGAATTTTCTCATAACGCTACTCTCCCTTTAGAAAATGAAACAAAATAATTTTTTATGCTCAGATATTCTATTCTGCAGCACCTGCTCCATTTCTAGTTATTTCTAAATACAAAGTCAACGCTTTGCACAAAAAGGGAGATTTACACAAGAGTCGTATATAAGAGAACTAATTTTTGACATCAACCCAAAGATCGTTCAAATACGACTCAGGAAGAATACGATGAAAAAAGCCAAGACGATCAAAAGATGAAGAAAAGTTCTGCAAGAACGTTTCAACCGTTGCTCCAAGCGCTTGTTCTATTGATGGTTCGCGCAATGCCGGTATATTAGAAAATTGCTGAAAGTGATACATGTACGTTTGTGGCTGATACAGAAATGCAAGAAATTGATACACAAGATCATCGTGCTCTCCACCAAGAGGCAAAGCTATGCTTTCAATTGACATAAAGCCACCTTCTTGAGGAATAAAAAAGCCAAGTTGATCAGTATGCTGACGTGCTTGCCAGATATAGGTTGTCGTTGTAAAGGCCAATGGACTTGTCCCTGTTACAAGAAAATACCCTGCTCGCGCAGATGCATAGGCTTCTACCCATTGATGTTGCTCTTTTAATAATAAGCGAATTTGTTCGCTCTGTTCAGGTGTTAATCGATCAACATTTCCAAAAAGATATTGCGCCGCGCATAAAACAGCTTCAATAGGATCATTGGTCATAACAACTTTATATGTTCCATGGGGGTTATCAAAAAGCAATTTCCATGAAGAATCTGGTAAACCATCAGTAAAAAAGCGCTTGTCATATCCAATCCCATAGACTTCCCAACAGAATGGGAGAGAATAGTCATTATGAGGATCAAACGCATTATGTAACAAGAAAGGATAAAATGCTGATTCAGCAGGCAACTTGGTACGGTCGATTTTTTTCAACAACCCTTCTTTTGATAACAATCCGACCATATAATCGGATGGCATAATCAGATCATAGCCCTGCCCTTTTGTTTTTTGCATCTTTACACGCAACTCCTCATTGGATGCATAATAACTAAGCTGCACCTGTATTCCTGTCTTTTGTTCAAATGCACGGATATACAGAGGATCTATCACCCCACCCCACGTCAACACGTGAATAACACGAGGAGCATACACCGATTGGACGGCATCAGGAAGATAAAGGACCCCTACAAGCAAAACGATCCACACGGCTGCTACAAAGCTGATACGAGCAAAAAGAGAATATGGTTGCTTCATAGAAAAATCCTAAAAGATTCGAATGCGAACACTGAGCGAGCAGAAAATTAACACAAGAATACTGCTAATAACTAATAATAACGTCGAAAGCGCATTAACAACCGGTGAGATTCCCGAACGCAACATCGCTAAAATATAGAGAGAAAGCGTTTGAGCAGAATTTCCTGCACAGAAATACGAAAGGACAAAATCATCAAACGAAATAATAAACGTCAAAAGTGCAGCTGTTAAAATTGCTGGTCGCAAAAGAGGCAGTACAATTTTTACAAATGTCTGCGTTGTTGTGGCACCAAGATCGAGAGAACTTTCAATAAGTCCTGCATTCAGTGATTTGTAGCGGAGATATAAGATTGGCACAACATAGCCGATACCCAAAACCGTATGGGCGATAATTAATGTTCGCAAGCCGAGAGGGACAGAAAAGAAGGTAAAAAAACTCAAAAGCCCTACTGCAAGCACCACTTCGGGAATAACAAGGTTTGTATAGAATCCTGCAATAAATCGTTGAGCTGCAGCACAACGCATACAATAATAGATCAGCAAGATCCCCATGGTAACACTGGCAATTGTCGCACAGGTCGCAACAAGCAACGAATTATACAATGCTGCCCAGATGTGTGTTGACGACCACAATTCTTGATACCACTGCCACGTAAAACCACTCCAAGGGGCTGGAAACCTTCCACTACTAAACGAGAAGATAACTAACACCAAAATAGGTATATATAAAAAAGCATAGGTTGCTAATGCAAAAATAATGCCAGTCCACCGGGCACGAAAGAGGCTTTTATGATCCACGTAAAACCCTTTTCATAAGAAAGAAGAGAAACCCTGCAACCACAATAAGCGCAACAGAACTTAGAACAGTAAATGCTGCGCCAGCTCCCACCGTTTGTGCTCCCAAAATAAGATGAGAAACAACGGAACCTACATACATTGTTTTGTCTCCACCCATAAATTCAGGTATGGCAAATTCACCAAACGATGGAATAAATACGAGAAAAAATCCAGAACGCAAACCGGACATCGTTAACGGAAGCAGCACTCGTCGTACCGTTTGCCACCAGGTCGCCCCCAAATCAAGGGAAGCTTCTAACAAGCGGTGATCAAACTGTTCAAGTGATGCATAGAGGGGCATAATCATGAAGGGAAGATAAAAATAGACCATCATGATTCCAACAGCAAATGGCGTATTTAAAAGATGGAGTGGTTCATGGATAAGACCAAGTGCTTTTAATATAGAATTGACCATCCCATGACGATCCAACACAAAAATCCATGCATACACATGTAATAAAAAGTTATTCCAAAATGGCAAAATTACTAAGAAAAGTAAAAATGATTTAAAACGGCGAACTTGAAACGCAAGAAAATAGGCCAATGGATAAGCGATTAACGCACATACCGTCGCATTGAAAAAAGCGAGTACTAACGAGCGCCAAATAACTTTGACATAGGACGATGTCATAAACGGTTCAAAATACCCAACGACTCCTGGACCGGTAAAACTCAAAATAATAATAAAAAAGAGAGGGATATAAAAAAAGAGCACCTGCCACACAAAGCCAGCAGTACCTGCAAACAGCGGAAAAAGCGAAGTAAGACTTTTGCGTTCAGTAAGTTCGTTCATCGTTCAAGGACCGCCACGTTTTCTTTTTGCCAGGACAAATACACTTCATTATCATAGTCGATAACTTCTTGAGGAAAGTGTTCCTCATTCTGTTCAAACACTTGAATAACTTGCCCACTTACCAGACGAACATTATATTGCGTTGATCGACCATGATAAATAATCGCCTGCACAATACCACGCATATGATTAGCAAAGCCAGGAACCAGTTTTTTACTGATAAAAATCTTTTCGGGACGAATACTCATGAGTACATCCCGTTCCTGATCAACCCACACCTGTTTATGGGAAGCAACGTCGACAAGAAAATTGCCTACTTGATCAACAGCAATCATCATTTGCCCATCAACGCGAGAAAGCTTTCCCTGAAAGATATTGGTCGTTCCTACAAACTGTGCTACAAATGAGGAGCTTGGAAATTCATAAATTTCTTTTGGTGTCCCAATCTGCTCAATTTGTCCATCATAATTCAGAATCGCCATTTGATCAGCAACGGTCAATGCTTCAAACTGATCATGCGTCACATAAATAAATGTCGTTTTGAGCTTGTCTTGGAGTTCAATCAGCTCAACAAGCATCTTCTCACGAAGCTTAAAATCAAGAGCTGCTAATGGTTCATCAAGCAAAAGAACTTCAGGTTCATTAATAACGGCTCGAGCAAGAGCAACACGCTGCTGCTGCCCACCAGAAAGCTGACTAATCGATTTATCTGCATGCGCTGACAAATTAACCGTATGCAAAATCTTCGTAACTTTTTCTTTAATAATTTCTTCGCTCACCCCTCGTAAACGTTGCGAGTAGGCGATATTTTCAAAGACATTGAGATGGGGAAAGAGACCATAATTTTGAAAAACTGTGTTAATTTTTCTTTGATTAATCGGGCGATCGGTAATATCTTCGTCACCCAAAAAGATCTTCCCTCGGTCAACCGTTTCAAAACCACCAATCAAGCGAAGCAAGGTTGTTTTTCCACAACCACTGGGTCCTAAGAGGGCAAAAAACTTTCCCCCAGGAATAGTTAAACTGAGGTTTTCAAGAATAACCTCACCTGCAAATGATTTGGTAACTGATTCTATTCTAATGTCTTTCATCGCACTCACACGAACGTCGGGCAAAATACATGGGAACAATGACATCTGAAATGGTACACGGAACCACAACAGCTAAAATCAATAAGAAAAAAAGCGGCCCCATCATTGTAAACCACTCTTCAAATCCATTGGAAACCATGTAAAAAATAGCAGCCAATGAACTAATTAAAATATGGGCAAAATGGGCACCCATAGAAACAATATTCAAAAATGGACGGTAATGACCGGCTATAGAAAATCCAGCCAAAAGCCCCGCTCCCATAAACGGAAGCGTATTCAAAAGATCACGCGGTGAAAAAAAACAAATATGAACATCCATTTCTCCACCAAGCAACTGCCCTACCAAAGCAGGTAACGCCACATCAGAAAGGGTACAAAAAAGCGCAGGAGCCAGCAGCGAAACCGCTATACAACGGAGTAAGCTGGAAGAAAAACGCAAAAACGTGATACACGTCCCCGTCACGGCAAATACTAAGTGAAGATAGTGAAAGGAATGGAATAAGACATGGTACCCTGATCGCATTACTTGGGCATCAGCAGTAAGACCCAACCCAATAACCGATACAAGCGCTAGAACAACAAACCCTATTGCCACCGAAAATACGGCGTAGGGGAAATGATGCAGGAGCTCTTCGCGCAAACAGGCTTCATGCGCCTCATGCGTACTTCCATTTTTTTCTAAAAGAGCGCGGCTCCCAGAGTCTCTATTTTCGGATTGGTCCGACATGTTTTTTCTCCCCCGACAGAACAATGAATATGTTTTGAATATAGAGGGTTTTTGCACAGAATGCAAAGAATTTCTCAGAACGGGTTTCCAAGTGCCAAATACCAGGCAAATGACTTTGAAAAACGGCACTTCGTATTCCCGCTGCAATCAATCCCATACGCAGTCTCTGGATGGCTCAATTTCCACCCGATATCAAAACGAAGGGGACCAACCGGCGTATTTAAACGAAGTCCACATCCTAAGGCTGTCGCCGCGTGCTTGAGGGTAACGACATTAAACCCCTTATCAGATAGAGCACCGACGTCAGCAAAGACGACTCCTCCCAAACTTGAGTAAATCGGAAAGCGGATTTCAGCATTGCCGTTAACCATTGATCTACCACCAGTAGGAACAAAATTACGCTTGCCATCACTATCAATAAACGGATTGAGGGGCGGAACAAGGTCCGGTTCATAACTACGAACCGAATAAGCACCCCCTAAGTAAAATCGCTCAATGGGGATAATATGAGAAAACTTTGCACCGACAATCGTACCCGCACGACCTCGTAACGCCAATACCCATGGACAACTGCCACCCCCTCCCAATGGAAACAAAACTGATTGCTCAAAAATAAACTTGCAAAAAGCGGCTCGACAGGCCGAAGGCGGGACCATCCCCTTGAGAGAAAAGAGTGTCAAAGTCCCTTTCGTAGGCTGCAGGCGATTATCAAGACGGTTAATAATGACGGTCGGCTCAATATACCAATACCAGGTCCTGCGGTCGATAAAACAAGGATCTAGATGGATTGCCCGCGCAAGCTCACCCCGAGGATCACAGACTGGCAATAATTTACTTGGCTTAATATTCATCGATTCGACCCCGATATTGACTCCAGTTTCGACCGATGAGAAATTTCGCGTAAAACCAAGTAACACCCCATCCTGGGAGGAGCGGTACAAAATAGCAGGATTTCCAACGACCACTGGTTGATCTAGGTGACTGCTATACCCCTTTAACTCAGTACGAACCGGCCACGCTATAAACCAGGGAAAGTGATAACTGGCAGAAACGGTGTACATATACCGTGAAAAATCAAGATCAAAACGGAAGTGGTCACCCTGGTTAAACGGATTTTTAACAAAGAAGCTTCCACCCAGTTTGTATGAAAGGCCATCCCACTTAAATTCAACAATATTACGATTAACCCCTTGAATTCCAAGACGAGCCCGTACTTCATAGGGTGTATCTTGGGCATATTTAAGTACCATCGTCTTACGTGCTTCAGGCTTTGCTGGATCTTCTGGAGAAAGAGAAATAAGATCAAAAATATTCAAACTTTTAAGGCGAGCAACCGATTGTTCAATCTTTTTCTGGTCCCACAGCTCCCCTTCTTGGTAGGCCAATTCTCGAGTAATCACCTGCGCAGGCAATACCCCACTTCCAACAAGCACTGTTTTACCAAAAGAAACAGCTTCTGGGTACCCAGAAAATTTCCAGACCACTTCAAGCCCATCAGCATGTTCGATAAATTCTGGTCGGGGAGTCACGTAGATCTTCCCCTGCGCTTGCAATGCCTTAAGCAACGCCTGCCGTTGTTCCTGTATAAAACGAACACTAAACGGTCTTAGACCGGACGGTCGCGGACCGAACGGACAACGCTTTTCGGGACTCACAAGCACCCCATCTACACCAAAGCCCTGCTCAACCGAAACAACAGCGAGCAAGCGCTGAGCACCTTCCTTGATTCTCACGATTAAATCGTACGTGCCATCTTTCTGAGCCTCGTAATCATACCCCGTAAGGGCGATATCCCAAAAACCAAGCTCCAAATAAGAGTCGGTCAAACAATCAAACGCCTGTCGTAAAAGCTTGGCATTAAAAAAGCGCGCTTGTAAAAACCGGGAAAAATAGGTTTTAGTCAGCTCCTCCACCGAACGGGCGCTCACTCCCTCGAGCCTGACATGCTTAATAACAGCCCGTCGCCCCTCTTTGATAAAATAAAAGCAACGAGAACCATCTTCTTGCCACGTTACTTGAGCATCAAAAAAACCTTCTTGTTTATAGAGCGACATAATCTCTTCAGCTATCAGCGATGGGGGTATCAATACCGCAGAAGAGCCGAAGAGTAAAACTTGGTCTAACAGCTGCTTGCGGGTAAAAAAGAGATTTCCAAAGAATTCAAATTGGTTACGATATTTAAGGGTTATCTCAAAATAAAGTCGAACGCGCCCGTCTTGCGTATTCAGCGACTGTTCTAAAGAAACCGCGCTGTGTAAATATCCACGCTCTACGAAAAACTCGAGCAATTTCTTGGTCTCATCATCAACCGTTTTTTTAGAAAAATAGGCACCTTTTAGTGCACGCAACAGACGCTTTTGAGCGCGTTTAATCGTCACGTCACAATCTGATCCACATAATCCTTGTTTGGTATTGGGGCATACCGTAACATCATCGATAACAAACTGCTTCCCTTGTTCAATATCCAAAGAGACAACAATCGACTTGGTCGGTTTATCACGCGTGAGCGTATCATGAACCTGAGCATTAAAGTAGCCATCATCAACCAGTGCTGATCTAATTTTCTCGATACTCACTTCATGCTGTTCTCGATCAAATACATCGCCCGGCTCCATCAAATAGAATGAGCGATAGCGATCTTTCCCAATTAACGAACCACTCAATCGCACTCGCTCCAACGTCCAAGCACTGGCAAGATGCAATACAAGCGTTAAACCGAGCGGGTCAATCTGTTTAGTGAGCTTAAGTTGAGTAAATTTGTGCTTCTTGGCAAGAAGCGTAATCCCATTCCAAAGATCATTAACCAAGTAGCCTTTCAATGGTGTTTTATTTTCTGGCAAGGCTAAGATCGTACGAATTTCTTGCTCATCAAATGCGTAATCTGCCGTAATTTTTACTGCGTAAATGGACAATCCTGATAAAAATATTGCTATCTGCTTCTTACAATCTTGCAATGGTGCAAGAGAGCAATCAAGTGATTGTAAATAGGTAAGAGGTGTATGTGAAGCTACCTGCGACTGAGCCACCGTCCCTATACAGAACAAAAGCCCAAACAGGCTCCCGATCCGATAGCCCATCATGGAAAAAAAATCCTTGCTACATCAAGCGTGTTACTATGCATATCAGTGTACCATGAAGTTTTCGCGAAGACACGCGCCAATAGTCCAAGCATACCTTTGTAAAGGCTCTGGTTATTCGATGATTCTAAAGATACCGCGATAGTCCCGATCTTTAATAAACGGCTCCACTTCTACTTGCGCTACCCCGTGCTTACTCGTCTCTTTATGCAAAAGATCAATAAATGAATCAATTGCCTCTTTTGCTCCAAAAGCGACAATTCTTACCTCACTTGGCAGCTGCAATTGGGCGACACCCTCAAGCCCAAGACGACGTGCATGTTCTTGTACAACATCTTGCAGAAATCCCTTAATCACTGGAATATGCAGAACGATTTTTACACACTTTTTCATAACTCTCTCTCCTTTTTTTGTCTCCTTACTCCCCCACAAGAGGTCGGGATGAAACCTACCAAATTGGAGGGGCAAAAGTCAAAGCTTCAGAGAAAAAGCGTATGAGAATGAACAATAGAAAGGTCGCGCGTATACCTATACACCCAATGCTTTGATCGCAAAAGCAATCCGACGAGTAACCACATCTTTACCGAGCGCTTCAAGCGTTGCAAAAAGCCCTGGCCCATTGGAAACACCCGTTACCGCTAAGCGAACAGGGTGAATCAAAGCCCCTGCCCCGACACCAAGCGTTTGCGCTGTTGCACGCAGTGCTTGTTCAGCTGCCTGGGTAGTAAATTCATCGAGAGCTGAGAAAGCCTCTGAAAGCGCCGTAAGATGAGCAGCGGTTTCCGGCTTCCAATTTTTTGCTCGTGCCTGTTCGTCAAACGTCGTTGGATCTTTAAAAAAGTATGAGGCCTTCACACAAAAATCAGGCAATGTAATAGCGCGATCTTTCATGAGGGTAACAACCTGCTTAAGATACTCGTCACTCACGCCAGCACAACCATGAGCTGTACAAAATGGCTTTACATCGGCAACAAGCTCTTCAAGCGGCTTATAGATAATATACTGTTGGTTCATCCAGTTTAATTTTTCAATATCAAAAATCGCTCCTGACTTGCCCACGCGTTCGAGTGAAAATTCTTTCTCAAGCGCGGCTAACGAAAAAATCTCACGCTCGTCACCAGGATTCCACCCTAAAAGAGCTACGAAATTGACCAGCGCTTCGGGCAGATACCCCTTGGCACGGTAATCTTCGACAGCAACATCACCTTGCCGCTTGCTTAATTTACTGCGGTCTGGATTGAGAATAAGAGACAAGTGGGCTACTTGTGGCATTTCCCAGCCAAAGTATTGATTGAGCAAAATATGCTTTGGGGTACTAGAAAGCCACTCTTCACCACGAATCACATGGCTAATCTTCATGTAATGATCGTCAACGACAACCGCTAGGTGATAGGTTGGAAAGCCGTCAGATTTTAATAATACTTGATCGTCAATCACGTTATACGAAAAGTTGATTTTACCGCGAACCAGATCAGTAAACGTAACATCGCCAACGAGTGGAACTTTCATACGAATGACGGAGGGTTCGCCTGCTGCAAGCTTTTGGGCAACTTCTTCTGGGGTTAACTTACGACAGCGACGATCATATGACGATGGCTTGTTTTGAGCCATTTGCAATTCGCGCATTCGATCGAGCCGCTCCGAGCTACAAAAACAATAGTATGCATGCCCCGCTTCTACCAGTTCTAGCGCATGTTTTTTATAGAGATCAAGCCGCTCTGACTGAACATATGAACCATATGGCCCGCCCACATGAGGACCTTCGTCGATCGTTATACCCGCCCAATTGAGCGCTTCGACAATGCCTTCAGCCGCGCGGGGAAATAGACGCTCCTGATCAGTGTCTTCGATACGTAACACAAACGTTCCCCCATGCCGTTTGGCAAAAAGATAGGCATACAAAGCAGTTCGCAGGCCGCCGACATGCAAATAACCGGTTGGACTTGGGGCAAAACGAGTACGTACGTTATTCATGAAAATCTCCACACTGAAAGTTAATTTTTTCTTAGTATACCCGCTTATGCATTTTTTGTTGAGAGAAGCAGATAAAAATCGGGCAGTCTGTGCTAGAAAGCATCACACTGCCCGACGAATCTTCTCTTTGATTACTAAGTTTAAACCGTAGCAACGGGAGGCTTTTGATCTACTTGTGGCACAAGAAACTCTGGCTGCTTTGCTTGTTGTACGGTAGTAACATTGCCGAGGGATTTGGCAATCACTTCTTGGTAATAGTGCGCGCTTTTGCAAAGCGTACGGGTACGTTCTGGAGAATTAAAATCAACCGAGTACAACCCATAGTGACCAGCTTTATACCCCATATCCCATTCAAAGACATCCATAAGGGACCAATAGAAGTATCCACGTACGTCATAGCCGTCTTTAATCGCTTTCGACATGGCGTAGATATACCCTTTGAGCCAACGCTCACGACGATCATCTTTAGCATCAGAACAGCCGTTTTCAGTAATATAGATCGGCACACCTATGCGGGCTACTGATTGGATAGCTCTATAAAAGCCTTCTGGATAAATAGCATAGGGCATATCGGTTCGTACATCACCGGGACGATAGGTGCTGTCGACCGGCCATTGCCAGTTGATCAGTGCGTGGGAATAGTAGTTAAGTCCGACAAAGTCGAGAATCTTCTCGTTTTTATCAGTAAGTTCATATTCGGTGTGCGCGAAACCTGGTACGTGAAACACAAGCTTTTTGGTAATCAAAAACTGTGTCACTGCATCATGCATCATATGATTAGCATAGAACGTCACTAACTTTTCAACACGGCTCTCAGGATGGTAGGGGTCAAAGTGCACGATATCATGCACAACTCCAACTTGCGCTGTATCACCGCCTGGCAATTGCTTCAGCGCACGGTACGTAGCAACATGACACATCATCAAATTTTTAGTAACTTCCCCTGCTAAACTAAAACTTTTGCGTTGTGGTGGATAAACACCGCGGATATACCCTTGGAACGCCCAGACTCCTGGCTCATTAATCGTAAGCCAGAATGGCACAAGATCATGCAATTCAGTAAACATACGTTCAGCAAAACGCACAAAATATTTGATAGTATCAGGTGTGGTAAATTCACCCATGTCCGAGAACCATTGTGGATGACTAAAATGATGCAGTGTTACCATCGGCGTAATACCGTTGGCTACCAACTCTTGGCAAACGCTGCGATAGTGGGCAATTGCTTCAACATCAAAACAACCTTCGGCAGGTTCGATTTTGCTCCATTCAACCGAAAGACGGTAGGAGTTTACCCCTAAATTTTTCATCAGCTGAATATCAGATTTGTAGCGGTTCCAGTGGTCGCAAACAATCCCCGATTTTTCTCCGCGAGCAATTGGATTGCCAAACCACCATTTTTCTTCTTCGAATTTAGCCCAGTTGGAATGGGGGCACATGGCACTGCCAGACACCTGGTACTCACACAACCCGGTTCCCCACAAAAAGTTTTTTGGAAAATTGAAATCAGATGTGTCAATTTTACTCCAATCCCAATGAATTTCCTGCTCGAAAGGCGGTACTTCGGCCCGAGCTGGCATAAACGTAAACCCACTCACCAACGCCGCTGCTGTCATTATATTTTTCATGATTTTCACAAAATTCCCATACACTAAAAGTTATCAAGTAACTCTATGCTTTTATGGTCGCATAAGCCTCTCATCCCGTCAAACCAATTCCCCTGGGTTAGCTAAGCGATTAGGAAGTTTTTCGTACTTCAAAACAATCCCCTCTTTCACAAAGTACTCCATAAGCTCTATAAAGTGAGCTTCAAGATCTTGGGGAACAAAAAACTCAAATCTACTCGTTTCACGATCAAGGGTTCGATCAAAAGCCAAATGCTCAAAACTACGAAGCACAGAGACTAAAAAGCCACACCGTTCACGCTGAAGATGAGCTTGATAATAGGCGCAATATGCCATAAACTACTTTCGATTTACACGGGTGAATATCACTTTTGAGCATACCCACAAGCAAGATTTTGACAAGGAGTAGTGAAAGCGTTGACCTTGTTCATTTGAAGGTGGTATAAAGGTAGCAAGAGAACTTCGAAATCCACTACGAGTGTACGGTGGTGCTTGATCTTTAAGAACTTCGCACATACGTATTTATGAAGGGATAGTAATGTCAGCCACACGTTTTTTTGGGATCATTCTTTTTGCAATAGGATCCATAATAACTTCCGATCTTTGGTGCTACAGCAACATAACACCGAATGATCCATATCCAATGTTTTCAGCACGCTATCCCTACGATTTTTTGACCCTGAACTACCGAGAATATCTCAAGGGCAATAACCCTGATAATAAAAGCAACTATTTTAGCGCATCAGTCTCCCCATTCTTTCAGTCGGCAGGCGATGGAAAAGATTATGAAAATAGACGCGTAGAATTGGGCGACTTACACGGCCGTTGGAATATGCTCGCAATTTTTTATGACCCTGCAGTTCGAAACAAGCTGGTTACTGACTTAGCAATGACATTTACTACCAGCTGCTTCTCCTTGCTGTCAACTCCAACAACAACCGACCCTAACAGAGAATTTGGCTTTTATTCGGTCCCTATTAAATATCGTAAATACGGCGGTCGTGTTGAGCTTGATTTTAAAGCAGCCTGCGATTGGGGTCTTAAGATCCAGACGGGTGTTGTTGATTTAAAACAGACCGTCTCGTTCCGTGATCGCACCTGCGAAGCCCAGGGTAAGCTTTGCGATTGCCACACGCAGGATGATGGTGATTGCGCCGCTATTACACCCATTACCCCAGGCTGCGATATAACACAATTCACCTGTCATTGTAAACGGAACGTTATTACCCAAATTATGGAAAAAAATCAACGAAAAAAGATTGCGAAAATCTTAGGGCTCAATATCGATAGCTCCTGTAATCAGGGTGTCGAAGATCTCTACTTCACCCTCTATTGGAGAAAAGTAATCCCCGTAAACCAGAAGCTTGAAGATTGGCCGTACTTCCTCTTTATGCCCTTTGCAGCATTCGAAGCAATCGCTCCTATTAGCAGAGAAGTTGATCCCAACTGCCTCTTTGTCCTGCCAACGGGCAATAATGGCCACGCTGGCCTTGGCTTTAGCGGCGGGCTTCACTTCGATTTTGCAGAAACAATTGAATTTGGCGTCGAAGGAAGCATGACCTATTTCCTCAAACGTAACTATTATGATGCCCCCGTTCCAACCCAAGAGCTGAACGCCGGCATGTTCCCGTATAAGGCTGACTATACAATGCGACCAGGTGTTAACTGGACGGTCAGCGGTGTCGTCAATGCCTACCATTTCCTTGACCGACTTTCTATGTACGCCCAATTTGTAGCAATCGGCCATTGCGCGAGCAAGTTCTGGAACCCAAATGATCATGACCTACCAATTGTTGCGCACCAGTTTGATAGCGTTAATCCAAATGAAGTAATTCCAGAGGTTTTGACCTGCAAAATGGTAGAGATGTCAAAGTGGCAGTCCCATGTAATTAACGTAGGATTTACCTATGATATTTCGCCTAACGTCGCTCTAGGATTTTTGTGGCAGGCTCCGGTTTATCAAAAGAGCGCCTATCGAGCTACAACACTTATGGGGTCGGTGATCGTCACACTCTAGCGAGACTTCTTGCATAACCTTAGGATACGATACCCTGGGTAAAAACTGGACAACCGCCTGAAAATCATCTATGATTTTTCGGTAAGCATACTATCCATCCCTTGACCAACAAAGGATAAGAGACCGAATGAAAAGAAATAAAGCTAATATCACAATTTCTGTGAACGACAATTTTGAACGAGCCCTGCGCCAATTAAAGAAGAAAATTGAGCGTGAAGGCGTAGTCCGCGATATGAAACGTATTGTGTACTATGAACCACCTACGCAAAAACGTCGCAAACGTTTGATGCGTGCTGTGAAGCAAAACGCCATGCGCCTTGCTTCAGGTAACCCTTCATAACTATGATTAACAATTCACGAGTCAGTGATATAAAAAGAGCTCAGAAAGAGTCGGTTCTTTTACGACTTATGTCTGAGCTTTTTCACCAGATCACGCTCGAAAAACCATCATTACGAGATCTCTATATCACTCGTGTAGAACTTTCGCAAGGAAAGTCTCTGTGTAGAGTCTTTTTCTATTCAGCTGCGGGTAAAGAGCATTTCTTGAGCTCTTTAGAGGATCTTAAACTCTACAAACCATCAATGCGCAAAGCTGTTGCTCAAACCTTCGATTCTCGTTATACCGCTGATCTACTGTTTGCTTTTGACGAACAATTCGAGAAATCACAACGAATCGAATCGTTGCTTGAAAAGATTAAACATGAAGGAGAAGGGCCATTATCCTCGTAATGCTTTTTCTCGGACTGATTTTTCTCTGCTGGGGCTCATTCTTAAACGTCGTCGCTTGCCGATTACTGGTACAGCAATCATTACTCGGTCGCTCCCAGTGCCCCGCTTGCCACCATACGTTACCCTGGTACCATTTAATTCCCGTAGGTTCATGGGTAGCACTACGTGGTCGCTGCGGCTTTTGTCAGCAGCCAATTTCATGGCTTTACCCAGCTATAGAACTGCTTACCGCACTGTCACTCACCGCACTTTTTCTCACGCATGATCTGTACACATTCTTTGCTTATTTTACTTGTACATCAGCACTGATTGTTACGATTAGAACCGACAGCGAACATCTGCTCATTATGCGCATTATGAGTATCGGGCTTATACCCCTTGCCCTCATATTTCAACTGCTCGGCTGGCTCCCGCTCTCTCTCTTTGAAAGTCTTATGGGCACCGCCGTTGGCTATGGAGCTTTGTGGACACTCAAAACACTCTTTTGGCACCTGCGTAAGCAAGAAGGCATTGGCGAAGGTGATCTCGAGCTTTTAGCCGGAATCGGCAGCTTTGTCGGTCCTCTGGGAATCTTAGTAACCCTGCTTATCAGTTCGGTAACTGGATCATTGGTCGGCGGACTCTTTTTGCTCTTCAGCAAAGGCTCTGCTCAGATCAGGCAGCTCAAACTTCCTTTTGGCGCGCTCATGGCCCTGGCAGCTATTGCATATCTTGTTTTTGAACAGCAAATTCTTGAATTACTTTTCTGAGCTTACGTAGCGAGATCGTCTTTTACGAGCGTTATAGTCCCATTCTGATCGATTGTCAGAACATCTGGATCTCCGTCCCCATCAATATCTCCCACCGCTGATGCCGTAAATGAACCAGCATTTGCAGATCCGACAAGAGCAGAGCTTGATCCCTTTAAAGCACCACCGACAAAGTTAGTCCCCTCAGATCCAGGAAAACCATACGTATATTGGAGGGTTCCTTCTGGTTTCCACCCCAACGAATCCGGACCCTGGAGTTTATTGGTGTAACTTCCGTGTTCAGCCCAATATGATTTTTCAGACAAATAGAGTGACCGCAGGGTCATATATGCTTCAGAACGCTTAGATTTTGCTAAAAAACGAAAAAGTGATGGAACCGATAGCGCTGATAGAAATGCAATAACCGCAATTACGATCAGCAGCTCTATCAAGCTGAATCCTGACCGCCCCCTCATAAACTTCATATGTCCCCTAACCCAAAGTATCTCGTCCCTTATTAAGATTCCAAAACACTCCCCTTCTCGTCAAGAGTTTGAGGTACGTACAAGCTCTTTTTTTTGTTATTTTGTAAATTTTAATCCAACAGTCCTACTTTTCTAATCCGTGTTTGACATTTTTAAATCAAAGGGTATAGTAATAACAAGAAGAATTAAAAATAGCCCTCTTTTGACAATGCCATATTGCCCAGGAGAGCCTCAGGTTCAAAAGAGGTCCAAAGAAACCAAGTTTCTAGGGTTACAAATAGAAAACTTATACCAGGAGAATAAAGTTATGAACTCAACACAAGCACAAACAAGTACTCGCAAACCGGTACTTGGCGAAAAACAACGAAGCTATAATGAGATCGTGGACTATTTTGATAGCCACTGGTCTATTGCTGTCGATTCTTCACTCGAACGCATGCGTCAACTTGATAAGGCGCTTGGACTTATTTCTCAAAAGATCCCTGCTATCTTTATCGGCGGGACAAATGGAAAAAGTTTAACCGCTCATTTTACTGCACGCTTGTTACGAGAAGAAGGATTACGCGTTGGTGCCTGTATTCGTCCACATATCTTACTCTATAATGAACGTTTCGTTCTTAATAACGAAACCGTTTCAAATAAGGCATTTACTGAAGCAGGTAACAAAATTATTAATGCAGCAGAGCAACTTTCAAGCAAATGCCATACTTCTGAACTCTTAGTAGCCTTGGCATTACAACTTTTCAAAGATAACGATATTGATGTTGCCGTTTTTGAAGTTGGATCAGAAGGCGCTTCAGATCCTGCAGCAATTTTGCATGCAAAAATTGTTACGATTACCCGAGTTACCCCACCAAACGCAAAATGTTCAGAAGCGGAACTTACCGAGCGTACCAAAAAGCTTCTTTCCATCGTGCGCAAAGATACGATCTTGACCTCAGGCGATCAAAACAAAACAATCTTACAGCTCATGGAAACACTTACCACACAACAAGGTGGTACCTGGGCTATGCCAATTCGTAAGTTAGCAACACTTACCTATCCATTTGAACAACTTCATGGTCGTTGCGCAGCGCTTGCAGAACGTGGAGCACAATTGTTTGTTGAAAACTTTGTATACACCGATCCGCAACTTGCTACCAATTCATTACTCTGTCGACCAAAAGGTTTGCGTGGACGTCCTACTCTTGAAGCCAAGAGACTTTCAGAACTCAATCCTAAAAAGACGGTTGAACAATTCTGGAAAGAAACAACCAATGAATTACCTGGTAAATTCCAACTTTTGGACAAAGAAAAACCAAGCATCTTACTTGATACCGCATCAAATCTTGATGCCTTCAAGAACTTCTTGCTTGGCATTCGCTTGCTCCATTACCAACGTCCATTAAAAGGACTCACCATTATTTTAGGTGCAACAAAAGAAAGTTTGCACGGTGAAGAGTTCCTTAAAAATATTCGATATTTCTTTAAGAAAACTTCTGGACAAGTCTTAATCTGTCCGTTGGAAGAACCACTGGTCGGCACCAATGAAACAAATTCATGGGATGTCGAGCAAGTTGCCAATGACATTAAGAGCATGAAGGTCAAAGCACGTGCTTGCAAAACATTTGCAGAAGCGCTTGATCTTGCCAAAAAGTCAGTCGACGAACGCTACGGCTTAGTAGCAATCGCTGGTTCGCACTCAGTGGTCAATGCATACTGGAAGCTTAAAGGCATTAAACGCTTTTAATCACCAAAGCATTTCCTTCGTCCAATAAACTCGGGCATACTGATTTCTGATCAGTATGCCCGTAGCTTTTATAGAACATACGTAGGAAAGCCATATATGAAACAAACAAGCTCTGCCATTATTGGATTATGCGCACTCTTCAGCAGCAGTTATCTCATCTCATCAAACGCTATTCGCAATACTTTCAGCAAACAACCATCGCCTACTTCAAACAAATACATCATCTCTGGCGGTCCCTGCGTCGGCAAGACCAGTCTCATATCCTATTTTGCCTTCCACGGCTTACAAACAGTTCCCGAAGCCTATGCAAGCCTGTTTGAAGAGGCTCGCGTTCAAGGGACCCTTGGCAGCTTCTTTGCCGATCCAATCAAGCTACGAGAACAACTAATCGCCAAACAACATATGCTTGAAAACAGCTGTACGCCATCGAAGCTTACTTTACTCGATCGGAGCATGGTCGACATTATCTTCTATGCCGACTATTTCAATACCATACTCCCAGCAACCCTTATTCAGCAGGCAAGCAAAGCCACCTATAACCAATACGTCTTCTTTCTCGAGCCATTACCTGAAGAACTCTACATCATGAATGATCGACGGGGCGAAGACCGAGCAGAAGCGCTCAGGATGCACCATGCACTTAAGCACAGTTACCAAAGCTATGGATACACTGTCATTGATGTCCCCTTTGATACCATTGAGCATCGAGCCCTGCATATTCTGAGCTGTATACAGCGCTTCGAGCATACACAACGGCAGTGAAATTGCCGTATCTTCGAGAAATAAACACCCCACTATTGTCCTTCGGACCAAAGACTTCTATAATCGTAGGTAAGAGTTTCTTAAAAAACTACGATAACTAAGGGTTTCCATGGAAGAACTTGAAATATTTGAGAAGGTTAAATGGCACCCATTTTCCTCTCTTGGCTTCACCAATCCCTTGTTTGATATCGACAAATACCCGGTTATGTATACCTGGGCTACACTCATATTCATAACCATACTTGCCCTAGCAGCTCGCTATACCTTGAGTCGTCCCCATTCTATTGCCCACCACATCACGCTTAAGTATGTGCGTGCATTTGTAGACTTGGTTAAAAACTCATTTAATGGGATTATTTACAAGCATTTTGCCTTTATTACTGCCATTTTTACCTTTATCCTCGTCTCAAATTGTATTGTACTTATTCCCGGCATGGAAGAACCAACCAAAAACATCAATACAACACTCGCACTCGCACTCATTTCAATTGTATATATTCAATATGCTGCGATTCGTGCCCATGGGCTCATTCCCTATCTTAATGAGTATTTCAAGACCCCATTACCCGTTTTTTCTCAACCGATACCAGCAGGAATTGTGGCGAAACTTTTGTTTTTTGCAAGTCGCATCATCTGTTTCATACTTAATACTATTATCGCTCTTGCGCTCTTCCCCATCGAACTTTTAGGTCTGTTTGCCAAAATTCTTTCGCTTGCATTTCGTCTTTTTGGCAACATTTTTGGCGGATCGGTCGTAAGTATGATTTGGGCTAACTTCCGATCAGGATCAATGATCATTCAATCGATAGCATTTTTAAGTGGTGTTAACCTTATTATTGTTCTCTTTTTTGGTCTCTTTGAAGGTTGCATTCAAGCCTTTGTATTCACGATTTTGAGCTTAACGTACCTCAGCATGGCTGTTCGTCAACAGCATGAAGCATAAGGAAATCACATGGAAATTGGCACTCTAATCCATTATCTGAGCTCAACGTGTACGATTATTTTTCCCTTCGTAGGAACAGCACTGGGGCAAGGGCTTGCTTCACGTTCAATGCTTAATGCACTGGATGAACAACCACAAGCTGCCCCCCAATTAAAACGTACATTCTTACTTGGTTTGGCCCTTTCAGAAACCGCTGCGATTTTAAGCGCAGTCGTTGGTGGCCTCATGTTTGTTGCAGCTCCAGCACATCCAACACTCGCTACTGCCCTTGCTGAGCTTGGCGTGTTTGCTGCCATGGCAATTCCTGCAACAATCGTTGGTTTTTTGTCTTCACTTCCTCTGCGCGCAACCCTTGCATCCATAGCGCGTCAGCCACTATTCACCTCAAAAATTTCTAATCTCATGATCATTACCATCTCAATCATGCAAACATCCGTTATTTTAGGACTGTTGGTAAGTTTGTTTATCCGCACAGGCCTAGCAAGCGTTGTTACGATGGACGATGGAATCAAGCTCCTTGCAAGCGGCCTTGCCATGGGACTGGGGTGCATTGGTCCGCTGATTGGATTAAGTCTTTTTTCACAAAAAGTCTGCACCATGGCAGGATACAACCGTGATGCTTATCAACCCATTCTCACCTTTACCTTTATCGCACAGGCATTTATCGAAACACCGATCTTGTTTTCACTGCTCATCTCACTCGTTATTGTCTCTAATACCACTGCCCCTACCATGGCTCTCTTGGCCGCTGCACTTGCAATGGGGCTGGGCACACTGGGACCTGGCATCTCTTCAGGCAAGATTGCTACAACCGCCTGTACCTATATGGGAGAATCTCCCCAGTTGTATGCCGCCCTTTCCCGCACCAGCGTTCTGGCACAAGGGCTTATCGACGCTTCGGTTATTTATGCCCTTCTTGTAGCTTTGATTCTTATTTACGGGACATAAGTTTTTCATTATCACGCGAAAAACAATAAAAAAGCCTCTATCCATAGGCATCATCTCAATAGATGCGAAAAATCGCTTGACCTTACCCTTATCTCAGGTACTCTGTTTGTGAGCAGTTCTCATCAACCATCGTCCCAGACAACAAAGGTAAGGTTTTTTTTATGGAAAAACGCCAAACCACATCGGCTGAACCTAAAGATTCTTCGTGTACTTCGCAAGAGAAAAAGCCCACATTCGACGTTCTCTACATCATCACAAAACTCGAACTTGGTGGTGCACAAAAAATCTGTATCTCCCTTTTTAAAGAGCTTAAAGAATATGATGCCCAAACATTTTTGATCTCTGGCACCGAAGGGGAACTCACCCACGAAGTACGCACAAAAGAAGGCGTTTCTCTCCTCCCTTCATTTACCAGAGAACTCTCATTCAGCACAATCATCCAAGAAATTCAGAATTTTTTTACGCTGACCAGTACGATCCGCGAATTGCGAAAACAACACCCAAACATTATTGTGCATACCCACAGCACAAAGGCAGGCATTATTGGTCGTTGGGCTGCTTTTTTTGCTCGGGTGAAAACAAGAATTCATACAGTCCACGGTTTTGCGTTTCATAACCATCAACCATTTTGGATCTGGACACCGATCTATGCAACTGAATTAGTGACAAGCTTTATCACCAGCCATTTTATCTGTGTCTCAACAGCTGATATTAAAACGGGTAAGCGACTCTTTCCTGGGTTTGCAAAGAAACATTCGCTTATTAGGGCTGCCGTGGCATGGGAAACATTTTACATTCCGGCACACCATGCAATTTCCTTTCCGCGTTCTGGTCCATTTGTTTTTGGAACCATTGCCTGCTTTAAACCGCAAAAAAATCTTTTCGATCTCTTAGAGGCGTTTGCAAGCGTTCATGCTAAAAATTGGAAAACTCGTCTTGAAATTATCGGCGACGGCGCTCAGCGCCCACAAATAGAAGCTTGGATAAAAGAACATAATCTTGAACAAGCAGTCGTTCTCCATGGCTGGCAACATGATGTTAAGCCAATCATGTATAACTGGCATGCCTTCGTCCTCAGCTCACTGTGGGAAGGGTTACCATGCGCCATTGTCGAAGCTCGTCTCCTACATTTGCCCGTTATCTCATATCGAACCGGCGGCATTGACGATATTATTTTTAATGGGAAAAACGGCTTTCTGATCGAGCAGGGTAAAGTCCATCAACTCTCCCAACGGATGAGTGACCTGTCCAACGAACATTGGCTCTATAATAATCTGCAAAACTTCCCTGATGAACTCAAAGATTTTCAAATGCACAGCATGGTCGAACAACACAAGCAACTCTACCAACAGCTAACGCGACGCTAACAAACTGCATACTTTGTTCCCAAATTTTAATTGCAGTGCTATGCTTTTCTTATACTCATTTTAAAGTCTATCTGAAAGGCAAGTCCATGACACGTGTTTTTGATAGTGTTCTAGACGTCATCGGCAACACTCCCTTAGTGAAAGTCGATTTTGGCACACCGCCAACCGTCTATGCGAAACTTGAATATCTCAACCCAGGTGGCAGCATTAAAGATCGTTCAGCTCGTTACATGATCGAACAGGCTGAAAAAAGCGGTCGCTTAAAGCCTGGAGGAACGATTATTGAGGCTTCCTCGGGAAACCAAGGCATTGCTGCAGCAATGATAGGTGCGGCAAAAGGATATAATGTTATTATCACGGTTTCCAAAAAAGTAAGCGAAGAAAAGCGAAAGACCTTAGAAGCCTATGGTGCCAATGTAGTCACCTGTCCTCCAACCGAATTTCTTGATGATCCTGAGAATTACCATAAACGAGCGATGGATATCCACAAGAATACTCCTAACTCGATTATGCTCAATCAGTACTTTAATCCAGAGAATCTTGAATCCCACTATGCATTTCTAGGGCCTGAGCTCTGGAAGCAAACTGATGGCAAAATTACACACTTTGTTGCTGGGGCTGGGAGCTGTGGAACAGTCAGCGGTACTGGGCGTTACTTGCGTGAACAAAATCCAAAGATTCGCGTTGTTGGCGTCGACTCAATTAACTCCTATCGCACAACACAAGGACATCCAAAGCCCTATTCTCTTGAAGGCATGGGGATCGACTATGAAACTCCATTGCTCGACAAGAACGCTGTCACCGAGTTTGCAACGGTAAAAGATGAAGATGCAATTAGCATGCTCAAGAATTTAGCGCGTAACCATGGGATCTTGGTTGGTCCTGCTAGTGGCGCTGTTGCTCACGCAACGTATGAGTACACCAAAAATCTACCTGCTGATGCTATAGTCGTCATGCTCTTTGGTGACTCAGGTCGTGCATATTTGACTAAGAATTTTTACTCATAAGTAACTTGCTTAGAGTAACGATCGCGAATTACGAATAATAAGTGCTCCACCTACCGAAAGTGGGTGGAGTTTTTTATTGAGCTTATCCATCTGTTCTCGCGCCCACCAAGTTTGAATTCGTTTGAGAGGTGAAAGCATCCGCTCTTTTCCAAATCCAAGGGTGCCCCAGTGCATTGGTATCACAACACGCGTACCAAGGTCTTGGGCTGCACGTCCTGCCTCTTCTGCGTTCATGTGATTCGCACTCATCCATTGGCCTGGTTCATCCGGACCGATCGGCAAGAGTGATATATCAGGAGACGACATCTCTCGTGCAATTTCTTTAAAATGGGTACTATATGCTGTATCCCCAGCAAAATAGACACTGGTTTGCGCATGCTCAATCATCCAACTGCCCCAGAGCGACTTGTTATAATCAAACAAACCTCGTTGCGTCCAATGCTGCGCAGGCAAGAAGGTCAACTTCACTGGTTCAGGTTCAAGACTTGGAATAGTAAAGCTGTCCCACCAATTTGCCTCGATTACCCGCTCAATGCCCCAAGACTCTAAACGTTGTTTATCTCTCAAAGGAACATAAAAGACACAGTGAGGAAACTGCTTTGCCAAAAAGCATAACGTCCCCTTTTCCATATGGTCGCGGTGATTATGTGAGATAACAACCGCATCAACATTGGGTAATTCGCATAAGCCGATCCCTGGTTTCTGAAACCGCTGAAAGAAAACAGTAGGATGGTCAAAAAGTGGATCGGTCAGTACTGAAATTCCTGGCAACGTCAATAAAAACGTTGCATGGCCAACCCAAGTAATCTTTCCATCTTTCTGATTTATCGCAGGCCTGAGCCCGGAAACGATCGTCTCTGCTTCAGCCGATGCATGCCAATCAGCAAGCTCTTTTTGGCTTGCTCTTCGCTCTGCCCAACCGGCTAAATACATATACACTGACCGCCAGAAAAATGGCTCTTTTTTTTCACCAAGATAATTATAGAAACGACCACGATGTATGTGGGGCATACGACGCAATTTCATTGAAGTACATCCTTCTTTTTTTACAGTATTTCACATCACACACCAGTATGCTATTCTAAGCATTCTAGCATGCCTGCCCTTTCAAATGGTGCTACTTGTATTACACTGATAAGTAAAACTAGAACACGAGGAAAAATATGCGCTCGCTCTTCTTTCTTTCAAGTGCATTTGCACCACTTTCTGGCTGGTTAGCAGGTTGGCAAGGAGCCATGGTCACCTTCGGCTTAAGAGCCTGCATAACGGCAGTTTTCAGCCATCTCTCTTGTTGTATCATGTTAGTTTATCATCTTCCAACACTTTTCGCCTCTTTCTTTTTCATTCTCGGTTCCAACCGCAACCAAGCCGCTTACCAGCGCTGGTTTACTTGGGGCATTTTGGGGCTCTGTCTTCTCCTTTTTATCTGCCACCCTATCGGTTCCCAGGCATGGATTTATACACTCGTCTGGTTATTTCCTCTTTTTGCCCTAAAAAATCAAACCAATCTCTTTTGCCAAGCATTGACCAGTACCTTTATCGCCCATGCTACAGGATCGGCCATTTGGCTCTATGCAGGGCTTGGGCCGACAACTGCCGCTGGATGGGTCGCTCTTATCCCTTTGGTCATTATTGAACGAATTTTACTTGCCGGAATCATGAGTTTTGGCATGCTTAGTATCATAAAAATGCAAACGTATGTCGGTCGAACGAAAACTTCTCTACCAGCTCTTTCAACCACGGTATAAAATTTATGAAAAAACAGACACTTTTTATAATAGTCTCTTTTATTGCAGCTTTACTGCTTGGTTTTTCTTGGTTTATACACACTCCCAAGACCTTTACTGCCCATGACCTCAGCAAACAGTTTGAGGAAAAACCGCTTAAGCACCTTGGCATTATTATGGATGGCAACCGTCGCTGGGCAAAGCAACATGGATATAAGCCATGGATTGGCCATGAACGAGGGGTTGACCCTATCAAAACTACCGTTAAATTCTGCATCAAGTACCACATACCAAATCTGACGCTTTATGTCTTTTCTCTGGAAAACTTCAAACGCCCTCAACAAGAAATTTCATTCTTGTTTGATATTCTCGCCCAAAAAGTAGCCAGTGCAGAATTTGAAACGCTCTACAAAGAAGGCGTTAAACTGCAATTTATCGGCGACAGAACCCTATTCCCTGCCAATCTCGTTTCGCTGATTAATGACATTGAGCGTAAAACCAAAGACAACACTAAGCTGACACTCAGTCTCTTATTCTGTTACGGTGGACAGCAGGAGTTAGTTGCCGGGGTGCAAAAGCTCTGTTCGCAGGTACAAGCAGGTGCGCTTGCTCCGCAAGCAATTACCTACGAGGTACTGGTCAATGCACTCTGGAGCAATACGCTTCCTCCTCTTGATCTGGTTATTCGAACTGCAGGAGATCAACGACTCAGCAACTTTCTTCCCCTGCAAGCCGGATACAGCGAGCTTTACTTTCTCCCCTGTTATTGGCCTGAAGTAACTGAAAAAGAATTAGAAGAGGCAGCCCTCTATTACCTCAACCATGATCGCCGTTTTGGCAAATAAAGGAGTTTTATGGTACTGGAGCACCCTGCACACTTAGGCGTCTTAGGGGAAGGGGCCTGGGGAACAGCAATGGCACATCTGCTTGCCACCAATGGGCATGACGTGCTTATCTGGTGTCATGAACAAGCGTGCGCCGACGAGATTAACGCCAATCACACCAATAGCCGTTACGCGCCCGGAATAACGCTACCCACCACCCTGCGTGCCACCACATCACTCAAAGAAATTTTTGAACATTCTCAAATTATTTTTGAAGCAGTTCCCGTACAATTTTTACGCACTGCACTCGAACAAGCAAAGCCCTTTGTACAATCTAACCATCACTTTGTTATTCTCAGTAAGGGCATTGAAGCTGAGTCACGCTTGCTGGTAAGTCAGATTATTACAGAACTGTATGGGGATGCCACTCCGATCACCGTTCTCTCAGGACCAAGCTTTTCCAAAGATATACTTGCACAACAACCGACCGCCGTCATGCTCGCCTCACAACACCAAGTGTGGTCACGTACAATCCAAAAGCTTGTTGAGAACAACTATTTTTCAACGCAGATCTCTGACGACTATCTGGGAGTGCAAGCATGCGGGGCCTATAAAAACGTTGCCGCCTTGGGCATTGGCATCGCCGAGGGAGCTGGTTATGGTGCCAACACACAGTTTCTTACGCTTATGAAAAGTATTGAAGAGATGAAATTGGTTATTGAAGCGTTTGGAGGCCACCCTGCTACAGCCTACTCGCTGTCAGGCATCGGCGACCTAACACTTACGGCCTTCGGTGGTTGCAGTAAAAACCGCAAAGTGGGGGGACTCTTAGGGCAAGGGAAAAAGCTCGACGCCATCTTGCAAGAAACCAGGTTTATTCCCGAGGGGATTAATACACTTGTTTCACTCCAGCAATTTTCCCAAAAACGTGGTATCGTCTTCCCGCTCAGTGCGGCAGTCTACGGGGTTGTGTACGAAAACAAACCCGCTTCAACACTCATCGACCAACTCATGCACTAAGTAGCTCTTATGCTAATAAGTAACACTCAATTTTTCTTCTGCTGATCTCTGTTTTTCGGTGAAAAGCTCTACCCTCTCTACATGAATCTTCTTGCAGCTCTTACATCGAAACTGCTCCCGCTCTTTATTGGCACAAGCATGCTGAGAAAGATATGTGCATCCCTTCCACACCAAGAATCCGAACCCAGCAAACGCACCTATTGCTACCCCACTACCCAATAGACCAAAACCTGGAACAACCATCCCCGCCATAATCAGATTGGCACCCATAAATACCCCGACACCAAGCGTTGCCGGAGCAGCAACTAAACAGGCTACACCCTTGCCCAACTTTGACCGGTCGACCAATTCGCAGGCATCGGCCAAATTATTATCCTGCTTAAAATTACAGACGTGAGTGGTTGATGTGACCGGGCTGTGCTTACCCTGTCGTTTACAGGCAGGAAAGAGAGAAAGAACCAAAAGACTGAGAAAAAGAATTGATCGCATCGGGCGCCTTAAGCTTGTTTAACTTGTTGCACATCAACCTTCTTACAAATCTTACACCGCCGTTCTCGTTCTTTATTGGCTCGGGCATGCTGAGCAAGATACGAACACCCTTTGTATAAGAGGAAAACGGTCGCACCAATGGAGACGTATCCGATTCCAAAAGCAATCAGAAAAGCAGCCCCACCAGGGACACAACATCCTGGGCCGACTAATACCGAATAGGATAAACTAGCCCCTGCACCCAATGTTGCTGGAGCTGCAACAAGACAGGCCACCCCTTTATGGAGTTTTGTACGATCAACAAGATCACAAGTACCGTCGGGAAAAGCTTCGGCTTGCACTACCTGGCACTTGGTGCTCACGGCACTGCTCTGGGTATGTTTGTTATTGCGCTTACAGGCAGGAAAGAGGGATACAACTAAGAGACTGAGAATAAGAATCGATCGCATTGGGCACCCGTGGTGTAAAAACTTTGATGAAAAAACTGCGACAACTAAAGCTTTTTCAGTTTATCTCCAAAACAAAACGGTGTCCAGAAGCCCAAAAAAGGCGAGGGAATCTTTGCAGACTCCCTCGCCTTATAATTTCAGATGTAGGTGAAACTTAGCAGATAAGCTTCTTGTCTGTAATAGCCTTGTTGTAGGTCTTACCCAAGAAGAGTGCTGCGAAGAACCAGAGTCCTACGAAAGCAAATCCGATAAATCCTAAGACAAATGGTGCAATGCACATATTGAAGACCGAACCGGCTTCTTTAGCGCCGCGAGAACCAAAGGTCTCAATCCATGCCTGCGATTTGAATCGAGCATCTTTTGAGATAGGAATATATAATTGCTTCAATGCTGGACCGTTCAAAGCATAGTTAATAGCCTTGGAGCTGACCATGAGCCAGAAGAAGAAGTTTAAGTTGTCATAGGTCAAGAACCCGAAAATTGCACCTGCCATAATCAAAGGCATCAGAGCAAGAGCAACATTAACACCCAAGTAGCGAGTAATATTGCTGACACCGAGCAAAAGACAGACAAGAGCAACAATGTTTACGTACGAAGCATAGGTCAACGTATATTCAGTCAACGCTGCACCTTTGCCAAGAACCGCTTGTGCCTTACAGTCAAAGTTATAATCAAAGATCGTTACGATGATTTCAAAGAATGAGATAACGGCAAAAATTCCAAGCAAGTAGTTATTCTTGACCAAGATTTTGAGGCCTTCAAAAAAGCCTGGTTCTTGTTCTTTTTCAACTGTTTGCGTATTTTGTGCTTCAAAAGCGTGGGTCAACAAATGTTTTGGAGTTGCTGACAAGAACCAACGCATCAATAAGAACAGGAGCAAGGCGAAAACACCGCAGATAAAGACAGGAGCCATGTCGGTCTCTAATCCAAACCATTTTGGCAATCTACCAATAAGATCAGGCAAGAAGATACCACCCATTTGACCGATTGCAACGACAAGCGAGAAGCCTTTCTTTGCAGAATCAGGACTTGTTGTATCAGAAGCAATAGCCCAAAAAAGTGCTACGACTAATGAACCAAAGCTTTCTACAAAGACGTACCAAGCGTAGCCCAAGAAAGCTGTTCCGAAGCTTGCAAACCCGGTACGAGCTGCAACAACTTCTGGAGTTGCTTGAACAAAGTAGAATGCAATAGCAAAAAGAATTAATGCTGTTCCATAAAAAATCGAAAGCAAGTAGAACATGCGTTCGCGTGGGTAACGGTCTAAGAGTTTGTTATAGAGAATAACAACGGGAAACAAGAAGAAGATCGAAGCTGTTTTTGCAAAAGGAATCTGGGTAGCGTCAGCGAGTTTAAAAAAGATTGCCTTTTTTAATCCACGCATCGTCCAATACGCACCGATGATGGTGGTAAAGATTAAACCCATACGTAAGAATTTTTTATATTCCTCACGTTCAAACGTACCGAACATCGGCCGCGTTATGGTCTGCAGAAAAGAAAGCATTCGTTCCTCCTTGAAAAAGAATAAAATTAGGTTCAAAAAATATATCGTAGGCTTTTACCATACCTCTACTTCTCAAAAAAAGCAATAATGCAATTGTCTTGAGATAGATTAGACGAGTAACTGTACTAAGATTGGTTTCTTGAGATCGATAATGGTACCCGGCAATGGTCGTTGTTCTTTAACAACACAATCTGAACAGATATGTCCATCGTCAACAGAAGTCGTATGAATAACCTGCGGCTTCATACCGTAGTTTTTTAGAAATTCAGTCACTGAAGCAACTGAATGGGTGCGACAGTCGGGAAAGATACGATTGGTTGTTGTGCCGGAAGAAACGTAGAGGTGGGCGACCGGCTCAAGCAGTTCATCACCAGCTTGTGGACTTTGAGCAAAACAACGACCTAAGGGATATCCGCTTTCAAACTTATGAATACGAATCTTAAGCTCATGCTCTGCAGCAAGCTCTTCTGCCTCTTTTTGTGTCAGATCAACAAATAAGGGAACCCGCAACAATGTCGGTTTTTTGGTCACTACTAAATAGACCGGCTGCGAAACTTTAACAACTTGTGATGGGCGAGGGTTTTGATCAAGCACCGTACCGCTTGGCACCGCTGCGTCATCTTTTTCAGATAAAATAGTGGCATGTAAACGCGCAGCAGATAATTCTTTTAACGCCTGTTGCAATGGCATACCAACAACTGCCGGTGTTTGCACTTGCGCAACAGAAATTATCTGGGACATGATGTAGTATCCAAGAATACAAAACAAAAATGGAACAATCCAAAAAAAGTCGTTACGTGACATGAGCAACTTTCAGCAGCAACCATTTGAAAAATATACGACTTTAGGAACGGAAACGCATCACAAGGCAAGCCGTAAGCTGGATTCTGTCCCATCGACAGCTGCAGTTGGCAAACTGCCGAAAGTGGCAATCATTTATCTCAGCGACATACCCGTATGTTTTTAACACTACAGTTTCCCGCAGCGCAGAACGAACTCTGCACACACTGTTCTGTCTTGCTCCAGGCGGGGGTTACCCGAACCTTCTATTACTAGAACGTCCTGTGCGCTCTTACCGCACATTTTCACCCTTACCACACATAACATGTGGCGGTTATTTTCTGTGGCCCTATCCAGAGGCTTACGCCTTCCTGGGATTTGCGGGTCTAAGACCCTACGGATCCGTGATCCACCAGGCGCCTTGTTCGTTTGGAGTCCAGACTTTCCTCAAGCACACCATTGCATAGCCGAAGCTAGAACCTGCGCACCTGCGATTGCCTCACTTACCTCGTGATGCATACTGTATTACCCAACAAGTCACTATAATAGTAGCGACAAATTGAATTATTGTCCAGCTGCTTACGGCATACAACAAGGCCCCTTGCCCCCCTAAAACCATCATCACAACCACCAATACTGCTGCAAGCGCCGCACGAGCGACCGTAGTCCGAAGCGTACAGTGGGCGAGATAGCGGCCAACACAGGTGGTCAATAAACAGACTGCAAATTCTTGGTCAAAGCTCCCGTACATAATAAGACCCATAACCGAAGACCACCATAAAGCCCAGGTTATTACCCACCAGCGGGTTTCGGGCAAGGTGACAGAACTTGCAAGGGCAACGCGGGTCCAGTGGATAAAGCGTCCCTGAAAGAACCCCAACGTAATAATATCGAGGAAAAAAGCGAGAAGAATCAAGAGTAATGGACGCATTTCTTTTAGTTTACCAGCCATATAACGCTTTCGGGTGGGAGAAATTTTGGTATTTTCTTGCAGTATAATCTCTGTATACTGATAAGTATGCGAATAATTCAGATCATTGCAACGGTATTTCTTCTTTTTGGTGCATTTGTCATCGGAGGCGTCTTCTTCATAGCACGCCATCCGTGGGTCGATTTCTCTGCCCTTGCCCGCTACCAACAGGGTAACCCATCGATTGTGCTTGATGATCAAGGGCAAGAATTGTTCCGGTTCCAAGTTGAAAAGCAGGAGCCAATTCGCCTTGAACAAGTACCACCCCATGTTATCCAAGCATTTTTAGCGGCAGAAGATCGAAATTTTTATAATCATGGCGGAATCTCATGGAAAGGGATTGTCCGCTCATTATTTGCCAATATTACGCAGGGTCGCAAAGTCCAAGGGGCAAGCACCATTACGCAGCAGCTCGTAAAATTGCTCTTTTTTGATCTTAAGAAAACATTTACGCGAAAAATTAAAGAACAATTTATTTCAATGGTCGCTGAGCAACAGTTTTCCAAAGATCAAATATTAGAAACGTACCTGAACCATATCAACTTTGGGTACGGCATCTACGGTATTGAAGCGGCAAGTAAACGCTTTTGGGGAAAACATGCCGAAGAACTTTCCATCGATGAAGGTGCCCTGTTGGCCGGCATTATTCGCTCTCCTAATAATTACTGCCCATTAGCAAACCCCGATCTATCCCTTCAACGACGCAACGTTGTCTTGCGTTGCATGTGCGCTGCAGGTTTTTTGACAAAAGAAGCAACCGATACGCTCATACAAAAACCACTCGTTCTCTCACCAAGCGCAGATGCCTGCCCTGCCGCCCATTTGAAAGAAATGATTAGCCTCTGGCTTGAAGAACAGTTTGGAAAATCGGCGGTCTATACCCAAGGGCTTGTGATAAAAACCCATATTAATCGTGCTATGCAAGAACAGGCAACAACCGTATTTACCAATCATATAAAAGCAATTCGAGCACAACTTAATCAGGCAGCCGATGGAGCACTCGTCTCAATTGACACACAAACAGGTGCTATCAAAGCATTATTAGGTGGCTATAACTTCCAACGCTCCCAGTTTAACCGCGCAACACAAGCACAACGACAGCTTGGATCGATTTTTAAACCGTTACTCTATGCAACAGCGCTTGAACAAGGCATGCGTCTGGATGAGATTGAAGTTGATGAGCCAATCTCACTCACCTTTGGCAATCAACTCTGGGAACCTAAAAACTCAAATAAAAAGTATAGCGGACCGATGACCCTTGCCTATGCACTTATTCACTCAAACAATATTGTTGCTATTAAATGTATTTTACAAACAGGAACCGATGAACTTATCAAACATATGCAAGCATGTAATCTTGCCGATCATCTCAAACCATACCCTTCGCTTGCTCTCGGCTGCATTGATAGTACCGCTCTGCATGCTGCAGGATTTTTTAATATGTTTGCTAATCAAGGGGAATATGTTGAACCCTATCTCATCGAATGGGTCAAAGATCCGGCAGGAAAAAAAGTCTGGCGTCATACTCCAAAAACAAGTCACGTACTTGCATGGCCAATTAGCAGCCAAATTGCAAAAACACTTATGATTGGCCTGAATCAATGGAAAGGGCAAGTTGCGCCTTCATGGCTTGCTGCAGAAGCTATTGGAAAAACCGGGACAACCAACGACGCCCGCACCTGCTGGTTTGTTGGCTCGACACCCGCCTATACAACAGCGATTTATATTGGTTGTGATGATAATCGTCCTATGGGAACCGATGTCTTTGCGGTACGAACAGCGCTGCCACTTTGGCTTCTCTTTAATAAGCGTATTCATCAACCGCGTAAACGCTTCTCATTCGACCCTCGACTAACACCTCTAGTAATCGACGGAAAAACAGGAACATCTCTGAGCGACCCTACCGATCCTCAAGCGCTCAATCTTTTGCAAGAAACCGATCCACGGCCTCGTAAAACAACCGCGGCTCATTGGCAAACTCCGCTTGACGTAGCATACGCCAACGATGATGATCTAATGCCACTACCGCCTGAGCATTGTCAACCTGATGACCCGTTGTCGCCACCTCCAGTGGAATAATAATCGCTGGTTTTCCAAAAAAGATAAGTTCATGTAAAGCACCTGCACCTGCTCGTGTGATCACGAGATCGGCTGCTGCATAACACCACTGGATATCATCGCGATAGGGAAAGACAAGCGCTGCAATGTTGTGCTGCTCATACCAAGCGCGAACTTCGTCAATCGCCTGCGCTCCTGTTTGATGCAACATCTGAAGATCATGACGTCCTGCTTGTTCTATAAACGTTTGTATAAGCGTATTAAGTAAGTGAGAGCCCTGTGAGCCGCCAATCACAAATATCGTTTTCTTATGTGGGTCAAGGCCCAATTTTTGCCGAGCCGTTGTAGCGTCAACACGATCGGCGTCAGAAAAGCGCACCGGATAGGCAGCGAAACTCGTTTTTTTCTTTGAGAAAAATGTCTTTGTTTTTTCAAAACAAACAAAAATACGTGTCGCAAACGGCGCAAGAAACTTTGCGGCTGCACCAGGAACAACATTTAATTCATAGATCTCAAACGGTATTCGTAAAACCCATGCCGCTAAGCAAACGGGAATTGAAACGTACCCGCCCATACTAATTACTTTCTCTGGTGCGTTTCGATGCAATACCTTTAAACTACGCCACCATGCACGTATGAGGCCCGCGACTGCCCGGGGGTAGTCAAGCAATGAAGAACGTTTAATGGTGCCAAGTACAAGCGGAATATGCTGGCGTACAACCTTTGTTGCAGCAAGCAACTGACGATCTAATGGTGCATCAGTAGTAAACATCCCAATCTCATGCTCTGGATGAGATTGTAAAAATTGTTCTGCATGAGTTAAGGCGGGGACAATGTGGCCGCCCGATTTCCCCGCGACATAAAATATTTTTTTCATAGGAACCCCGGTCTACAACTATTTGCAATAGTCAAATAAGCGAATAAGCTCTCTTTGCAATTCTGGATCTTTAATAGCAGCCAATGCCTGTTGATGACACTCTGTGAGCGTTCGTTTTACAGGAAACGCCGTTTTTACTATTTTTACGACGTTTGCCGATTTCTTCGCCAGCTTTGGAGAAACAGCAAGACGAAAATGAACATGGTGCACGTAATTGCCTTTTAAATTTTTATTAATCGAACTGATAAGCATCGGCGACAGTAAATAGAGTTCATGCATCCAATGTGGATCATATACACCAACAACAATCGTATCTCGATCAACTTTTTCAAGACAGATACGGGTACATAGGTTTCCGACAATAGTTTTCCATTGCCGGGCAAGGTCAACTTCCCAGCTCTGTTGCCGAGCAAACAGACAATCAAGTATTGATTTAACGGCTAACGTCATCGCAAGATCCCAACTTCCATAAAACAACAAACAGCTCTTCGTTTATAGTAAACGACAGGTAAACAAAGGCAACTCTTTACGCAAAATTTCTATAACAGATTCATCACTTTCTCGACATCAACGCACAGAATTTTTAAGCTAGAGCCGAAATACGATTTACCCACTCGTAAGGAGCCCATTATGAAACAATTGTTTATGTTGACCATCTCAATTGCAATTCCAAATCTCGCGCACAGTTGCCACAAAACTTTAATAATCAGCCCAGCACCTCTTCGTCAACAAATTCGCGGGGTACGTTCTTTAGAAAAGCTTGTAAGCAACGACGTGCTCAACTCAGAAAAGAGTGTTCTAGAACAAGAAGAAGAGTATAACATTAAACATTTTATTGCTTGGCCTACAAGCGCATATCTGCAAACAGACAGCGACCAAAGCCCATCACCAACCCAATCAATCGGTTCAGACTCAGATTCACCCCTATCTCAAACACCCTCACCCAAGCAACACATAGCGGTCAATACTCAAGTTCTGGCCAAAGAGAAAACAGATTCACTTACTTCCGAACCCAATCACTCTCCCATCGTAGAATTTGCCCTCTTTCTTAGTGCCATCATAAAGCAATGCTTTACTACTGATTCAAGTTATAACCGATACAGTGCACATACTGTTAATTAATGCTCTATGCGACATTTGCCAGGCAAATAAAGAGATTGCGCCAGAAAAGCTTTGCTCCTCCAGGCATAGGGGGCGTTTGGTAGGCCGAACCAATACAAGCAAGCATTGCCTGAATTTGGCAGAGTCGTTGGGCATCGCGCGCCAGCTGCTGCTTAAGCTCAGCATGCCAATAGGCCATAAGCTGATCTAACAATGCAAACGTCTCATATTCACTCGGCTGGCAACGATCATACACTGCAGAAAACTCTCCCAGTGTACGTAACGATGGTTTTTCAAAAAGCGCACAGAGCTCCGGATAGTAAACGTCTGCAGCAGTACCATGACACACATACTCAAAACAACGAGAACGTATCGTTGGCAAAACAAGATCTGTACGTTCAGCCAACAGCATAAAGCTATACCCACGCGGCGGTTCTTCAATCGATTTTAAAAGACTATTCGCGCATGAGACCGATAAGAGTTCAACTTCATCAATAACAAAGACAAATTGCTCCTGCGGGTCAAGTGCAAATGCCATCTTCTGAACAATGCCATCAAGCTCAGCACGCGTGTACTGATTTTTCTGTGGTGTAAACCACATAACATTATAATGGCGATGTTCGGCTACTAACATACACGCTCGACAGTTACCACACCCTTTGGTGTCTTGTGGCGTAAGGCAAAAGAGCGCTTGAAGATTTTTAACGGCCTGCACACGCACAGCCTCCCGTTTCCCGACCAAAAGCTGATTATTCATGTGACTCCAATACTCGCTTAACAGCTGCATACGCTTGCTCAAAGCATGCCTGTTGTGACTGGCGTGCGTCAATGATAAGAACGTCTGACCGTTTTGCATAGAGTTCACGGTACCCGGCAAGCACTTTATCAAAAAACTCAGCGTGTGCCGTATCAAAGCCAGCCGGCTTTTCTTGCCGTTTTGCCAAACGCTGCTGCGCTGTTTGATAATCGATAGAAAGATAGATCGTCAATTGTGGCCGAACATCTTGCATTGCCCAGCTATTAATCTGCTGAAGCATGGAAACTGCAAGCCCACAGCCGTAGCCTTGGTACGCAACAGAAGAGTCGGCCATGCGGTCACTGATCACGACCATACCATCGCGTAACGCAGGAATTATCTCTTGTTCAAAATGGTCAGCACGGTCGGCAGCATAGAGTAAAAATTGCGTGCGAGGCACCAGTGGCGTTTCAGGGTATTGCAAGAGATGACGGATCTTTTTTCCCAGCACTGTTGCACCCGGCTCGCGTGTTAAGAGCGCAGCAAAGCCATCTGCTACCAACGCTTGATGTAATGATTGCGCCAAAACGCTCTTACCTGAACCATCTATGCCTTCACAGGCTAGTAAAAAACCATTTTTTATTATTTTCTTTGTCATATGGTAAACCCTACGCTTCTCATTCTGTTTACGGTAATCTTAGTATAAACAGTTGGCAAGGGAGAGATAGAGGGAGAACGAGTATGAACCATGAAGCACAACGATACGCAGAGTTAACCGCATCGCTCAGCAAGAACAATAGACTCATCTATGCAGGAACACTGCTTGCACGGGCAGCAAAGCTCTTTCCTGAAAAAACAGCGGTAATTATTTCACCTACAGAATCTCTCACCTATGGGCAACTGTATCAACAAGCATCTGACATCAGTCGCTATCTGGTAGCACAAGGAATCAAACCAGGGGACCGTGTCTGCTTACTCGCAGAAAACAGCCTCTTCTTTTACCAAGCCTACTGGGGTATCTGGCAAACAGGCGCCATTGTTATTCCACTCAACGTATTTTTGCATCAGCAAGAACTTACCCATATTATGAGCGACGCCAAGCCCCAGATGTTTATTATCTCAGAAAAGCTTGCCCCGAAATTACAAGAAGTTTCTCTAGATTCAACAAAAATCATTACCGAAAAATCTCTTGAAGCAATACCCACCGAGAATACACCATTTACGCCCATCGAACGGCCCATTGATGAGCTGGCTGCGTTACTCTACACCTCTGGTACAACGGGGCTACCCAAAGGGGTCATGCTAAGCTCGTCTAATATTTTGAGCAACGTTATCCAAGGCATCTGCCGTTTTAATATAACGAGCGATGAGCGTCTTTTTTGCGCATTACCCCTCTTTCACTGCCTTCCACAAAATGCAATGGTCTGGGTAAGTTGCGCTTTAGGAGCGACCGTTATTTTAGTGCCGCATATTAGCAGGACAACGCTGATTGCAGGGCTTGCCCTGAAACCAACCATTATTATTGGTGTTCCTGGGCTATTTGGCCTCTTTTGCCAAATGAAACAGCTGACGTTTGATAACGTTCGTTACAATATCAGCGGAGGCGATGCAATTACCGGAAAAATTAAAACGTGCTTTGAACAACTGTACCACCGAAAATTATGTAACGGTTATGGCCTTACCGAGGCTTCACCCTTTGTAGCAATCGATGTCGACGACGAACCAGCGCCTTTACACTGCGTAGGAAGACCATTTATCAACATTGAATGCGAAATTCGTGATGGCATAACGGAAAACAATGAAACCGTCGGCATTCTTTGGATCAAAGGCCCTAATATTATGCTCGGCTATTACAACGCTCCACAAGCTACAGAACATGTTTTGCAAAATGGCTGGCTCAATACCGGTGACCTTGCAAAAATCGATGCCCAAGGACGTATTATTATGTGCGGACGCGAAAAAGATATTATTGTAAACAAAGGTATCAAAATTTATCCGCAAGAGATTGAAACCATTTTACAAGCCCATCCAGCCATTTTATTGGCTGCCGTTATTGGGGTACGAGAAACAGGAAATGGGGATGAATATCCGGTTGCCTATGTTACCCTTAAAGAACCAACTGCTGATATCGAAAAAACACTTCACGACCTGTGCGTACAACGCGTAGCAGCGTATAAAGTGCCGCGCCAGTTTATTGTGGTGGATGCATTACCGTTAACGTCGTTAGGCAAAGTAAACAAAAAAGAGTTGCGTACCAATCATGCCAAGTAAACAACGCGCAGACGACGGCATGCACACCGTTCACGTGCGCCCACGGCTCGTCCATGTCATTACAAGTCTTAAACAAGGCGGAGCTGAGACCGTTTTAAGTCAACTTGTATCGGGACTTCAACCAACGTTTCATCAAACAGTTATTTATTTTTATGATGGGCCCTTACGGGCATCTATCGAATCTGCGGGCATCAAGTGTATACAAATCAAAGCATGGGGCGGATATGCCAACCCTCTGTTTTTCTTTCGCTTAGCATACACACTTTCTCGACAACGACCCCAATGTATCCATACCGTCTTATGGTCCGCAAACTTCTTGGGGCTTATGGCTGCAACCTGGCTCGGTATTCCCTGTGTAAGCTCAATGCACACGGTTGTCGAGCATGAAGGAAAACTGAGAACCTGGCTCGACCGACTTATGCCTTTACATCCTACCAAAACCGTTGCTGTTGCTCCTATCATCGCCCGCTCACTCATAGCCCATAAAAAGTGCACGCCTGAACAATTGGTTACTATCCCGAACGGCATAGACTTTGAAAAAGTTCAGCTTCTCAGCCAACAGCCGGTACCAATACCGCTGCCGTGCTCAAAAGAAACTGCTGTTGTTTTTGGCACCGTTGGCCGACTTGTCCCTGTTAAAAATTATCCACTGCTTATTGAAAGCTTTGCAGCACTGGCCGCGCAGTCCCCCAATACACATTTAGTTATTATTGGCTCTGGTCCCCAAGAACATGATTTGCGAACACAGATCCAAACCAAAAAACTCAGCACTCGCGTTACCATCATACCTGGTCAGAGCGCATACCCTTACTATCGCCACTTTACCTGTTTTGTACAGCCTTCAGCGTATGAGGGTCTTTCTTTGGCACTTTTAGAGGCTATGGCCAATGCTCTTCCCGTTATTGTCAGTGCACAATATGAAAGCAAACATGATGTTATTACGAACGAAGTAACAGGAATTGTTATACCACCAAATGATTCTGTAGCGCTCACGCAGGCACTGGAAAGAATTATCGTATCACCTACAACAACTGAACAGCTCGGAGCAGCTGCACAGCTACTCATACGCAAGCACTATACCAGTCAAACGATGGTCGATGCTTATGCGCAACTTTTTACCCAAGTGTATCAAAGGGATTTAGAATAACTTTTAGGGGGGAACTGTTTATGAAGATAGTAACTATGCTTGCACAAAGTACATTGTATGCTCTGTTATTGATGTCGGCACCATGCGAAGGCATATCGTTCACACCGCAACTGCGTAATCGCCCTTCTATCGTTATTGCCTTTGATTTGCATGAAGTTCTCATGAAAATCGATGTTAAACAACTATTCCGCACGGCGTTCTATGCACTGGCGACCTCACCGCGCAATACGCTCAAAATAGCCTATGATTACCTACGAGATAGAGAATTTGATCTTACCCAGCAAACTGCACGCAATATTTTTAACTCACAATATCCAATCACCGAGACGTGGAATATTGCATCTGAGCTCACAGCTGAAGGATTCCCGCTTTTTCTTTTTTCCAACATTGAATCTCAGACATTTACTGAGCTCAAAGAGCGGTACCCTGAGCGCTTTTCTCTCTTTCAAGGATTTCACACCGTACACAGCAAAGAGCAACAAAAGCCAGCACTTTCAGCATTTCTGTCATTTGAAGAATTATTAAAAAGCTTTGGGTATATACGCCCAATAATTATCTTTATTGATGATAACCCTGCCAACATTGCTATTGCCCGTAAAATCGGCTGGTATCCCATTCACTATAAAAATTCTAAGCAACTGGCAAACGCGCTTGAGCAAACGCTCGGCTCACTCATGCAGCGACCGGCTATGCTCTACTAAGAGCGTAACGGCTTCATCAAGATCATCCGTAACAAGCACTCGAGGCTCATTTGATTGCGAAAGTAAACCTGCTTGGCGAGCCGTCGTCACCCACTCACGGTAGCACTTCCAAAACTCCGTTCCGATGAGAACAATAGGAGCAAAGGGACGTTTACCCGTTTGCATCAAATTTAGGAGGTCAGAAAGTTCATCCATCGTTCCAAACCCACCAGGAAACACGATAAAACCTTTTGAATAATTCAGCAAAAGATATTTGCGCGCAAAGAAGTAATCCAAAGTAATTTTTTCACTGATACAACGATTAAGAGCCTCTTCATAGCGTAAGCGACTAATGCCGATCCCCATCGAGCGCCCAATGGTCCGTCCATTTTTTCCATTTTTGATACCTTTTTCCTTATGCTCCTCATATATTTTATTAGCCCCACAGTTGGCCGATTCCATGATGCCAGGACCACCGCCCGTAAGGACAGAAAAGCCCTCGTACGCAAGTTTACCAGCCAAATCAAATGCTTTTTTTGTATATTCCCCATCTTGCGGCAACCGTGCTCCACCAAAAATACTCACGGTTGGTTGCGGTAACCTGAGAATCTTGTACTGACCGTACATAATCTGAAAAATCTCACGTGATAAGTGAGCACCGACTGCCAACGACCGCCATAATCTTGTTATAAAATTCACAACATACCCTTTCATAAGAAAACTTGATTCACTTTAAGGTTTACCACGAAGTTGCTTCGAGTTGGTAGATTTTATGAATATGATCTATACTTCTCTCAAAAAATGGTGCCCTTATGAACGAAGAAAGAAAGCATCTTTACCAAGATCAATTGTTAAGCGGCAAGTGGTTTGAGCGTCCGCTCGTAGAACAACTTGCCAACGTTGGAGCGGATTTCGACAGAGCTATTCTCTGGAAAAATAAGGGCTATATCGACCGCAGCGAAGCTTTGCTAGAACGAGCCTTTGAATTTCTCTCGTTCACCATACAGGATCCTAAAAATGAAGTCTGCCTTGAGAAACTCTATTTCCTCAAAAATGCTCTCATAGACCATTTCCGGAGCGACAACCACCATCAAACTACCGATGAATTTTGGCAAAGATATTTCTATGCTTTTAATCATGCGTATGCCATAGGAAAGGGGAAATAACCCTCTTTACAGCAAAACCCTACAAAATTCCGTCAGATTATTCCATGATATACTTAAGAGACGGTTCTATGTTCTCAAAAAGGGTTTGTATGAAACAAAGTAAAGAAACACCCATCAATCGGGAAGCAATCATCTCTTTTCTGGGAAAAAATAAAGATTTTCTCAAGAAAGAGTTCAGCGTCAATAAGATTGCCCTCTTTGGCTCCTACGCACGTGGTGAAGCCCGAAAAGACAGTGATATCGATATCATTGTTGATATGGGGGAAGCCGACTTTATGAAACTTATCGACTTACAAGAGTTTTTGGAAAAACGGTTTCAAAAGAAAGTAGACGTTGTAACCTTTAACGGGGTAAGAACATTCGTTAAACGACAAATAGATAAGGACATTATCTATGCTTAATAGGTTTCCTGAATTTTTTCTTATCGATACTTTTGTCTCAATCGAAAAAATTAAACGGTTCACCAAAAATTGCAAAACTTCCGAGGACTTTTTTAATGACGATGTAATTTTCAGTGCAACATTACGAGAATTAGAGCTCGTGGGCGAAGCCATGAAGCATATTTTGGCAAGTCAAAAATTCAAAAGTTTGATTAATCCTGCATGGAGAAAAATTGTCGCTTTTAGAAATATACTGAGTCATGCTTACTTTGATCTTAACAATACAAAAATTTTCAAAGTCATTTCCCAGGATCTGATTACTCTCGAATCTGAATTATTAGAATTAGCACAAAAAATAGAAGATAAAGAAATACTCTTGCAAGTACTTGAAGACACGCAGCAAGATTTAGAAAAATCGCATAAAATCGAGAGTTTGCAATATCTGAAAACGTTAGAAAAACAGATACGACAAGTTTGATATTGTACTTTGTCTAAAAAGGAGAGAAAGTCATGCGCCGTTCCCTTTGGTTAACCCTCATAGCAACCTCAACTCTTTGGGGTGCCCAGCAACCAGTCACCAAAGTCTGGATGACTATTATGGTGCATGGTACGGTAGGACTACAGTCAGCCGCGTCATTCTCCACATTCTTCCAACTGTTACGTGATGACATGTGCGATTCATGTTATACCAGAATTGTACACAATATCCGCACCAACCCACCCTTTTATCATACCCAAGCCATTCAAGATTTTGGCCTCAAAAAGATTATCATGCCTACCGAGCATTACCAGGGAAACGCTTCGTCACTTTTTGCCCTGCTTATCGACCGTGAACTTGGAGCGTTACAACCGCATGAGCTCAGACAATACTACACCTTTGGCTGGTCAGGACTTGTTAGTGCATCACAGCGCTACTCTGAGGCATGGGATTTCTATCGAGCATTACGTAAAGAATATCGACGCGTAAAAAAACAGTTTCCCTGTGCATGCGTTCGTATCCGAATCATTGCTTATAGCCACGGTGGATCAGTCGCCCTGAACTTGGCAACTGCACGTAAAAAATTATTCCCCGATGATACGTTTGCTATTAATGAACTTGCACTCTTTGGTACACCGGTCATGGCAGAAACAAATCGCTTAATCTGTGATGACATGTTTGAAAGTATCTACCACTTTTACTCTCGTAATGACTTTATTCAAAAACTTGACTGCTTTTCGCAACTACAATCATTCTCTTCAAGACGATTTAACAAAGTCTGCAATGGAAAAGTTCCTCAAAAGCTCACGCAAATTGAACTGAAAGTATCAGTTCCCTCACATCATCGTGGTTCTTGCAAAACTTGCCGCAAAGAATACGCTCCCCTGCACAGTGAATTCTGGTCATTTGGCTGGACGCCCAATGCCTATCGAGCATACTTCCCCCTCTACCCCATTCCGATGGCAGCTTTTACGCCGACACTCATTAACCTTATTGATGATAACGGTTATAAAGGTGCCCATATTGTTCTTGAGCTTCAACCACACCATGAACAGGCGATAATACGCTGCCGCTATGCTTCTGCACGAAAAACAGTATCCTGGATCTCTCAAGAATGTTTTGATGAATTACGAAACACGGCAAATACCTATGCCTTTGATGAACTGCATAAGCAAGCACATTGCGAGCATCTTGCCCGCGCACGCAATAGTGTCTATTACCCGTTAAAGGGTAAGCACTACTCAACGTGTTGTTGCTGTGGCGCCGGCGCGAAGTTTATCCCAGAGTGCGAGTAAATCTACCATTGAAAGTTGCTGGGCTCGCAATTTACCTATCGGATCATCTCCGAGTGTAGCAGCATAGTGAGTCGTAGCAAGATTATTGCGCAATGTTCGTCGCGGCTGTGAATAGCAGCTTTTAATAAACTTCCAAAACAACTCTTCTTCAGCAATGGGTGCTGGAAATTTTGGCTTGAGATAGACAAGCCGTGAGAAAATCTTTGGTGGCGGGACAAAAGCCCCTGGAGCAATTTTGGTTAATAATTTGAGCTCAAAGTAATGTTGAAAAAAGAGAGACGTATATCCATATCCTCGCCCCGATTTCTTAACAAGCTTTTGCGCAACCTCTTCTTGCACCATAACTACAGCCTCCTGTACAACATCACGATGCGCTTGCAGCTGGTGTAAAAAGGGAAAGGTAATCTGGTAGGGTAAATTTGCCAATAAGACCCATGGTGCATGTTCTGCAAATCTTTCCCAATCTACGGCAAGAACATCCTCAACAAAGATCTGTAACTTAGGATCTTTATACTGGTTTTTGACGTAAGAAGCCCATTCAGGATCAATCTCAAAAACCCACAAACGTGCGCAGGCTGTTTTGAGGATTGAGCGTGTTAGAAAGCCATCGCCGCATCCTACCTCAAACACTGACGTTTGGGGAGTAAGAGTAACAGCAGAAATCATATGGTCAACGACTGATTGCTCACGCAAAAAGTGTTGCCCATACTGTTTTTTTACGGCTATACCCTGAAGATGGGGGGTTCTATAATTCATAAACTAACACATAAAAGAAAAGTTTTATCAAATTTACAATCAATGGCCTACGCGTAACGCTTCCGACTTCGCCAAGGCTTCGACGGACACGGCCGGCTAACCTAGGGGAGATATGGGAGCTGCGCCCCCAAACCCCGCTCTTTTGGCAAACAAACTTTTAGGCTTATTTCATCAAAGATTCACGGAAGAAGTCGATATTCTCAAGCACTTTACCAGCACCGTTCACCACACACAGCAGTGGATCTTCTGCGAGTTTAACCGGTAAGCCTGTTTCGCGAGAAATCAGCTGTGGCAAGCCCTTAAGCAATGATCCTCCGCCAGCCATAACAATCCCATTGTCAACAAGATCAGAAGAAAGTTCTGGTGGTGTATTTTCAAGAGCTACACGGACAATGTCAACGATACTTGCAATCGTCTCCAAAAGCGCCTCGTGTACTTCATCACTTGTTAAGGTGATGGTTTTTGGTACCCCGGTCATCAAATCACGCCCTTTAACTTCCATGCTGTCATGAGTGTCACCCGGCAGAACTGAGCCAATCTCAATCTTAATAATTTCAGCAGTACGTTCACCAATCAGCAAATTGTACTTACGCTTGACGTATTGTACAATCGCTCGGTCCATCTCATCGCCACCAACACGAATCGAACGGCAGAACACAACATTTTTTAAACTGATAATGGCAACACCGGTTGTTCCACCACCGATATCAATAATCATGCTTCCCATAGGTTCATGCACCTGCAACCCTGCACCAATTGCTGCAGCCATCGGTTGCATAATACAAAATACTTCTCGTGCCCCTGCTTGGCGTGCTGTATCTTCAACCGCACGTCGTTCTACTTGCGTAATACCTGATGGGACCCCAATAACCATGCGGGGGCTGACAATCATTCTACGGTTATCGTGTACTTCCCCAATAAAATGGCGCAGCATGCTTTCTGCAAGCTCAAAATTGGCAATCACCCCTTCACGCAGAGGACGGCAGGCAATAATACTTTCTGGTGTTTTCCCTAACATTTCTTTTGCATAACGTCCGGCAGCAAGCACTTGGTTTGTATTCGCTTTTACCGCTACGACCGAAGGTTCATTTAATACAATTCCTCTATGGGGAACATATACAACGGTATTTGCGGTTCCTAAATCAATAGCTAGATCATTTGAGAAAAGACTAAACAGACGTCTAGCACCAAAAAAATTCATCATAGTCGAGACTCAATTCGTAATGAAACACCAAAGGTTTTACTGACACGTTTTGTTACTAATCCTTCAAATGGTACATCAACTGTCATTGAAAGAATAGGGGCATTTTTGGCACAATCCCTATCGTAGCCAAAATCATAAAATGCACTCACACTCATATAATCAGATCCCCACGAGGATCGACGTTCAATTGCACGATAATTTGCTTTAACAAATGGCTCCCACTCATCTTCTTTATGGTAAACCAACTGATAAGCAACATTCACACCAAGACCATCGCGTAATCCATCCAACTGAATTCGCGGAGAAAAGATAATCGTTAATCCCGGAGTTACCCTTGCAAGCCCAACAACTGCTCCATAATTGATCGGTTCATCGGCAATAGGCATTCGATGGCAAGCTACTTTAGAAAAGCGCTGACTCAATCTGAGCAATAACCCAAACGTCAAATCTTCTTTCAGAATGAAAGTACCATCAAAGGCCCCATACATACCAAAATGCTTGAAACCGCCAAGCGAAAGCGCTGCAGGATTATTTAAAGGTATTTCTGAAGCAGTTGGAATTAAAAAGCCAAGATTCACCCCAGCGTCGATACGTCGAAACTTGTGACAATAGTCACGAACAACATGAAATCGAGCATACAGATCAAGATCACCAGATGAAAAACGGGAATACGACGGAGCCGTCAGGTGTAAAAGTTCATCTATTTTCTGATTGAGTAAGACTAATTCTTGTTCATCTCCTGGCAACAAAGATGATAACGAGGACTCTCGCCGACTTCTCTCAAGCTGTAGGTGTGAGTTAATCTTTCCAAATACATAGGAGCCACCAATACCGAAATAGGAGCCAATATGGAGGAAGGACTCAAAAACAGCGCCCTTGGCATTAATTTTCCCAAAGGTATTCCAAGGTATCGTCTTCGCAGTAGGACGCATATCAGAACGCAAAAGAGAGGTCGTAATAATCCCTGCCTTGCGCAACGCAGCGTCTATCTTTACTTGGTCATAGCGTCCATATAACTGAAACAGTGGAGTTTCATCATCTTCATGTAAATCATCGCCTAACGATGAACCAAAGGCATCGTCAGAACCCCAAAAGACGGCACGCCCTGCATAATCCCAAACAACATTCTGATTTGAGAAAAACGGCTGCGGATAGAGCGGCCAAAAACGATTATCATACACCATCGCCTGCAGCGAGCTCACGCTCACCAACAAGGCTGTCCAGACTATTTGTTTCCAATGGGCTTTCATGTTGCTTACCCACTCCTTGTTCATAAATTTTGGAGGAGAGAGGGGGATTCGAACCCCCGATCCCGATTATCTCAGGATAACTGCTTTCGAGGCAGCCGCTATCGACCACTCAGCCATCTCTCCATCATAAATAGCTTTGTACGCACACATATGTGTACATGATCTTCCTATACAGGATAAAGTATTTGTTTTTTTTGGGAAGAAGATAAGTTCTTGCTATACTAAATTAACTATAATTTTTTACCTCTTGCTAGGAGTTTTTCATGACACAAGCATCAGTTCAAGCAATTATTCTCGCTGCAGGAAAGTCTCGCCGCTTCAAAACTGATACCTCCAAGCTTGTGTATCCCTTGTGCGGCCAGCAGCTTATTTTGTATCCAATCAAGCTTTTAGCCTCACTGGCAATCCCAACTACCGTTATCGTTGGCCACCAAAAAGAACTCGTAACCGAGGCCGTTCAGTCACTCAATGCTCAAACAGTTGATTTTATCGAACAAAAAGAGCAAAAAGGAACCGGGCATGCCCTTGCCATTACTCAGGAGCTCTGGCACGCAGACCATATTTTGGTTATGAATGGCGATATGCCTCTGGTTGACCAACAGCTGATTCAAGAAATCATCGACAAGCATCTACGTACCAACGCTACGGTTACCTTTGTTACCGCCTACCAGCCAGATCCAACTATGGGCGGCTATGGCAGAGTCATTCGTGAAGGAACCTCAATAAAAATCGTAGAAGCACGCGACTGTTCCCAGGAGCTCCGCGCTGAATCGCTCATTAATGCTGGAATCTACCTCTTTAAACGAGAATTTCTGCAAAAAGCCTGTCCAAACCTTACCTTCCATGAAAATTCCCAAGAATTTTATTTGACCGATCTTATTGCACAGGCAAACCTCCAACAATTACCAATTCAAACGATTACCGTACCCTTTGATTCAATCAGGGGCGTTAATACCCTCAAAGAGCTCTGGATCTGCGACCATATCAAGCGCTCAGAGCTGATCAGCGCATGGATGGAACAGGGCGTTCAATTTACCGCTCCGCAAACAATTTCGCTCGACCTCGGCGTAACCATCGGCTCAGGCACAACAATTGGAACGAGCGTTCGCCTTGCCGGAGCAACGACCATTGGTAGTCACTGTTCGATTGGCGATGGCTGTCATGTTGAAAATAGCACGATAGCAGACAACGTAATTGTCCACCCCCATTCGATTATCAAGAACGCCACCATTCACGCTCATGCAGCCATTGGACCTTTTGCCCATGTCAAAGAACGGTCAACCATTGGAGAGCATGCAGTTATTGGTAACTTTGTAGAAGTGGTACGCAGCTGTGTTGGAGAAAAGACAAAGATCAAACATCTCAGTTATATCGGTGACGCAGTTATTGGAAATCGCGTTAACGTCGGTGCAGGTACAGTTATTTGCAATTATGATGGGCATGCAAAGCACCAAACCATTATTAAAGATGACGTGTTTATTGGAAGCAACAATAGCCTAATCGCTCCTCTGACCATCGCCAACCACGCTATGACTGCTGCAGGATCAACGATTACTGAAAACGTACCTGAAGATGCCCTGGCCATTGCACGCGCCCGCCAAGTCACCAAACAGGGCTATGCTGCTCTTAAGCGCGGACAACACGGGTTTGTAGCAGCTCAGCGAGATAAGTCGACAGTTCATGAAAACTCGTAACATTCTATGATTCGCTTTATTCATACCGCCGACATCCATATTGGCATGGAAAATTATGGCCATATCGATCCCAAAACAGGGATTCATACCCGTTTACTCGATTTTAAACAGGCGCTCAACAGCTGTATTGATTTTGCTATTACAGAAGATGTCGATTTCTTTCTTTTTTCAGGTGACGCCTATAAGACAGCGCACCCAAGCCCCACCCATCAACGGATCTTTTTTGAAGCGCTTTTGCGCCTCTTTCAAGCCAAAATTCCTGTCGTTATGGTCGTGGGGAACCATGACCAACCCATCAGCTTTGGAAAAGCACATGCGCTTGAGCTCTTTGGGCAGTTACCGCTTGAAGGCTTTCATGTTATTGCACAGCCAAAGACGATCACCCTGACGACCAAGCAAGGGCCGGTCACCATCGTTGGCATACCCTGGCCGTCACGCTCAACGCTGGCGCTCCAAAAGGGATATTCTGCGCCTACAGAAACAGAATTTTCTGCTGACGATGCATCACTTTCCCAGGCAATTAGCCAAGCTCTTGGTTCTATTATTCGCACTGCGGCAGGACAGATTGACCCCAAAATTCATGCAGTTCTTGCGGGACATCTCACCGTTGCCAACGGGGTCTTTTCAGGATCAGAAAAACGGGCAATTTACGGAGATGACCCAACGCTTTTACCATCCCAGCTCGCACTGCATCCCTTTGACTATGTTGCACTGGGCCACTTACATCGCCACCAAAATCTGAACCCGCACGGCTATCCTGCCGTCAATTATTCTGGGTCGCTCGAACGTATAGACTTTGGGGAACGTAAAGAAGAAAAAGGGTTTTGTTATGTTACCATGCATGAAAAAGGGAAAACGACTTATGAATTCATCCCCGTTCCCACACGCCCCTTTCTCCAAATTGACGTGCATATCGATACAAAACGAAGCTTTACTGAACAGATTGTTGAAGCAGTGCGCAAACAACCGCTCAATAATACGGTCGTTAAAATCGTCTATTATCTACCCGCAGATACCAAAGATAATGTCGACATCACTGCAGTCCAAAATGCTGCAAGTATGGCGCACTATCTTGTGGGGATCTTTCCCGTACGCCCTGTTGAACAAAAACAGCGCCGTGCACATGCAGATGTTTCGATGAGCTTTGAAGAACTGCTCACAACCTATTTTGCTACGAAGCCTGAATGGCAAAATCAGCTTCCCGAACTGATCAAGAAAGCGCAAGAGCTGAAACAACATATTGTCGACGCCGCCAAAGATTCATAACACAAAAGACAAATCTATAACAGCATCAAACTTCAACCTGCTGAGAAGCTGGGATCTTAGAACCGAGATTTTTAGAAGTTTGCTTTCTAGAACTTACCTTCTTTTTTGAACGACGCCCACGTCTGCGCACAAACCCAGGGGCAAATATACCAATTTGGTATTTGGAGCAGTACCGATAGATCGTAGCAGGATCAACCTGCAAGGATTCAGCAACAAGGCGCATATCGTTTTGAAACACATTAATCGCAGCGCAAAATAATTCTTTACTTTTAAGTGCTTTTCGCCCCAAACGCTTTAAAGTTTCCATAAGAGAATCAGGATCATTAAGATCATCAGCACTCACGTCGAAAACAGCAGGAGTGAAGCTCCCTGGTTTCTTAGCGCGTTCATATGCCAAGGTAGTACTTTTCACTTCCCGACCAAAATCACTCAAATCATGAGCTAACGATGAGTTTTTTACCAACTCCTCAATGAAAGATTCTGAGTTCATTATGCTCTCATTAAAGGCTTCTTCTCCAAGTGTTTGTAAGCTCATCAAACGAGCGAGCTCCTGCAATTGCTTGCGCGGCACTGAACGTATCTCAGGTATATGCACAGCATTTTTTTCAAGCTCAGCGTACAATGCTGCTGAAAATTTCTTCTTTTCCACAAGATTCTTAAGATTGACCTGGCTGCTGAACACAATCTGTACATCACTCGATGTTATTTGTCTGCTGAATAGCGGCGCATAAGAACCTGTTGCGATATACTCTGCCAGCATATCTTGAGTTTGCAGCGAAAGTTGTTCAATATGCTCGATAAAAAGTGTCCCTGACTCACTGAGCATTGCAAGCAACCCCTTCTTTTCCTGCCCATCCGCAGAAATGGATACCACCCCAAAAAGTTCTATTGCATAGTTACTGTTCTTCTCATCCTCTTTCAGGCAAAGTTCATAAAACTTGCTGCGTGCACAGATCGCCTGTGCAATGGTTGCCAATCGCTTAGCGTCTTTTGCAGAGCCGGTAAATAACAAGGGACGGCGCGCAAAAACTGCACGCATATATTTAATCTTAAAATCAAAGAGCTGCCCATTGGTCGCAGGAATAAATTTTTCAAGCAGTTTTCCTGATGCTGTTGTTTGCAAGAAAAGCGCATAATCCCAATCATCAGTATTGTGTATCGAAGCAAATGAGGGGAACGTGATACTTTCAGAGATCGGTGGGCGCGAAACGATAATCATAACATTATCTTTGTACGGGCTCTTCATGGGGGTAAACCGAAGCAAGTGCCCCTGGGGATCTTTTTGTAAAACAGGCTCTGTTCTTCCGAATTTCTTATAGGCAAGCAACAAACGATTCAAAGCATTTTTATACCGTTCTGGAACATCAAAATCCCCTTCAGGTAATCCCAGCAGCTCAGCTCCTTCAGTATCTGCTACCTGCAAGCGATTATGCTTAAGAAGAATCATGCTCACCGCCCCACTCGTTTTCGCTTGTGCTGCAACGGCCTGCATGCCTTCATGGCAATGCTCACGCTCCCGGTATAACTGCTTTTCTTTATATTCATGCTCCATACATTTTTTCACCAGGATCTTCGACTCCACCCGTTGCCTACACTCAATAACGTACGACAGATACGTGGCAAAAGAGAGCATCGACCGAGCCTCGGTATCATTAACCAGCAAGCCATCCCGTGTATCTCGCCCAACAATTACGTAGGCAACCAGGGCATGTTCACGATAGATCGGTATAAAAACGTCAGCATTATTTGCTTCAAGAAAATTTTGAAGCTTTTTAGCCTCATCATCAAGGTGATACTGCTCATCAAAGTGCACATCGGTATACACCAAAATTCTCTTCTGACAAATCTTTTCGCACAGAGCAAGCTGTTCTGGGTCAGCTGAACAATACAAGGCCTCAACGGTAGACAAAGTATTTGAAGGAGGTGGATTATCAACAATACCTGCATAATCAACGGGGCGAACGTAGAGGGTTACATTATTTGCATCAAAGCCAAAGGCTTTTTCAAAATACGTTGCCACAAGCCCGCCCAGCTCTGGAATTGTTTTTGTTTTATCAAATTGAACAGCCACTGCATTAAAAATCTCAGTAATATTCCGCCCTCCCCCCTGCACCATCGAGGCAGTGTTGAAAAGACGCAGGCGCAATAACTCAAAGAAAGTATAGGTTAGCCCAACGACAAAGGTAGCTTGGAAGACGAAAGTAAACAAGTCCCAATACAGGCTATCTAGAGCAATAATTTTGCAATTCGATAGTAACCAAATTGATTGCAAAAAAATAACGGGTGCAACCATTAAGCCTAAAATCAATTTGGCCTGCTTCTCCACAATCAGTGGCATAGGCTTACCGGCAAACAGTTTCTTAAGCCCATAAATCAGATTACTCCCCCTATTGGCTATAATAAAAATATTCATCAATACAAAACTAGAGACACTTAAGGTACGCCAAGGATCAAAAAGATTGGCATAATTAACGTAAAAATCATACAGAAAATATCCCATGATCCCTACTGTCCATACCCCTAAAAAATAATGCCGCTTAGCCAATCTATCTTCAGCACTAATAAGCAAATCGCACATAAGCGTGCACAAAAATATTGCTAGAGGCCAGACAAAAAAAAGACCCCGAGCTATCCACAAGTATGTAGCCTGTGGGGCATCAGAAACCAACAAACGATAGCTTGTTTTATAGATAAGACATCCATACCAATAACAATCGAACACAACGAGCACAAAATAAAAAAAACAAATTTTTTTGAACAATTGATTTTGCGCAGCACAACGATAGACAGAAACTAATTTAGCTCCTAAAACAATAATGGGCAAAAGCAAACAAATTTGTTCAACCAGCGTTAGCATTTTACTGTAATCCATAGCTAAGACCCTTTTGTAATATCTAAAAAAAAGTTAACCTTATTAGGTAGGTGGCTTTGGATGATATTAGTTTTAGCTTACTTAAAGATCAAAATTTTACTAGCAAAGCATAAATGTCCTAACAGTTCAAAGGGTGCGCTTATGATACATAAATACAAAATTCGCATGACAATCATCCTTCTCCTCTTCATAGCTACAAGAATCTCGGCTGGCGGAAATGAAGGTGGAGACACCACAAAAACTTGTCGTGGTGACACTTCGGAATTCTCGCAAAACTAACCAGTTGCTTTCTTGTTGCCATTTTGGCGTTCCTACTATTTTTCCCATTCTCACTAGAAAGGACATCATGTTAGATAAAATTCGTGTATCAGCAATTTTTCTCTTACTCATAGGCGCAAAACTCTCTGCCGGAGATTTGGGAGAAAATCAGGGAGGTGGCACAAAGAGCTCGTGCTGCGCTGATCTTGATGTAGAATTCTCCCAAAACTAACCTTCTTATCCTCTCTACACCCACATCGCACTCCCTTAGCGCCAGTGAATAGGACTCATCCCTTCACGATCCCACTCAGAATCCTCTGACATATTTGCCACCATCCCATAGGTACTTTCCGTTTTTTCAACCTTAAGAAACATCAGAGCTACCATAATTGTTATCATGATAGCTACCCATACAACCACGTATTTATTCATCACATAACTCCTTGCACTGCTTCAAACATCCTATCTACTAGCACTGTACTATGCCTAGCTCACTGTTTTGAAGAGGGGCAATTTTGCAAAGTTGCAAAAGAATTGCAATAAAAAAACATTGTTAATACGGGCTTATTATAAAGACAACCATTTTGAAAATGCAAAAATCACCTAAAATATGCTTGATGCATAATTAACGCTAACCTGGTGGCTCTTAAAAAATAATATAAAACTTCTTCACATTACCCATCAAATAATAAAAAACCCCGCAGTTTGTGCGGGGCATCTTAAATCGAAGCGATAAAGTATTCTATTTCTTGGTATATTTTTCTTTATAGACCACCGGATCGGCCTCGAGTTCATTTTCGTACTTTTTAAGCACTGACTCAAAACGCTCTTGGCGAATCTTATTAATGATCTCGGCAGAACACTCATCAAACGGAATCTGCCGTTTTGGTGTTTTTTCAACAAGCTTTGTCAGCTCAAAACCACCTTCAACCGGCTCAACCAAAACAACATGCCCAACCGAACGTTTGGCAATAAATTTACGATCTTTAGGTAGGTCACTTTCTTTGCGAACAAACGGCTCATCCCACTCGATTTTTTCAAGAGGCATGTTTTTTTCAACAGCTTTATTGAGCTGAGCAAGCGTATAAAGATTACTTGGTGCAAATCCAATAGCAAGCGTATAGGTAGCCTCTTCTTCCCGTGGATGTTGGTCATAGATCGCTTGTGCTTCGTCTAAAGAAACGGCCATTGCTTTGTCAGAGCGAACCTTATAATCAATCATCTGATTGACCATCTGCTTTCTTCTGATTAAATCACGCCCTTCTTCAAACGAATATCCGTGCTCTTTAAAAAAATCTTCAATATCAGCTCGGGTCCAATTGTTTTGCTTTTGTAATTGGGCAATAAAGCGATCAATATCGTCTTCAGAAACCACGATACCTTTAAGTTTTTTAGCATCAAGATAGGTTAACGTTTCAAGCTCAAGATCATGCAACGAGCGCTCTTTTCCCTCAAGCCCTGTTGTTGTATCTGAAAGCAAAATAATTTCAGTTCCTTCAGGATGGTACAGAGTTTCTATGATCTCATCAAGGACATACTCACGCGGCACTCGTCCGTATACGTTGGTGCCGATCGCTATACCGAACCCTAAAAGAGCCCATTTAATTTGTTGCATAGTCATATATCTCCCTAAATAAATGAGGGAATTTGGTTTAAACCAAACTCCCTCATGTTCTTGACAAAAGTAGACTTCCTACCTACGCAGCCTTAACTGCTGGTGCCTTAGGAGCTTCAGGAGCTGGCATTTGTTCTTGTTGCGCAGCAGGTTGTTCTTTTTTGATGACAAATGATTTTAAGAACTCTTCGTTAACGGAAACCTTGCATTCTTTCTTCAGGTTTTCCATTTTTTCATTATAGATGGCTGGCATCTTTTCTTGTACCATAGCTTGTTTGACCATGTCTTTTACATCATCAAACTTAGCAAATTCTGGAGCAAGCTTTTCTTTGATTTTTACAGCATAGAATTTGTCTGCAGCTTTAACGACTTCAGCAGAACCCTTCATTGCAGCAACAGCAGCGCGAAGTTTGTAACCTTCAGGTGAAGATACATCTAATGACTTCAATGCGGCTGGATTTGCCATGGCCTTATTTGCATCAGCTACTGTCTTAAATCCGACAGATGCCATTACAATTGTACGACCTGGCTTTACCGTGAATGGTTGTTGTTGGAAGATTGCCATTTTATCACGGTTTGCTGCATAGAATTCACTGGCTTGCTTTTCGTCAATCTTTGCAACCATTTCTTGCATTTCTTTGGCCATTTGTGTTTGGAATGCTCGAACAGAGACATCGCAAACTACTTGTTTTTGACCTTGTTCTACAGCTTCTTTATATTCAGGAGCCTTTTCCAAACCTTGACGTTTTACGTATTCAAGGATCAATTGTTCGGCTACAATTCCGTCAGCAAGTTGCTTATAAATCTTTAATTGCTCTTCGTCGGACATTTGAGCAATAATTGATTCAATTCCAGGACGTGCTGCGTAAATTGCTTGGAGCTTGTTCTTAAATTCTTCTGCAGTTACAACAGACTTACCACTAAAGGTAATAACTGGTTCATTTGGTTTTACTGCGCCAGAAGCACAGCTCTTGCATGACATTTTTGATTTGAACCAATCAACCACACCGCATCCAGGCAGCATAGCAAGTGCAGAACAAAGCAATGTAATACTAAGGAAAGAAGATGTTACCTTCATTGAATACCTCTTCTGAAAAAAATTATAAACAACCTACTTGTCAACGAACAGTGTGTAGGTTACCACAACTTAGGCAGAGATGCAAAAAAATTTACGTCTGGACAGAGTAAAAGATACATGTTACACAACTCTACAAGCAACGACGGCTGAGAGTGACGCTGGTTGTATACGGGCAACTGCACGGCCCGCCGCCCCCAATGTCGATCCGGTCGTCAGCAAATCATCAACCAATACTATGTGTTTATCTCGATATATCTGCGCTAACTCATCGACTATCGTAAACGCTTCATGTACATTTTCTTGTCGTTTATGCACCTCTTGCGTTACTTGGAGTGCTGTATGTCGCTTGCGTTGTAACAGATTAACAACCGGCACATTCCAACAACGGCCCAATTCTTGCGCCATAATTTCCGCTTGGTTATACCCGCGTGCTGCATAACGACGCCAGTGGAGTGGTACAGGAACCAATAGATCACAGGCGATTGTATACGAAGCAAAATGATGCGCCATTAACGTACCCAGTTGCGTGGCTGCTGCCACATTACTTCCATGCTTAGCAACGATAAGCGACTTTAATGGCTCTTCATAAGCGCCCATGGCATAGACACTCATACGGCGCGATTGTGAAATTTGCAGTGAAGCTGCAAGCACCGGATGAATTTTGTGTAGACAATGGTCACATAACGGAAAACGCTCCGAAAGATTTGCGCGACAAAATGAACAGTGGGCAGGAGCTACGCACAGCCCTAACGAATTTTTAAGAAAAGCAACGAAATTCATGCGAAAAATAGTAACAAACAGAGTGAAGCATACGCACCGGCAACAATATCATCGAGCATGATTCCCCAGACCCCCGGAGCTTTTTCACACGACCTAATTCCAAACGGTTTGACAATATCGAAGATACGAAAGAACAGAAAACCCCATATGAGCTTTTTGAACGTCAGTGCCGTACCACAAAATGCCCATAAACATCCTACGACTTCGTCCGCCACAATTTGACGCGGGTCATTGGTAAAGGGGAAAAGATAGAGGGCAAAATGTACGGCAAGTGTAAGCAGTACCGTAGCGCCAAGCACAATAAAGAGCTCAGTGCGATAGGAAAAACCAAAATATTTTAAAAGCATAACAGCAGGCAACGTAACGAGTGTAGCCATCGTGCCAGACCCGGGCATATACCCTATCGAACCAAGCGTTGCAACCCGCTTCATAGCAATAAGAAACGCATGCCGTGTCATACTTCATCTCCAGCCGACGTCAGGAAAAGAATAAAAACGCCACAACAAATAGCAACATCAGCAATATTAAAAACGGGAAAGGTCCATGAGCCGTAACTCACTACGATAAAGTCGATGACACCGCTGTACCAAACTCGGTCAAAAAGATTACTAACTGCTCCTGCAAGTACCAGCGACACACCAGTCAGCGAGCCAAAGGTATGTACATACCGATAGACCCACCAGACAAAGATGCCAATAAACAGTGCTATCACTAGGGAAACAAGAGCAAAAACATAGACGTTCTCAGAATGGAAAAGTCCCCAAGAAATACCGCGATTCAGCATACACTTGGTTGTCAAAAAGGATGTTATTTCCCGTTCGGACTGACAAGCGAATAACGCCCATACCTTGGTCACTCGATCAAGCAAAAGAACGAAACTAAAAAAGATTCCGGCACTCCACCATTGTTTTTTCGTAATCATCGAATTTGTGCTCCCAACGCAATCACCGCACTGCTTACGCTTGACCATACGTCATCAATATCTTCTTTGCTCAGCGTCTTGTTCATATCACTAATCGTAAAGCGTAACGTAATAGAACGGTGGTCTGGCCACGCATCCTTTTCAAAGAAGTCACGCAACATGACCGCAATAATTCTTCCATCAGCTTGAGCAAGCGCCTGTTTCACCGCATCAACGGTAACCGCTCGCGGAATTAACAAGCTCATATCAAGATCAACGGTTTGATATTTGGAAACCGAATGATACTGAGGCGTAGGAGCAGCGTAGGCACATAGATAATCTGCATCCAGTTCAACCACAAATCCCTCTCCTTCTCCAAACAGACGTATCATCGAAGGAGAAAGAGCACCTGCATGCCCGAGAACTTTTCCCTGGTGCATAAGCTGAGCTGTCTGTTCAGGTAAGTACCATGGCTGCAGACTCTGCGTTGGTTTTTCCCACGTAACTAAGAGCGAAAGCATATCAAACAATGAAGAAACTGCTGCCTTTCCCTCATAGAAATCATAGGAACCTTTGTAGGTAAAAAAGATAAGGGCAAGCGATTTCTTTTCGCAGACACTGCCATCAGCGTTCAAAGAAAAAATCTTATTCAATTCGAACAAGCGAATAATCTCTTGGCCGGGAAGATTTTCTTGTACATTCATCACAAGATGAGGAACAAGTGACGTCACCAAACGACGCTGTTGTTCTGAAACCGGATTTTTTACTGCAATCGTATTGACTGGTTGGTACGCAAGTTGACGTAGCACTTCTTCATGATACAACGCATAATTGTGCACCTCATGCATGCCAATACTAAAAGCACAGTGACGCTTAATAGCCCGTGTGGTCATCGGAACTTTCCAAGAAAAGGGGCGCATCACCCGCGTAGGAAGATGGTGAGTAAACGAGTTATACCCGTGTATACGCGCAATTTCCTCAACAATATCGGCAGCGCAGGTAATGTCCCGCATGCCACGATATAACGGTACTGAAAGTGTATAGGTGCAGCCCCGCTTAGTATCTTGTATGGCGGTAACGCCAAATCCAAATTTTTTCAGGAGGGATTCTACATGCTCTGATGGCACCTCCATACCAAGTCGTTCGACCAAAAAATCATGGGTAAACGAAATCTGCGGCTCTTGCACCAAACGTCCAACCGAAACAATTTCTGAGGCGGCCTCATAGGGAACTTCTAAGCGGTTCAGCAAGAATAAGAAGCGAGCAAGTGCAAAGGTATTTTGATGTGGATCAAGATTTTTCTCAAAGCGAGCAGAAGCTTCGGTACGATGTTTATAGCGTAAAGCTGTTGCACGGATATGATCAGCATTAAAATGTGCTGACTCAAGTAATACCGTTCTGGTTGATTCAGAAACACCGCTGTGGGATCCACCCATAACACCGGCCAAGGCTAACGGCTTTTGCGCATCAGCAATCACGCAATCATCAGCCGTCATCGTAATCGTTTGACCATCAAGCAACGTAAGCTGCTCTCCCGGGTGAGCAGGTCGTGCTTGAAACAAAGATCCCTTAACATTGGCCACATCAAAGGCATGCATCGGTTGGCCGATATCGTACATAACGTAATTGGTGATATCAACAAGAACATTGAAAGGACGAACATCAACCCTGGCAAGCCGAATTGCCATCCAGGGAACTGAAAGAGCAAGATTTTGCACGCTCACTTGACTTAACGCTAAGCGATCACAGAGCTTTCCATCAATAACGATCTCATAGGGCATCTCTTTGGAAACACGGCTTCGGTCAACAAAGTGCTTAATCGGTATCGGTTTATGCAGCTCCTCTTCCGGCACAAGATGCAATCCAAACAGTACTGCCACTTCCCGCGCAAAGCCACGATGTCCCCATAAGTCAGCTCGATGGGTTATCGCCTTATTATCAATCGTCAAAAGGTAATCTACTTGATCAACTTTGCTTTTCCAGCCACCCGCTTCTTCTTCCACAGGACACCATAATTCAGGGAAAAGCCCTTCTTTTGGACTATGAACGTCAGCATAGGTTGCATAGCGGTATGACTTTCCCTCTTTTACGAGTAAGCAGTAACCAGCTCCACTCGTGGTACGAGTTGGTAAAACAAATTCTTTCTTAAGCTCTGGACTTGCCCAGGTTATATCAGCTCCCTTACGCGCGACAAAACGGGCGAGTGTAAACTGCTCAAGATCGAGCTCTACCCGGTCATACCCCTCTATTTCAACCACTTGCACACTCAGTCGATCGGCAAGAGAATTAAGAAATTCCGGGGAAGCAGTTTGAACGGTTTTTTGTTCTTGGATATGCTCAAGCAGCCAAGCAAGGGATAACTTCATAGGGACATGTCCTCATCAAAGAATATTGGGAGCTTCAGACTCCACTATTGTACTCTTTGTAGGATAAGAGAAAAGCGATAAATCGGCAAATAAGTTAGAACGCGTATCGCATCATAACAAGAAATCGCGAGCCTCCATGCTTCCGTTTTGTGCAGCTTTATAGGCATACTCCCGCGAGCGTTTTTGATCTTTTTCCACGCCGATGCCATTTTCATACAAGTAAAAACAACCATAATAGGCATCTGCAAGAAGTCCTTTGAGTGAACCATCAAGTTTTACCTTACCTGACAAAGCAGTTATTACCGCTTCAAAACATTTAACAGCGCGCACACCGTCCTTTTCCATATCAACAGCACCGTTAAGATACAGATGTCCTAAATAATACGTACTCCACAGATCTCCTTTTGCAGAACCTTTTTGAAAAGCGCACAGAGCATTTTCCGTACTTTGTGTTACACCATCTCCACCAGTTAAATACATTGTCCCAATTTCTGAGTACACATCATCGATTCCTGCTTTTGCGGCACATTCATAATATTCCAACGCTCGTTTATCATCACGTTGAACCCCTTCTGCACGACGAAAAATATCGCCCAGATAAGCAAATGCCTTCGCGTTGTCTAACTCAGAAGCTTGTTGAAACAAGAAAACGGCAACCGGTGCCTTACCTTGACCCAAATAATGCTTTCCTAGGCTAAAAATTTTATCAGCAAGTATTGTAGCAGAATCACTGGATACCGAAGCTACAGCACTGCGTGATTGCGATGTCGCAGATCCCGCTACACCGCCTGTTACAGAAGAAGATGAGGCCGAAAAGCCGGGAACGGCTCTATGACGCAACTGTGAAGCACAAAGGCTGCCCGTAGTTGCAAGGGTTGCCATAAAGATGAGTAACAGAGAATTATTGTGTATCATAAGAGACCTCTCGCATATACTGTCAGAGAACTTTGCTGGTAAGACTGCCACTGCTTGGCAGCATTTCCTGTCTATCAATAATCCTACAACAGAACAGCGAACTGTCAAAAGCTAACGCTCCACCACGGCATAAAGCTTTGATGGAGCGCTCTTTATTCACTATTCACGGTCATACGCAATAAACCTTAGCCGTTATATCCAGGTTCTCCTGGTTTCGGCATAAACCGTGCTGGTGTAGGATCTGCAGGGTTGAGACTGCTCGTTCCTATTGCTGGCAGATAATCGTTGTCGTACCCTTGTGCATACTTAAACCAAACCGCAACTGCAAGAACGATTATCACAACTGCTCCGACAAGCCAATACATACGCTTTTCCACGACATTCTCCTCTTTGTATAACGATAAGAACTTACTACAACGAGCGTAGCACGCCGCTTCCCGTACCCTCAAGAGTTCTTAATCAATCCTGCACCCCTAAAAACTTCTCTTCCCCCCCATTTTTTTCTATGCTGGTTAAGATCAAAAAACCTTAGCACTGAAAGCATAACCGTGGAACTTCACCCACAACCCCAAACCCTCACCTGCCGTTTCCCGCTACCAGACCACATTCAAGAAAACATCCCTCTTGCTGACAAGAACTGGTTCCGCACCGGCGGCCCCGCACGCTGGTATAGCGAACCAACAACGGCCGAAGAGTTTCAACAAGCGGTTATGTGGGCGCACCAAGAACAGCTGCCTATTTTTATTTTGGGCGAAGGGGCTAATATCCTGATCAGTGACAATGGCTATAACGGGCTGGTCATCAGACCCCAATTAACCAAAGTCACCCAACTTCCAAGCACTGACCTACCTGCAACAGCAGAACCAAATACTGCATATATTTGCGCAGAGGCTGGGGTTAAAGTCCCAGATCTCATAAAGCATTGCCTTGAACTTAATCTTTGCGGATTAGAAGAATTTAGTGGCATTCCAGGCACTGTTGGTGGATCGGTCTTTATCAATATCCATTACTTTCAGTTCTTTTTAAGCAACTTTCTTGTAAGTGCTCAGGTTATTGATAACCAAACGGGAGCTATCGAAACGGTCAGCAAAGAGTGGTTCAACTTCGGTTATGACTACTCCAAACTCCATGACCAACGCCATTACCTGCTTTCAGCAACATTTGCCCTCAAGCAGGTTGACCCTACAACCGCAGCCTACGCCAAAGGGCGCTCGGTCGAGATTATTCGCCATCGGGTAAGTCGTTATCCCAATAAAAATACCTGCGGCAGTTTCTTTAGAAACTTTTTCCCCGAAGAAGTCACGATCGAAAGTAATGGCAAAAAGATGATCTACATCGCTTATTACCTGGACAAACTGGGTATTAAGGGAAATCTTGCCGTCGGCGGCGCCCTCATCTCCTACCAACATGCCAACATGCTTGTCACCAGAGATGGGGCAACAAGCACTGACGTTATTAACCTCGCCCGCACCATGCAGGAACTCGTCCAAAAGGAATTCAACATCATCCCCCAAGCAGAGTGCCAATTTGTGGGATTTGCAGAACATCCGTTGCACAGGTAAAGAGTAACCTGCCTTCTTAATCGTTATATTCGACTACCCTTTGCCCGACCCAGCACACCATGTTACCCTGGTTGTAGACACCAGAAGCTCAATCATAAACAACAACTTGGGTATTGCATGAAAAAAATCGTAGCAGCACTTCTCTTTTTAACCAGTGCCGGCATCACGTGTTTCCCCTGGAAGGCTACAAGCTACCGGACCCTGCAAGCAACTTGCTGGTTTAAAATCATGCACCCTACCATCGAGCGAGTCCTTGCCCCTTGGAGCCTTCTTCGGCACTACCCTGCACTAACAGATCGTTTGATAGTTACATTTATCGATGAACAGTTACGCAAGCATCAGCTTAATCCAGCCTCAATAAACCTTTTATTAGAAAAAGAAGGACACTCACCAAACGCCTTTACAAGCGGAGCACATATCTTAGGAATAAACAGAAGCCTCGCTGCACAGATTTACTCTGGCCTGCAAGCAAGCTCTGATCCAGCAACTAACCCGCTTCTCGGCTCATCTGCGCTTGATCTTGCACACGAAATCGGGCACATAAAGTATCATCATTCCCTTGTGCGAACCACCCTTTCTGCACTTTCCATTCCAGCAATTTGGTTTCTTACGACCAAGCTACTCGAAAAATACGATAAGCAGATTCAACAAAGAATTGATTCGATCGAAAATAAAACGATCAAAACGGGCCTTTCTTCCTTCAAAAAGGGCGCTACATTCGCACTGCCCTTTTTAATAGCCTGGTATGGAAATAAAATCTTTGCCAACCTGCTCTGGCAAGTAACAGAATACCAAGCAGACACCTATGCTCTTTCCCATGCGCCATCACCTCTCGCCGCTTCTGCATGGGCATCAGGGTACCTTGAGAACGCCCGGTCTGGGGCAACGGGAAACATCTTTACACGCAGCCACCCAACAGCTCTTTCCCGAGCAAACCGAGCACTCGACTATGCGCAGAACATGCTCAAAGCGCAAGCTGCCGCCGCGGCATAATCGCCCCAGGTAAAACACAGAGGAAAACTCTAATTTTTATTTTGCCAAATAGAAAAAACAAGGGCCTTTGACACACCCTGTTTTCACGCTAAACTGAAATAGTGCTAGTGGGAATCTGCCAAAATAATCTTGAATAGGCAATAAAATCCCAATAGCACCATTATAATAACGATAGAAATCCTAGAAGCTTTCCAGGTTAAACATAAAGGACATACTGCTATGAAACTTCAAAAATTATACGCTATAATCTTGGGCCTTGCCCTTATCTCCCCTCAAGCTAACCTGCAAGCAACAAAAGTTCCTGCAAGCCAGGGTAATTTCTCCTGGGTTGGCTCTACTTTGGGAACATTGGCCAGCTTTAGCGCAAAAACTCTTACCTTCCCCTTTACTACGCTCAGTTTCTGCTATCGCAACCTGTTTGCAGGAGCAGTTCTGGCCGGTGTGGCATATTGGGGATACAAAACACAGATACAACCACGATGGGTCGAATACTTAAAAAAGCGCTCCACAAGAGAAGCCGAATCCGTTAACCTCTACAGCGCAAACCCAGTCGGCTTTACAAAACTTTCCCAAGAAGAACAAAATACTCATGCTTCAACATTACAACGAACCATAAATTCATATCTTCCTTGGCACAAACAAATTCTTTCCCTCTTCCCTCATCGTTGTCTTTCTTGGTTTGGTTGCACAAAAGACAATTCAGCCAACAACTTTTTCGAGCAGGTAAAAGCAGCAGCAGCTACAACAATAAACCTGCGACAAGATCGAACAACGCAAATGCTCGTAGACCAGTCCGCAAACGATCCTCTCTCACAGAGCCAACGCTCTGTACTCGAACTGATCTATTACAGCAATCATCCAGAAGATGCCGTAAGTAACGCTTATCATAGGCGAGCAGTCTCTGCCACACTGTCCAATTCCCTTAACGGCAAAGATTCTGTTGACCTTCCGCTTGCCGGAGCAGTAACTCAACCAAAAGCTTAACCACTAAATTCAAGCCTACACTGCAGAGGGAGTCAGAAACGGCTCCCTCTTTTTATGCCCAAAACCCTTGGTTTCTCCAGGGGTTTTTGATTGTTATTCCCCTGGTTTCATGCTATAGTTTTCTGATAGCGCGCCGGTTGTCGGCGGCTATAATGGTAAATCTCTCTAACCGCAACCTCATCCAAATCGATGACTGCGCATGGGGTTGTGAACAAAACGCGCACAAGGAGCTTTGAATGTCAAAAGAGCTGTTAAAAGCCAGCCAATTCGGTAAAGCAGAAGCAACCTGGAATGACGAAACTCTCCAGTTGAGCCCTGAACAAAAACAAGAACTTAATCAACTGTACGAAGGATCATTAATTTCGTTCAAACAAGGTGGTTTGATTACGGGAAAAGTGATCGAAATTACCGGCGATGGTGTTCTTGTTGATATCGGTTTTAAATCAGAAGGGCTTATCCCTAATCATGAATTTGCCGATCATGAAATCAAAAAGTTTTTTGCTAATGCACCAATCGAAGTGATTATCGACGAGCTGGAAAATGCCGAAGGCACTATCACGCTCAGCTATGAAAAAGCTAAGGCTGCCCGTGCATGGGCTAAGGTTATGAAGCTCTTTGAAGAGAATAAGCCAATCGAAGGTATTGTCACTCATAAGGTTAAGGGTGGCTTGAACGTCGACATTGGTATCTCTGCCTTCTTGCCAGGTTCACAAGTAGACATTCAACGCGTCATGAATTTTGATGATTTCTTAGGCAAAACTATCACTGCCTACATCATCAAGGTCCATCCAAAACGTGGTAATGTCATTATTTCTCGCCGTAAGTTCCTTGGAGAACAACGTGCAGAAAGCCGCAAGAAGACCTTTGAAACATTGGCTGTTGGCCAAACAATTCAAGGCGTTGTCAAAAACATCACAAACTACGGTGCCTTTATCGACATCGGTGGTGTAGACGGCTTGCTCCATATCACTGATATGACTTGGGGTCGCATTGCACATCCAAGCGAAATTTTGAAAATTGGCGACAACATTAACGTCAAGATTTTAAGCCTTGATTCAGCAAACGAGAAGATTTCCTTGGGCCTCAAACAATTGCAAGGCAATCCTTGGGAACAACTTCCTGCAGATATTACGGTTGGATCAAAGATCAAAGGTACGATTTCAAGCATTACCGATTACGGCCTGTTTGTTGAAGTTGCCAAAGGTGTTGAAGGACTTGCCCACATCTCTGAAATTTCATGGGTCGACCGTATCAACGACCTCAACAAACACTTTAAGGCTGGACAAGAGATCGAGGCCTTGGTCGTTGCTTTAGATAAAGAAAATCGCCGCATGTCCTTGAGTATTAAACAACTCGAACGCAATCCTTGGGATGTTGTTACAGAACAATATACGGTCGGACAAAAGATTACCGGTACCGTCACCAATGTTGCTGACTTCGGTGTCTTTGTTCAATTAATCCCGGGCGTTGATGGACTTGTTCACGTTTCTGATCTTTCATGGACCTCCCATATCAAGAACCCTGCTGACATGTTCAAGAAGGGTGACACGATTGAAGCGGTCATTACCGATATTAATAAGACAAAGAAGAAGATCTCTTTGAGCATCAAGCAACTTGCACAAAATCCTTGGGAACTGATCGAACAAAGTTACCCTGTGGGAACTTCGGTCGAAGGTGAAGTTTCTAAGATCACCGATTTTGGTGCCTTTGTAAAACTGCCTGATGGCATTGAAGGACTGATCCATATCTCAGAGCTTGCTGACCAACCAGTCAATAAGGTTGAAGATGTGCTGAAAGTCGGACAAAAAGCAACCTTCCGCGTTATTAAAGTTAACAAGGACGAACAAAAGATTGGCTTGAGCCTTCGCTCTGAACAAGCAGCTTCTGCTTCTCAAGATGAAGATAAGCAAAAACAAGCAAAATCAAAGCTTGCAGTAAGCAGCCGTCGTCCTGGAAAACGAACTGAACAAGCCAGTGGTAGCGAATATGTTGGAGACAAGATGAAGTCCCAATTGCAGCTTGAGCTTGAAAAGCATGCTGCTCGCAAAGCTGGTAAGTCAACACCAGATTCTTCAGACGAAGAAAAGTAGGAGCATCATGGCAGAAAGAACACTGGGTATTATTAAGCCCGATGCAGTTCAGGCAAAGCACAGCGGTATGATTCTTCAGCTCATTGAACTCAATGGTTTTTCTATTGTTGAAATGCGTAAAACAAAACTCAGCAAACAAGAAGCTGAGGCATTTTATGCCGTTCACAAAGAACGTCCATTTTTCGGTGAACTGGTAGAGTATATCTCTTCAGGGTCTGTCATTGTTGTAGCGTTAGAAAAAGAAAACGCTATTCAAGATTGGCGCACCTTGATGGGAGCTACAAACCCAGCACAAGCTTCGGTAGGAACACTCCGACGCATGTTTGGGACTCATATCGGTAGTAATGCAACGCATGGTTCAGACAGTCCACAGACTGCTGCATCAGAGCTCGCATTCTTCTTTCCAGCTCTGCGCTAAAACTCAGATCTAAAAAACAAAAAGAGCCATGTTACTCGAGTAACATGGCTCTTTTTGTTTTTTACAGACTTTACCAATCATTTTGCTTAATCTTCAGACCATTCTGACGACTTCTTTGCTCGTAGTTCTGGGACTTCTGGCTCTTGAGCCTGCGGCTCTGTAATCTCGGACTGTGGAGTTTGTGACTCTTCAGTTTCTTCGGTAATTTTGGCCACAGGGCTATCAACGGGGTCATCATCAAGCGATTCGAAAACTGCTGCTACCTGCTTGCCCTCTGGGGTCTGTGGTTCTCGTGCTTCTTCATCTGGATGTAAGATTTTATTGCGCTCAGCAGGAGATACCGAACTCACAAGACGAGCTTCAGGAAGGTAAGGGAAGATTGAACCGTACACAACAAGCGAAAGACCGATATCATTAAAAACACCGCTTGGCATTTCACCAAGGTCTTGGTCCCCTCGACGCAATACAATTCGTTTCCCTACCAAATGAATGGTAAATAACCGCTGCTCTCCTTCAGTATCAATCAGCAAATAGTATGGTTGTTTTTCAGTAATACCGGGAAGGTAAAAATTACGGGCCTGTCCGGCATCAACAGAATCTTTCCTCACCGGTTGCCGCTCTTTTGTATCAAGCGCTATTAAAACAGAAGAATCACTTTGATTATAGATAGTAATTTTATTCTTGATTGCAGAGCAAGAGCAAGAAATTCCCAGAAGACCCAAAAACAGTATACGCTTCATGACACCAACTCCTCAATGCGGCATGTCCCCCCACATCGTCAGTGTACTGTTTTCGGGAAAGTTAAAGCAAGGGATTGGACCCTGCTTAGCGCGTTGTAGATGAAGCTGTATCGTTTTGTAAAAGCTCTTTGAGGGAAGCAAGCGACCCCATTGTCCCCATAACTTCATACGGGACCACAATCATCTTATGATCACGCCCTTCCATGATCTTAGGCAGCGTATTTATATACTGGAGCGAAAGAAGAAATTTGGTAGGATCACCCTGCGGACAAGCTTGTTTAATCAGCTCAAGTGCCTTTGCTTCCGCTTGGGTAATGGTCAATCGCGCCATAGCTTCTGCTTCTGCCCGGATTCGTTGAGCATCACCAGCACCACGTGCAGCCAAAACTTGAGATTCTTGTTCACCTTCAGCACGCAAAATAGCCGATCGCTTTGCCCCTTCTGCTTCCAGAATAACCGCCCGTTTTTCACGCTCTGCACGCATCTGCTTTTCCATCGCATCACGAATATCATGAGGCGGGTTAATTTCTTGGAGCTCAACACGATTAATTTTTACGCCCCATTTATCGGTCGCTTCATCTAAGATTAAGCGTAATTTTGCATTAATCTGATCACGAGAAATCAGGGTTGCATCAAGGTCAATGGCACCAATAATATTGCGCAGCGTTGCATGGGTTAATTTTTCAATTGCTTCTGAAAGATTGGCAACTTCATATACTGCCGCCTTTGGGTCAGTAACTTGATAATATAAAAGTGCGTTAATTTCGATCGATACATTATCTTTGGTGATTACGATTTGTCGAGGAAAATCATAGACTGTTTCACGCAAATCAAGGCGAGAGAATGTTTTTGAATAGCGATAATACCGTTTACCCTCTACTTCTTTTACAAAGGTCCAGGTTACTTGGCGAGGAACATCGATAAACGGAACAATCAAATGCATGCCAGGATGTAGGGTCATATGGTAACGACCAAAACGTTCAATTACAATGCCTTCAGCCTGCTTTACCAGGTACACAGATTGTGCAAGCACAACAATGCCGACTAAGATTACGACACCGAGCACAATAACTAATTCTGAAATCATAGTTTCCCCTTCTAAACTAAATCAATTTTCTTCACCATCAAGTGACAACCAATAATTGCAATAATTTCAACAATCTCACCGGGGTTCACCACTTCTTGCTCTCCCGCTCGCGCCGACCAAACCTCTCCTTGTACTTTAACAAGTCCACTGGATGGGTACGCTATGCGACTGACCACTACTGCTTTTTTACCGATAAGCGCCTCAGTATTCGTTTTATGATGGGTTCCCGCTTTACGACCAGCAACAAAAGCACGAAGCACGATAAACGCAAGTGCAGCACTCGCTATAAAAATTGTCACTTGGATTTCCAAAGACAATCCCGCGAGAGCCATGCCAAGCGCAACAGATCCGCCAAGAGAAAGAGAGAGGAAAAAGAAAAGACCGGGATGGGTAAGTTCAAGAATAAGCGAGCCGCAGATGACACTCATCCAAAGCCACAACAATTCTTCCATAGGAAACTTTCGTAGAACAAACTGTTCTAGAGGGTTACGAACGTATGTTCGCACCTCAAATGAGCATTATTTTTTATGCTTAAACCAGGTCAAATAGGGAGCGGCAACAACGGCCATCACTAAAAGCCCTACGATAATAAAGAGATGAGAGAACCAATCGCAATCAAAAAAATAGCCTAAACCAACCGTCCCTACCCAAAGGAGGAGGGGAACCAACAACATTAATCCCGCGCGGTAGAGCTCAAGCATCATTGCTACGCCGGCTAACCCGAACATCAGTAATTCAGCCATTCAATGATCCATCCTTTCTTAAACGCCCCTTATAAAGGGCATATTCGCAAAGATATCTAAGAAAAGCCTATCAAATCCAACAGTTTTCTCAACCCGTTGTGCTGGCTCACTACATATGAGACTTTTTTTCAGGTACAAGGGAGCCTCCCGGCACCTTGGTACTTCTTATAGTATTGCCAAGGTGTAGAATAACGCAAAGCCTGGTGGGGACGCTGGGTATTGTAATGCGTATTATATTTCTTCAGGGCTAACCTGATTGACCCCAGATCAGTCTTACCTGTATAAAATGAATAAAACTCCAGTTTTACTGTCCTATGCGAACGCTCAACTCGCCCATTAAGCTCAGGTGACCTTGGGGGGAGCACAAAAAGAGGAATCTTTTTACTTTCACAGGCAATTTCAAAATCTCCCCTGAATTCACCGCCCCCATCAACCTGAATTGATTCTATTGGAAAGGGGAAGAAATTGACCATTTTCTCAAGGAAATCCGCCGCCAAGTTACTTGTAGCCTGAAAATAACACTCTTCAAAGCAAAGGCGAGTAAAGGGATCGGTAGCGGTAAAGTGTCGATAACGCTTCCCATTGATTTCCCTGGAAACCATATGATCAATTTGAAGATATTGCCCAGGTTTTGTTGCCTTCATCCCAGGCTGCCAGCGTTGAGCATATCCATCAAATACTCTTGGTTTAGGACGAGCTTTCTCGTCGTAAAAACTTACAGGCTTAATTTCATTTTTCTTAATCCCGTATTGAATAATCCGGCCAACCGTACCTACTGAAAGCTTATGCCGTCCATAATCTCTCTTTAAAAGAACAGCTATCTTGTATTTTCCCCAGCAGGGGTGTTGTTTTCTCAGAGATGCTACCCGAAGAAAGTCATCAGTAGTCCACACAGGCTTGCGGGTGTTTTGGGGGCGCCTGCTCTCGGATTCCAAGCCAAGCACTCCAAACAATCGATATTGTCGTTTCCATCGATACATCGTTGCGCGCGATACTTCGAGAATGTCCAAAACAGTCTGTTCTGAACAACCTTCTGATTTTAACTTTTCAAAGTTAAGAATCTTTTGTTCTCGGGCCAGCGCTTCTTTTGATGGTTCGCTTTCATCCATCTTCTTTACGTGGTAAAATTTGGGATGCAGGGATTTCATATACTGCATAAAAGCCTCCTAATGCTTCGTCGTTTTGGGAGGCTTTTATTTTACATCAATTTAGTCTCATATGTATCTGGTCCAGAACACCCGTCTCCGTTTTCTGTGGGTTATCTCTCCGAGGCAAAGAAAACTACGCCGGGCAGGCCCGTCTCCAGTCGACACACGTTTTATTGCCATAAAGACAATATTAGAACTCGTGATATCGTCAAATAAAATGCAGACTGAATTCAAAGCATGCCCTTTGCGCGTCGTACAAATCTCTGGTACAGTAAGAAAGTCCAAAACAACGAAGAACTTAAGCTTTTCAGGTCTTTCAATAAGGATGTTTTATGAAACTGCTCAATACACTTTTATTCACGCTTACGATCAGCGCAATGCCCATGATGGAAACATCAGCAAACTTTTCTATGGGCATGACCACACCTGCCCCCTCATTGTTTAGAATGAATCAAACAACACAAAATGTTTTGAAGAACATTGGAATTGGAGTTGGCGTCTTAGTCATTGGATATTGCTTGTATCAATACTTTCGCCCACTGACAGACCAAGAATTTGCACAACAGGTAAGAAGTGAGCTTACTGCGATTGGAACACAAACTCTCAGTCTTCCAGAAGCTGAATCAAACAATGGACTGGCAGATAATATCAACCTTATGGCATCCCCCTCAGATTCTGCCATTACAGATTTTCTCAGTAACGATCTATTACAGGGTCAACTGGTAACATTTGGCAGATCCGCCAAGTTGGTTAACGGACAATCTTGGAGAGCAACTGACGAAAACCATCTGAGCAGCTGGTGTGCTGAACAAGGACCTCTCCTGCGAGCGCAGGCTATCGTTAACGACAATATACAGCTGCTTGAAAAAAGAAGAACCGAATTAACCAATAGATCAAGTTTACGCCCAACCGGGGCATGCCAGAACCCAGCTCTTACGAGAGACATCAATGCCCTCATGACGAAATTGCAAAGAATATCATACGCCTTTACCTCCGGCATAACCAAAACCTACAATGGGATATTCGATGCTTATGCCATTAAATTAGATGCAAAACGTAAGGCCGAAGAAGCTTTGCAAATCGAAAGAGCAAAAGCAGCTGCCCTGATTAAACTTGCCGGAGCAACACAAAAACAAAACGCTTAAAGCTCGCAAGCTCAACTCACTAAAATCAATAAATTTGCTACACTAGAGGGGTAATGATCAATTACCCCTCTAACCATTAAAAGGACACAGATGTCTGCCACATACAAATCACTCTTACTCGCAGGATTAATCAGCTTCGCACCAGCTTTGACCTTAACCGCAACCAATCCTGAACCTGCAGAACCAGAAACAACCGAGCAAGAACTTGCAGGCGCAACGCCACTCGTAAGCATTGACCTTAACCAACTAAAAGAATTAGCTATCCCCTACCTTGCTACCCTCTTGCCAATAAACAAAGACACCTTGACCTTTGCCCACACGAACGCTGACGCTATCTGCAAAGAGCTCTTATACAATTTGGATCACGCACAAGAAACGCTTCCCGCCCGCAAAAAGGCTATGAGCGATCTCTTGTTTACGGTTGAAAGCTTTGGCAAACACTTAATTATGCTTCCAGCTCCAGACCTGCAAACAGCCTTAAAAAATCCTAAAACTAAAGCCCTGCTTCAAGAACTTTCCAAACGCGTGCAATTTTTAGAAACGGCAAGCATGAGCGCTTACCCAGTCGAACAATGCCCGCTAATGAACCAAGCATCTCAAGTAAGCCTTGCAGCGCTCCATAAGTTGGCCGCCGACCTTTGGCTCATGGCTAAAGAAAACGGCTCACAATACTTTACCCAACCAATGAAGCAACTTACCATTCAGGAAAAAGCACGTGCGGTCGCTGTTCTGCATGAAATTATCGCTTCTATCAATCATCTCATCTCCCAAGCCAGCAATGCTGCACTTGCCTGCAAAGAGCAAAGCAAGAAGATGATCGAAGCCCTTAATGCTGTGTTGAAAGACGAAGCACTCTATAATACGCTCATTGCTAAGATCGACCAGAGCCAACGAACATCTGGTGAAGAGAAATTCTGTGATGCGCTCATTTCAATGGCTCTTGAGCCAGAATCAATCAACTCTGCAGCGCTTGAACAATTACGCCAAGCCTATATCGCCCACACTCAAGCTGTCACCGCATTAATTATCCCTGAGCAGGAAAAACTTACGGCAAGCATCATCAAGCTCCAACAGTTGATCTTCGATCTCTTTGTAGCAAAACGAGCGGTAAAGTAAGCTTCGGGACCTCACTCAAACTATAATCGATATAAGTATTGGGCCTTAGACCTTTTCAGTCTGAGGCCCTTTTCGTTGCTCACGACTTACAATTGTTTCAGCTGGCAAATTAAATGGCGATTAATACCGATACATGAGCTTTATTTGTTTTTGCTATCATGGAAAAGTTGACATCCCCTTCGGCCAGAGGCATCCTAAACATAGTATGAGCAGTACCAGTTATTACAACCAGGAATCACACAGCATGTTTAACTTCAAGACACTTCTCCTCACCACCGTCGCCACACTCGGGCTGACAGCAAATGTCCAGGTTCATCCCAAAAATCTTGGTCCTTTCATTTCTGACCGCTTTAATCCTATCACTAAAGAAAAAATCGAATACCTTAGAGCACATAGTCAAGAAATCGCTCAAGAATTGATTCAGGCTCTCGACAAAGATGAAGCATTTCAGATTCTCGAAGACCAGATTATTCTCTGGAAAGACTTCCTTAACACAATTAAAGAAAAACAAATCGCCGCAAATTTTACTTGCCAAACAGAAGACGAAGCTAAATCATTGCTAGACGAAGCACAAAAGCTTTTTGTTAAAATACGTCAGGAGTCTACTACATCGCTCTCTAGGGCCATCAAAATACTGTTCCCAGCAAAAAGCGCACCGTTCTGCTCATCTGTTTTCAATGATATTTTGGGAAAATTTATTCAACAAATCCCTGGTCCAACTTCTCTCACGCTTTACTCCGACCTTTCCAGCTTAGAAAGCATGATCCTTCTTAAAGAAAAAATACTACCCGCAAACGCAGATCTCGCCGTCAAGATCCTACGTTTCCATAAAACACATACAGAGCTTCTGAAAGAACTCGTTCGAGCATTTGCCACCGTTATGAAGGATAACATCTTCTTCGACGAAGTTTATAAACAACTATCACTTGCACAGCCTCTTCAAAATGGTGCCTACGTAGAATTCCTCGAAGATCTTGCAGAAGTGCTAGAGACTCCCCAAGGTGTATGTCTCTGTTGCCTGCCAAAAAATACGTACCTAGGATTCATCGGGGTACTCGGACAAACGCTAGAAACTTCTTCTCTCAGTTCGGTTAAGAATTTTAAAAAAATAGCCCACGTTTATTCCAGTACCTTGAATCAAACACTCGAAAAAGAACGCAAAGCTCTTGAAGAATTCGAAAGACAAGAACAAGAGATTTATGACCGAAATCGCCTCAACCCGCCTGTCAATAATTTCGAAAAATGGAATCATTCAAAGTAACAAGTTAGCTCGCAACCATAACAACCAGGAGTCACACACCATGTTCAACTTCAAGACACTTCTCCTCACCGCCATCGCCGCCCTCGGGCTGGCCATAAACATCCAAGCGTGCAAAAACTGTCGCTACTTATCTGATTTGCGATCAGCCATTAGTTTTGCAAGTAATGATACGGTCGCATACGCCAAAGATAATGCTAAAATTCTAGGGGAAGAGTTTCACAAAGCGGCTCAAACTTCAGTTCTTCAGGATTTTGGCAACAAAACAGAGATATTCACAGCTGATTGCGCAAAAAAGGCGTCCCGCCTCACGTCACTTTTAGCAGAATCTCGTATTACAACACACGACGCTCAAGAAGCAGTAGAAACTCTTATTTTCATCATTAGAGACATGAACGAATTAGTTGATTCAACATTCCCTGCACCAAGCTATCCTTACCTTAATACCCTTTTTCACAAGATAATGCGCGATGGTTGCACCTTTATGGTAAAATCAGCAAAAAACAAATAACTGCAGTGTTTAATAAAAATCAATAATAACAACCAGGAGTCACAGCACATGTTCAACTTCAAGACACTTCTCCTCACCACCGTCGCCACACTGGGATTGGCTGCAAACGTCGAAGGCTGCCCAATTTGTCACGCTCTCAGTCCAAATACACCCGCAAATATGTGTTCATTGGTAGTTGAAGATACCATCAAATACGCACGGGAAAACGCTGATATTCTTTTACAGGAGTATGAGCGGGTTATTAATGATCCACAAACAATCGTACGTGCAAAAGAAAAAGCACACGGCATTTTAAATGCCTTATTCAATCTCGAAGAACAGATCACCCAATCAAAATGCACAACAACAGATAAGCTATTCATTGAAAATCAAAAACTCTTTGATAATTTGGTACAAAAATGGACCGATGCTCACGGATTTGCCGATGCTCTTTTCCCTCAGAAAATAGCCCCTTGCCTCAATAAGCTCGCTCACGATGGTGCTCAAATTTTTGTCATCCCATTCATTCAGAGCAAAATAGCTCCTCAATACATGTCCCATGAAATACTGCCGTACCAAGCAAAACTCATGACGCTTTCACCTGAAATAAAGGCTAAGCTTCTCGAATTCAACGACAAAGATCGTAACCCCGGACTTCTTGCAGCTGCAGACATCTTGTGTGAATTCCCCGCACGCAACAAAGAACTCTGTTTACAACTTGGTCGAGCTCTGCATGCCGTCTTAAAAGATGAAGCTCTCTGGGCTGGACACAGCAATACGCGCAATGAATTTCCAACAACAGACTCTTTAGTCAAACTCCAAGAAGCCGTCCAAACCTTAATGGTTGCATTTTGGAAAACCATGAAACTGACGGACGAAAAAGCTCGCTCGCTCCACTACCAGCATGAAGAGCTTATGTATACAGGGAAAATTGAAGTAAGTTTGATCAATTATTAAAGTATCGAGAAAGGAAACAGAATGAACTTCAAGACGCTTCTCCTCACCACCGTCGCCACGCTTGGGCTGACAGCAAACATCCAAGCCTGCAAAGGTTGTTGCGGTTTACTCTTTTGGGGACACGATAAAGAAGCTCAAGACTTTCTTGAGTATGCCCACAAAAATGCTGACGCGTTATTACACGAATACGAGAACGTCCTTGTAGACGCCAAGGCTCTGCAAAATACAAAACAAAAAGTTTTTGATTTTGTCGACGCTGCATACAACCTCGAAAATCAAATTGCTAAAACACTCAAGACAGCATCAAAAGATATTTTTGCTAATCCAGAAACGCGAAAAGCTTTGGATAACTGCTTACAAAAAGCATTCGATTTCCACGGCCTTGTAGATACAGTATTCACGACGAAAACAGCTCCTCACCTCAACATCCTCATCCATAAGCTTATAGCCGAACCAGACAAGTATTTTAAGGCAATAGCAAAACACATGCATGAACAAGCTGCTCAGGGCGCTATCACGCTTCCAAACAAAGCTGCGATGGCGAAAGCACAGGAATTTTTCGTACAAGTTGAATCAGCCAAGCCAATGCTCATAACGTTCATCAACCTCGTATTTGATTTCCCTGTTAAAAACAAAGCACTCTTCATGCAATTCGGTAAAGCTGCACATACGTGGCTCAAAGACGAAGCATTCTGGGCAGAAATTGCCAAAGACGTACCTGGACACAAGTTCCCAAGAACAGCGTCATTTATCAAGCTCCAAGAAAGCATCGCCCTACTCGCATCACCTGTGATCGCAACGGCAATGAAACTATCTCCAAACTCAAAAACCAAGTAACAACGAAAAGGGATACACCATGTTAAACTTTAAATCACTTGTCCTTACCGCTCTCGTAACACTCGCCGCTGTTCAAGCAGCTGCACGCTGCGAAAATGGAAGCTGCGATAGCGATAACCGTTGCAAAAATGGTAGCTGCTCACGCAGATAAGAAAACAAACTCTCTATAAATAGACAGCCCTACAAGCCGTAACTGGCCATGTAGGGCTGTCTTAATTTACGCGTAGCTCTTAGAAAAAGCTCTGCGAATAAACAACAGGGCAACGTTATAAAACCAACTTCTTCACTGCCTGGACAATCGCAGCGGCGTCGATACCTTCGTAACGGCGAAGCTCTTCAGGCGTTCCCGAGCGGGGAAGCTTGTCGACCGCCAAAGATTCAACCGTAATATCATGGTTAATAAGCGCGGCAGTAACTGCCTCACCAAGTCCACCAGCGCGATAGTGGTCTTCAACCACAACCAGCTTATTCCCCGAGAGTGAAGCGTATTGAACCAAACAGTCAACATCGAGTGGTTTTATTGAGTAACAGTCGATGACCGTACAGGGAATGTTCTCTGCCTCAAGGCGGGAGTTCGCCTCTAGGGCCTCAAAAACGGTCACTCCTGTTGCAACAATACATGCTTGGTCATATTCATGCTGCCGCAATATCTTCATGCCGCCTATCGCAAATTCTTCATCATTTTCATATAAGACGGGAGTCGCACCACGGGCCGTGCGCATATAACTCACCCCATCGCGGTAGTTTGCCATTAAACCTACCAGCTTATAGGCACTGACAGCATCTGAGGGCGAAAGCACAATTGAGCCAGGTAATGTCCGCATCATTGCAATATCTTCCAACCCCATCTGTGAGGGGCCATCCTGCCCGATAGAAACGCCAGAATGTGAACCAACAAGCCGTAACGGCATACCTCCGATGGCCGCCATACGTACCTGGTCAAACGAGCGAGTAAAGAATGCTCCAAATGTTGAAATAAAGGGAATTTTTCCCCGACGTGCAAGGCCAACGCCCATGCTCACCATATTTTGCTCAGCAATAAAGCATTGAACAAAGCGGTCTGGATACGATTTCTCGAAAAGCTCGGCGTAGGTCGAATTTTTTACTTCAGCATCTAACACAATAACTTGATCCGATGCTTTACCTACAGCAACAAGCGCTTGTCCATACGCCTGACGAGTCGCAACTTTTTCCGTACGCGTAAACGTTGGAGGTGCCATGGTAATTGTAGTATCTGAGCCGGTTCCAGTAGCAGCATAACAGGTCACTTTACGTGACTCTTTGGCAGGAGATACGCTCTGACTGTATGCAGCTGCTTGCGGAAATCGCTGTGCAAGCTCTTCAAGCAAGCGAGGCAGCTCTTTTTCCGGAAATGCACGTCCATGAAAACCCTGCTTTCCCTCACACTGCGCTATACCGTACCCTTTGATTGTTTTGGCAAGAATGGCCGTCGGTGTTGTAGCTGGTAGACGGGCTTGATCAAGAACGTTTACAACCGCCGCCATATCATGACCATCAACCACAAAGACACGCCAGCCAAAGGCGGTCAATTGTGCTTGCAACCGGTCGACATGATCATCAACGAGCGTCTCTGTTGTTTGACCTAATTTATTGCAATCGACAATCGCAATAACCGAACTGAGTTTGTAATGGGCACCGATCTGCACTGCTTCCCACACTTGCCCTTCAGTCATTTCACTATCACCAAGCAAAACATAGGTCGTCAACTCTTTTTTATCAAAACGCGCTTGCAGTGCAGAGCCAAGCCCGATCGACAACCCCTGCCCCAATGAACCTGTTGCTGCTTCAACAAAGGGACAGCGGGGAGTCGGATGCCCTTCTAAGGGAGAATCAAACGTACGCATCTGCAGTAAGGCTTCTTCGGTAATTAAACCCGCTTCGGTAAGTGCTGCATAGAGCAGAGGGGCTGCATGACCTTTGGAAAGTATAAAACGATCATTTGATGGATGGTCAGGATGGCAAGGGTCATAATGCAACGCATAAAAAAAGAGCGCTGCAACCATGTCCGCTGCTGACAAACAGGAAGTTGGATGGCCTGAGCCAGCCCTTGAAGTTGCTTGGATACTCAAACGACGTAATTGATACGCTTTATAGGATAGAAAAGAAAGGTCTGTTGCCATAAAAAGGTCCCCGCAAGGTTATAAGTCTTTACGGGGACAAATCTAGAGATTTCTGTTGTAAAAAGAAAGAGTTTGTGGGCTTATTTCAAATCGTCCTGCGCATCAATCAACTGATTAACGAGTGAACAGATATTCTCTTTCACTTCAGGCAGTTTATAATCGGCCATGCGTTTTTTGATGGCAGCAATATATTTCGCATCATTCACAAACTGACCCAAAACTTTTGGCAGCTTGCTGATTTCAAAAAGTTCTTGCCCAAAGCCATTATCAACCACAAACTGCGCATGCAGACGCTCCCACCATAAAATCTTGCCGGCCGTGCGGTCGACGATAATTGGCTTACGAGCATAGAGCGCTTCGCAGATACTTGTTGGTCCCGACTTCGTAATAATTACATCAGATACCGCCATCAGTTCAGCCATTTTTTCAGTAAAGCCAACGAGAGATACAGTGATATGCGAAGGGAATTGTACTTTCTCAACTTCTGAACGCAATGCTTCATTTCTGCCCAGACACAAAATAACGTGCATTGGATAGTCGAGCTTAGCAAATGCTTTCGCGTACTTAAGCGTGCCACGCGAACCAGCTGAGCCCATCAAAACCATGGCAACCGGTTTGTCGGTTGGAATGTTAAATTCTTTTCGAGCTGCTACAAGATCAGGCTTGGTAAAAAATGCTGGACGCACAGGGAAGCCGACAACACGAACTCGTTCTTTGGGAATTTTTGCTGCTTCAAGTTTTTGCCAAATGCCCGGATAATCAAAGGGAATTCCAAAAACAAATTTCTCAGATGTTGGGTTTTCCAGATCATGCGCATAATGCGTTGCATCAAAATCAGGTTGTACAACTAACAAGGGAAGATCAAGCTTTTGTGTTACTCTATACAGCGATCCGTTAAAGTAGGGGAAAAGCGAAAGAACTAAGTCGGGATGATGCTTCTTGATAAATTCCTCTACCAGCCCATCAATCGTTTTACCACGTAACTTAATAACCATGCCGCCAAGCTTGGCAAGCATATGAGTACCGTAAATATATTGATTTTTTAATAATCCATCGTAAAAATCTTCACCGCTATAGGCCCCACCCATGAACCAGTTAAGAGGATCGATTGGATACAACACTTCCCGGATCATCGTCACTACTTCAAATTCATACCCATCCCCTAAATAATTTTTAATCGCTTTAGCAGCCGAAGAGTGGGCACCACCACCAGTACTAATAAAAACTAAAACCCGTTTTTTTGTCATAGGAAGCTCACCAGAAGCAGATGGGTTCAAAACTTGTGCTGTTGTATTTGCTGATTGAGTTATTGGGGTAGACCTCTCCTGCCTTTTTCCACACCCTGCAACCATAAGTAACAGCGCTGAAATCCATAAACTTACCGGTGTCTTTGAGGTAAAATGGCCAAATTTCATCGAGTATGCCCTTTTCAGAAAGATAACTGTTATACGTGAGAGTATTGAAAAAAAAGAAAGACAGGTATAACTGCATTAAAAAGATGATTCAAAATCGACGGATAATGATGACTGTAGCAGATGGCATTTTCCTTGTCAAACCACGACTTTTTCCCCATACTGTGCTGTAGGTGACAAGGATATACCACACCCCCCCCATTTGCTTCCAGGGAGCCATAAGGGTAAACTGTATTATTAAGTTGTAATAACGTTCATTGGGTAGGAGAATTTTCATGGCAGAAGCCAATACAAATATTCATGCACAATATGAAGTAAACATCGGTATCGAGGTACACGTTCAGCTCTCTACCCAGAGTAAAATCTTCTGTCCTTGTGCCAATGGCCCCGCTCAGGAAGCCAATCAAAACATCTGCCCTATCTGTACAGGACAACCCGGGGTACTCCCGGTGCTTAACAAGCAAGTTGTCGACTACGCGATTATGGCTGCATTGGCAACAAACTCAAAAATTAACCAAACAACACGCTTTGCCCGCAAGCACTATTTTTACCCTGATTTGCCAAAAGGCTTTCAAATTACCCAAAGTGATCTTCCTATCTGCCAAGAGGGCATCGTACCGATTCGCCTTGAAGATGAGAGTACGAAAAAGATTCGTCTTATCAGAATTCATATGGAAGAGGATGCAGGGAAAAATATTCACTCACAGATAACCGATGAAAGTTTTGTCGATCTCAATCGCGCTGGCACACCACTGCTTGAGATTGTTTCATACCCTGACATTGCAAGCTCAGCCGAAGCACGGGCCTATTTGAAAACATTGCGTTCAATCGTCATGTATTTAAACGTCTGTTCAGGCAACATGGAAGATGGTGCATTCCGTGCTGATACGAATATCTCAGTACGCAAAAAGGGAGCTTTAAAGCTTGGAACCCGCTGTGAGCTCAAAAATATTAACTCGTTTAAATTTATCGGCGATGCCATTGAATACGAAGTCGGTCGCCAAATCGCTATTCTTGAACGAGGCGAGCTCGTTAAGCAAGAAACACGTCTTTGGGATACCAAAGAGCACGTCACGATTATGATGCGAAGCAAAGAAGAAGCAGCTGACTACCGCTACTTTAATGAGCCCGATTTGCCAGAGCTCCAGATCGATGATGCTTGGATTGCAAAGATTAAAGCACAAATGCCAGAACTGCCCTATGAAAAGTTTGATCGTCTTTGTACGCAAGGGCTTACCCCCTACGAAGCAGAAATTTTGGTAAACGATCTTGAACTGGCAAACTTTTATGAACAAGCATACGCACTCACCAAAAGCAAGCTTCTGATCAACTGGGTCTTACGCGATCTGATGGCACTCATCAAAGAGCAAAAATTAACCTTTGCCCAGTGCAAAATTAAACCTACACATATTGCAGAGCTCGTTACGCTTATTGAAACAAACGTTATCAATAACCGTGCTGCTCAAGAGATTTTTGAAGCAATGTCAGAAAACGGAAAAATGCCGAAGGCTCTCGTTGAAGAGCTTGGATTACAACAAATCGGTTCATCGACAGAACTTGAAGCATTAGTTAAAGAAATAGTGAACGCCAACCCAGGGCAAGTAGCTGACTATAAAGCAGGAAAAACGAAACTGTGGGCATTTTTTGTTGGACAAGCAATGGCTAAAACCCAAGGCCGCGCAAATCCTCAGCAAATCAATGATTTGCTCAAGAAATACCTAGAATAACCCAAGAGAAAAACATCACGAATAACAAGAGTGAACCAAAGGAAACTATTATGTTACATAAATATTATCTCTACAGCTTGTTCTACGTAATGCTGATAGCAACAACGGGAGCTTGTGCTTCGCAAGTACAAGTCATCAACCAGACACCGCGTCTTTCAGAAACCCATCAAGAATTTCTCAAAGAATTCCAAACCCTTATATCTAGCAATGCTCCTGATGCAGGATTTGAAGAACTCTTAAAACGCATACCAACAAACAACGCCTTTCAAGATATACGCAAAGAGATTAACGATTTACTACGTTTATCTGCACCTCAAGCATCGTTAACTACAGAGCAGGAAGCTGCACTAAAGCATATTGAGAATCAATACGGAGACGCTTTACGAGCCCTTTGCCTTACCAATTTCAAGCAATTGTTAGCAGAGATACAAAAAGAAGCTTCTGCTGCACCTGATCAATCATCTTTTAAACAAGAACTAGCCATGTGGGAAACCAAGGTTACAAGCTTTATTGAAACCAATTTCCATACACAAAGCAAAATAGTTATGGATTTTCGATTTAAAAAGCATGCTAACCCAAAGAAACCGGGCAAGAAAAACCCTGTCTCTACAGGGACAATGCCAGCTCAATCACAAAAACTTGGCTCTCCACAAAGTGATACCACCAAGGTGGACACGGCTGCTACTCTATCTGGGGTACAACTCGCTTTTCTCAATACATCTCCCAAATCTCCATCCCAAGCAGTTTCGGAACCTTCAAGCTCAACGGCTTTGAGCTCGTCGAGCGCAACAACCGAACAAGCACATGCGCATCAACTAACAGCTCATGAATTAGTAAAGCGTGACAAGCTCGATAAATTGCAACGGCTTTACGCAGAAGATATCCGCTTTGCAGTTTTATTATCTCGTAATTACACATCACACCTCAAGCAAGTAGTTGAAGCTAAGCGTCAAGAAACTAATCCTGAACGTATTGCGCACTATGAAGCATTGGAAAAACAGTACGAGCAAGCAATACAAAAATCTGCCTCAAAAGTCGTAGCCAAGGCGCTACAAAAATCAAAACAAACAGCTCAACCAGAATTTAACGCGAAAGCTGAACGACCATCTCTTGCAGCAACTCTTCAGGAAAGTGAAACAACACGGGTCAACCAACCTCGCCCCCACATCAATGCTATCTTTGCAGACTTTGATGCAAAAGCAGAATTACCGGTAGCAGCGAAAGACGCTGAAAGCGAAACCACGAAAGTATATAAACCTTACCGCGCCATTGGGACACTTTTTACACATCGTGACGAACAATAATTAAGAAGGGAAAAACATGGAAACAAAACACTTATCACTCACATGCTTGAGCGGCTTATACTTAGGGGCACTGCTCGTATCTACGGCAGTCCAAGCCTCTGAAGCACAGAAACCCGTAGTTGCCGACCGTCGTCCAAGTATTTCGAAGATTGGACAATCAAGCGTTTCAAGATTCAATCCACGCCCTTCTTCACCAGAGGATTTGGATGAAAGCGTTAAAGCTATCGAAGAAGATACAGGATTGAATACCAAGGAAAAAATAGACGCATTAGAAGGCTTATTGCAAGAAGCTCAGGAATCACAAAAAAAAGCAACTGATACGTTACTCTCTCAGCAATATGAGTCGAGAATTACCCGTATTAAAGGTCGTATTACTGCCCTTAATGGCCTCGAAATCAACTTTGAAGAAAACAATACAACCAGCGCAACAAGCTCTGTTCAAGATCAATCCTCACAAAGACCTGCTAGCCCAACCGACAGCGAAACAAGCTCTTCGAGTCCAGCTCCAGAAATAGCAGTTCCTACTCCAGCTGCCGAAGATCCTTACGTACAACTTCGTACCCAACAGGAAGCGTTATTGAAAAAAGCTAACGCAACCGCATGCGAGTTTGAAGCGCTCAATACCAAAATTGGTTCCGCTTTAGAGCAAGGTAGTTTATCATCCGCTGAAAAAGAACGGTATCAACAGTTACAAAAGCTTGTCATTAACCGCATACGAGAACTCTCTCCAAATCGAGAAGCACTGCAACAAGCAGCCCTTGGTACAGCCCCTGTTGTAGCAATTTCCGAGGAACATGTCCCAACAACGCAAGTGCTTTCCCATCCAACAGACGATGGATCTTCAACCGTTCGAGTTAATCCTGCTAATCCAAATCGTACCATGCAATCTACCGCAGATAAATTGGATAAATTCGCTGATGCTTCAACTTTCACGGGCATAGCTAACGCGACAAAGACGCTCTTGAAAACTGGTACTCTAAAAGAGTTTAGCAGCATCATCGCGAGCAAAGAATTTCAGTCTCTAGTACAAGAGGCCCAAGCTACCATTAATCCATGGGGATGTGAGGAATTGGAAAATATTCTCACGAAATATCAAGAACTGATCGCCCAAGCACACACAACAGCAGATCAAGCAGTTCTGAATCTGTTCCAAATGGCTGCTAGATCAATACCAGTAACTTCACATGGAATACAACATAAAAAGCTTGAGCTTCTGAATAAATTAGAAGAACTCAGCAGTCATCCTCAAGGCAAACTACGTCCTCACCCACCTGCAACACCTCCTACCAGTGAAGCAAAGCTCCAAGGATTAGAGCGAAGAGTCGACGATGCTATTAAAAATAAAGCTGAGGACCAATACCTCACTCTCGAGGGTGAAATTGGAAGAGCAAAAGGAGAAGAGCTTGCTTCAGGAATCATGCAAAACTTGGAACATGTCATGCGGTATAACCAACTCCTGCAAAAACTTGCCGATGCTCAACAACCTACAGATCAGGAAGAATCAACGGCAATTCCAGCTTCTCCAGCACTAAACACAGTACCTCATAGCACTCCTAAAGAACAGGCGTCATCGAGCCCACAAAGTACTTTAATTTCAGCAGATTCGATACCTTTTGCTGATACAATTTTTATGAAAGAGGAAAGAGAATCTCAGAGTCTAACGCCGCCAGCCGAAGCTCCATCAATCGACGTAGTCGTCAAGGGCCAAGAAGCACCACAACCATCGAAAAAAGCGCTCTCGTTGTTCACCCGCCTAACCAATTCAGCCAAAAAGCATAAAATCGCCCTTGGTTGCATTGGACTTACTGTGGCAGGTTTGGTCGGTTACCGCTACGGCAATAACATTACCAAGAGCATTGCTAAATATTTTAAGAAACTTTCTATGGTACGCATAGCACGCTAACGTAATCACAATTCAGTAAACTAAACAAAGAGCCTGGTTTTTATGCCAGGCTCTTTTTCTATCTAAAGATATACGAGAACGATGAAGCTTACTCTTTGGTTGGTGGCGCCCGTCTTCGCTTTCTCTGGGTTTATCTCTCACGAAGTTAAGAAAGCTTCTCCGGACAAGCAAATTTAAGACCATACTCAGCAAGCTTAGCTGCCTCAACAAGCGTTGGTGCTTGCATCAGCGGATCTTGTGCTGTTTGTGTCTTAGGGAAAGCGATCACTTCACGAATAGAAGCACAACCAAGCAAGAGCATAATAAAGCGATCAACGCCGAGGGCTATGCCACCGTGTGGCGGAAAGCCAAGCTCCTGCGCTTCAAGCAAGAAGCCAAAATGTTGCTGCATTAACCCTTGGTTAAAGCCCAAGAAATCAAAAATCTTTTGCTGAACTTCAGGATTATGAATTCGAATCGACCCACCACCGAGCTCAACGCCATTTAAGACAACGTCATAGGCACGCGCTTTCATCTGCCCTGGCTCTTGGGATTCCCAGCCTTCTTGTGGACTGGTAAAGGGATGGTGTACTGAAGACCAGCGCTTTGCCGCAGCATCGTACTCCAAGAGTGGAAAATCGGTAACCCATAGGAAATTAAGCTCATCTTTTGGAATCATCTTAAGGGCTTCACCTAATTGTAAGCGTAAACGGCCCAACTGTGTCCATGCATCTTTATACGGAGCAGCGATCATAAAGAGGGTATCGCCCGGACGTAAGTCGGGAAAAAGCCCTTGCGCCTGCTTAAAGAAATCTTTTGGCAAGTATTTGGTAATTGATGATTCTGGTTCGCCCTGTTCGTTAAAGCGAATCCATAAGAGCCCTTTTGCACCATTTTTAATGGAAAGCTCAACCCAATGTTCAAGTTCTGAACGAGTGAATTGATGGCCACTTACATGGAGCGAACCAACTTTACCACCAGCGTTAAGAATTGACTTCAAAAAGCCCAGCTCTGTTTGTGCAAACAGCGACGTCGCATCGCTAATCTTTAACCCAAAACGTAAGTCCGGTTTGTCGCATCCATAGGTCGAAAAGGCTTCGTCATAGGTCATACGTAAAAAGGGAGTTTTAAGCGGCTTATTAAAAATCTTTTTCAAAATATGGGCTAAGACCCCTTCGATAAGATCTTGAATATCCCCTTCTTTGACAAATGACATTTCAAGGTCAAGTTGGGTAAATTCTGGCTGACGGTCAGCACGCAGATCTTCATCACGGAAACAGCGAGCAACTTGGAAGTAGCGCTCCATGCCACCTGCCATCAAAAGCTGCTTATAAACTTGTGGGGATTGAGGCAAGGCGTAAAATGAGCCTTTATGGATACGCGATGGCACCAAAAATTCTCGTGCACCTTCTGCCGTATTTTTTGTTAAAACAGGCGTTTCAATTTCATAAAAACTTTTTGAGTTTAAAAACTCGCGCATCGCGAATACGATCTCATGACGGAGCTTTAACCGTTCATGCATCACGGGACGACGCAAGTCCAAATAACGATAGGTTAAGCGTATCTCTTCTTCAACTTCATCTGCATGATCTAATGAGAATGGGAGCGCTTTCGCTTTGTTATGGATCGTAATGGTACCAGCATGTAACTCAAGAGCACCAGTTGGCAACTCTTTATTAACGGTCGACGGGGTTCGCTCAACAACGGTGCCCGTTACTGAAAGAACAAATTCTGAACGCAACGCTTGCGCTTGAGCATAGGCCTGCTGATCGATATCAGGGCTAAAGACGACTTGCATCATACCGCTGCGATCGCGCAGATCGATAAATACGAGCCCGCCATGATCACGGCGGCGATGTACCCAGCCTGAAAGTGTAATCGTTTTCCCTACCTCAGCTTTGGTCACTTGCCCACAGCCGGTCGTTCGTTCAAAATGATTCGTTGACATGCTTACAACCTATCAATAAAAGAGAGCCCTATCCGAATAGGTAGAGTATATCAGATTCATGTTTTTTCGAAAATTAACCCAAGGTGGCAATTGAGACATCTTGACAAAATAGTATCTTTCGAGATACAATTACCTTGTTGTGTTGCCTCAATTAATCACTGTTGGAGAGTGTACGAAGCATGGGATACAAACTAGAGCTGAAAGATCATGCCAAGAAGTAGAAGTTTTGAAGAATCACTGCGCAAAAGATTAAAAGATCCACGCGAAGCAAAGGCCTATATCAATGCCGTCCTGGAAGACTATTCTGAAGATGACCCGGAATCAAGAAAGCTTTTACTTTTGGCCCTCAAAGATATCGCCGAAGCCCAAGGTGGTATTGCTCAACTGGCAAAAAAGACTGGCTTAGGTCGTGAGAGTTTATACAAAACGCTCTCATCAAGAGGACGTCCAAAAATCAGCACTCTTGCAACTCTGTGTCAGGGGATGGGATTTAGACTGAACTTTTCAGTCTCTGACGACATAAAACGCCGCCCATAAAACAGCTTATTTCTTCACCTGGCTCATAATAACCTCATGGGCAGCTTGGACCATGCGGCGGGCGTTTTCAAAGGTCAATTGTTGGAGCGCTTCGCCAATCGGCAACCAGATAAACCCCTGGTGTTCCCGTGAGATAGTAACCTGCTGTGCATGGGTTTCCCCAATAAAAAAGTAGACATCTTTATGCACCATCGACCCGTTTCTATCACGGAAAATGTAGGAGATCGATTCCTCAAAATTCGGAGACAGCTGAGCTTCTAAGCCCGTTTCTTCTTTCAGTTCACGATGGGCAGCCTGCTCTTTGGTCTCACCAGGTTCAAGTTTCCCTTTAGGTAAATCCCAATGGCCAGAGACATAGTGCAGCAATAAATAGAGGGGGCGCTGCTGTGCAGCATCCCAATAAAAGGTCACAATACCTGCAGACGTTTCCTGCTTCATCGGCTGCTGTTGGCGGGGAGTTCGACGATTAAACATGTAATCTCCCTTTGGCTAAGCAACTTTGGGTGTTGTCAGACGATGCATCCGTTGTTGAAACGTACTGGTCATTCCTACGGCAAGCTTACACTTTACATCGGCAAGCCATTCTAAGCATAATGTCTTTAGTACTTCAAGACGATGTACTCGCTTATCAACAGAGCTCAAAAGTGGTTGGTCGATTACCATGGAAAGTTGGAGTAATTCCATAAATTTGGCTAATTTCGCATACTCACGTAATTGTTCAATTTCCGTATCAACGGCAATCATAAATTGACGCACCGGTCCAATAACATCAGTCACATTACTTACGTCTAAGTAGTGCATTTGGACATCTTTAATCAGATCCCGAGCGAGATCCATTGCTGCATCACCTGCAAGATTGGAAATATCCTGTTCTTTATGCCAGAACGACCAGAGATGTTGGCGGGTCAGCATCACATGTATATACGCAATACGCAGTGAAACATACCCACAACCAATACCACATGCGAGTGCACAGGCACTTGCCTTATTTTCTCGGGCATATTGCAGATAATCAAGCACAAAATGGGACACGAGCGTAAGATTTTTCTTACCGATCATAAAGGCTTTCTTAAAGATCCCACTTGCAGATCCCTCAAGATAGGCTACACGATCACGCAGCGCTTCTTGTTGTTTAATAACTTCACGTAAAACTTCTTTGAGATCTGCTGAAGAAAGGTCATCCTTGCTCCACCACCAAGCACTCGTAGGAACAACGCTACCGAGTAAACAGAGGGCTAATAGTATACGCTTCATGGACTTCTCCTTCTTGCAAATTTGTATCAAAAACTACACGAAAGAGACTAATCGATTTATGCGGAGGGGTAAAGAGTTTAGACGATTTATCTCGCTCACTCAAAAAAGTAGAGCTTAATTCGAAAAGAGCGACGAGTGAGGAAATAGGCTAATGCAAAGAGACAACAGAGCGGCCCGACCCACAGCCAAAACCCTAACTTATAGGTAAAGAAAAGGCTGAATGGTTCAGGCAGTCGCTGCATGAGAAAATATCCGGCTCGAAACAGCAGATAAAATGCTGAAAGTAAAAGCCCCATCTGCACGAATGCATTACGCGCAAAGATGAAAAACGGCTTGAGATAGAGCGTAAAACGAAAGCGATATCTGAGTAAAAGAAGAAACGCAAGCGACTGCAACGCAGCAGCCGTTACTGTAGCCCAAGCAATACCATTAATTCCCCCCCAATACATTGCAACAAAATTGAGGGCAGTATTCAGTACCGTACCCCCGATAGTGACCAACGTTGGTAAGAACGTTTCATGCAGGGCATAAAACATATTGATCATGATACGATTGATGGCAAAGAAAAAGAGACCAACTAACAGAATAATTAAAAGCGTCTTAACTTGAAGCACATGGGTGTAGGTAAACGTTTCTGACATAAAGAGTGTCATGAAAATATCCTGCGCAAAAAAGCTCATAATGACGATGATGGGGACAACAACCCAGACTACGGCTTTGAGCGACTCAAACAGATAGTAACTAAGCCGTTGTGGCGCATAAATACCAACCCGCGAAATATGGGGAAGTAACACGGTCGTAAACGAAACAATGCCAATACTGAGGGGAAGTCGCATAAAGCTTGAAGCATTGTTCCATAAGGTTATCGAGCCTATAGGAAAAAATGATGCAAACTGCGTGTCGATAATCAAACTAACATCGACCATACCTAAACTAATAATACAGGGTAAAAACTTTGCTAAAACATGCCGCACCTCTTGCTGCGTTGCAAGATCAGACCGCACAAAAGAGAACTGATGACGCATATATGCGCCAATATGGAGCATAAGGGTAATACACCCACCTGCCACAATAATCCATGCCAACGTAATCACCGGAAGCTTGAAATAAAGACAGGCAAGTAGCCCTGTAATCATGACACCATTAAGCACAACTTGGGCAAACGAGGGAATAAAAAATTGATGAATTGCCTGAAGTGCCCCGCCAAACAGAGCTGAGCTTGAAATAAAAAAGAGAAAGAAAATCAGAACACGTAAAAAGGGAACAGCATATTCAGCTTGTGCAGCAGTAAAACCAGGAGCCATGACCGCAATCACCTGTTGGGCAAAGATCATGATTATCAAACAGACAAGCGCAACAATCCCTTCAACAATCCAGAGCATTCGTGTAATTAAACGGCTTGCAGCCACATGCCCTTCTTCTTTGACTACTCGAATCATGGTCGGAATAAAAGCAGCGCTTAGTGCCCCTTCAGCAAAAATTCTACGCAATGAATTTGGTAAGCGAAAGGCTGCGTTAAATGCATCAGAAGCAGCACTTACTCCTAAAAAGCGGATCATGAGAATATCACGAATGATGCCCAATATTTTACTTAAGATGGTTGAAGAGCCTATCTTAAGCGTGTTACGCATTAACGATGAACGAGAATGGGATGAACGGGGGTTGGGTGTATGTGGCATAGGCGCTTGTTAACCTTCGGTGATCAGTTTTCCATCGATAATTCGAACTTTTACCTCGAGCATGTGCGCAACCTCTGCATCGTGAGTCGCAATAATAACTCCCATGCCAGAGCTTTGTTGGAACTCAAGAATCAATTGTAAAATATATTTTTTCGTTTCAGCATCTAAATGGGCTGTTGGTTCATCAGCAAGTAAGAATTGTGGCTGGATAAAAAGTGAACGGGCTAAGGCAACGCGTTGCTGCTCTCCGCCTGAAAGGCCTGCAGGCAGAGCATCTGCTTTATGCGTTAGGCCAATCTTTTCAAGTAACTCCTGTGCCCGTTGCTCAGCGAGCTCCTGCTCTTGCCCAGCAACGAGCCCTTTGAGCATAATATTTTCACGCACAGAAAGTTCATCAATCAAATGGGGCATTTGAAAAACAGTCCCTACGGTTTCATGGAGAAAATAGCGCTCCTCGGCCGGTGTAAATTGGGACAGCGACTTTCCATTCAATATAACAGCACCTTGAGAAGGCTGTTCGAGACCTGCTAGTAATTGCAAGATCGTCGACTTACCTGTTCCAGAAATGCCAAGCAATGCGTAGGTTTGCCCATGGGAAAAGGTATATGACGCATGCGAGAGAACGGTAACGCCAGCCGTGGCTGTACCAGTCGTGACTGCGCCAGGCTTGGCTGTGCCAGGCGCGCCTGGGGTACCAAAGATCTTAGTTACATCATGTAATGCTAACGACACTGCCATCATCTATCTCCCACGACGCAACGTCGAATCTGTGGATTAATACGTGTGACAAACTCATTGTTAATTGTTGCAGCCAATGCAGCAACTTCATTGACAGTAACTCCCGGCTGCTTTCCGAGTAAAACAACTTCATCACCAACATGCACATTGGGACAGTCGGTTATATCAATCGTCGTCAAGTTCATACTCACTATGCCAATAACAGGCGCTAACAGAGAGGCAATACGTACCTGGCCTTTATTGGAAAGTGCTCGTGGGTACCCGTCAAAGTAGCCAATGGGTAACACAGCTATGGTTGTTGGCCGAAGCGTACAAAAGCTACGATTATACCCAACATATGAGCCAGCCGGAACTGTTTTAATTTGGATAATTTTGGTTTTCCAGATCATTACCTGCTCAAGGGTCATTGTGGGTAATTTTTCAAAAAACCGCTCTTGTTGCACCGCTGACTTCCAAAAGCCAAAAATATTGGTTCCTGCACGGATGATGTCATAAAGGGGATCAAGCGTTAAGGCACCGCAACCAAAGACGTGTAAGAGTGGTTTGTGCGTAAAATGCGCTGATCTTATTGCAGCATCAAAGACACGTGCTTGCTCATAGGACCAACTAAGATCAGGATTATTGATATCAGAAAGATGAGTAAAGACTCCCTCGAGCTTTACGGCTGCACAGCTTTCAACAAATACTACAAACTCTGGCAGCTCTGCCGGCAAAACCCCAAGACGACACATGTTGCTATCAACTTTAATATGCACTGATACCGTCGTCCCCAATTTCTCAGCGTATGCGTTCAGCTCACGCACCGTGTCCCGGTCATAGACAGCAACAGCAATCTGATGGCGAACTGCTTTTTCTAGAGAAACGTCATGATAGGACATAGCCAGTATCGGCTTAGAAATCCCCTGCTCACGCAAGCTCACTGCTTCTGAAAGTGCTGCAACAAACAGCCACTGTATACCAGGGTGTTCCTGCGCAAGCTGCGCCATTTCCTGCATGCCATGGCCATAGGCATTTCCCTTTAAAACAATACCTAACGTAGACCTGTTAGCACAACACGCTACCAATTGGGCAACATTGTGCCAAAAAGCTTTTTTATCAAGTTCTATCCAGGTAAGGCTATCATGCATGAGGTATCCCAACTCCCTGCGAATAATAAAAAGCCCGGCGCTGATGGCCGAGCTTTTTTGCGTTTGTATACGCGATTATTTTTCATCTTTTTTTGCAAAGATCAATTTCAGCGTCTTATCACCATATTCGGCCTTAATAGAATTAATGTCAACTCGAGCAGGAAGCGACACAAAGGTTGAATATTCTGAGCTTTTGCTATCAACAACCATTTCTTTTCCATCGTTCCCTTTCTGTTTCTGTTCTACCAGGCAACGGGCTGAAACATCAAGAGTTCGTTCATCGATTGTTGCAGCAATTTCGCCGCCCTTGAGCGGGACCTTTACGTGCACTACCCCATCTTCCCGTACGACAGAAATCGTATCTACACTCTTAAGTTCAAGAGCTGGAATCCTTACCGTTACTGTCTGTTCAGCTTCAGTCACCGACACGTTGCCAGATTCGGGGATTTGCGCAAACTGTTCCTGTGCAACAATCTTTTTGAAGGCTTTACGACTGCACTCAATAGATGTCTGCATATCTTGTTCCATCTCCTGCCAAACAGCATCAAAGACATCTTCGGCCGGCTTTGGAGCGCGCTTACCGAAAGCGAACTGCACCAGGCAAATAAACGAACAGGTTATGAGTATTATTTTTTGCATCTTTTTCATATACATACCCTTTCTTATCAAAGAATAAATACCTGATACTTCACTCTTTTACAGCGTAAGAGAGCTGGGGAAAAAATCAAGACATACAACTCGGCTCTCCCTGAGTAAACCCATATATTTAGAAAACATTTTCAAAATTATTGCAATAAAATTTTTCAATCTGTAATATTAATTATAGAGAGAATAGGTTTACTACACTACAAGAAAGAGAGGTTTTTATGTTTGGCAATTGGAAAATCATCGCACTCGCCCTTACCCTTATGATGCCGATTACCCTGATTGGCCGTCATTATTACGGATATGGGTATGGTCCTTATCCCTATGGTTACGCCTACGGTCCTTATTACGGATACCCTTATGCCGGGCCGGTAGTTTACACCGACAACCCTGGCGTAGCAGTTGGCGCAACCCTTGGCGGATTATTTGGCGCTCTTGCATCTCGCTAAGCAATAATAGGGGTTCTATGAAGATCACGTTGAAGTTACTCGTACTTACCCTTGCCCTCATCATGCCCATTACCCTGATTGGTCGTGGGCGTGGTAGCTGTTGTGGCAGAAGCCATGGTGGTTATTGGGGTGGTGGCGTCGGAATTTCTTGGGGTTATGGCCCAATAGCTTATTCTAACCCTTGGTATCTTTCATACGGTCCCCCTCCAATGTACGTTTATGTTTGGGGATGGTAACGCTGCATTTGTTGTTATAAAAAGAGAGGTTTCTATGATGAATACCTGGAAAAAAACACTCGCGCTTGTGGTCACCCTTCTGATACCCGTCTCCCTTATGGCGGCTCGTGGTTACGGCTATACCAACCGTAATAATGGACACTATCAAGCAAATCGGAATTGGGTTGATACAGAACGTGGTGAACAACCATGGGATATAGAAGAACCCTATAGCCAAGATTAAGACGGCTATAATTAGTCGAACAAAAAGGGGCGAGTGAACTCGCCCCTTTTTAATCAAAGTTTCTCTAGAACCCCATTGATGCAAAAAACGCGTCGCTATTTGGCTCACGTCCTAAAAACTCAACTAAGAGCTTATCCGGATCCTGGCTCCCCGCTCGGGCAAGAATAATCTTCGCGTAGCGGTTCCCAACTTCTTGGTTCAAAAGACCATTTTGCTTCTTAATCATATCAAACAGATCAAGCGCAAAGACCTTTGACCATAAGTAACCGTAATACTTGGCACCGTAGCCGGTCAAATGACCCATAGAGGCTTCGTAATGTGCATCAGCTGGATAGGACAAGAAAGGACGATCCTCTTTCCACAGAGCTTGTTTAAGTGCTTCAAGATCCTTATCGGCCCCGGATAAAAAGCTCTTCAGGGATATGTCGGTGAAAAAGAGTTGGCGCTGCGTCCAGTCTCCACTATCAAAGTTTCTATTCTTTTGCATGCACGTGATTAACTCAACAGGCAATGGTTCTCCTGTCTTGTAGTGGCTACTCACCTTTTGTAAAATTTCTGTGTCCCAAAGCCATTCTTCAAGCATCTGGGAAGGAAGTTCTACAAAATCGGTCTTTACACCATTTAATCCTGAAGTTTTTGCAAGCGAACGCGCCGCAAAGATATTGTGCATTGCATGTCCAAATTCATGGAAAAATGTTTGAGCTTCTTGGCGTTGCAACAACGCAGGCTTGTCTGCCGTCGCTTGTGGGAAATTAGCAATGACGACAACTACGGCTGGTTGCAGTTCTCCACCCGGCAACTTTTTGGGAGAAATAACTCCTGCTGCACATGCATGGGAGAACTTGTTAGGCCGAGGGTAAAGATCAAAGATAATATACCCACGTAACAGCCCATCTTTTTTCACTGCTACCACATCAACAGCAGGATCCCAGACCCATGACTGTTTTGGAAGCTTTTCAAATGTTACGCCAAAAAATGATTCGTACACGTTCAGTAAACGCTGGAACGTTGTATCAACCGGGAAATATTCAGCAATTGCTGCTTCATCAATCTGGAAATGCTTCTTCTTATACAGTGACTTTACATAGGTAAGATCCCATGGCCTCATCAGCCCATCCGCTCCCATTTGCACACCGGCAGGCAACTCTTTTTTCAGGAAACTCATCTCCTGCGCCACTTTTGCACGCAAGCGCTGGGAAATATCTTTAATAAAGCTAGAAACCCGTTCCACCGTCTTTGCCATGCTATCTTCAATATCAAAATCAGCATAACTTGCATATCCAAGCATTTTTGCAAGCTTATCGCGTAATGCGACAATCTGATGTATGCGTTCTACATTTGATGGATAACCACGATTTGAATATGCATTAAAAAGAGCTTTACGCGTTTCACTCACTGAACAATGCTCAAGAACCTGCAGGTAGGTAGGCATATCTGGATGCAACACATAGTTATCACCTGAACGAGACAAGCTATTAATAAAATCCTCAGGAAGCCCTGCAAGCCCCTTGCGGTCTACAATGACATCGGTCGCTTCATCACCAATTGCCTTGTCAAAGGCAAGAGTAACCTGTGAAAGCTCTTCTTTTAATTTCTTCAGCTCTTTTTGCTGTTCTGCAGGAAGGTGCAACCCGGCACGACGGCATGCCTTAAATAATTCTTCAACAACAAACCGTTGTTCTTCATTCAAAAATTCGGTACGGAAATTGCCTTCATAGTAGGCAATAAACGCAGCATACCATTGAACATTCTGTTCAAAAAGATCTAACGCTAACTTTTCAGCACTCACCATAACTTCGTGCGCTGCTTCCCGCATCACGGCATCCGGGCTCGTAAATGAGAAAATCTGAGCTAATGCAGCTACACGTGAAAAGTCTTCTACAGCAGTATCAAAAGTAACGATCGTATTTTCAAAACTCTTCTGGTTTGCAGGAACTGCGTACATTGTCTCTAAGATTTTTTCAACCCGCTCTTTACTGAGTTGTAAACGCTTTTTAAGACAAGGAGCATCACAGGTAAACAGCTGCTGTACATCAGCAAGCGAACTTATTTTTTTCGGCATATCAACACATTCTCTCGTTTGTAAACCACACCCACTTACAACTATAAGACCACAAAGAGCCCAACGTAATTGCATACTCTTTTTCCCTTTATTATTTTAATGAAACAGAGGTATCGAACAATGGTATATAGAGCATGTAATAAATAGCGGGACAAATCAATGGATGAGGGATGGGTGGAAAAAGTCACACCTAAAATATAACTCACAGGAATATTTTTTAGCGATTTTGATAACTACCAGTTATAGGTAAATATAGAATTTCACTCTACTCTTACTTTATTCTGCTCACAATGTTCATCATACATTCATAGTATTTAGGAATTCTTTCCGAAATTTCATCAGTTTGATCACTGTTATAGCTGTGGGTTGTTTCATTTCTATCGTTTGCCATTTCGACAAGCAGATCACCCTCTTCTTCTGAGCAAATTTCATTAAGGACAAGTTGCCGAAATACCTCTTTTGGACTATTCGCATTGAGAATTGAATAGCGCACTCGTAGATAATGTCTAAGTACCTTCCAAAATCCATCGTAAGAATATTCAAATCGTTGAACAATTGAATCTTTACTGGCACGAATAACTTTTGGATAACCCTGCTGTTCAGTAAACTCAAGTACTTCAAAGGCATCTTTGAGAGTAAGTAGTGCTTTTTTAAGCATCCGTAGAGCTATATCTAGTTTTTCCATACAACACCCTCTTTCAGGATAAGTTCACGTAACTCCTCTGGAATCGTATGCATATCAACGATATCAACGAGTAAAGGGATTGTGGTATTCTCAAGCGTAACCCGCATGCGAGCTTTTTCGCCCAACGGAATTGATTTGCCATTATCCAGTGCAATATCAACATCCGCTCCCTCTCGATTTGTCCCTCGCGCCCGAGAACCAAAGAGAATGACTTTCGCATCAGGCAAATGATAGGCGATTGCCTTTAAAATTTCTTGTTTATATTTGGGATTTATGTTCTCAGCCATAACAATACCTCATTAAAAAGCTCTCTTCTACTATTCCAATTCTATAAAAGGGGAAAAATAAGAACAAGGGATCGGAGAATCTAGATGGACGCTTAAAAAAAGATCATTACGTACGCCTACAGACTTATCTTCAGTTTACAGCTTCAGCCATTGCTGACGTAAACGAATGGCTGTCTCAAAATCAAGTTTTTCAGCGGCTTCGCGCATCGCTTTTTCCAACGCAGCTTTTTGCACTTGTGGATCATCAATAACTGCAGCCTTTTCTTTCTTACTCTTCTTGGACTTACGAGCATCGGCAATGGCCTGTTGCAGCGGAGAAATACTCTTCGTTACTTCACGCTTAACTGATTGCGGGGTAATCCCCTCCCGCTCATTATATGCTTTTTGAAGCGTACGACGGCGGTTGGTTTCATCAATTGCTGATTTCATAGACCCCGTTATTTTATCGGCGTACAAGATAACTTTTGAGTCGACGTTACGAGCGGCGCGACCGATTGTTTGAATTAATGACCGTTTATCACGTAAAAAACTTTCAACGTCAGCGTCCATAATCGCGACCAGCGACACCTCAGGAAGATCAAGCCCTTCACGCAAGAGGTTAATACCGACCAAGCAGTCAAAAACACCTAAGCGTAGTTTATGCAAGATCTCGGTTCGTTGCGGCGTTTTAAGATCACAGTGAATATAACAGACTTTAATTTTTTGCTCTTCAAGATAATAGGCAAGTTCTTCAGCAAGTTTTTTCGTAAGAACAGTAATCAGCGTACGCCCACCCCGTTCGATGGTCGTATGAATTTCACGCAGAAGATCCTGCATCTGCCCTGTTCGCTGATGCACCTCTACAGCAGGGTCCATAAGTCCCGTAGGCCGAATAATCTGCTCTGCTACGGCAAAGCTATGCTTGAGTTCATAGGGACCTGGAGTTGCTGAGACAAAGATCACGTCATTAAAATGTTTTTCTATTTCGCTAAACTGCAAGGGTCGATTATCATATGCTGATGGTAATCGAAATCCAAAATCGATCAGATTCTTCTTACGTGACCGGTCACCACTGAACATCCCCTGCAATTGAGGAAGTGCTATATGGGATTCGTCGATCACCAAGAGAAAATCTGAAAAGAAGTCGAACAAACAAAATGGCGCCTGGCCTGATTCACGCCCATCAAAATGAACGGTGTAATTTTCAATACCCGGACAAAAGCCCCGTTCTTGTAAGAGCTCGAGATCATGGGCCACTCGTGTTTTAATCCGTTCGCGATAGAGTGGATTTTCCACCGTTGCCACATAGGCATCAAGTTCAGCCTGTATACTCATGATGGCAGCTTTACGCTTTTCTTCAGTCGTTACAAAATGCTTTGCTGGAAAAATAAGCGTATTATCAAGTTCTGAAACAACCGTATTGTCAGCACGAGTCACCCACGCCAATCGCTCAATTTTGTTGCCATCAAGCTCAATACGTAACTTGTCTTTTTGATAGGGCAACTGTACTTCAATCGTTGAACCCAATACCTGAAACGTACCTGACGTTTTTTCGATGTCGTTGCGTTGGTACTGAATAAAAATAAGTTTATGTAAAAGCTCTGAGCGATTAATCACCTGCCCTACTTTGAGGGGAAATGCTAAGTTACGATAATCAGCAGGGTTACCCAAAGAATAGATACAAGAAACGGATGCGATCACAATCGTATCAGGGCGATTGATAATCGAAGCAGTAGCTTCAATACGTAACCGTTCAAGTTCACTATTTACCTGGGTTTCTTTGGCGACATAAATATCCTGTGCCGGCAGATATGACTCTGGCTGGTAGTAATCATAATAACTGACAAAGTAACAGACTTTATTTTTAGGGAAAAAGAGCGAAAACTCTTCATAGAGCTGGGCAGCCAGCGTCTTATTAGGCGACAGGATCAAAACCGGCTTATTCTGCTGAGCAATAACCTGAGCAATTGTGTACGTTTTCCCTGAGCCCGTAACCCCTAAAAGGGTAGATTTGCCCGGTCTGGCTTTAACCAGGACATCAATTGCCTGTGGCTGGTCGCCGGCAGGAGGAAATGGGGCATGAAGTTGGAATAAGCTCATGGGGTACATCCAGGTTGCAATGGGTAAAGTTGTATGATTATATAGAGTCATAATAGCACAAAAACAGCTATTTGTCACAAAAACCTTGCTTTTAAACTCCTGTAACAATTACCCTCAAACGTGAGAGTATATTTAATTTTTAATCTAATGGAGGGATCACATGAAAAAAATACTATTACTTGGCTGCTTAACGCTCCCAATATGCGTTGAACAAGTTTGTGCGGGGCAAGAGCCGAAAGGGCGAAAAAACTCCTTGGATCTCTGTGAAACGGCAGGCGCCGATTTAACAAATGCACTCTTTGCCCTCCAGCATGTGGGTGAAAATGAGAAAGCTGAAAAATTAGCTGATGAATTTACCAAAGATCGTAAAACACTTATTCCTGAATCGGTGGCAAAGAAAAATCCAGTACTTCTTCAACGAAATAAAGAAAAAAATGAAAAATTAGTTACTAAGTTACGTAACGAGATATTTGAAACGGGAATTCAAATTTTCGAGACACTTCTCCAGAACCCACAGGAACAAGAAAATCAATTAAACGAACTCAAAACAATGTTACTACGCCTTCCCGCTCTAACCACTGCCGAAAAAAAGAGGCTTGATGAAGTAATCTTAAAATTTGAAACGATACAAAAAAAGAGCCCCAAACTCGACTGGAAGCTTTACAGCATAGCTGGTATTCGATTAACAGATGCTCTTGCAGCTCTTGGCCATATTGACGCAAAGAGAGCTGAAAGCTTAACTCAACAATTTTCCCAAGATCATGATACAGCAAAGTTGCGCAAAAACATTATAGACGAATGCAAAGCTCTTCTTAAAGAAACACTCGGACAATCAACAAAACTGAGGATCATACGTATTCTTGAAGAGCTCCCAAAGGTAACTAAAGATGAAGCAACCGAGTTCGAAGGTTTGAGAAATCAGATTGTCAAAATAGACCCAACAGACACTTTTGAGTAAACAACAAAAGAGCTTTTAATTGCATATGAGGGCCGGCGAACCGGCCCTCTTTTTATTTGTGATACTTTGCCCACACCCGCCAAGCCCCGACTCCCAAAGCTGCTGCAATAAGTGCGCCTGTACCCCTCCGAATAGTTCTTCGCGAGAAATAGCCCAGGCCAACAGCATCGATAACCCGCCAAAAAGCACGTACAAAGCTATTATTATTTACGATAAGATTTCGATTTCTCTCTCGTAAACAACGACGTATATCCTCAGGTATTGTGTTAAACAAGCGGTGATCAATAACCGAAAGCTTGTGCTCTTGAATTTTGCGAACAAGTGGCGCAGACTCCTGGTCTTGATGCATAAGAAGAGGATAATCTTCTGTTATTTTTTCCCGAACCGCAGGATGCAACAGCTTAAAAATTCGCTCCTGTTTTTCGGTTACTATGCACAACGTTTCTCGTGAAAGATTATTCAACATTTCTAACAATTCTTTCTGGTCATCATGCACAATCAAGAAAGGATACTGACTTTCCAAACAACGGCGGGTAAAAGGAGAAAAATCTTGAAAACATTTCTGTTGATATTCAGATAAATCCGAGAGAAAAACATACGTGTCTTTTGATAGCCTTGATAATGCCTGTATAAACGCAGCTAATCCATCTTGTGGCAAGACAGAAGTACAAAAAAGGCTTCCCAATACTTGCCCATAGACCACATATTGTTTTCCATATACCGCAAATTTTGAAGATGAGCCGCAACCTGCTTGGTGACGTACAAGGGCACAATTGTTTGCTATATCTCTTATCTGGAGGCTGCGAACCTGTCGCCCATCTACCATGGAAATTTTGAGCAAATCCCCCTCAAAACTCACATCTTCAATCGTTTCAGTAATTCTAAAAGAACCTTTTGCAACAATTCCATCAAAAACCTGGATTGAATCATCTTTAAGAACGTATGCTATATAGTTCCCTTGAGCATCAAGGACAATTCTCGAGACTGCACAATCAAATGTCCTATCTAGCTGAGATACTTTTTCCAATTTTGATGCTTGCCCATTCCACGTAATATCCCATGCAGACGCTTCTTGCTCCCATGCAATTACCAGTCTGTTGTTTTCAATTGCAAATGCGGTACATACCTTTGAATCAAAAGAAACCGTATCCAAATGCTTTCCTTTGTGTGGAATCCACAGAGATACAGAGCCTGAGCTCTGCAAAAAAGCGCTGAGCGTGCCATCACTACTCAAAGCTATATGTTTTGTTGGCATTTTAAGTTGAGTAAAAGCACAGAGTACCTGGTCCCTGTATTCACCCATTACAACGCTGTTATCAGAAAATGTAAGCAAAAAATAACTATTACCCCGGCAAAGAAGCTGGACAATATGTTTGTCCTCAGGGAACTGAGTTTTGTTCAAAAGATTTCCTGTCTTTGTATCAAAAATCTGCACCGTATTACCCGCAGCAATAATCAATTTACTGGAATCGGCCGTTCGCCCTATTCCATAGAAATCATGTCGTCCAAGCGAGCAGCCCTTGAGCTCGGCTATCTGCTTACCTGATGCAGGATCAATGAGTACTCCAAGAATTTTCCCAATAGTATTGCGATAGACAACGGCAAGCTTTTCTTGCTCATGCTCAACATAAAAAATACCGGCAACAACTTCTTTGCTCTCTGCAGGCATTTGAAGATAACAACCAATATCAATAACCTGTTTATTTTGTCGCCCTGATAACTCGATAAACGATAATGGGGAAAGAGGCGCGGAAGAAGAACTCATTGAGGGCTCATCTGCTCGTTCAGTCTCTTCAGCAGCTCCAGGAAGCGTAGGAGCAGAAGATGGCGAGAACGATGAGGTTGAGCCTGATACTGACATGGTTAACGACGGGTAAGACGATACTGAAATCATTTCTGCTGAACTAGCATACTTAGCAGCACTCCCCAACACGCATGCTCCTGTGGCCCCAGTCGTTACTACAGCAAGAACATAATACGGATATTTCATGGTTTCCCCTTTGGTAAGTTCACCCATCAAAAACGAGTGTAACAAAAGAGATCACCTATCTTTAAGAGTTTTGTTGTGGCAATAAGCTTTTATAGACATTCAAAAGTTCTTGAACAGTCTTATGAGGATAATAATTCTGGGCTGTTGCAAAAGCTTCCCGCTGAAGCGCTTCATACAGTGCTCGGTTCTCAAGAGCTGTAATTTCACGAACTCGCGCTACCATTTCATCAACAGACGTAACCAAATAACCATTCGCCCCACTAACGACACAATCAACAATCCCTGGTCCTGCGCGGGCAATAATGGGAGTACCGAAAGCCATCGCCTCTGCAAGCACTAATCCCTGGGTTTCAGTAACTGAAGCAAAGAGAAAGAGATGCGCACGTCGGTACCAATCAGACATATGCTCTTTCGACGGATGCTCAATAAATTGCACCTGCTCAGGGCTGAGCCCCAATCGTTCATAGGCATATGCTCGCAGGGCAGCTCCCGATGCACCATACCCAATAAGCGTCACATGGTACCGGGATCCAAGCTTGGCGACTACCTCAAGCAGAAATTCTATACTTTTTTCAGGAACAAAGCGGCTCACCGAAAGCAGCTCTATTGGCTCACCAGTAGTAATTTTTTTCAAAACATATGATTGTTGAATAAAACAGGGCAAAATCCCACTCGGGACCACAACCGCATGGTGTATACCTTGCTGCGCGAGATAGCGTGCAATCGATGCACCTGGAACTATCACGGTAGCAACATTCTTACAAAAGCGACGTACTAACCAACGGGTAATGGGACGAGTTATACACTGAGGCAACGGCACATAATGCACATAGTCTTCATAGAGTGTGTGATGCGTAAAAGCGAGAGGAATCTTGCGACGATGGGCAAGCGGCACGACTGCTGCCCCTAGCAGAAAGGGATGATGTACATGAATAAGATCAGGTTTAAGATCATCAATAATTTTTGCAAGTTGCGAGCCCATGCGCCAAGGGAGTACACAGTGATTACCACGATAGGTAAATCGACCTGCACAACGTACACGAATTACGTCAGGCTCTTGAGTACCGTCTGCAAGAAAATCAAATGTAACAATAACGACACGGTGACCCTGTCTGCGCAATTCAGCACAGGTCGAAAGTAACGAGCTGACCACCCCACCTGAGAATGGGGTGTAGTTATTCGTTACCATGAGGATGGTATGCGACTTAGAATTGGCGAACACCGAGCTTTTCCCAATCTGCAGCAAATTGCATAAGCCCTTTTTCTGAAAGTGGATGCTGTAATGCTTGTTCAAACAATTGGGGCGAAAGCGTTACAATATCTGCACCAACCAATGCTGCTTTTTCCATCTGATCAACAGAGCGAATCGAGGCGGCTAACACTTCTGTTTCATACGCATAGGTTTCAAAAGTTTCAACAATATTTTCAAGTACGGCGATGCCTGATGCACCACTGTCATCAAGACGTCCAAGAAATGGCGAAACCATAGCAACCCCCAAGTCCGCGACGGCAAGCGCCTGCGCAAGAGAGAAAACAAGCGTTATGTTAACGGGAATTTCGTCAGTTGTTAACGCATCAATAATGGGGAAAAATTGGGGCATACAAGGAATTTTAACAACCACATTTTCTGCAAGTCCTGCAATACGTTTTGCTTGCTCTCCCATTGCCTTGGGATCACGCTCTGTTACTTGCACGCACACTTCACCGTGCGGTTGCAAAATTGCACAGAGCTCTGTTACGACAGCAAGCGGATTGCCACCCTCTTTACTCAAATGTGTTGGGTTTGTTGTGATCCCATGCACACAGCCTGTGGCAACAAGACGGCGAACTGCTTCAACGTTGGCCGTATCTAAAAATATCTTCATAGCCTCTCCCTTTTTATAACGATCTATTTCACCACAAAATTCAAAAGCTTGTCTTTTACAAAGATCACTTTTTCAACCGATTTACCTTCAAGCCAACGTTCAACTTCTTGACGGGCGATTTTTTCTAATTCTCGCTGTTCAACTCCAACAAGTGAAGAGATTACCGCACGAACTTTGCCATTAACCTGTAAAGCTATCTTTGTCTCAAAGCTTGTTAACCATTGGGGATCATAGGTTGGCCACTGGCAAGCGCTCAATGGTTTATCAAATAATTTCTCAAGTAATTCACTCGTCATAAAGGGCGCCATGCTCGACAGAGCAACAATAACCTGTTGAGCAGAGGCTTGACTCAATTTCATTTTATGGGCCGTTGCATCATTCAACCATTCCATAAATGACGCGACTGCCGTATTTGGTTTAAATACCTCAAAACGGTCATGCACGTCTTTCAGTAAACGATTCAACCGACGTGTTACTTCAGGCGATTCAATCTGACCTTTTGGCAAAATCGTGTCAGGTGCCATCATATAATCCCAGAAACGAATCAAGAAACGTTTAACCCCATCAAGGCCATTGTCTTGCCATTCGCAGTCTAATTCTGGTGGCCCCATAAAGAGGATGTACATACGTAAGACATCTGAGCCATACTTATGCACAATCTCATCAGGGTTAACAACGTTACCCTTTGATTTGGACATCTTTTCTACCAAGCCTGTTTTTTCTGAATATTTGCATACCATCCCTTGATTAAAGAGCTGCTTAAACGGCTCGTCAAAGGGAAGATGGCCCAAATCATACAAAACTTTGGTATAAAAACGGGCATACAAAAGATGCAAAATGGCATGCTCAATGCCACCAACATACAGATCAACCGGCAACCAATAACGCATATCTTGTTGGCTAAATGGTTGGTCGGTCAATTTTGGATTTGGATAGCGTAAGAAATACCAGCTTGACCCTGCCCATTGCGGCATCGTATTTGTTTCTCTGCGTGCTGGTTCTTGGCATTGTGGGCATGGTACATTAACCCATTCTTGAATATTTGCTAACGGAGACTCTCCCGTGCCTGTTGGCTGGTAGCGCTCTACTTTAGGAAGCTCTACCGGGAGTTGATCTTCAGGCACCGGAACAACGCCACATTGCTCACAATGGACAAGAGGGATCGGCTCTCCCCAATAGCGTTGGCGAGAAAAGACCCAATCACGCAACTTATATTGCGTTTGTGGTACAGCGTACCCTTGGGCAATACAATATTCAGCAATTTTTTTGCGAAGCGCACCCGCTTTTTTGCCAGCAAATGGCGCTGGTTCAAGCAAAATCCCTTCTTCCATGTTTGTATAGCATTCTTCAAAATTTTTAACAGAAAGCTGTTGCAGCGGATCTTGTGGAACTAAGACAACCTTGAGCGGAATCCCATATTTTTTAGCAAAAGCAAAATCACGTTCATCATGCGCAGAGCAGCGTACCGCTCCCGTACCATAATCGGTCAATACGTAATTTGCTACCCAGATCGGCATCTGTTTACCGCTGACCGGGTCAAGGACATACCGTCCCGTAAAGACACCTTCAATATCTTTATCACCATGCTCTTGCTGTGCACGCTTTTTAACAAGTTGATTACAAGCATCAAGAATAGCTTCTTTACCTGCTACCCCTTTCAACAGATCCCTCAGTATTGCATGATCAGGAGCAAGGGCAATAAAGGTATCGGCAACAAATGCTTCATAATGCGTTGAATAGGTCTCAAGGGTAAGGGAAGTACCAACGACAGGAGCTTTGAAAACCAGCCCTTCAGCTTTACCTATCCAGTTGCGCTGCATACGTTTTACTTTTTCAGGCCATTCAAGATGATCAAGCCCATCAAGAAGTTTTTCAGCATATGAAGTAATGCGTAACATCCATTGGCGAATTTTTTTCTGTTCAACTGGCGTTGAGCAACGTTCACACACACCACCAGTAACCTCTTCATTGGCTAAGCCTGTTAAACAGGAAGGGCACCAGTTAATAGGTGCTTCTGCTTCATAGGCAAGACCAGCCTTATACATCTGTAAAAAGATCCACTGGGTCCATTTGTAATAACTAGGGTCGGTCGTGTTAATCTCTTTTGACCAATCGTAAATTGCGCCAACATCGGCCAATTGCTTTTTAAATGTTGCAATATTTGATGATGTACTTACCTGTGGATGCACACCTCGTTTAATGGCATCATTTTCAGCAGGCAACCCGAACGCATCCCATCCCATAGGATGAAGCACTTGATATCCCTGCAACCATTTCATACGAG